>NZ_JBBALQ010000045.1:0-1188 GCF_040402955.1 Flavobacterium sp. | reverse complement strand
AAAATATCCGTATTTATCCGTAAATATACGAATTCTGATACGTATCGTTTAGCACCACTCATGAGTTATTGTGACGCAATTACTCACATTTAATCAAATTTAGCAGATGAGCATTTGAGTATTTGAGCATTTGAGTATTTCAAAAATCAACAATTCAAAATCTCAATGCTGCAATTTTTCACCCCTCCAATTCGATAAAAAAACACCCTCCCATTTCAAAAAATATTTTCACTCACTCATCCGCTGCGACGAAAAGAACATTCGTCAAGTCCTTTTTTTACAACATAACCAGCCACAGCTGATACAACTGCATAAATGATAACAGTAGAAAGTCCAGGTAATGTAATGGCTAATAAAAGTGGCTTTGCCGTTATGGCTTTACCAACGCCACCAACAACACCCGATGCGGTAGTGAATAATGCGTTATGTGTAGGTTGCTCCATCAAGTTGTATGTTCTTTAGGAGACAAACTTCAGGATAACTTATTTGCTGAAAGGGCGTGTGAGGGCGTGTGTAGCTCTAAAGCGGTGTGTGTAGATGTATGAGGGCATTTTATTATTATCTTGATGGGCTGAATATTGAAATCATTTTCATATTTTATCTAGTTGAATATTGAAATTGGAAATTTGATAATAATTAAAATTTACTATTAACATCAATACATGTGAATTAAATAATACCCTTCTAACTGCGTGAATAACAAAGAATCTGCTGGAAAAGAAAAATGACTATTCTTTTCCTTTTTTTATTCAAAAATACATCGTAATATTGCAATATAAATATATTACTATGGGAGCAACTAAAACAGATTTCTACACAGACAGCCAAAACGAAATGGCAATATTAACAAAAGCACTCGGTCATCCTGCCCGAGTTGCAATTATAGAACACATTTTAAAAGTCAACTCTTGTATTTGCGGAGATATTGTAAACGAATTGTCTTTAGCTCAGCCGACTGTCTCAAAACATTTAAAAGAACTTAAAAACGCAGGATTAATAAAAGGAAGTATTGAAGGAAATGCAATTTGCTATTGTATAGACGAAAACGGTTTTGAAAAATTTAAAAGTTTTTTTCAGAACATACAAACACATATTCAAAAAAAGAAAACCGATTGTTGTTAAACTAAAAAATCATATTATGAAACTATCAGAAATTAAAAATCAATTAAGCACGCTTGAAAGTGTGAC
>NZ_JBBALQ010000044.1:0-1203 GCF_040402955.1 Flavobacterium sp. | reverse complement strand
ACCCCAAAATAGACATAGGTAGCAATCTACTACCTAAAAACAACTATTAAGCCATTTATGGCTTCTATGTAAGCTATGAAGGTAATCTATGTAATGTCTTAATACATAATTGGGCAAGATTAAAACGCTTTAAGGATTTCTCTTAATGTATTACATAGAACATACATAATGTACATAAGGAAGAGGAACGGTAATTTTAATAAAATAATCATATATTTGTAAAAAAATAGAAAAACTATGAAACAAGCAGTTATAATGAGTAAAATTAATGGGGTGGTTATAAAGGCAACATATAGTCGGAAAAACACTCCTGAATTATCGTATTCTTCTAAATGTGGTTATTGTGAAAATGATTTTTTACATAGCAGAAATACAGCAAAATATTGTAGTGATAAATGCAGAAAAAGGGATTTTTTTAGGATAAAAAATATAGAAAATGCAATAATGCAAAAGAGAGAATGGGAAAGAAGTATGTTGTTAGAAAAGCAGAAAAAAGAGGAAAGTCAAAGAGTAAAAAATTTGAATGATTTTGTGAAAATTGGAAAGGATTTAGAAAGAAGTTTTAAGGTGATACGATTACAAAATCAAATAAATAGAGGAAATAAATTTTAAACAAAAAAAGGGTTGTTCGTAGCAACCCCATTATTAATATCAATTATCGTCAATTATGCAACAAAAGTATGTACAAAAACCCATTAAAAGCAACTTTGTTCCTTCAAAGTTTATGACAACCACAAAAGTCCTATTTGACCACGATGGCTCGGTAGATAAGGAAACAGGAGAATTAAGAGCAAAAGAATTTTCATTAACCTGTAATGTGGTTGATGGTACAATAGCAGGTTTTCAACCAAAAGCAGTAGTTACAATAAAATGTGGCAACGATTCATTTAGGTTTATTGCTGACAATTTTGATAGCATAAGCGAAGCATTCTTCCAAGCAAGTCAATTCATTCAAAAACAAGCCCTAAAAGGTAATGCAGTTGTTATTGAAGAAGCAAAAAAATATGGCGAAATAGCAAAAGCGAGAACTACCGTCCGTAAAGCGAGTTAAAAACAATACCACCAAAAAACTGGCAAACGCTAATTGTCGGTAATTTTTTTCAAAAATTGTCTGATAATTAGAGAAATCGCTTAAAGCCCTTTAATCTACCCCAAAATAGACATAGGTAGCAATCTACTACCTAAAAACAACTATTAAGCCAT
>NZ_JBBALQ010000043.1:0-1908 GCF_040402955.1 Flavobacterium sp. | reverse complement strand
CACAAAACAGAAGAAGTGAATTCTTAATCATCAAAAAGTAAGTTAAGAACACCAAACTATTTAATAAATCAAAAATCGCCTCAATATTGAGGCGATTTTTTTGTGTATTTAATTTTCGTTTTTATGATAATCGGAAGTGTAATATAATTTAACACTTGGATATTTTTGATGGGTCATTTGAATTGAAAATTCACTATCTGCTAAAAACACCAATTGTCCGTGTTTATCATGTCCTAAAAACTTTTGTTTTACACGTTTAAATTCTTTGAATTCTTCGTTTTTTGGGTCATCTGGAAGCACCCAACACGCTTTATAGGCTGGAAAGTTTTCGTAAGTACATTTGGCGCCATATTCGTGTTCTAAACGGTATTGAATAACCTCATATTGTAAAGCGCCTACGGTTCCAATTACTTTTCTGCCGTTCATTTCAATAGTGAATAATTGCGCTACACCTTCATCCATTAATTGGTCGACACCTTTTTCTAATTGTTTTGCTTTTAAGGGATCGGCATTATTAATATATCTAAAATGTTCTGGAGAAAAACTAGGAATTCCTTTAAAATTCATCAATTCACCTTCCGTAAGTGTATCGCCAATTTTGAAATTTCCAGTGTCGTGCAACCCTACAATATCTCCTGGATAAGAAATATCTACAATTTCTTTTTTCTCAGCAAAAAACGCATTTGGACTACTAAATTTCATATTTTTCCCTTGTCTAACATGAAGATAAGGTTTGTTTCTTTCAAAAGTTCCCGAAACAATTTTAATAAATGCCAATCTGTCGCGATGTTTAGGATCCATATTGGCATGAATTTTAAACACAAAACCGCTCAATTTTTTCTCATCAGGTTGCACCAATCTGGTATCCGATTCTTTAGCACGTGGCGTAGGAGCAATATTGATAAAACAATCTAATAATTCGCGAACGCCGAAATTATTTAAAGCCGAACCAAAAAACACAGGCTGTAATTTTCCAGCTAAATACGCATCTCTATCAAATGAAGGATATACTTCGGTAATTAATTCTAATTCTTCTCTAAGTTTGTTGGCTGGTTTTTCACCAATAATTTTTTCTAATTCCGGATTCCGGATATCTGAAAAAGCTATGGTTTCTTCAATATTTTTTCGGCTATCACCTTCAAATAAATTAATGTTTTTCTCCCAAATATTATAAATTCCTTGAAAATCATAACCCATACCAATTGGAAAACTCAGGGGCGTAACATGCAAACCTAGTTTTTGTTCCACTTCGTCCATTAAGTCAAACGCGTCTTTCCCTTCACGATCCAGTTTGTTGATAAAAACAATCATTGGAATGTTTCTCATTCTACAAACTTCCACTAATTTTTCAGTTTGTTCTTCCACACCTTTTGCGACGTCAACCACAACAATAACGCTATCTACAGCAGTTAATGTTCTAAACGTGTCTTCCGCAAAATCCTTATGACCAGGTGTATCTAAAATATTTATTTTTTTTTCTTTGTAATTGAAAGCCAAAACGGAAGTTGAAACCGAAATACCACGCTGCCGTTCAATTTCCATGAAATCGGAAGTAGCACCTTTTTTTATTTTATTACTTTTTACAGCACCAGCTTCTTGAATTGCACCTCCAAACAACAACAGTTTTTCTGTTAATGTTGTTTTTCCAGCATCTGGATGCGAGATGATTCCAAAAGTTCTTCTACGGGCAATTTCTTTTTCGAAACTCATGTGTATTAATTTTTCGCAAAAATACTATTTTAAATACTATTTTTCATAGCGATATGGTTTTATTGTAATTTTGGTTACTATAGTAATAATAAAAAATCCTTAAAAAAAACTATAAACTAGCTAATTAAGGATTTTTAAAGTACACTGCATATTCCGGTGATATTGACCACCCAATTCCAATTTAAAGTGACCACCTGA
>NZ_JBBALQ010000042.1:1002-2840 GCF_040402955.1 Flavobacterium sp. | reverse complement strand
GTATTTTAGAGTGTATTTATAAGTATGCAGTTTCAAAGAAGTATATTAATAAGAAAGAAGCAGTATTATGTTTCGACGGTATAATGCTAATGGCGAATAATTATAAGCCTGAAATATTAGTAGAATTTAATGCGGTTGTTAAGGCTACGTTTGGCTATGATTTAATTTTTGTAGTTAAGGAGTTTGACCAAGCTATTGAGATTGATAGCGGTGTAGAATCTCAATCTAATACTGAATCTAATACTGAATCTGATAGTGATGTGGAAGCAGTAGAAATTCCGGAACCTGTTGCGCTACACGAGCCAGTAAATAACAAGCAAAATGATAGTATATTTTTCAAAGCATTGGAACTTATTAGCCATAGCACAGTGGCTAGTATTTTCTATGAGAGGAATCCAAGTAAATATGTTTATTCTAATTTTTCAGGTTGGTATTCGTATAATGAGTTTAATATTCTAAAGAATACTGGGGATAAACTTCCTGCAGATTTCTATAGTGATATTTCTAAAACAGTGGGCGAGTATTTGTTGCATATTCGCAACCGAATGAAGCCAAATGACCCATCCTATATTAAAGATAACAAGAACATTAACAAATTGCTTAAAGATGTTGGAAATGCGAGTTATTTAAAGGGAGTTGTTGTGTTTCTCAAGGAAAAATATACTTCTCCAGATATTGACGAAAAAATAGATAATAGTGTGAATCTGCTAGCATTTAATAACATGGTGTTTGACAAGACAATTATGGAATTCCGTGATATTGTTCCAAGTGATTACATTAGCAAGAGTACTAAATATTCAATGGCCGAAAGTAATAAGAAGATTCGAAAAGATATTAAAGAAATAATTCATTCTATATTCGAGAACGATGAAGTGGAGAATTATTTCCTGAATATTAAGGCTCATTCGCTATTTGGAAATACTAGCGAGTCGTGTATAATACAAGTAGGACGTGGTGGCAATGGAAAGGGTATAGTATCAATGCTTGAAAAAGTAGCATTGGGTGATTATATTTCAACAACAGAGAACACTTTCTTAACATCTTCAGTTGCGCAGGGTTCCGCAAATCCCACTCTTGCGAGTTCTAAGGGTATCCGCAATTTAGTAGTTAGCGAGCCTGCTGACACTGATATGTTTGGCCGTGAGACGAGTCTTAATACAGCATTTCTAAAACTTATTACTGGGAATGATGATATTAAAACCCGCCAATTATATAATGGTAATATAGCTTTTCTGCCACAGTTTACTCCATTCATTCAGTGTAATACCTTACCCAATATTAAGAAGGTTGATGACGGTCTTATTCGGCGTATTAAGGTGATTACATTCCCTTTTAGTTTCGTTGAAAATCCTACTGAAGAATTTCAGAGGAAAATAGACAGAAGACTAAAGAGTAAGATTAACTGCGAAGAATATGGACGCGAATACATTTTGCTACTTCTGGAAACTCTAAAGAAGAATATTAATATCGAGCTTCCTATTCCGAAAGTTATTCAAGAAGCTACATCAAACTATTTCGCCGATCATAACCCAATTGTCGAATTTATTAAAACGTGTATTCGCAGAGTTGACCCAAATCTAAAAATGAGAATTAAAGCCACTGAACTTAAGCTACATTTTGATTCAGTAATTGAGAATAAAATACACATAAGAGAGTTTATTAGAGTTATGGGTGTTAATGGCTTTGACACAATTAACCCTAACGGTTCTAAAGTTTTTAAAGATATCGAAATTATTGAAAATGAGGCAGATAATTAAATAATTAGTAATTTTATAATTTTATTTAATTTTATTTAATTTTATTTAATTTTATTTAATTTTATTTAATTTTATTTAATT
>NZ_JBBALQ010000042.1:0-902 GCF_040402955.1 Flavobacterium sp. | reverse complement strand
TTTTTTACTTTTTTTTACTTTTTTTTTACTTTTTTTTACTTTTTTTTTAAATAATGAAAAAAATGACATAGAAACATACAAATATACTTAAAAAAAACTATTTTTTTTTAAATTTTTTTAAATTTTTTAATTCAATGAAATACGCTCAAATACTACTACATTCCAGTCATTTAGGGTTTTTTTAAGTATTTCTATCCCCACCTGATAATGGGCGGTAAGTGGGGATAAAGAGGCGGTAAGTGGGGATGTGGGGATAGTTTTGGAAAGTTTTATATTTCTTTAAAATTTCTATATATAGGAATTTTCCAAAACTATCCCCACATCCCCACTTACCGCCTCTTTATCCCCACTTACCGCTTCTTTATCCTATTTTCTATCCCCACATTTTCAATTCTATCCCCACCTATTTTTAAGTATAATAATATACTTAAAATACAAACGACTAGAAATTCAGTATATTTCAGGGTATTTCAAAAAAACTAGAAATTTTATAAAAAAAAGGTAAGAAATAAATAAAAATCCAAATATTTTCGAATGATTCATAGAAGTGTAAATATTCGCGCAAGATTATAGTATATATAAGAACAGGAAAGGGGGTGTATAATACTAGTTTTTTTTGAAGTTTTTTGAAGTTTTGAAAATTAAACGAGGAGAGGATAAAGTGGGATTGCAATATAAAAAAACCGAATGATGTATAGAAGTGTAAATATTCGCTGAAGTTTATAGTATATATAAGAACAGGAAAGGGGGTGTATAATACTAGTTTTTTTGAAGTTTTTAAAAAAAAAGAATTCCGGTGTGTCGCCAATCTATTTTAAAATATAAATCTCTTGACAATAGAATTCCAGTGTGTCGCCAATCTATTTTAAAATATAAATCTCTTGACAATAGAATTCCAGTGT
>NZ_JBBALQ010000041.1:0-3039 GCF_040402955.1 Flavobacterium sp. | reverse complement strand
TTTAAAATAACACCAAAAAAGATATAACGGAACACACGACCTGAAAGGGAACGCAATAAATAAAAAAGTGGAATTTGTATTGACAAAATTTATGTTTTCTATATTCCGGGGAGAGTAACTTTAATGTTTAATGATTTGCTTATTCAATATGGTTTTAAAATAGAATAGATTACAAATTTAAATCGTAATTATAAAGCATAAAAAAAAAGTCCCAATTGGGACTTTTTAAATTATATTCTTTTTAATTGTTGTTTCATCATTACAATTTGATCTTTTAGCATATTGTGCTTGTCTAATTTTTTTGCTTCACTTAGCCATTTTTCTGCTTCAATTTTTCTTCTTTTTGAAGCTGCAATTCCTGCTAATTGAAGTTTGGCTAAAGCTAAGTCTTGATCCATGCTTAAACCTAGTTCAATTGCTTTTCTAAAGTATTTTTCCGCTTGATTTAGGTTAGTTTGCGAAACCATTAATCCATTTAAGTAATTGTAATACCCTTGTTGTTTTTTAACTAAAGCTTTCTCTGGATTGCTAATTTTATCTAAATACTTTTTAGCTCCGTCAAAATTTTGTTTTCTTAACTGTAAAAATGATAAAATAATTAATTCATTTTTAAAATAAAATAAGATAAAAAGGGTTGATAGTAGAATTAAAAATATTCCATTTCCGATATTACCACCAATAATGAATAAGTAAATTGCAAATGAAATTAATCCTGCTGCTGTAATTAGTTTTATGTTTTTATTGAACATGATATTTAGTTTAGTTTGCAAAGGTAATAAAATCTATTAAAAATAATTTTAAAAAAGTATTTGTATTTGAAAAAAGTCTTTGTATATTTGCACTCGGTTTAAAGAAAGCCATATTATTAAAGAATTATATAGAATTTAAAAATACTAACAATGAGTAAGAGAACATTTCAACCATCAAAGAGAAAAAGAAGAAATAAGCACGGTTTCATGGACAGAATGTCATCTCCTAACGGAAGAAAGGTGCTTGCTCGTAGAAGAGCTAAAGGAAGACATAAATTAACAGTATCTTGTGAACCAAGACATAAAAAATAATGGTATTAGTTAATCGAAATATCAGGGTGTTACTATTTTAATAGTAGCACCTTTTTTTTATATTTGCATTAAATTACAATCTACTATAACACAACAATATGCCAAAAGACAATTCAATAAAATCGGTATTAATTATTGGTTCAGGACCAATAGTAATTGGGCAAGCTTGCGAATTTGATTATGCAGGTTCTCAATCAGCGCGCTCTTTAAAGGAGGAAGGAATTGAAGTTATTTTAATAAATTCAAATCCTGCTACTATCATGACAGACCCTACAATGGCTGATCATGTGTATTTAAAGCCATTGACTACTAAATCTATAATAGAAATTTTAAAAGCACATCCTCAAATTGATGCTGTTTTACCAACGATGGGTGGTCAAACCGCATTAAATTTATGTATTGAAGCCGATGAGAAAGGAATCTGGAAAGATTTTGATGTGCGACTAATTGGCGTAGATATAAATGCAATTAATATTACCGAAGATAGAGAGCAATTTAAAAATTTATTAAATAAAATTGGAATTCCTCAAGCACCAGCTAAAACGGCGAATTCTTTCTTAAAAGGAAAGGAAATTGAGCAAGAATTTGGTTTTCCTTTAGTAATTCGCCCTTCGTTTACTTTAGGAGGAACTGGAGCGGCTATTGTTTATAAGAAAGAAGATTTTGATGCGGCTTTAACATACGGTTTAGAAGCGTCTCCAATTCATGAAGTTTTAATTGATAAAGCTTTAATGGGATGGAAAGAATATGAATTGGAATTATTACGTGATAGTAACGATAATGTAGTAATTATCTGTACGATTGAAAATATGGATCCAATGGGTATTCATACTGGTGATTCTATAACTGTTGCGCCAGCGATGACGTTATCTGACACTACATTTCAACGAATGCGTGATATGGCCATTTTAATGATGCGTTCTATCGGAAATTTCGCAGGAGGTTGTAACGTGCAATTTGCCGTTTCGCCTGATGATAAAGAAGATATCGTAGCAATTGAAATTAATCCTCGCGTATCTCGTTCTTCGGCATTAGCATCAAAAGCTACTGGATATCCAATTGCAAAAATCGCATCGAAATTAGCTTTAGGTTACAATTTAGATGAATTGCAAAATCAAATTACGAAATCGACTTCAGCTTTATTTGAGCCAACTTTAGATTATGTAATCGTAAAAATACCTCGTTGGAATTTTGATAAATTTGAAGGTGCAGATAGAACGTTAGGATTACAAATGAAGTCGGTAGGAGAAGTAATGGGAATTGGGCGTTCGTTTCAAGAAGCGCTTCACAAAGCAACTCAATCACTTGAAATTAAACGAAATGGCTTAGGCGCTGACGGCAAAGGGTATACCAATTACGAACAAATTATCGAAAAATTAACCTATGCTAGTTGGGATAGAGTTTTTGTGATTTATGATGCTATTGCGATGGGAATTCCATTGAGTAGAATTCATGAAATCACCAAAATAGATATGTGGTTTTTGAAACAATATGAAGAATTATTTCATTTAGAAAAAGAAATTTCAAAATATAAAGTAGATTCTTTACCTAAAGAATTATTATTAGAAGCCAAGCAAAAAGGGTATGGTGATAGACAAATAGCGCATATGATGGGATGTTTGGAAAGTCAGGTTCACAAATTACGTGACGAAATGAACATTCAACGTGTGTACAAATTAGTAGATACTTGTGCAGCTGAATTTAAAGCGCAAACACCTTATTATTATTCTACTTTTGAGGCCGAAATTGAAAAAGCAGATGGTACGAGATACGTTCACAATGAAAGTATCGTAACAGATAAGAAAAAAGTAGTTGTTTTAGGATCAGGTCCAAATCGAATTGGACAAGGAATTGAGTTTGATTATTCTTGCGTACACGGTGTATTGGCGGCTAAAGAATGTGGTTACGAAACGATAATGATTAACTGTAATCCAGAAACGGTTTCCACAGATTTTGATACGGCTGATAAATTGTATTT
>NZ_JBBALQ010000040.1:0-4117 GCF_040402955.1 Flavobacterium sp. | reverse complement strand
ATTCGAACCTGGGACCTACTCATTAGAAGTGAGTTGCTCTATCCAGCTGAGCTACACAACCTAAATTATTTATGCATTTGACAACCAAATGATGTCGGGGGCTTGTCCCGATTCTATCGAGTTAGCCTATTTTGTCGGGGTGGCAGGATTCGAACCTGCGGCCTCCTGCTCCCAAAGCAGGCGCGATAACCGGGCTACGCTACACCCCGAAAAAAGCGGAGAGACAGGGACTCGAACCCTGGCGACAGTTACCCGTCGACAGATTAGCAATCTGCTCCGTTACCACTCCGGCACCTCTCCTATTAATTCCGCAAAGAATTATGCTTTTTTGCGGTTGCAAATATAGGATATCATTCTTTTAATTCCAATTAAAAAGAGTAGAATTTTTAAATTAAAAACAAACCTACTAAATATCAACATTATACATAAATAAATATCAAAATCTAAATTTTAAAATTTCATATTTAGTCAAGTATATCTGTATAAAAAAGCAATAAATAGTTTAAAATTTAGCAAAAATTTGTTACTTTCGCAATTCTAAATTGATTAAAAATGAGCAAAAAAGTAGTTATCGTATCCGCAGTAAGAACGCCAATTGGAAGTTTCATGGGCGCATTATCAACTGTACCAGCAACTAAATTAGGAGCAGCAGCCATTAAAGGCGCTTTAAATAAAATAAATTTAAATCCTTCTTTAGTTGATGAAGTTATAATGGGTAATGTGGTTCAGGCTGGTAATGGACAAGCACCAGCACGTCAGGCTGCGTTATTTGCTGGATTGTCTAACGAAGTAATTTGCACCACTATAAATAAAGTTTGTGCTTCTGGAATGAAAGCGGTAATGCAAGGCGCCCAAGCTATTATGGCTGGAGATGCTGAAATTATTGTGGCTGGGGGTATGGAAAATATGAGTTTAATTCCTCATTATGCACATTTAAGAAATGGTGTGAAATTTGGTCCTACAACTTTTGTTGATGGTATGCAAAAAGATGGTCTTATCGATGCATACGACGGAAATGCTATGGGTGTTTCTGCAGATTTATGTGCAACAGAATATGCTATTTCTCGTGAAGAACAAGATAATTTTGCCATACAATCTTATACGCGTTCAGCAAATGCTTGGGATGCTGGTAAATTTGATGCCGAAATTGTTCCTGTAGAAGTACCTCAAAGAAAAGGAGATCCAATAATCGTTACTAAAGACGAAGAATATACGAATGTAAAACTAGACCGCATACCTACTCTAGCAGCTGTTTTTACAAAAGATGGAACTGTAACGGCGGCAAACGCTTCAACTATTAACGACGGCGCAGCTGCATTAATATTGATGAGTGAAGAAAAAGCAAATGAATTAGGTTTAAAACCCTTAGCATTCATAAAATCATACGCAGATGCAGCACAAGAACCTAAATGGTTTACAACAGCGCCTGCAAAAGCGTTACCAAAAGCATTAGACAAAGCTGGAATTTCTATTTCAGATGTTGATTTTTTTGAGTTTAATGAAGCTTTTTCAGTTGTAGGTTTGGCAAATGCTAAAATTTTAGGTTTAGATAATGATAAAGTAAATGTAAATGGCGGAGCTGTTTCATTAGGGCATCCACTAGGATGTTCAGGTGCAAGAATTATCGTAACATTAATTAATGTACTTGAGCAAAACAACGCAAAAATAGGCGCTGCAGCTATCTGTAATGGTGGTGGTGGTGCTTCTGCAATTGTTATTGAAAGAGCATAAAAATTAAATTTAAAATTAACAATTGCAATGTTATCAATAGTTAATTATCAATTATAACTAAATGTTTGGAATTTGTAATTTAGGAATTGTACCGATACGAAGTGAAGCCAGCGACAAAAGCGAAATGGTTTCGCAATTGTTATTTGGTGATGCCTTCAAAATAATTGAATCTTCACCGAAATGGACGAAAATTCAAACTGCTTTTGATACTTACGAAGGATGGATTGACACAAAACAATTTCAAAAAATTACAGAAAATCAATATCTTTTATTAGAAAAATCAGAGTTTATTTTAAATGGCGAATTAATTGATTTTATTTCATATGAAACCAATCAATTGATGCCTATTCCTTTAGGAAGTTCTTTAAATTTTTTAGACATTAATGAAATAAACACGTCTAATTTTCAATTTGAAGGTCAAAAAGAATGTGGCACAAAATCGAAAGAAAATATTCTTAAAACAGCATTCTTATATTTAAATGCGCCTTATTTATGGGGAGGCAAAACACCTTTTGGAATTGATTGCTCTGGATTTACTCAAATGGTGTATAAATTAAATGGTCATAAATTATCAAGAGATGCATCGCAACAAGCTATTCAAGGAGAAGCATTAAGCTTTATTGAAGAAAGTGAACCAGGAGATTTAGCCTTTTTTGATAATGACGAAGGTAAGATTATTCATGTTGGAATTATGATGGAAAACAATTACATCATTCACGCATCAGGAAAAGTTAGAATTGACAGAATAGATCATATCGGGATTTATAATGTTGATACCGGAAGACATACTCACAAACTACGAGTGATTAAGAAAGTGATTTAAGTTATTTCGATTAATTTTTGTTATTTATCTAATACTTTTTTAAGAGCAACTGTACATTTTTTATTTTTCTCTTTATAATGATAATAAGTTAAAATTATAATATTTTCATTGCAACTTTCAATTTTATATTCGCCTTTATCCCAAACAAAAATGGAATCATTTTTTATTGACCAAGTCCTTGGACCACTTATTAAATCACCATCATTATTAAATAAATCAAACCCTTTTCCTTCGTCTATTGGTTTACTTAAAAATTTATCATGACTCCCATCGATATTAAACTTAAAATAAATACCATAAGAAACACAATTATTTTTGTAACTCCAATATTCGTTTTTATCACAAGTAAAAATATTTTCTAATTCGTTTTTTTTACTGCAAGATGCAAGTAAGAAAAACACTAAAATCAATATTTTATTCATCTTTTTTTAATTGTTATTTTCATGGTTTGGTACAATACTAAGCTATTTAAATTCAAATATAATAAACCTATTTCAATTTAAAATACTAAACATAAAAAAAGCCAGAACTTAAATTCTAGCTTTTTTTATGTTTAATCTATTCTAGTTAACTGTACTGCTTTTGTCTCCGAAATTTTTAATGGAAACTTTTCGATAGTTACTGAACCTGGGTCTAAGCCAAAGGCTTTTTCTTCAGACAGACCAAGTTTCTTTAATAAATTATAACCATCTAAAATTAGTTTTTCATAAAATGGTAAAGCGTTATCATAAGACATAAATTTTTCTATTAATACAAATCTAAAATCGCTTATAATTTTATGTTTATGTAAAGAAGTATATCTACTTGTTAAATCTATTTCGCCCCTTTTTTGCATGTCTTTTACTACTTGAGCAAACATTTTATTAAATTTTGGAGCTACTCTAAATCCTAATCTGAAATCTACACGAATGACATCATCATGAATAAATTCACAAACACGATATTCCATCGTATAGGGCTCATCTACAACATGCACATGGGCAAACCAATAAATATCAGCACGTTTTGGACTATTATTAATAATAGAGTAAATAATCTTCGATTCAATTTCGTATCGGTTATCGGCACTGGTTAAATACACTAAATTTGTGGCATATTTAGCAATTGATTCATCTCTACTTAAATCTTCTAAAACCGGTAAATATTTATCTAATTTCACAAATTCCACAAATCTGTTTCTAATTTTTCTTGCAAAATACCAGCATGTCATTACAGCAAATAGTACAAATGCAATAATTAAAGTAATATATCCACCTTCTCCAAATTTATGTAAACAAGCATATAAAAACGCCAATTCTATAATCAAATATGTAATTACAATTACCCAAATAAAAGTTCTATTATATCTTTTCAAAATCATGTAAAAATTCAGCAAAGTTGTTGTCATTAACATAGTTAACACTATTGCTAAACCATATGCGGCTTCCATCGCAGCAGCTTTTTCAAAGTAAAGTACAATAAAAATACAACCCGCCCACAATAACCAATTTAGAGAAGGAATATATAATTGTCCTCGTAGTTCGGTTGGATATTTGATTTTAACTTTTGGCCAAAAATTTAAAC
>NZ_JBBALQ010000039.1:0-5153 GCF_040402955.1 Flavobacterium sp. | reverse complement strand
TTCTTTGTTTAAAGTTTTGCAAAGTTACAAAGTTTCAAACCAAGAAGTAAGTTTGGATTATAAAGTTTTGTTATAGTTTGATAGAATGGTTTTGAGTTTATAAAACATACTGTAAAAGAAATCTATTTTTTTGCCTTTGTTAGAATTGCAGTTAACTCTTTACCACTTAAAAAAGATTGCTGTTGAAAAACAATTGAATAATCGGTTTGCAAAACAGTAACCGTTGGATAAACTACTTGCGAATTGATGGTTGCCAATGCTGTGGCGAGTTCGTGAATGCCTGTGTTATTTCCGTTTGGGATAAATTGAAACTTATGATTATTGAATTGAATGTCATTTTTAGTTTCAGCATCCAACGGAATGAAGTAAAAATCAGAATTTAAAACGTTGATGATTTCAGGATTTTTGAAAGTTGAGTTCTCCATCATCGTGCAGTACTTGCACCAAGAGGTATGAATGAAAACTACCAATGGCTTGGGGTTTTCTTTTGATAATTTTTCGGCCTCTTCAAACGTATGGGTTTTCAATTGAGCAAAGCCTGATGGGATTATCCAAAAGAACAACAATAATATGTAAAGCGATTTCTTCATTTAATACAGATTATAACGCATTCCAAAAAAACCTCTAATCTTTTGATTTTTGCCATACAAAGTTCCGTTATAATCAATCAATAAATCAATAGGTTTAATTTTATTCAAAAATGTCCAATTTCCTGTAATTTTTTCGTTCAATAAGGCTCTCGTTTTAAAAAAGAGAATTAATTTTTATTCCAGCCATCAAAACATTGTATTGATAATTAGAATCTTGTAGATAAACTTTTTTGGTTTCTATTTGATATAATGTAAATACAGAAAATGTTTTATTGATTCTAAAATTAGCTAAAACACTAAAACGATTTGTAGTTAAATCGGTTGAATTGTTAATTAAATAACCATTTTCTTCGATGATATTGTTATTCAGATTCTTGAAATAACTCAATTTAAAAGCAGCAAATTTTAATGGCTCAAAATAAACGAACGTAGAAAAAGAATTGTTTAATGTAGCATATTTATCACTTGTATGAAGATAGTCTGTAAAACCCAAAACAAGTTTATTGTTCCCCAAAACTGAATAAGTTACATTTGCAAAATGATTGTACTGTGTAATACTTGCAATGGCTGAATAGGTTGAACCAATCGAAAAATCAAATTTCTTAACGCTTTTATTCACTAAAAAAGAGCCTACAAAATAGTTATTTGTTTTTGTATCAGAATTTATACCTGTAAATTTAAGTTGTAAAACCTGAAATGCAGGAGCGAATGACCAATTGTTTTTTAGTGGAAGTGCAGCTAAAGCATAATATTGATTCTGATTAATTTCCCCTATCCAAGTATCTTGACTGAAAGTATTAAGAGCGTGAGATAATGAAAATTTATTTTTGATATAATGTTTCAATCCAAATTCAAAAAAATTGGCTTGTTCAAAATAAACTGCGTTATTACTATCAGTAAAAGAATTATTTGCCATTTTTGAACCTCCGCTAACTGTAATAAAATCTATTAAAGGAGTATTGTTCAAACCTAATTTATCTTTTAATTCTGCTGAAAATGTAGCGCTCAATTTTCGAGCCTCTTCCTCTTTTCCAATAAATGTGTAGCTGTAATACAAATATTCATTTGCTAAATCGTCGGTTGCATTAAAATCAATCGCTTTTTTAAAATGCCCTAAAGCAAGGCAATAATTTTTCTGCTCATAATAGGCTATTCCCAACCTCATTCGCAAATAGAAATAATCATTGCCGTTTTTAAGGGCTTCATCTCCAAGTGAAATTAACGAATTCCAATTTTTGTTAGTATAGAACTCAAGGGTTTTTGTTTCTATTTCTGCTGCATCTATTTCATTTTGAGAATATGATTTTAGAAAAAATAAACTAAAAATAAACAAATACAACACGGGTTTAAAATTGCTTCCAATCATCTTATTCAATAGATTTTTTATTTAATCAATCCTAATCCTTCTAATGCTGAGGCATCGTTTGGAGCATATAACAAAACCTTATTAAACAATATGGAAGCATTACTTTTATTTCCTAAAAAGTAATTTGTCCAAGCGCTCATTAGTAAATAGTTATATCCAAATGGAGTTTGATTTAATGATACATCAAAGAATTTTTTTGCTCCTATATAATTTTTCCGGTAGTAATAAATTAATCCTAAATTGTAATTTGCAGTAGCATTTTTAGGATCTAATTTCAAAATTGATAAATAAGTTTTCTCAATTTCTGTCCAATTATCTAATTTTGTATAAACAGTAATTATTGCCCATTTTGGTTCTGTAGCAGCTGGCATATTGATAGCTGCTTTTTGGTAGTAAGAAATAGATTCTTTGTTTTTTCCAGCCAAATAGTTCAGCCAGCCCAATCTTAAATTCATTTCATAAGAATTTGTGTCATAAACATTATTGAAAGTTGCAATTGCAGTTTCATATTTTTTCGCAATTTCAGATTCATACGAACTATTAAAAGCAGCAGCTACTTCTTTGTTTTGCGCTTGTAGCGACATACAAAATAAGAAAGCTAACAGTGATAAAACATTTTTTAAATTTTTCATTTTTTTAAATTTAGAGGTTTATTATTTTTATTGTAAAGAATATTGGTAAGATGTTGATTTATTTTTGTGATGAATCGTAAAACGTTGAATTTTGTGGTCTTTTAATTCCAGTTCATAATTGATTTTTTTGAAAGTATAATTGATTATTTTGGCTTCGATTTCGCTATTGATTAGTATTTTTTGCGGTGCATATTGATTGTCTGCATAAGAAAAAGTAGAGGTATAATTGGCGGTAGTGAACAAGTAAAATGGCGCGAAAAAATCTTGAAAAAAAGCAATTAATTTGTTGTTGAAATGAATCAATGGCACTTTATCCTGAATAGTTATTGTTTCGTAATAACCAAGTAATTGTCTATAACTAGCCAAATAAAATTGAAATAACACCGAAGATTTTTTGCCTTCAAAGTCTGTAAAATAAAACATAGTTCCGTCATTTACAAAATACGCGTATGAATTTGTTTTTTCGCAATAAATATAGGTTCTATTGATGGCATCGGTAAATATTTCCCAGTAAATTTTCTCAGAACTATTTTCTTTTTGCATCACTATTTTTTGACCAGGCATAAGCGCAAAACCAATAACCAATAGTTCATTTATCTGCACATTGCTTATAAAAGCGCCTTCTTTTGGAACGTCAGACAGGATTAATTTTTTCTCATTTCCTTGTCTTTCAATAAAGTAAGAAATAGGGTATTCAAGTGTTTTTGCGCCAACAATTGGGATAGTTTGCAATTGAAAATGAATATGTGGTTCCGGAGACCGACCAGAATTACCACATCTTGCTAGATAAGTTCCCTTGGTAACATATTGACCAATAAAAACCCCAAAAGAATCCTTTTTGATATGACTAATTTGCGAAAATAATCCATTAAGATGATTTAAAAGAATGGTGTTCCCCCAATTAAGTTTCGTGTCCATATCGCCTATATCATTGTCTTCAACAGTATTTACAATATCATAAACATAACCTTCAAATGGCGCAAGGATTTCTTTATTGTAACAATAAAAACTATCTTTTGTAAAACCTTCTCTTGCAGATTTAGGAATCATATAAGTATTTGAATTCGAATCTTCTATAACAAAATCTAATGCTTTGCTCCAATCTCCTAAATGTGTTATTTTGCCATCATAGCCTTGACTTACATTCCATTCGCCAACGAAAGGTAAAGAAATTTTATACAAATGCTCGTTTTTGAATCGTTGTAGGGAATTTAAGTATTTGTAAATTGTTTTTTCTGCAGAAAAATATTGAATAGTTACCAAATGTAAATATTTTGAAAACAACCTTTGATTGAGTGCAAACAAAAACAAAATTGTTATCAAACTAAAAGAAAAAGAATAAGAATGAATTTGAAAAATGGACAGAATCTTAGTCAAAGCAAGTGTTGTAAGCAATAAAACGGGTGTAAGTACAACAACTGCAATATAACTATTGATATTTGGAATTACAAAAAAACAACCAATCGCAATGGCTAGAAAAATAAAATTAGCTCCCAATAAATTGTGATTCAAATCGTTGACATCGGCACCAAAAACAGAATAATAAAGATAGGCGCAAGTAAAACCCAAAATGCTCAATGAAAATGCAATTCTAGAAAATTGCAACAATCCAAGTGCGATTATCACGCCGGCGAGAATACTTGTTTGAAAAAAAGTTCCTGCCAAAGTCTTGAAATAAGTAATTGCCAGCGGAAACAGCGAAAGATGGTCTAACGAATTGATAAAAACATAAAATGACGAAGTTTGGTTTCGAGCGGCTTCGTTTACTACATAAATATGACTTTCGTCCAATTGAATATTGGTGAAATTTGCTGCAGAAAGCGATACAATCCAATACGTTATAATAAACGGCATAGATAAAAACGGCAAATAGCTAGCAGATAAAAAACCTTTTAGCGAAACGGTAATCAGTAATAAAATTATAATCGAAGAGATGAACAATATTATAAACGCAAAATTGAAACTGAATTCATATCCTATTGCCATTCCTAAAAAAAGTGCATTAAACCCGAACAATCCTATTTTTATTTCTTCTTTATTAAAACCAATAAAATAGGCTGCTACATTTATTAATACCACCGAAGCAAGACCACATAAACCAACAAATGGTGTAAAAAAGCAAACGATAAGAATGCAAATTGCAAACAGATTATCGTTAGAAAAAAAAATCAAACTATAGCTGTTTAATACACATTGAAGCCAATAGTTTGTTTTTAATTTTGAAATTAACGTCATAAATTATAATAATTTTGATATTATTGATGGGTTTCGTCTGTAAAAATAGCATATTAATTCACACTTTTAATAAAGAGATAAAATTTTTACTATTTTTCATTATAAACACAGGGCATTCGCTTTTAGAAAAAAGTTGACCACAAATTACGCAAATTAGCACAAATTCTTAAGATAATAGAATTTGTGACCCGAGCTAAGAGAATTCAGTTAAATTTAAAAATGAAATTTGTGTAATTTGCGTAATTTGTGGTTGAAAATTTTAAATGCAAATTCCGTGATATAATTATCGTAAAAATCAAATCACCGTTTTGTTTTTTGTTTTAAAATCTA
>NZ_JBBALQ010000038.1:0-5375 GCF_040402955.1 Flavobacterium sp. | reverse complement strand
CAGTTGAATACTCAACGTGCGACGTGTTAATTGTAATACCTCTTTCTTTTTCTTCCGGTGCATTATCAATTTGATCAAATGACTTACCTTCACATAAACCCGCATCTGACAATACTTTTGTAATTGCTGCAGTTAATGTAGTTTTACCGTGATCTACGTGACCGATAGTACCAATATTCAAATGGGGCTTTGAACGGTCGAATGTTTCCTTTGCCATGATTTTAAAATTTAATCTTAGTTATTTATTAGTGTTCAAAAATTATTTCTATTTTGAGCCAATGTCGGGAATTGAACCCGAGACCTCTTCCTTACCAAGGAAGCACTCTACCCCTGAGCTACACCGGCTTTTGTGAGTTCAGAAGTTAAAAACAAACCTAAATTTGTTCTTAATCCTATTATTCTATTACTCATTTTTAAAGATTTTACTTAAAATAGTTTTAAATAAATTCATTTAAAAAAGTTTGTGGGGAGAGCAGGATTCGAACCTGCGAAGTTTTCACAGCAGATTTACAGTCTGCCCTCGTTGGCCGCTTGAGTATCTCCCCTAACCTTACTTAAAAAATCAAAAAAAACAAATACTAAATTCTAAATATACACTAGAAAATGCACTTATTTATTTTAATTAACATAATTTCAAAGAGCCAGTGGAGGGACTCGAACCCACGACCTGCTGATTACAAATCAGCTGCTCTAGCCAGCTGAGCTACACCGGCATTTCTATACATAAAAAAGTCCGCTATTTCTAACGGACTGCAAATGTATATAATTTATTTATTAATCAAAACTTTTTTAAATCTTTTTTTCAATTAACTGTGCGCTCTTAATTTTTCTTTTCTCTTTACTAGTAATCGTTCTAAAGATTCAATTGCTAAATCTGCAGCTTCTTCAAAACTTTTACTATGTTTTGTTACAATAAAATCATCACCAGGCACCAATACCTTTAATTCAACTGTTTTGTTTTCTTTTTCGCTTATATTTTCTATTTTTAAAAACGCATCCGAAGAAATTACCTTATCGTAATATTTTTCTAACTTAGTCATTCTTTCATCTATAAAATCAACTAATTTTCTGTCGATATTAAAATTAACTGCATGTACATTCACTTTCATAATAATTATAGGTATTAATTAAACATTACTTGTTTCTTGGGTGTGCATTACTGTATACTTTTTTTAACTCTGACAAACTACTATGTGTGTAAATCTGAGTAGACGACAAACTGGCGTGACCAAGCAACTCTTTAACTGAATTTAAATCTGCACCGTTATTTAACAAATGTGTTGCAAACGAATGCCTAAGAACGTGGGGGCTTCTTTTTACCTTTTCAGATATAGTACTAAAGTAATCATTTATTAATCGATACACAAACGTTTCGCTTATTTTATTTCCTTTTTTAGATAAAATTAACTTTTCGGGAGCACCTATATTATCGAGTTCTTTACGTTTTGTTAAATATAATTTTATTACATCAGACGTGGATGTTAATAAAGGTATAATTCTTTCTTTATTTCGTTTTCCTAACACCTTTATAGTATTGCCATAAAAATCTATTGCATGTATATCTAAATTAATTAACTCTGCTCTTCGCATTCCAGTTGCGTATAACAATTCAACTACCAACCTATTTCGTATACTATCAAAATCGGTCTTTAAAAAATGCAATTCAAATAAGGTGTTAATTTCTTTTTCAGAAAATGGAATCTGAACTTGTTTGGGTGTTTTTAACGATTTGTGTTTTACAAAAGGATTGTTATCAATTTGCTTTGTTTTTAATAGAAATTTGTAAAACGATTTTAAGGAAGCCATTTTTCTATTAATTGAAGAAGCCGCAATTTTTGCATCCGACAATTCAACAATCCAACTACGAATTAAAGGATAATTCACTTCTTCTAATAAACAAGCATCGTGGTTTTTGTTTAGAAATAATTGAAATGATAAAATATCTTTTTGATAGGCATTCACAGTAAGTGGAGAATACTTTTTTTCCTTTTCGAGATATTCTAGATGAGACTGTAAATTATTACGCATAAAAAAAACCGTTAGATACAAATTTATAATTTATATTCTAACGGTTAAAGTATTTAATCAAAAATGATGGATTAACTTTCTAAGTTGTCTCTCATGTTTTGGATGTAAGCCGCTTTTTGAATTTTGATTCTGTTTGTCACAGAAGGCTTAATGAAAGCTTGACGTGCACGTAACTGACGAACAGTTCCTGTTTTATCAAATTTTCTTTTATAGCGCTTTAATGCTCTATCGATATTTTCTCCGTCTTTAATTGGTATAATTAACATAATATTGACACCTCCTCTCGTTAAGGGTGCAAACTTAAATAAAAATTATGAATTATGAATTACGAATTGTGAATTATTTTTAAAACAACTATTTAACGGCTGGTTTGTAATTTTGATTATCGATAATCATTTTCGATAAAATTTCTTTTAAAATTTCTGAAGTTCCACCACCAATTGGACCTAAACGACTGTCTCTTAACAATCGTGCTAACGGGTATTCTTCCATATATCCATAACCACCAAGCATTTGTAAGCAATCGTAAATAGCTAAATCAGCTACTTTTGTAGATTTCAATTTTGCCATTGTAGCCTCTTTTACTACATACTCTCCATTGTTTAATCTAGCCACAGCTGCGTAATTGAAGATTTTGCAGTGTTCTACTTCGGTAGCATGTTCCACCATTGTATGACGTAGCGCTTGAAATTTATTAATAGTTGTACCAAATGCCTCGCGTTGCGACATATATTCAATAGTATAATCGATGGCATATTCCGCTCTGGCGTGAGCATTAACTGCCATTATTAATCTTTCAAATGCAAAATGCTGCATAATGTATGGAAATCCTTTTCCTTCTTCTCCCATTAAATTTTCAGCTGGAATTTCTACATTGTCAAATGCAATTTCTGCAGTATCCGATGCTCTCCAACCTAATTTATCAAGTTTGGTTGCAGAAATTCCTTTTAAATTGGTATCTACTAAAAAGATACTAATTCCTTTATTTCCAAGTTCTGGATTTGTTTTTGCAGCTACTATATAATAATCGGCATACACACCATTTGTAATAAATGTTTTCGAGCCGTTTATAATAAATTTATTTCCTTGCTTTACAGCCGTAGTTCGCATGCCTGCTACATCACTTCCTCCAAAAGGTTCAGACACGCAAAGTGCACCAATTTTGTCACCTAATATACTTGGCGCTAAATAATTTTGTTTGATAGCTTCACTTCCTTCTGCGTTTAAATGCGTCATAGCTAAATAAGCGTGTGCCCACATAGCTGCAGCAAAACCAGAAGATTTAATTTTTTGAAGTTCTTCTAAAAACACAACGGAATAAAACAAATCTAAGTTTAATCCACCATATGCTTCTGGATAATTAATTCCGAAAAAGCCCATTTCACCAAATTTTTTCCAAATGAAGCGTTCAATTGTGCCTGTTTTTTCCCATTTTTCAATATGAGGCACAACTTCTTTTTGTAAAAAATCTTGTAAACTTTTTCTGAACAATTCGTGTTCTTCTGTAAAATATAATGAATTCATTACTGAAATTTAATTTGTTTGTTTTTAGAATTCCAAATATAAGGCTATTATTTTTAATTTTTCAAGTGGAAATTGCTTAACATTTGTTAAATCTTCACTGCTTTTAAAATCGCCATTCATACTTCTAAAAGTAACAATATTCTTAGCTATAGTGTAATTAAAGTATGGAAATTGTTGTAATTCTTTTATGGTAGAAGTGTTAATATTTATCTTTTTTACGTTTCCTGAAGATTTAATTTGGAATTTTTTATTCAAATCCGATATCGCTTCAGGTGAAATTCCCCAAATAAAACCTAATTGTTCCATAGAAGCAAAACTTCCAAATCTTTCTCGTTCAGATATTATTTTAAGAGCTAATTTTTCGCCAATCATATAAGCTTTTTCTAATGCAATCTGATCAGCAGTATTTAAATCTTGTACAACAATTTTAGTTTCTTTTTTATCAAATTTTTGAAATTTATTTTCATATTTTGATTGGTAATTTTTAGATGTTCCATTGGTTACCCAATCTGGAAATTTGAAATATATTGCATACTGATTCATCCATTCCTTTGAAACACCTGTTAGTTTCTGAAATTCTGCATTTGAATTCACATATTTATTTTGCTTTCTAAACTGGTGCAATTTATCAATTTGCGCTTCTGTCATTCCTAACTTATATCCCTTGTAGTCCGAAATAAAATTTGGATTAAATGGATAAATTTTATTGGAATTTTCCTGATTTACTTCTTTTATATTATCAATTTCATTTTGAGCTAAAAGCCAATTTTTTTCTTCTTGAGTTAAATCCAAAGAAGTTGTATCCTTTTGATTATTATACCAATAAATAAATAGTTGTAACAACCCAATGCTACAAATCAAAATTGCAATTCCGAAATAATGTCCTTTAGAAAATCGTAACATAGCTTACTGTTATAAATCAAAAACTGAACTTCGTTTGGTGTAAATTAAATCTTTAAGTTTATATATAAAAGCTAAAGTTAAATAAAAGCCAAATCCTAAACCTACTGTAATAAAAGATATATATACGAAAAACAAACGTACTTGAGTGGCGCGCATCCCTAATCTGTCCGCTAAACGAGAAGCTACAAAAAATCCGTTTTTTTCGAAAAAATGAAGTAAGTTATACATATATACGAGTAAACATTTAAAGCATAAAGATACTTAGTTTTTTAACAATTGCAAACCTACAGCGCAGTTAAGGCATTTATTTTTATTACAATATTCGTTTTTAAGTTCTAATAATGATTGTGATTGAAATGCATTTACGGCTTTTACATTATAAGCTAAGAATTTCTCAAGAATAGCGTTTTTTTCTGAAGGAATTGATTCTAAAAGATATATTAATTCTTCAATATTTAATTTTCCTTGATTTTTTGCATAACAAAATTTAATAGGAATTACAGTATTAATTATTATCAAATCGATAAATTGATTGGTTAAACCTTTACTTTTTGTTTTACTTGTTTTTGAAAAATTATAATGACTTTTCCAATATTCTGATGTTTCACTTTTTAATAATTGCTTGATTTGAGCATAGGAATTGGACTCAATCAGTTGAGAAAACAAATTTTGGTTATTCGTTATTAAATTTGCAAGTTGCGACAAACGTATTGTTGGAAAATTGTCAGGACGAAGTTTAAAAAATTGTGGATGCAAACCATATTCAGAATCTAAATTGTATTTTATTTTGAGATAGCTCCAATTCGATACTAATTTTGTGTGATATTCATCTTCAATAAGCTCATTTAACAAATTCAATTTACCACAAAACAAAGCTTCCAAATTTTCAACATCAAAACTTTCTTTTCTAATTAACGAAA
>NZ_JBBALQ010000037.1:0-7867 GCF_040402955.1 Flavobacterium sp. | reverse complement strand
AAAAAAACCTCTTAGAAACTAAGAGGTTTTAAATAAATAAAAAATATTTATTATTTGTTTACTGATCCATCTAAGTCAGCACCTGCTTTGAATTTTACTACATTTTTAGCAGCAATTTTGATAGTTTTTCCAGTTTGAGGATTTCTTCCATCTCTAGCCGCTCTTTTAGAGATTGACCAAGATCCGAAACCTACTAAAGAAACTCTTCCACCTTTTTGTAATGTACCTTCTACACTTCCTAAAAATGATTCTAAAGATAATTTAGCTGCTGCTTTAGTGATTCCTGCTGCTGCTGCCATTGCATCGATTAATTCTGATTTGTTCATAATTGATAATTTTAAATTGATTATACATAATTTTGTTATACAAATTTAAAAGTATCATTAAACTACACAAGCATTTACAACTATTTTTGTTAAAAATGTTAATAAATTGGTTCAAATGTTAATAAAGTGTCTTTTTTGGGACTAATTTTTGTTTGAAATCTTACGCAACACGGGCATCCGCACCAATTGAAGTACCGTTTAATAGCTCGTGAATTAGCATTTTCTTTTTACCTGGAAATTGTAAACTAGCAATTTGTATAAAACCATTAGCTACTGCAATTTTCATTTCCTTTTTTCCAGAAATAATTTGACCTATAGTATAAGTATGTACTTCTTCTATAAAAGTAGTGTCATATATTTTAACATTCCACTCATTTTCTCCATCTTTAATATATGTCCAAGCGGCAGGATAAGGACACAAACCTCTAATTTGATTGTAAATTTGTTTTCCTGGTTTCGACCAATCAATTTTACAATTGTCTTTATTTAGTTTATACGCCGTTTTTAATTCGGTATTTTCGGCTTGAATGGTGGTTTCTACTTTTCCGTTTTGTATTAAATGCAACGTCTCCATTAAAGTATCGCAACCTAAATGCATTAATTTGTCGTGTAATTGACCTACATTTTCATTTTGGTCAATCGCAATTTTATGATTTAAAATCATAGCACCCGTATCAATTTTGTCATCTATAAAAAAAGTGGTTACACCTGTTTCTGTTTCGCCATTAATAATTGCCCAATTTATAGGAGCCGCACCTCTATAATTAGGCAACAAAGAAGCGTGCAGATTAAATGTTCCGTATTTTGGCATTTTCCAAACCACTTCTGGAAGCATTCTAAACGCTACTACGATTTGTAAATTGGCAGTATAGCTGGCTAATTCTTCTAAAAATTCTTCGCTTTTTAAATTGGTAGGTTGTAAAATAGGAATGTTTTTTTCTATTGCATAGGTTTTTACCGCACTAACTGAAACTTTCTGTCCACGTCCTGCAGGTTTGTCTGGCGCCGTAATAACAGCAGCTATTTCAAACTCACTTTTATATAGTGTATCAAGAATACCAACTGCAAAGTCGGGTGTTCCCATAAATATGATTTTTAATTTATCCATTATAGTATTCGTTAAGAAAATGTATTACTTACTTAATTTGGTATTGATTATTTGCATTTAAAAAAACAACATCATTTTCAAGTAAGTTTTGTAAGGCAAAGATAATTTCTTCTGATGAAAAATGAAGTACGTTTTCTATTTCATTTGAAGAAAGTGCACCTTTATATAATAGATTCTGAATTTGTTCTAAAACAGATTTTGGTTCCGATTTGTTTTGTGAGTTACAATACGAACAAATGCCACAGGTTTTAGGATTCTCTTCTCCAAAATACTTGGAAATTAAAACAGATTTACAAGTAGTTTTATCTGTAACAAAATGAAGCATTTGTTTGTGTTGCTCTATTTTAATCTGATTTTGATTTTCTAAAAGTTTAACCACACGATTAATGGTATAACTGTCTTCGCGTGGTTCGTTATACAGAATAGAAATGTCATTGCTTTGCAGTTTCAATTCAATTAGTTCTTGTGCTTGTAGTTTGTTTAAAACGGCAATTACTTGTTCCTCGGTTTTACCCGATTTAGTAGCTATAAGTGCTGTGTTTATACTCGTAACTTGTTCAAAAATACCGGTGTAATTTCGTAAAATGGTTTCTATAATTAAAGCTTCTTTAGTATTTAAACTGCAATATCTAATGACTTCTCGACTTTCAATAATAAATTGCAAATTGGCTTTATTACTAATTAAATTATTTAGTGTAATAATGCCTTGTCGGTCTAAAAATTGCAAACAAGCATACGTTTTAGTAACAGGTAAATTAAATTTTGCACAAAACAAATTTAAATTTAAGTAAAAAACCTCTTGAAACCCTTCGCCATAAGCTATTTGAAACTGATTGTTTAAGTTTTTATACACCAAATGTAGAAATTCTTTATTGGGTAAATTGCCAGTAAACAGTTGTAATACATTTTCCGATTGTACTTCTTGAGTAAGCAATAAAGCATAGGATTTTTCTCCATTTCTACCAGCTCTACCAGCTTCTTGATAGTAATTTTCAATATTATCTGGAAGTTGCAAATGCACTACTGTCTTTACATTCGGTTTGTCAATTCCCATTCCAAAGGCGTTTGTGGCGACTATAATTTTGGCTTTTTCGTCTAACCAAAGTTGCATGTTTTTATCTTTTTCTTTAGCCGATAATCCACCGTGATAATAGGTTGCAGTAAAACCAAAATCTGTAAGTATTTTGCTGATTTCAATACAAGATTTTCTGTTTTTTACATATACGATTGAGGGTTCCGGATTTTTTAAGAAAATATGTTTCAGTTTTCCAAGTTGGTCATCAGTTTTTATAATATGATATCCTAAATTCTCTCGTGAAAAAGAATTCTTAAAAACAACTGGATTTTTTAATTGTAAAAGCGAACAAATATCTTCTTGAACTCTTGGTGTAGCTGTTGCAGTTAACGCAATAAACGGCACTGAAAAGTAGTCTTTTAACGCTGATATTTTTAAATAAGCAGGTCTAAAATCGTGTCCCCATTGGCTAATACAATGTGCTTCGTCAATCGCAACTAAATTAATATTAAGGTTTTTAATTCGTTCTAAAACCCAATCTTGTTGTAAACGTTCTGGCGATAGATATAGAAATTTATAATCGCCAAACACACAATTATCCAGTAAATTATTGGTTTCCTCAAAAGAAATGCCGCCCGTTAAGGCAATGGCTTTAATGTTTTTATTTTTTAAATTTTCAACCTGATCTTTCATTAAGGCAAAAAGTGGCGAAATGACCAAACAAATTCCGGGTTTAAGTAAGGCAGGGATTTGAAAACAAATAGATTTTCCACCTCCAGTTGGTAACAAGGCAAACGTATCTTTACCGAGCAAAACGGTAGTGATAATTTCTTCTTGTGTGGGTCTAAAAGCTGTATGTTTCCAGTGCACTTTTAATACATCTAACGGTTGATTCATTAGATTGAATTAGGATTTTAAATGATTGATGATAAATTGAAATCGCTCTTCTACAGACGTTTTTGGTACTTCGTGTAAATCATACCCATATTTTGTATACGTGTCTACCAAATACTTATGAATTTTTGACGCTTCTTCATAACTTTCATAACGTTCGGCATCGCTGGTGTAAATTTCTTCCCAAGGTGGTAATAAAAAAACTTTGTCGTATTTATAGGTTTCGCAAGCGGCTATAAATTCATCAGGGTAGGTGTCACCTACAAAATCCATATACGCCACCACATCAGGAATACCTCTATCAATAAAAACAAGTTTTTCTTCGTTTACAGCGTTTTGATATTGTTTAATTCTTCCTTCTAAAAGGCGTTCGCTAAACAACATCGGATTTTCCAAAAATAAATAATCAACACCTTCTTCTCGGGCTTTTAAAGTTACTTCTCTTGAAATTTCTGGATAACAAATGTGTCCTTCGGCTTCTAAGTGATTAATTAAGGTGGTTTTTCCAGAACTTGGTCCACCAATTAGGAGTATAATTTTCTTATTCATTTTACGGCTTTAAAAATCAAATGTACTATCATTTTTTTTATTTTGAAAATCTTAATTATTTAAATTTTCAAATCAAACATTATAAATGTATATTTGTTGTTTTATATATTAAATTAAAATGAATAAAGAAACCGAAGATTTTTACATTAGACTGAAATCGGAATTAGAAGAATCAACCACCTGGCCTGCCTTGTATTTATACAAATTTATTGTACCAACTAATGCTACAAATGTGAATACAGTAGAAAATGCCTTTAATAATATGGGTGCCGTTATAAAAACACACGCTTCTAAAACAGGAAAATATACCAGTATTTCAATTCATGTTACGATGCAAAACGCAGATAAAGTAATTGAAAAATACCAAGAATTAGCAACTATAGAAGGAATTATTTCATTATAAATATGGCTTACAACAACGAAGAATCAATTAATTATTTAGAATATAATTCGCAACGGGAACATTTAATTATTCCTGAATACGGAAGATATGTGCAAAATTTAATTAACCAAATTACTGCTATCGAAGATAGAGAAAGACGCAACAAAGGTGCCCGCTATGTAATTTCGGTATTGGGAAATTTGAATCCACATTTACGTGACGTGCCAGATTTTCAGCACAAACTTTGGGATCAATTATTTATTATGTCTGATTTTAAATTAGATATCGATTCGCCCTATCCAATTCCTACAAGAGAAGTAGTGCAATTGAAACCAGACCGCTTGGCCTATCCACAAAATTTTCCAAAATACAGATTTTATGGCAACAATATCAAATATATGATAGATGTGGCGCGTAAATGGGAAGAAGGCGAGTTAAAAAACGCTTTAATTATAGTGATTGCCAATCATATGAAAAAATGCTTTTTAAGCTGGAATAAAGATACCGTAACGGACGAAGTTATTTTTAATCATTTATTAGAATTATCTAATGGCGAATTAAACTTAACATCAATGAAAGAAGAACTTTCTACCTCGCAAAATTTAATGAAGGTAAACAAAAAACAGTCGAATAAAACCCAGTTTTTTACTAAGAATGAAACGGCTACTTCAAATAGAAATCCGAATAGACCGCCAGCAAATCAAAACAGACCGCAACAAAATACCAATAGAAATCAGAATGCACCAACAAATTCAAAACCGAATTCGCCAGATAATACAAAAGCCAATTTAAACAATCCAAATTATAAAGGCGCAAAAAATTTTAAACCAAAAAACAACCCTAATAACACGATATAAATGGGAACATTCAAAATTGAAGGCGGAAAGCCCTTAAAAGGAGATGTGCAACCACAAGGTGCAAAAAACGAAGCGTTACAGGTTTTATGTCCTGTATTATTAACTTCAGAAAAAGTTAGAGTTACTAATATTCCGGATATTATTGATGTAAACAAACTAATTACTTTATTAGGTAACTTAGGCGTTAAAATTCAGAAAAACGGACCTGGTGATTACACGTTTCAGGCTGACGAAGTAAATGTTAGCTATTTAGAAACGGAAGCATTCAAAAAAGAAGGTGGAAGTTTACGTGGCTCTATTATGATTGTAGGACCTTTATTGGCTCGTTTTGGAAAAGGATTTATACCAAAACCAGGTGGAGACAAAATTGGAAGACGTCGTTTAGATACCCATTTTGAAGGTTTTATCAATTTAGGTGCAAAATTTAGATACAATAGAGAAGACCATTTTTATGGTGTAGAAAACGAAGGCCGATTAAAAGGCGCGTATATGTTATTAGACGAAGCATCTGTTACAGGAACGGCTAATATTGTAATGGCTGCTGTTTTAGCCGAAGGTACTACTACAATTTACAACGCCGCTTGCGAACCGTATTTGCAGCAGTTATGTAAAATGTTAAACTCAATGGGAGCGAAGATTACAGGTATTGGTTCTAATTTATTAACTATTGAAGGTGTAGAATCTTTAGGTGGTTGTGAGCATAGAATTTTACCAGATATGATTGAAATTGGTTCTTGGATTGGCTTAGCGGCTATGACAAAAAGTGAAATTACAATTAAAGATGTAAGTTGGGATAACTTAGGACAAATTCCGAATGTATTTAGAAAACTTGGAATTACGTTAGAACAAAAAGGAGACGACATTTATATTCCTGCTCATAAAGACGGATACGAAATTAAAACCGATATTGACGGGTCTATTTTAACGGTTTCGGATGCGCCTTGGCCAGGATTTACACCAGATTTACTAAGTATTATTTTAGTAGTTGCTACACAAGCAAAAGGAGACGTGTTAATTCATCAAAAAATGTTTGAAAGCCGTTTGTTCTTCGTGGATAAATTAATTGATATGGGTGCGAAAATTATGTTATGCGACCCACACAGAGCCGTGGTTATGGGACATAATTTCGAATCGCAATTGAAAGCTACTGTGATGTCTTCTCCAGATATTAGAGCCGGTATTTCGTTATTAATTGCAGCACTTTCTGCAAAAGGAACAAGTACCATCCAAAATATCGAACAAATTGATAGAGGATACGAAAGAATAGACGAACGATTACGAGCACTCGGTGCAAATATTGTAAGAGTATAAATTAAAAAAGCGACAGTGATGTCGCTTTTTTTTATTGTTTATTATTCTTGTATTCGATTTTTAATATCCATTTTTTCGTGCAAAATACGCACAACTTCCATTTCAGTATTTTCAACTCGTTTGTAAAAAACTAAATGTGATTTTACTTTTGGAATTTTTATTTTAATTCGTTTAGATTTTCTTCTCGTTTAAAATTTCGAATTTTCGCGCTTTTTTCTCCCATTTCTAAAGCTTCAATAAGCGTGTTAGTTTGCTTATCCCCACTGCTTGTGCGAGCGTTTTTAAGCATCTCACTTATGATAAACATGTGTGACTTTTCTTCGTAGTTATTTCTGCTTTCCGTTCCTGTTTTTTCGTGTTCAACTTCTATAAGTTGATCGAAAGTACTTATGTTTTTATATGCTTTCATTTAAAATGTTTTTTATTTTCAATTAGCAAAGTTTCCTAACTTTTAAATAGGGTTTTGTTCGGGTTTTGTTCGGAGTTTGTTCGGAGTTTGTTCGGAGTTTGTTCGGAGTCGCTTCGGTAAAAACACCTATTTACCGAACAAGTACCGAAGGAATACCGAAGAAATGTATGTTTAATGTATGATTTTTTGCTATAAGAAATTAAGAATTATAAGTACTAAACCAACTTTAAAGTTTGCCAAAAACCCCAAATGTCGTATAACTGCTATTGGTGGTAGTTTTTATTTCAAGTTTCTTATTCTATTTTCTTTAACAATCTATAATAAATTACGTTTCCGTTTCCTTTACCGTCATCTAAACTCATTATTAAATTTCCTTTTTTTAAAAATTCGTTTACGTCAATCGCAAATAAATTTACACCCCAAAGCTCTTGATAATCTTTAATTTCTTTATTATCAATAGTTAAAAATTGTCCGTCTAATTTATAATTTGGCGTTATATCAAATGGTAAAACTTTAAAAACTTCTTCTAACTCTTTAGATGTATATTCATAATCCTTATCAGACATCATTGAATATACTTTACCATTTTCAAAAAACGCAAACCATTGATGTTTTTGAGGCCAAGGATTTACTTGATTTAATTTTTCCTCATTAGGAATTTCGACTTTTTTCCAATAACCTATTAATTCACTCAATTTTGGTGGTCCGCCTGCTTCTGATTTATTGTCTTGTGCAAAAAGTGAAATTGAAAACAAGGTCAATAAAATTAGTAGTATCTTTTTCATTTTTAAGTTATAATATTTTTTATCGTTCAGTTTTTTCGGTCGCAAAATTACCTACAACGTGTCGCCGCTTCACGAAGTTGCGGATTTTCAACACTTTTGATTACAAATATAAACAAAATTTAGTTTCAAAAATTACCAATTCTGATAAATCCCAAGCCCCGCAATTTCGTGAAACGGCTGTTATCCTTATTTTGTTTACGCCAGTTCCATTTTGCACTTAAAGTGTTGTAT
>NZ_JBBALQ010000036.1:0-8831 GCF_040402955.1 Flavobacterium sp. | reverse complement strand
TCGTATTTGCGGCCCAAACTGCGGTAACACCTGCTGGAAGTCCTGTTGGGGTTCCTATACCTGTAGCACCAGTTGTAGTGTGAGTTATTGCTGCTGGTAAAGCAGTATTGATACAAAGTGATGGCGTTGCAGAAGGTGTTGAAACCGTATTGTCTGGATTTACTGTGATGGTTGCTGTAGATGTTAATGGCGTGTTCACGACTGGAGAACCAACTGCTATATTTGTTAAACTATACGTTGTTGTTGCAGTCAAAGGGGTAGGTGTATTCCATGTAAACGAACCTGATGCATTTAAAGTAACATTATAAGTATTTGTACCTTGTGTGAATGAAACGACTGCACTTGGCGGACCTGTAAAAGTTAATTGTCCCGTATTATTGGTACAAATTGTATTACCTACTGCAGTAGCATTATTTGTACATCTAACGTCTAATAAAAATGAAATCTCTTCTGAATCAACACATTCTGGTGATGTGTTATTTCGAGCACGAACATAAATTGTAGTATCAACTCCGGGTTGAAAAGCAGAAGGATTTGTGATTTGTCCAGTAACAGGAAAAGTATAAATTATAGAAGCACCATAATTTGTAAAAAATGAAACCGTAAAGTCTGCAGGATTTAATGGTGCCAGTAGAGAAGGGACTAAAGCAGTTAAATCAAATGTTGGATTACAATCCCCTAAAGGCCCTAACTGAGTAGGTACAGGATTAACTACTGGTGTAGAACCAAAATAAATAATAACAGAATCTTCAGTAGGTGTACCACAGTCAGGATGTGTTACCTTAACTTTCCAAGTTCCTGATTGAGTAACCGTTATTGATTTTGTAGTCAAAGTAGGTTGTAAAACTCCATTCCAAAACCATTGATAAGCTAATGTATTTTGATTGGCAGGTGGATTTTGAAAGTTACAATGTAAGGTTTGAGAACTTATACTAGAATTACAAAATGAAATAGTATTAATAGCAGGAGGACTAGGATAAACAGAAGTTGCAGTCGGACCCAAATCTACACCACAAACCACATCACAGTTTGTAGATCCTGCACCTGGAGCAGTAGCATTAGTTTGTGACATAATAAACTGTCCCGCTTGATTTGAAAAATTTGTAATTAGTAAAATATAGTTAGAACCCGGATTAGCATTTGGTATGGTAATCGTTTCAATGGCTGCAGCTGAATAACTACAAGCTACAATATTATTAGGTATGGTTAAACTTGGTAAATCATATAACAAATTACAGGCATTAGTAGCCATTTGAGCATCAGTAAAGGGACCCCAACAAATATAATCAATATCTAAATTATTAAATAATGGTGGATTATTACCTTGCTGTAAATTAAAAATTAGATTTCCTGAAAAACCAGTCTGAAAGGTATACCAATTGGCATTTGGCGCGGAGCCTAGACAGCCTGGAGAACCTAAGTTAGGACCAACTAAACTAGGTTGAGGTGAAATATTCCCTGAACAAATTGGAGCCATAGTAGCACAAGTAGCTTGAGAATAAATAAAATTAATGCTTAAAAAAGTAAAAAAAAGTATAAGAAATTTTTTCATTTTAAATGTGTAAATATTAATATAATTATGAGTACTGATTAGCAAAAATAATAAAAAAATTAACTTTTCGTTAATAAATAAACAATTTAACAATATTATTTGCTTTATGTCGGAATAATCAGCTTTTCATCAGATTTAACAGTTGTTTAATTAAACATAAGAGCTGTTATTTTATAAATAACTTTAAAAATTTATAAAACTAATTTATTTATAAATGCATATATTTGCAGTTAGATGAAAATAATAGGTATGATGATTAACAACGAAGAATATAACGATGAAATAGGCAACAACCATATTGCCACCAACACACAAAACCCTATAAGAACTGATGCTTTTGAAATTTCTGATGAGGAAAAAATTACAAGAATCAAAAAAGATGTAGAAAGCATTCTTCTTACACTTGGATTGGACTTAACTGACGACAGTTTAAAAGGAACACCAAACCGAGTTGCTAAAATGTTTGTAAAAGAAATATTTGGTGGCTTACACCCTGATAAAAAACCTAGTGCCTCCACATTTGAAAACAAATACAAATATGGCGAAATGCTTGTTGAGAAAAACATTGTAGTATATTCAACATGTGAACATCATTTATTGCCTATATATGGTAGAGCACATATTGCTTATATCTCAAATGGAACGGTAGTTGGTTTATCAAAAATGAATCGAATTGTAGAATATTATGCAAAAAGACCTCAAGTTCAGGAACGTTTAACGATTCAAATCGTAAAAGAATTACAAAGTGTTTTAAATACGGAAGATGTGGCTTGTGTTATTGATGCCAAACACATGTGTGTGAACTCAAGAGGAATTAAAGATATTGAAAGCAGCACAGTGACTTCTGAGTTTGGTGGAAAATTTAAAGACGAAAAAGTAAAAAGAGAATTTTTAGATTATATTAAATTAGATACGAAATTTTAACTAGCCCTGATTGCAGTGAAAATCCTTTTTAAAATGTTGACTGAGGTTCTAGAAGGCAACATTTTAAAAAGATTGTAACGGAAAGCAGGAATAGCTTCAAAAAAATATAAAACATAAATTAAACAAAATGCCACTTTACGAAACCAATCCGCTTCAAGTGTATAATTCATTATCGGGAAAAAAAGAAAATTTTAAATCGATTCACGAAGGTCAAATTGGTATGTATGTTTGTGGACCAACAGTTTACAGCAATGTACATTTAGGAAATGTGAGAACTTTTATGAGTTTTGACATGATGTATCGTTATTTGTTGCATTTAGGATATAAAGTAAGATATGTACGAAATATTACAGATGCCGGACATTTAACAGATGATGGCGATGTAGAAAATGACAGATTTGTAAAACAATCGCGTTTAGAGAAATTAGAACCAATGGAAATTGTACAGAAATATACTGTCGATTTTCATAGGGTCTTAGAAACGTTTAATTTCCTACCTCCTACTATTGAACCAACAGCTACTGGTCATATTTTAGAACAAATAGAATTAACACAAAAATTAATTGAAACGGGTTTTGCTTATGAAAGCAATGGTTCTGTTTATTTTGATGTGTTAGAATATAACAAACGAGGTTTAAATTACGGGGAATTAAGTAATAGAAATATTGAAGAATTATTTGCTAATACTAGAGATTTAGACGGACAATCAGAAAAGAAAAACCCACAAGATTTTGCCCTTTGGAAAAATGCATCACCAGCACATATTATGCGATGGAACTCACCATGGGGAGCTGGTTTTCCTGGCTGGCACTTAGAGTGTACTGCTATGAGTACCAAGTATTTAGGTGAAACTTTTGACATTCATGGTGGTGGTTTAGATTTAAAATTTCCACATCACGAATGTGAAGTAGCACAAGGAACGGCATGCAATGGAGTACAACCAGTAAATTATTGGATACATACTAATATGCTAACCATGAACGGTTTACGTATGAGTAAAAGTACTGGAAATTATATTTTACCAATGGAATTAATTGAAGGTAAAAACGATTTCTTCGAAAAAGAATTCAATCCAAGTGTGGTACGCTTTTGTTTTATGCAAGCCCATTATCGTGGTGTTTTAGATATTTCAAATGATGCGATGTTAGCCAGTGAAAAAGGCTATAATCGTTTGATGGAAGCAATAGATGTTGTATCAAAAATTGAAACAAGCTGTACCTCTTCGATTGATATTACAACATGGAAAAATGCCTGTTATGATGCGATGAATGACGATTTTAATACCACTATTTTAATGGCGCAATTATTTGAAGCGGTAAGAATCATAAATTTACTAAACGACAAAAAAGAAACAATTTCTGCAACAGATTTAGCTGAATTAAAAGCAACTTTAGATATTTTTGTTTTTGATGTGTTAGGATTAACAATCAAAAAAGCAGCAGGAAATAACAATAAATTAGGAAGTGTTATCGAAATGCTAATTGAAATGAGAATGGAAGCGAGAGCCAATAAAAATTGGGCTTTGTCTGATGAAATTAGAGATAAATTAGCCATTTTAGACATTCAATTAAAAGACGGAAAAGACGGAACGAGTTTTACTTTGTAAAGACAAAAGGAAAAAGTAAAAAGGAAAAAGTAAAAAGGAAAAAGGAAAAAGGAAAAAGGAAAAAATAAAAAGAGAAAAGGTAATAAATAAATTCAGTAAATCTCTGAGATTTCTTTGCGAAACTCTGTGTAAAAGCTATGAAGAAACTATTCATTTTTCCGTTCATTTTACTAATTCGTTTTTATCAAATTGTAATTTCGCCTTTAACACCGGCAACTTGTAGGTTTGCCCCTACTTGCTCGAGTTACAGTAAAGAAGCATTAGAAAAACATGGCATAATAAAAGGGAGTTGGTTAGCATTTAAAAGAATTACAAGTTGTCATCCTTGGGGAAAAAGCGGTTACGATCCAGTTCCATGATGCAATTACAATGACAAAAATCAATGGCAATGATAATGGCAAAAGTCAATGACAATGGCAATGGCAAAAGTCAATGGCAATGGCAAAAATCAATGTCAATGGCAAAAGTCAATGACAATGTCAATGGCAAAAGTTAATGAAAATGGCAAAAGTCAATGAAAATGGCAAAAATAAATAAAATATAATACGCAAACCCTTATAAACTTATAACCTTATAAACTTTTAACCTTTTAAACCTATAAACATTTAAACTAAAAATTATGATTTGGAATCCAATAGAAGGCATCGATTTAGGTTTTTTTATGATTCGTTTTTACAGCTTAACTTGGGTAACTGCTTTTACTTTGGGCTGGTACATTACTAAATTTATCTTCCAAAGAGAAAAAGAGTCTATAGAAAAATTAGATAATTTATTTGTGTACACTATAGTCGCTACGATGCTTGGAGCAAGATTAGGGCACGTAATTTTTTATCAACCAGAATTATTTTCTCAAGATCCTTTAAGTGTTTTATTACCTATTAGCACAAAACCAGAATTACATTTTACTGGTTTTAGTGGGTTAGCGAGTCATGGTGCGGCAATTGCAATTATTGTTACGATGTATTACATCAAAACAAAAGTTTTACAACGTCCGTTATTATGGATATTAGATAGAATTGTAATTCCTGTGGCTTCGGGAGCCGTTTTTATTCGTTTAGGAAACTTTATGAATTCTGAAATTTTTGGAAAAGAAACTTCAAAAGACACTTTTATGGCTATGAAATTTGTGAAAGGTGAGGATAATTTACCGCCACAAGTAGCCTCGCAATTAACAAATATCCCTGACGGAACGCAAGCTTATAATGCGATTGCAAATGATGTTCAGTTTAAAGGTATTTTGGACAAAATTCCTTACAGATATCCAGCTCAATTATTTGAAGCCTTATTATACATTCCTGTTTTCTTTATCTTATTTTATATGTATTGGAAAACAGATGCCAGAAACAAACCAGGTTTATTATTTGGAACATTCTTAGTATTACTTTGGTCGGTTCGTTTCTTTGTGGAATTTGTAAAAGACAGTCAAGGTGGCTTTGAAGAATACCCAATGTTCAATGCCCTTTCAACTGGACAATGGCTGAGTATTCCGTTTATTATTCTTGGATTTTACTTTGTATATGCTTCGCAAAAGAAAGCAAAAATCTAAAAAAATATTTTAAAAAAAGGCAAACTCTAAATTAGATGTTTGCCTTTTTTTATGTTTTATCCTCTAAATTTCCATTCAAATTCGTCATTATCGTTGATGATGGCACCAATTTCAACCTCAACTACTTCATCATAATCCACATGGAAAAACAACCAATTGTCTTCGTTAAAATAAATATCAATACCCTCTTCTGAATCTTTTTCAAATTTGGTAATTTTATTAAGTGCTAAATCGCCATTTACTAAATCCCAAGCTTTATTTATAATGGTAGTTCCAAATAATTTAATTTCTGGATGTGTAGTCGTAATATAGCCCAATTTCATGTCTTCCTCAACATAAAACGTTAACTTCATACGTTCTTTATTATACACATAAATCGTATTATTTTCCTCATCTGTAAACGTCTTATTTGGTTTTCCGTATAACGCTTCTACGTATTTTGGAGTCATACCAAACTCTAATCTATCAATTCCGTTTTTTAATTTAATTTCCATGGCTTTAGGTTTTATACTAACAAAGTTAGGGTTTTTAACTATTGAATGTGCAAATAATTTCTAAATTAATAATTTTTACTGCAGATTCGGAGATTATCTGCATAAATAAAATCTGTGAATCTGTGGTGAAATAATATAAAAAAACCACGAAAATCAAATGAAATTCGTGGTTTAGTTTACATATAAAAAATCTAATTATATTTTAAAACGTTTTCTGTCTGTTTCAGTTAAATATATTTTTCTTAAACGAATCGATTTTGGTGTACATTCCACATATTCATCTTTTTGAATGTATTCTAAAGCTTCTTCTAATGAAAAGATAATTGGAGGGATAATTCTTGCTTTCTCATCATTACCAGAAGAACGTACGTTAGATTGTTTTTTCTCTTTCGTTACGTTTACACACATATCATCACCACGAGAGTTTTCACCAATTACCTGACCTTCATAAATTTCAGCATTTGGTTCTACGAAAAACTTACCTCTATCTTGTAATTTGTCAATAGAATAAGGAATTGCTTTTCCTTTTTCCATAGAAATTAACGAACCTTTGTTACGTCCAGAAATTTCTCCTTTATACGGTTCATATCCTATAAAACGGTGAGCCATAATAGCTTCACCAGCAGTAGCAGTAAGCAATTGGTTACGTAATCCGATAATTCCACGAGATGGAATATTGAATTTTACTATCATACGCTCCCCTTTAGTTTCCATGCTTAACATTTCACCTTTACGTAAAGTAACAAATTCTACAGCTCTACCTGATAAACTTTCTGGTAAATCAATCGTTAATTCTTCAATCGGCTCACATTTTTGACCATCAATTTCTTTTATGATAACTTGTGGCTGACCAATTTGTACTTCATACCCTTCTCTTCTCATAGTTTCAATTAAAACCGACAAGTGTAATACACCACGACCAAAAACCATGAATTTATCTGCAGAATCCGTCTCAGCCATTTTCATAGCTAAGTTTTTCTCTAATTCTTTTTCTAATCTTTCTCTAATATGACGAGAAGTAACAAATTTACCTTCTTTACCAAAAAATGGCGAGTCATTAATTGTAAACAACATGCTCATTGTTGGTTCGTCAATAGCAATAGAAGTTAATGCTTCTGGGTTTTCAAAATCGGCAATAGTATCCCCAATTTCAAATCCTTCCACACCAATAATAGCACAAATATCTCCAGCAATTACCTCTTGTACTTTTTTACGACCTAAACCTTCAAAAGTATGAAGTTCTTTTATTCTTGATTTAGAAATAGTACCATCTCTTTTAACTAAAGATATTGGCATTCCTTCTTTTAATACACCTCTTTCTAATCTACCGATTGCGATACGACCAGTAAATGCAGAGAAATCTAAAGATGTAATTAACATTTGAGGTGTTCCTTGTCCAACATTTGGAGCAGGTACATGCTCGATAACCATGTCTAATAATGCTTCAACATTATCTGTTACGTTTTCCCAATGATCAGACATCCAGTTATTTTTAGCTGAACCGTAAACAGTAGGAAAATCTAACTGAGCTTCTGTAGCACCTAATTCGTACATTAAGTCGAATACTTTTTCATGCACTTCTTCTGGCGTACAGTTTTCTTTATCCACTTTATTAATAACTACGCAAGGTTTTAAACCTAAATCGATCGCTTTTTGTAATACGAAACGCGTTTGAGGCATAGGTCCTTCAAAAGCATCTACTAACAAACACACACCATCGGCCATGTTTAATACACGTTCTACTTCTCCACCAAAATCGGCGTGACCAGGCGTATCAATAATGTTAATTTTAGTTCCTTTATAAACAACAGAAACGTTTTTAGAAGTAATAGTAATTCCTCTTTCACGCTCTAAGTCGTTATTATCTAAGATTAAATCTCCAGTATTTTCGTTATCACGGAACAATTGACAGTGATACATAATTTTATCAACCAATGTAGTTTTACCGTGGTCAACGTGTGCAATAATTGCAATGTTTCTGATAGATGACATATATTCTTTTTTTGAAAGTGCAAAGGTACGTTTATTATCTCGATATTCAAACAACAATATGTTTAGTTTACATTTTAATAAATTTAGAAGCAAAACGATTCATTTTCAATGCGCTAACCTTCACATATTCTTGTTTAATTTTTCCAATGCGCTGCCTTCGAGAACCTCAAGCTACAGATTAAAAAAGGACATAAAACAAAAAAAGCCCTGATTTTCATCAGGACTTTTAAATTATTTTAAGTTACTAATTATAATTTAGCAACCAATCTTGTTAACTTAGATTTTAAGTTTGACGCTTTATTAGCATGAATAATGTTTTTCTTAGCTAACTTGTCAATCATTGAAATAACTATAGGTAATTTCGTTGCAGCTTCTGCTTTTACAGTTGCTAAACGAATTGCTTTAATTGCATTACGTGTAGTTTTGTGTTGGTATTTGTTCAATACTCTTCTTTTCTCGTTGCTTCTAATTCTTTTTAGAGCTGACTTATGATTTGCCATTTTTTTTATATTTTAATTGTAAATAACTATTTTATACATCAGTAAAAAAATAAGAAAAACCTCCCACAATTGATTTTAAAGTCAATCACTTCAGTTTTAACTAACAAAACAAGTAAAGGAGACACCTAAACTCGTTTCATAAAACCATTTCAAAACTAATTTGTAGTCCGTAGGGGAATCGAACCCCTCTTACCAGGATGAAAACCTGGCGTCCTAA
>NZ_JBBALQ010000035.1:0-10103 GCF_040402955.1 Flavobacterium sp. | reverse complement strand
AAGAAATATTAACAACTTAAAAATAAATCTCGTTTAATAATGCACAACGGGTTAAACCAATATCATTTCATCATACGTTAAAATCGTTTCATACCCTTTTGAATGAAAATAAGGCTTTGGATTTTCTTTTGAGAGTACCATAACGAAGTCCCCGCCCCAAGCGCCTAAACTTTTTATTGTGCCTTTAAAATCGTGGAATAAACGTTCTTTTACGGTTTCTAATTCTAAAATATCGCTTAAAATAACTTCATGATGTTCCAATAAATCAATAGTTGCTTCTAAACTTTGCGAAAGCAGCATTCTATTCGTAATCTCAGAAATAGTTGCCGTTTTTTTGGTTAAAAACTGTTGCTTATTCATGTAATTTTGAATCGCATGACGACTATTTTGCTTTTTATTTAAATATACAAAATAGATGTTCTCCTTATATTTCGGATAAAAATCAACAACCTCAACAATGGGTTTCTCGTTTTCATCTAATTGATACGTTATTGGAAAATTATTACTGGCACAGGCAATATCATATCCGCTTCCTCCAAAACTTTTTCTAAGTAATTCAAACGCATCAATTTGTAACCATTGTGCAATATTATTTATTAAAGTTGAAGACGTACCCAAACCCCAATTTCTTGGAAAAGTTAATTTGGTTTCAATTTTATAACCCGTTTCTGAAGCTAAAAAATTAGGGTTTTGTACATTTGCTTGATGCAAAATTTTAACTAAAGTATTTTTTATTGGATGTGCGTCATCAAAGTTTTTAACGGTAATAATATCGTCAAAAGTGAGTTCGGTTTCAAACCAAATGCTTTTATCTGCATCATAACTAGTCCAAATTATTATTTTATCTTGTATTGAACGAACTTGTAACGATTGACCAAATTTTGTAGGCAAGGCTAATGCTTTGGCGCCATTTAAGACCAAATATTCTCCAGTAATTAGGAGTTTCCCGTTAGAATAATAAGTTTCATTCATATATTTAACCGCAAAGTTCGCGAAGATTTTCGCAAGGATCGCTAGGGTTTTACTTAGTTCTTAAACTATCTAAAAAATCCACCACTAAATTATGTGAAACCGTTTGATTTTCGAAATGTGCTATAACTTCTTGTTTCTCTTCTTTTGTGGCTTGGTGTTGGTTTAAAATATTGTTCAGATGCATTTTCATGTGTCCTTGTTGAATTCCGGAAGTAGTTAACGAGCGTAACGCTGCAAAATTTTGAGCCAATCCAGCAACAGCAACAATTTCCATTAATTCTGTTGCAGAGGGATTACCTAACATTTCTAAAGAAAATTTGACTAAAGGATGTAAATTAGTTAAACCGCCAACGGTTCCTAAAGCTAAAGGTACTTCCAACCAAAACGTAAAAATTCCGTTTTCTATTTTGGCGTGAGATAAACTCGTGTAGCTTCCGTTTTTACTTGCAAATGCGTGAACACCAGCTTCTACAGCACGAAAATCGTTACCAGTTGCTAAAACCACCGCATCAATTCCGTTCATAATGCCTTTATTATGTGTTACGGCTCTGTAAGGTTCTACTTCTGCGATTTTTACAGCGGTTAAAAACTTTTCTGCAAATTCACTTGACGTGATATTGGCATCTTCATTAAGTTCCGAAATAGGACAAGAAACTTCAGCACGAACTACACAATTTGGTACAAAATTGCTCAAAATACTCATCACAATTTGAATGGAATGAATACCAAATTCTTCTGATTTGTTTTTAAATGTTTTTGCAAATTGTTCTAAACAAGAATTGATAAAATTCGCTCCCATGCTGTCTTTCGTTTGAAAAGTAGCATGTAATTGATAATAATTGTCTAACGCAGCCGTTTTATCAATTAGTTGAATATCTGAAATTCCGCCACCACGCTTTTGCATATTTTTAGTAATGCCTTCTACTTCTGAAAATAAAAACGGCTTTACAAAATTAAAATATTCAATAAGCTTTTGTTTATCGCCTTCATACAAAAAATGAACGTGACCTATTTTTTCTGTGCCTAAAATTGTGGTTTTGAATCCGCCACGAGCACCCCAAAATTTAGCGGCTTTACTGGCAGCTGCCACAACAGAACTTTCCTCAATAGCCATAGGAATGGTATACGTTTTTCCGTTAATTTCAAAATTTGGAACCACTCCTAATGGTAAATAGAAATTAGTTAAGGTGTTTTCTATAAATTCATCATGTAATTTTTGAATTGAAGCATCCGAATTTTGATAGCGTTGTAAAAGAGCAACAGCTTCTTTAGAATTAGAAAAATGTTTTTCAGCTATCCAATTTATTTTTTCTTTTTTACTTAGTTTTGAAAAACCTGTTGTGTTTTGCACCATTACTTTCGGATTGAATGACAAAGATAATAAAAGTTATTTTTAAAAAAATAAAACTTAGAAAGTAAAAAATTCAATATTTATTATTAATATGTCGCAAATTTTCACTAAAATTGAAGGTTTTTATGATTTAAAAATATGAGAAATTTTACAAGTATTCTATTATTGTTGCTAACCACTTCAATATCAGTTGTTGGGCAGCAAAAATTAAATTTAGAGGAAATTTGGAGCGGTGCTTTTAGAACAAAAGGCATGGACGAATTAAATGCCATGAAAAACACCAATCAATATACGGTGCTAAATTTCGATAGAAATTCTAAAACTATGCAAATTGATTTGTTTGATTATGCCACATTAAATAAAGTTGCAACCCTAATTGATACGAAAGATTTTGCAGCATTAACTTCAATTGATAGTTATACATTTGATCAAGCTGAAAAAAAGATTTTAATTGCAACAAATACCGAATCAATATTTAGGCGTTCATTTACTGCAAATTATTTTGTTTACGATATCGCATCTAAAAAATTATCAAAATTTACCGATAAAGCGATTCAAGAGCCAACTTTTTCATCCGATGGAACTAAAGTTGCTTATGCTTTCGAAAACAATTTGTATGTTTTTGATTTGTTGGTAAATAAAGAAACGAAAATTACTTCGGATGGTAAGAAAAATCGCATCATTAACGGAATTACAGATTGGGTTTACGAAGAAGAGTTTGCTTTTGTTCGTGCTTTCGATTGGAATGCCAACGGAACAAAAATAGCTTTTATACAATTTGATGAAACTAACGTTCCTGAATTTTCAATGGACATGTATAATCAAGGTTTGTATCCAACACAAACCGTTTTTAAATACCCAAAAGCAGGTGAAAAAAACGCAGACGTTTCGTTACATATTTATGATGTAGCTGCGGCAAAGACTCAAAAAATTGATTTAAGTACTTATTCCGATTTTTATATTGCAAGATTAAAATGGACAAACGATTCAAATGTTTTAAGTGCGCATGTACTAAATCGCCATCAAGATAATTTAGATGTAGTATTTGTGGATGGAAATTCAGGTAGTAAAAAAGTAATTTTAAACGAAAAAGATAAAGCTTACGTTGACGTTACAGACAACTTAACCTTTTTGAAAGACAACAGTTTTATTTGGACTTCAGAAAAAGACGGATTCAATCATATTTATTATTACGACAAAACTGGAAAATTAAAAAACCAAGTTACAAAAGGAAATTGGGATGTAACGGCTTATTATGGATTTGATGAAAAAAACAAAATTGTATACTATCAATCTGTAGAAAACGGTTCAATAAATAGAGATGTATATTCCATTTCAATAGATGGAAAATCTAAAAAAAGACTCTCATTAAAAACAGGAACAAATAATGCTACTTTTAGTCCAAATTTTCAATATTTTATCAATACCTATTCAAGTGCTACTGCAGCGCCTTATTATTCTTTAAATGATTCTAAAACTTCTCAAGAGATTAAGAAAATCCAATCTAACGAAGCTGTGGAAGAAAAATTAGCAAAATACAACGTGGCACCTAAGGAATTTTCAACCATCACTACAGAAAAAGGGCATGTTTTAAACACTTGGATGATCAAACCAAAAGATTTTGATGCAACCAAAAAATATCCTGTTTTTATGTTTCAATATTCTGGACCAGGTTCACAACAAGTAGATAATGCTTGGAACGGAACAGACGATTATTGGTTTATGATGTTGGCACAAAAAGGTTATATTGTAGCTTGTGTTGACGGTAGAGGAACAGGTTTTAAAGGGGCAGAATTTAAAAAATGCACGCAAAAAGAATTAGGAAAATATGAAGTAGAAGATCAAATTGATGCGGCTAAAGTTTTTGGAAAATACACTTTTGTTGACAAATCGAGAATTGGAATTTTCGGATGGTCTTATGGTGGTTTTATGGCTTCAAACTGTATTTTTCAAGGTGCAGACACTTTCAAATCTGCTATTGCGGTTGCACCCGTAACGTCTTGGAGATATTACGACAGCATTTACACCGAAAGATATATGCAAACCCCACAAGAAAACGCAAGTGGTTATGATAACAATTCGCCAATAACACATGTAAATAAATTGAAAGGAAACTTTTTATTAATTCATGGAACGGCTGATGATAATGTACACGTTCAAAACACTATGAAAATGGTAGAAGCTTTAGTACAGGCCAACAAACAATTTGACTGGGCGATTTACCCAGATAAAAATCACGGGATTTATGGTGGAAAAACCCGTTTACAATTGTACACCAAAATGACTAATTTTATTTTAGAAAAACTATAAACTTAATGAATACTACACGCCAAAATGAATGTAATTACAATCCAAAATAAAATATACGAAGCACGAGGAATAAAAGTAATGTTAGATTTTGATTTAGCTGAACTTTACGAAGTTGAAACACGAGTATTAAATCAATCTATTAAAAGGAATATTGAAAGCTTTCCAGATGATTTTATGTTTCGTCTTACAAAAGAAGAATGGGAAGAAATTTTATCATCACAATCTATAATGATGTCATCACAGATTGTGATGACATCAAAAAGACCAAAAAGTGCATTGCCTTATGCTTTTACAGAACACGGAGTTACAATGTTAGCTAGTGTTTTGAAAAGTCCGAAAGCAAGAAAAATGAATATAGCAATTGTAAGAGCTTTTGTAGCTTTACGAAAAACAATAATAAGTGTAGAAATTTTACAAAAACAAATAACATCGCTTGAAGATAAATATGACAAGCAGTTTGATGATATTTTTGAAGCTATCCAATTTTTAATAACTGAAAACGAAACTATTGAAAACAAACAAGAGAGAGTTAAAATAGGATTTAAAAAATAAATTAACCAATACAAACAATTAAATAAAATGAGCGAAACAGTTAAACAAGGACATCCAAAGGGATTATACTTTTTATTTTTTACAGAAATGTGGGAAAGATTTAGTTATTATGGAATGAGAGCAATCTTTATTCTTTTTATGACTAAAGTTTTATTAATGAGTGATGCCAGCGCATCAGAAATTTATGGAAGTTATACCGGTTTAGTATATTTAACACCTCTTTTGGGTGGTTATTTATGCGACAAATTTTTAGGTAACCGAAGAAGTATTATTATAGGAGGTTTGCTTATGGCTATAGGACAATTTCTTATGTTTATGAGTGCCAATTTAGGGACAAATGGTGGTGTTTCAATTATGTGGATGGGTTTAACGGCCATAATTATTGGAAATGGATTCTTTAAACCAAATATTTCTACAATGGTTGGACAATTATATCCAGCAAATGACAGAAGAATTGATAGTGCATTTACTATATTTTATATGGGTATAAATCTTGGTGCGTTTTTCTCACCATTAATTTGTGGATCTATGGATTTCAAATGGGGATTTTTAGCAGCTTGTATTGGAATGATTTTGAGTTTAGTTTTCTTTGTGATTTACCAGAAAAAATATTTGATTTCTGAAGAAGGAAAAGAAATAGGGTTGCCTGTTAAAAAACTTGATTTAAAAAATATTTTATTAATAATTGGTTCAATTGGTATTGTATTTTTTATGTTGAATTTTAAACAATTATTTAAAACAGATACTGACATTATTGGTTATTTTATTTATGGCGCTATGATTTTGATGCCATTAGTAATTTTAACTGACAAATCATTAAACGCAATTGAAAGAAGTAGAATCATTGTGATTTTTATTTTAGCGTTTTTCGTGATTTTCTTTTGGGGTGCCTTCGAACAAGCAGGTGCTTCGTTAACATTATTTGCAGATAGACAAACTGACAGAATGGTTTTTGGATGGGATATGCCAGCTTCTTACTTTCAATCAATAAATCCATTGTCGGTAATTGTTTTAGCACCTGTAATTTCAATACTTTGGGGAGTTTTATATAAAAGAAGAATGGAGCCATCTTCTCCATACAAAATGGCAATTGGTTTGGCTTTAGTGGCTTTAGGATATTTTGTTATCGCAATTGCAGTAAAAGGTTTAGGTTTTGATGAAAAAGTATCAATGTGGTGGTTAATCGGTTTATATGTAATCCACTCGATTGGTGAATTGTGTTTGTCACCTATTGGTTTATCAATGGTTTCTAAATTAGCACCTTTACGTTTGTCGTCTTTATTAATGGGGACTTGGTTTTTAGCCAATGCTGCAGCTAATAAATTTGCTGGAACTTTATCTGCACTTATTCCACCAACAAAAGACGCCACTGGTAAAATTTTACCATTAGAAGACGGAACTGTGCCTTCAATTCCTTCGTTTTTAGGTATTGAAATTACTAATTTGTATGAATTTTTTATGTTATTTATTATAATGACAGGTATTGCAGCTGCTATATTATTTGTTTTAAGCTCTATGCTTCAAAAAATGCAACATAATGATCACATTGAAGGGCAACCTGATTTAGATAGATAATTTATAAAATATTTTTTATATCTTTCAAGCCCCGATGGTATCGGGGCTTTTTTTAATTATTTAAAACAAAAATAGTATGTGGAAATCACACCCAAAGGCATTGCCTTACTTATTTTTATCTGAAATGTGGGAACGTTTTGGCTATTACTTAATGATTGGAATTTTTACTCTTTATCTTAAAGATGTAGAAGCAGGATTTGCCTTAACTGAAAAAGAAGCTTCCGATTTATATGGAACGTTTATCGCATTGGTTTTTTTAACTCCATTTATTGGAGGACTAGTAGCTGATAGATATTGGGGATATAAAAAATCAATAGTTATTGGAGGTTTGATGATGGGTGTTGGATATATTTTAATGGGTATTCATAACATTACTATGTTATATATTGCTATGACACTTGTAATTATTGGAAATGGATTTTTTAAACCAAATATTTCCACCCTTTTAGGAAATTTCTATTCTGAAGATCAGTACAAAGACAAAAAAGATGAAGGCTATAATATTTTCTATATGGGAATTAATGTTGGCGCTTTTATTTGTAACTTTTTCGGAGCCGCTTTGCAAATTCTATTAGGCTGGCAATATGCGTTTATGGCAGCTGGTGTTGGAATGTTTATTGGTGTTATTGTTTTCTTATTAGGAACAAAGCATTACGGAAACAAAACCGATAAAAAAGGGACCCAAGAAGGCGATATGCCATTTTATAAAATTGTTTTATTTATTTTAGTACCTTCTGCTGTATTTGGAGTAATTGGTTGGTTATTAAAAGGTGTAACTTCTGAAGCTAATCCATCTGGATATATTTTTGGTTCAGATAGTACAGACGCCTTTATTTTTGCTTGTATTCCTGTTATCTTTTTCTATGGTAGCTTATATTTTAAAGCAAAAGCAGAAGACAAAAGACCTATTGGTGCTTTGTTAACCATATTTTCAGTGGTGATTTTATTTTGGGCGGTTTTCAAATTAAATGGTTCGGCACTTACCACTTGGGCAGACAGATATACAGATAGAGAAATCACAGGAACAACTAAATCTGTTTTCAACAATCTTAAATTGGCAAAAGAAATAGAATATAAAAAAGATTCTACTGAATTATATGATGCCGCTTTTCGAATTCAAAAAGAAAATGGAGAGGTGCAAAAAACAGTGGATTATCCAATATACTTTAGAAATGTAGCCCAAGAAAAATTACCTAAAGAAGATGCCAAAGTTTCAATATGGGCAACTAATTTGAGCCAATCGATTAACCCGGGATGGGTAATTATTTTAACCCCATTAATAGTCGCATTCTTTACCTTTTTACGAGGAAGAAAAAAAGAGCCATCAACTCCTACGAAAATTGCTTTTGGTTTATTAATTTCTGCCTTATCCGTTTTAGTAATGATTGCAGCTGTAAATATGGGTGCAAATGGTTCTGAAAAAGTAAGTGTTTGGTGGCTTGTGGCCAATTACGGAATTATCACAATTGGAGAACTATTTCTAAGTCCGATGGGATTATCGGTTGTATCTAAGTTGAGTCCAACAAATATAACATCATTAATGATGGGTGGTTGGTTTTTATCTACTTCAATCGGAAATAAATTAAGCGGTGTATTAGCCAGTCTTTGGGATACATACGATAATAAACAAGATTTCTTTTGGATTAATTTTGGATTACTTATGTTCGCAACTCTACTTATGTTTGTGTTATTAAAACAATTAAATGGAGTAATGAAAGAAAAAGGAATTAACTAATGCAAACTATAGAAGAAATACAAAACTTTAAAGGCAAATACCCAAAACAACTGTGGTATTTGTTTTTCTCAGAAATGTGGGAACGCTTCTGTTTTTATGGAATGCGCGGGATGCTTGTAGTATTTATGGTCAATCATTTGTCTATGGACGAAGAAGTCGCCAATTTGCAATATGGTGCCACACAAGCTTGGGTATATGCTTTTACTTTTATAGGTGGTTTGTTTGCCGATAAAATTCTTGGTTTAAGAAAATCACTTTTCTGGGGTGGGATTTTAATGATTATTGGAAGCATCATCTTAGCTATTGATCCGAAAAGTCTGTTTTTTACAGGAATTGGTTTTACAATCGTAGGTACAGGATTCTTTAAACCAAATATTTCATCAATGGTTGGGCAATTATATAAAGAAAACGATCCAAGACGTGATGCCGGATTTTCGTTCTTTTATATGGGTGTAAATTTAGGCGCTTTAATTGGAGGTTACATTTGTATCGCAGTTGCTGAAGGTTCCTTATGGCAATCGATTGTTCCAGAGCATTTAAGGTGGAATGTAGGTTTTGGTTTTGCGGCATTAGTGATGATTATAAGTTTACTGACTTTTACAAAAACGCAAAAAAATTTATCAAGTATTGGACTTTCTCCTTTAGCGCATCTTGATGTTTCAAGAAAAAAATTATTGGAAAACATAACTTATTTAGGTTCTATTTTAATAATTCCAATAGTTATTATAATGGTTGGGAATACCGTTTATACTGATTATTTTATGTATGCGATTGGACCTATTTCTATTTTATATTTACTGTACGAAATGAGAAATTTCTCTTTAGTGGAAAATAAAAAATTAATCGCTGCTTTGGTTTTAATTCTTTTTTCAATAGTATTTTGGGCGTTTTTTGAACAAAGTGGTGGTTCCTTAAGTTTATTTGCTGCAAACAATTTAAATAATACTGTAGCTGGTGTAGAATTAAGTCCAAACGGAGTGAATAATTCTGCAAATTCCTTCTTTGTAATTGCTTTTGCGGCTTTAGTAGGATTGGTATGGCTTTGGTTATCTAAAAGAAAAATAGAACCTAATACAATTATTAAATTCGGATTAGCCTTTTTATTTTTAGCAGGTGGTTTCTGGATTTTCTATTACACTAAATTTTTCGCAGATGCTTCGGGTAGAACATCTTTAGATTTATTCACGTTTGGTTGGTTCATAATTACTTTTGGTGAATTATGTTTATCTCCAATTGGTATGAGTGCTATGACAAAATTATCGCCACAAAAAACACAAGCAGTAATTATGGGAATGTGGTTTTTAGCTAGTGCATACGGACAATATTTTGCAGGAATTTTAGGTGCTAATATTGCTAAGGCATCCAAAAACGCAACTAATTTAGAAAAACTTAATACCTACGCAGATGGTTATTATCAACTAGCCATTTATGCGTTAATTGCAGGATTGATTTTGATTTTAATTTCGCCATTTGTAAAAAAATTAATGCAAGATGTAAAGTAACTTACTTTTAATAGCCCACAATTTTTATATATTTGTAAAATAATAATAAGACAACCCGTTGTGCATTATTAAACGAGATTTATTTTTAAGTTGTTAATATTTCTTT
>NZ_JBBALQ010000034.1:0-10602 GCF_040402955.1 Flavobacterium sp. | reverse complement strand
TTACTCACATTCCAAGAACTTATATTTTGGTTAAATGCGGAAGCGCCATAAAACATACCTTGCATATTAGTCACATTACTCACATTCCAAGAACCAATAGGTTGGTTAAAGGCGGGAGCACGAGCAAACATACTAGTCATTTTAGTTACATTACTCACATTCCAAGATCCAATAGGTTGGTTAAAGGCGGAAGCACCTTGAACACTTTGAAACATACTACTCATATTATTTACATTAATCACATTCCAAGACCCAATAGGTTGGTTAAAGACAGTAGCACCAGAAAACATACCAGTCATATTAGTTACATTAATAACATTCCAAGACCCAATAGGTTGGTTAAAAGCGGTAGGTATATCGGGAGTGCTATAAAACATACCTTGCATATTAGTCACATTACTCACATTCCAAGAACCAATAGGTTGGTTAAAGGCGGGAGCATAAGCAAACATAGTTTTCATATTAGTAACATTGCTCACATTCCAAGAATTTATATTTTGGTTAAATACTTTAGCAGAGAAAAACATAGCTTCCATATTAGTAACATTAATCACATTCCAAAAACCAATTGGTTGGTTAAAGGAGTCAGTGCTATAAAACATAAAAGACATATTAGTCACATTACTCACATTCCAAGAACTAATATTTTGGTTAAAGGCGTTTGTGTTATAAAACATAGATAACATATCAGTAACATTACTCACATCCCAAGACCCAATAGGTTGGTTAAAGGAGGTAGCATTAGTAAAGATGTTATTCAAATCAGTAACAAGAGTTGTTACTATGTTATTAAAAGGAATAGGAGTTGTAGTACTTGGTCTAGTAAAAAAAGTTATTCCCGATTGAATATTTTTTGCATAATCAGTTATATTACTTTTGGTTGAATTATTAACTATTGCAAACCATTCCATTCCTGTACCTCTTGGGTTCGCTTGAACAAAATAAGGTGATGGAACAGTAGTTCCAGTCCATTTAACTGTAACATTGTTTGCATCTAATACAACTGTTTGTGATTGAATGGCCTGAGCGGTAAAGATTAGCAAAATAATTTGAAGTACTATTTTTTTCATATTGTATTTTTTTCAAATATAATAAATATTTCGACTTATAAGTCGAGTTAAAGAAACTTTTTTAGATTTTTAGTTTATTTTCTTTGTTCTATGCAAAATAGTGTTGAACAAATAGAAGTAGAATTAGTTAATTTACTTTACAAAGATTTCCTAAAAAAGTTTGATGGAAATAAAAGTAAATTTGCTAAAGCTTCAATATGCTCAGAAACTACAGTTAGAAGGGTTTTTAGTAATAAACAAAGAATGACGGTAGATTTGTTATTGCGCTTTTGTACTGCATTACAAATTGATGTGGTTGATTTATTTAAAGAAGTAAAAAATCTCTAATAAAATTTGTATTGTTTTTATTGTAATTTAATTTTATCAAAACTTTTATTTCCAAAATGTTATATTTTATATTTTTTAAATTTCATTGAAGGATTTACTGAAGAAAGACATTTGAACATCAATAGTTTAGGGGATTTGAAGTAAAATATTTATTTTTTTCTTTGCAAGTATGAAGTTTAGTGTTATATTTGCACCCGTATTTATACCTGGTGGTTGTAGCTCAGCTGGTTAGAGCATCGGTTTGTGGTACCGAGGGTCGCCGGTTCGAACCCGGTCTTCCACCCAAAGCCTTACAGAAATGTAAGGCTTTTTTTATGCCTTTATTTTATTAGTATTGCATCAGAAAATAGAAAGCTATATCTTAGCCTAAATTCAATATGAGATGTCAAACTGGAATTCGTACCTAAAAGAATATCAAAATTATTTACGTTTGGAACGTGGGTTGTCTCCAAATACCATTCAAAATTATTCGTTTGATGTTGAAAAATTGGTTGGTTTTCTGACAGAAAATAACATAGAAGTTACTCCAATAAAAATTACCGACGAACAGGTACAACAATTTATTTATACCATTTCTACCCAAGTTAATGCGCGAAGTCAATCCAGAATAATTTCAGGATTAAAAAGTTTTTTTAATTATTTAATTTTTGAAGAGTATCGAAAAGACACGCCGCTTGAATTAATTGAAGTCCCAAAAACAGGTAGAAAATTACCCGATACACTTTCTACAGAAGAAATAGATTTATTAATTCAAGCCATAAATTTAACTTCAGCAGAAGGAGAACGCAACAAAGTAATGTTAGAAACTTTATATAGTTGTGGGTTAAGGGTTTCGGAATTAATTACGTTAAAAATATCCGATTTGTTTTTTGAAGAAGGTTTTCTGAAAATTACAGGAAAAGGAAACAAACAACGATTTGTTCCTATTGGTTTGCCTACGCAAAAAATAATTTTGAACTATAAAAACTTCATTCGTACCCATTTACCTATTCAAAAAGGACACGAAGACACGTTGTTTCTCAATCGTAGGGGAAAACAACTTACTCGCGCTATGGTTTTTACAATTATTAAGGATTTAGCACTGAAAATCGATTTAAAAAAAACCATTTCACCACACACATTTCGGCATTCTTTTGCAACACATTTATTAGAAAATGGTGCCGATTTACGTTCGATTCAATTGATGTTGGGTCACGAATCTATTACGACTACAGAAGTCTATATGCACTTGGATAGAAAATTTTTAGCAGATGTAATGCATACCTTTCATCCAAGAGGAAAATAATTTTTTGCTGTTTTAAATTCGAAATTATTCTGCATTATTTTCTGTAAAATTTTAAAAATTTTCATATTAATTAGTTTTAATGTACTTTGGTGCAAAATATTTAGGTTTAAATAACTATTACATAGGATGAAAACGTATACTATTCAAGAAATAAATCAGGTAATAAAAGGTGAAATTGTTGGTAATACCACTACAATTATTACGGCGCCGGAACAATTAGAAGCAGCAAAAGACACAGAAATTTCTTTTATTGGAAATAAAAAATACGAAAAATTTTGGTCGGATTCTAAAGCTTGTGTAGCGGTTGTAAATCAAGATATTTCTATTGAACCAGGTGAAAATCGGGCTTTTATAAAAGTGTCAAACGCCGATTTGGCGATGTCGCAAGTATTAGAAATGTTCGCTCCTCCAGCCCCTGTTTTTACTGCAAATATTCATCCAACAGCAGTTGTTGATGCTTCAGCAACTATCGGGAATCATACAAAAATAGGAGCTGGGGTGTATATTGGACCTAATGTTAAAATAGGTGAAAACGTACTTATTTATCCAAACGTAACCATTTTAGATGAGTGTACCATTGGAAATCAAACCACCATTTGGTCGGGCACTGTTGTTAGAGAGCGTTGCCACATTGGTAGTCATTGTATTGTACATCCAAATGCGACGATTGGTGCGGATGGCTTTGGTTTCCGTCCAGATCCAGAAAGAGGATTGGTAAAAATTCCACAAATTGGAAATGTTATAATTGGAAATGGTGTAGAAATTGGTGCAAATTCTTGTGTAGATAGAGGGAAATTCAGTTCTACAATTGTTGGAGATGGTTGTAAAATTGATAATTTAGTACAAATAGGGCACAATAGTAAATTGGGTAAATTTTGTATTATGGCAGGAAATTCTGGTTTAGCAGGTTCGGTAACTTTAGGAAATGGCGTAATTATTGGTGGTAGTGCCTCTATTAAAGACCATACGGTAATTGGCGATGGTGCTATTGTTGGTGCAGGTTCCGGAGTAACGGGCGATATTCCTGCAGGAAAAATAATGTTAGGCTATCCAGCTGTAGAAGCAAGAGATGCGCTTAAACAATGGGCAATTTTGAAAAGATTGGTACGAGACGCTAATAAATAATAAATTAAACCTGACAGGTTTCAAAAACCTGTCAGGTTTAAAATTAGAAACCTAATTCATTTTCTACTGCAAAATAATTACCTTTTTCTTGATGTACATTTTTAAAATTATCTACATCATTAAAAATTTCAATTACTTCTTTTCTTTTAAGTTTTGTTGGCTTTTCAGAAAGACAACTAATATAAGAACTCCAAGGATATTCAATAGGGTGGGAACAAATTTTATGATGAACTGGATTATTATGTATGTAGGCAATTACATTTTGTAAATACGTATCAAAATTAATTTGTTTTCTTCTAAAAGGTCTTTCAAATAACGCACCATGGCGGTTATATCTTCTATTATATGCTTTTGTGTAGGCATTAAATAAATTTGAAAATGATTGTGAAGGCAAAATAATTTTTTCTTTATTGATTTCAGAAAGATCTTTTATTCTAATTAAGAAATGAAAGTGATTTTTCATTAAACACCAAGCGAAAGTTTCAGCAATTGGGTCTATATGAGTTTCGAAAAGTTTTAGAAAGTGTTCGTAGTTTTCTTTTTCTTTAAATAGTGTTGTACTATTTATTCCACGATTGTAAATGTGGTAATAGTTACCGTGTTCTAAGGCTTGTATCATAATCTATTGGCGTATATTAAGATACAAATATAAAAAATGTTTCGATAATTACAAACCTGACAGGTTTCAAAAACCTGTCAGGTTTAAATAGATTTAATCCTCAATAAGTACTTCTAAAATACTGATTGCGGCTTCACTAATTTTAGTACCGGGACCAAAAACGGCAACAGCTCCAGCATCGAATAAAAATTGATAATCTTGCGCTGGAATTACACCTCCAACAATTACCATAATGTCTTCACGACCATATTTTTTTAGTTCTTCAATTACTTGTGGTACTAAAGTTTTATGTCCTGCTGCTAAAGATGATACACCTAAAATGTGAACATCATTTTCCACGGCTTGTTTTGCTGCTTCGGCTGGTGTTTGAAACAAAGGACCAATATCTACATCAAAACCCACATCGGCATAACCTGTTGCTACTACTTTTGCGCCACGGTCGTGTCCGTCTTGCCCCATTTTAGCAATCATAATTCTGGGTCTACGACCTTCTTTTTCCGCGAATTTGTTTGCTAATTGTTTTGCTTTTTCAAAACTCTCATCGTTTTTTATGGCTTTACTATACACTCCACTTATCGATTTAATTTGTGCTTTATGACGTCCAAAGACCACTTCTAAGGCATCACTAATTTCTCCTAAAGTTACTCTATTTCTGGCTGCTTCAACAGCAATAGCTAATAAATTGCCATTTCCTGTTTTGGCACATTCTGTTAAATCTTGTATGCTTTTTGCTGCTTTAGCGGTATCTCTTTTTGCTTTTATTTCTGCTAATTGAGCTACTTGTTGGTTGCGCACCATATCGTTATCTACATCTAAAATATGTAACGGATCTTCTTTTTCTAAACGGTATTTGTTTACGCCTACAATAATATCTTGTGTGCTATCAATACGTGCTTGTTTACGTGCGGCAGCTTCTTCAATTCGTAATTTTGGTATTCCAGCTTCTATGGCTTTCGTCATTCCGCCTAAAGCTTCCACTTCTTCAATTAATGCCCACGCTTTTTCTGTAATATCTGCCGTTAAACTTTCTACGTAATAACTTCCTGCCCAAGGGTCTACTGTTTTACAAATTTTAGTTTCTTCTTGTAAGAAAATTTGTGTATTTCGAGCAATTCTTGCTGAAAAATCTGTTGGTAAAGCTATGGCTTCGTCTAAGGCATTAGTGTGTAACGATTGCGTACCACCAAAAGCTGCAGCAGCGGCTTCAATTGTAGTTCGAGCTACGTTATTAAATGGGTCTTGTTCGGTTAAACTCCAACCCGATGTTTGACAATGGGTACGTAATGCTAATGATTTTTCATCCTTAGGGTTAAATTGTTTTAGTAATTTTGCCCAAAGCATTCTTCCCGCACGCATTTTAGCAATTTCCATAAAATGGTTCATTCCAATTGCCCAAAAGAAAGATAGGCGGGGCGCGAATTCATCAATTTTCATACCTGTTGATAATCCGGTACGAATATATTCTAAACCATCTGCAAGTGTATATGCTAATTCAATATCGGCCGTTGCACCTGCTTCTTGCATATGATAACCAGAAATGGAAATGGAGTTAAATTTTGGCATATTATTACTCGTATATTCAAAAATATCGGCAATAATTTTCATAGAAGGCGTTGGTGGATAAATGTACGTATTTCGTACCATAAATTCCTTCAATATATCGTTTTGAATGGTTCCTGCTAATTGGTTTGGCGCTACGCCTTGTTCTTCTGCAGCTACAATATAGAAGGCCATTATAGGTAAAACGGCACCATTCATTGTCATAGAAACCGACATTTCGTCTAACGGAATTTGGTCGAATAGAATTTTCATGTCTTCCACCGAATCAATGGCTACACCTGCTTTACCAACATCGCCTTGTACTCTAATATGATCCGAATCGTATCCTCGATGTGTGGCCAAATCAAAAGCAACGGATAGTCCTTTTTGCCCGGCAGCTAAATTACGTCTATAAAACGCATTACTTTCTTCAGCCGTTGAAAAACCGGCATATTGACGAATTGTCCAAGGTCTGCGAACATACATTGTGCCGTAAGGACCTCGTAAGTTTGGTGCAAAACCCGCTCCAAAACCAATGTGTTCTAATCCTTCAATATCTTCTTTGGAGTAGGTTTTTTTTAAATCAATGTTTTCGGCTGTGTGGAAGTTAGTTTGATTACTTTCAACTTTCGCCTTTTGACTTTCGACTAATTGTATATGTTGTATGTTTTTTCTCAATTTTGTAAAATTAAAATTCATTTAATTTACTATCCCTAGAGGAATGATAAATTGCATTTATAATTATATGATTTTCTATTATTTCAAAATGGATTAAATATGGAAAATCATTGATTTTTATAACTCGAAATGTCAAATCATACCTTACTTGAAAAAGTAAAGGATTGTTTGCCATATTTTTAATTTCTATTTTTAAATTAGAATTAAATCTTTTAGCCAATTCAATATTAATTTTTTTATAAAACTTATTTATTTCTTTGATATCTTCATAAGCTTTAGGTAAAAGAATTATCTTATAATTCATTTTCAATGTTTTTCATTGCCTCATCAAAATCCAAGCCAATAGAAGGGTTTTTATGGTATTCCTCACTTCTTTCTCTTACTTGATCCATTTGCCATTGAGGAATGTTGAATTCCTTATTTTGAGATGGTAAAATGATAACATCAACTTCTTCAGAACTAAAATCATCTGGAAGTGTAATGCTAATTTTATGATTTTTTACCGTAACTGTTTGTCTGAATGCTTCCATAGTACTTTAATTTAAATTCAAATGTAATGAATTTTATGATTGAAAAAGTGATTTTTAGATTGTCTCTTTTTCCAAACGTTCTTGTTCGATTTTTTCGGCTAATCGTTTTTCAATAATCGGTACAATTAGCGTTTTTCTATCTTTTGTTTTTACGAAAGGAAACAATTCTAAATCGTGTTTCATTTTGTCGTTTGGATTTGGATATTTGTTTGTTCCTAACAAAATTTCTTTACCAGAATCAAACAATCCTTGTTCTTTTAGTGCGCTTTCTGAAATTTTTCTTTGAATAGTGCCTTCAATTAATTGTGTGATAAAACCACCATTGGCTTCAATTTCTTTAAATACTTCTAAAGCTTTTTCTGCCAATTGTTCGGTTAAAGATTCAATATAATACGCGCCATCTGATGGATTATTTACTTTGTCGAAATAACTTTCTTCTTTCAGTATTAATAACTGATTGCGTGAAATTCTGTCGCCAAACTCGTTGTCTTTATGATAAATGGCATCGTATGCTAAATTAGAAACTGCATTGGCACCACCTAAAATAGCCGACATACATTCGGTTGTGGTCCGTAGCATATTTACATTATAATCGTAAATTGTTTTGTTGCGTTTTGTGGGTGTTGCTATGATATGGCAATCAAAATTATAATTGTATTCGATTGCTAACGTATTGAAAAGTAAGCGTAAAGCTCTAATTTTAGCTATTTCGAAAAAATAATTTGTGCCCACACTAACTTCAATAGAAATTGGCTGATTTATTTTTGAAATTCTATTGAAATATTCATTACAATGTGCTAAAGTATACGCCAATTGTTGTACCATATTGGCACCAGAATTTTGATAGATTCCAGATTGTATCGTTAAAAAGGGAATGGTAGTATTTTTTGAAATTTCATTCAGTTTTTGAATATCTGAATTTAGGTTTTCATACCAATTTCCATCTTTGCAAAGTTGACCAATAGCATCAATTTGAATAATGAAATTATAGGAATTAATTGTAGCAAAATCATTTAGTGATTTCACATATTCTGTTGAAAGAAAGGGTAAATTGAAGTAATAAACTACATTTTCTAATGGCAAGTTAGTCATTAGTTTTGCGATGTCAATTTTATCGGATTCTATCGTAAAAAGAATACTTTCTGCTCCGCGGTTTAAGCTTTCTTTTGCTTTTTTGTTAGACATTTGAATGTCGTGTACAAAAATTTGTTGCAAAATAATAAACGCTGTTGTGTTAGTATTTGTAGTTATAGTTGAAATAGTATCGTCTGAATGGTAAAAAGGTTTTACTTTTATTCCTTCTACACTTTCCCAAATTAATGTGTCATTATAATCTGCACCTTTTAACTCAAATTGTATTTGTTGTTTCCATTGTTTAGATGAAACGGTATTAAAATCTTTAAATAATTGTGTTTTCATTGATTTGTTTTTGATTTGAAAACGTATACATTTAGGTTACTTTTTTGCTTCAAGTAAACTGTCTTTTATTTTATCTTCTTCAAATTCTATGATGTAAATATCTTCGCTGTCCTTTTTCATAAAGTATTTTTCGCGTGCATACTTTTCTGTCATATTATCGTTTTTAAGATTTTTAATTTTAATACTGTCTTTTGCAATTTCAGATTTGTAATATTTTTTATTATCGTTTAATTCATCAATCTGCCCATTTAAAAAACGATGTTCAAAATAAGAATAGTTATCAAAAAATAGCATCCATACAATGAAAGCAATCAATGTTATAGCGTATTTATTTCCTAAAAAACTTAGAAAAGGAAATTTCTGAACTATTATTTGAATTTTTTTAAACATTATTTGTCTATTCGTTGATTTATAACTGCTCTTACAACATCAATGGCAACCGTGTTGTATTTGTCATTTGGAATAATGATATCGGCAAAAGCTTTTGTTGGCTCAATAAATTGCTCGTGCATTGGTTTCAAAGTGGTTTGATATCTATTTAAAACCTCATCCATATCTCTACCTCGTTCTGCTATATCTCGTTTTAAACGACGTATTAATCGTTCATCAGAATCGGCGTGAACAAAAACTTTAATATCAAACAAATCACGAATTTCTGGATTTGTAAAAATTAAAATTCCTTCTACAATTACTACTTTTCTTGGATGAGTGCTTATGGTATCATCCGTTCTGTTATGAGTTACAAAAGAATAAATTGGTTGGTCAATAACTTTACCAGCTTTTAAATCTTTTAAATGCGCTATTAATAATTCAAAATCAATAGCACGTGGGTGATCAAAGTTAATTTTAGTGCGTTCTTCGTAGGATAAATTGTTGGTTTCTTTGTAATAAGAATCCTGAGAAATTACGCCAACTTCTGTAGAAGGCAATTCGTTCATAATTTGATGTACAACTGTAGTTTTTCCACTACCAGTTCCTCCAGCAATACCAATGATAAGCATAAATAGCATCTTTAATTTACACAAAGATAGAAATATATACTATAAAAAAAATTCTATCTTTATAGAAAAGATAGAATTTTATTAACTATTTTTAAATGAAAATTAATTATTGATTAATTGTAATAATTCATTTATTTTTTGTGGTGTATTAAATGCTCCATTAAAAGATGTGGTCACTGTTGCAGAACTTTCGTCTTGAACGCCTCTTGAAGATACGCAAAGATGTTTGGCATCAATAATAACGGCTACATCTTCTGTATCTAAGGCAATTTTTAAATCTTCGGCAATTTGCATCGTTAATCGTTCTTGAACTTGAGGTCGTTTCGCATAATACTGAACAATTCTATTTAATTTAGATAAGCCGATTACTTTACCAGAAGAAATATATGCCACGTGCGCTTTTCCAAAAATTGGTACAAAGTGATGCTCGCAATTGGAGTAAAACGTGATGTTTTTTTCTACCAACATTTGATTGTATTGGTATTTGTTTTCAAAAAGTGCCATTTTAGGCTTATTTTTTGGATTTAATCCTAAAAAAATTTCTTCAATATACATTTTCGCCACTCTTTCTGGAGTGCCTTTTAATGAATCATCAGATAAATCTAAATCCAATGCTTTCATTATTTCTGTAAAGTGAAATGCAATAATTTCTTTTTTTTCAGTGTCCGATTTTGAAAACGCATTTGCTACCATCGGCGTTTCTAGCGATGTAAATAAATGGTCATTTCCAATATCTTCTGTAGATATATTTGTTAACGTATTGTTTTCAGATTTCATCTTTTATTATTTTGTTTAACAAAAGTAGTAAATTATTAAACAAAAATTTAATTTACAAGTAATTAATTTTCATATAGTGCTATAAATAATAAATATTATAAAAAAATGTTAGTTGTAGATGTAATTTTAAATATTGATTTGTTGTATGAAAAAACGACCTCAATATAATTGAAGTCATTTGTCGGGGTGGCAGGATTCGAACCTGCGACCTTCCCGCTAGGGCGGGACGCGA
>NZ_JBBALQ010000033.1:0-12783 GCF_040402955.1 Flavobacterium sp. | reverse complement strand
TTATTACCAATTAACATAAAACATAAGATTTTGAGTAAAAATAGAATAAATTTTATAAAAAATAGTGTATTTTTGTTTAAAGATTACTTGACCTAATATTTTATTTTTATAATTGTTAACAAATTAAATTTAAATATTATGAAAAAAATGATTTTTAGTGCGTTTGCACTTGTAGCATTCACAGCATCAAGTATGGCTGGAGAAAAATTAGAAAGACTAAGCGAAAGTACAGAAAAAAACGAAAAAACAGTTGGGATTTGTCAAGTTACAGTAACGCTTTATGACCGAGAAGGTAATGTAATTAGTTCACAAAATTACATTGATTTTAATAGTTCAAGTGAATTTGCGTGCCAATTCTTTGCTTTAAAAATGCGATCTAAATTTTTAAGCAGTCTTTAAAGAATATATATAAAAATGATGAAGTGGATAAAAATGTTTATCTACTTCATCTTAAAAAATAAAGAAATGAAAAAATACGCACTACTATTACTTGCAATTCAATTTGCCTTTTCTCAAAATAACTTAGAAATAACTTACAGCATAAAATATAATACTGCGTTTTATAATGAAAGGATTGGTACCCTTCAAATAGATTTAAAAAATGAAAAAGCTTTATTTAAAATTTCTGAAAACATAAAACAAGTTGAACTAAAAGAAAAAAGCGACGATGAAACTAACAAATTTAATTTGGTAAAAAAAAATGAATTAGACCGATATATTTTTACTGATTATAAATTGGATACTTTAGTTTTTAATGAAAACATAAATAGAAAAGAGTATACAATAAAAGAAGAAATTCCGAATTTTGATTGGAAATTAGAAGAAACTTTCACCAAAAAAATAGGGGATTTTAATTGTAAAAAGGCTACTTTAAATTTTAGAGGAAGAAATTTCATTGCTTGGTATTCTGAAGAATATCCTGTTAAAATGGGTCCTTGGAAATTTAGCGGTTTACCCGGTTTAATCATAGAGGTATATGACGAAAGCTTACGTTATTATTGGGGCGTTACAAGTATAAAAAAGGTAAACGAAATCAATATATCATCGTTAGAAAACATAAAAAATGAATCAATAGGTATAAAAGAATATATAGATATTATATATAACAAAGAACAAGAACCAATTATTTCAGATCTTCCAAGAGGCGTAAAAGTTGAAAATAATAAAATACCAAGAACAAGACTTGAAGTAAAGTTTGAATGGGAAAAATAGCATTATTTTTTATTATATGTTTTTCAAGTTTTTCTCAAACCCATTTATATGGTGTTTTAAAAGATTCTCAAAACAATCCTATTGCTTCAGCTAGTGTGATATTAAAGGACGCTTCTGAACAAACAGTTGCTTACATTTATTCAAATGAAAATGGTACTTATCAAATAAGTTTTAAAAAAAAAGGCACATTTTCACTTAATATCCTTGCGCTTGGATTTGAAAAACAAGCTATTGAAATTGAAATTAACGAAAACACGCCAAAAGAAATTATAAATAATTTTATATTAAAAGAAAAAATTAATGAAATAAAAGAAATTATTATACAATCTAATTTGCCAATTATAGTAAAAAAAGATACAGTCATTTTCGATCCAAAAGCATTTATGACGGGTAATGAACAAACGGTAGAAGACATGCTGAAAAAAATACCCGGATTAAATATTGATAGTAATGGTACCATAAAAATTGGCGAGCAAGAAATTGAGAAAGTAATGGTTGATGGCGATGATATGTTTGAAAAAGGTTATAAAATTTTAACAAAAAATATGCCAGTAAATCCAATTAACAAGGTTGAATTGTATCAAAATTATTCTAATAACAAACATTTAAAAGGGATTGAAAAAAGCAAAAAAGTTGCATTAAATTTAACACTAAAAGACAATTACAAACGCATTTGGTTTGGAAACACCAGTCTAGGCTATGGTGTTGTATCAGAAAATAGATATGAAACTAAAGTTAATGTTATGAATTTTGGCAAAAATGAGAAATTTTACTTTTTATCAAATCTAAACAATGTTGGCGCCAATGTAACAGGTGATCTAAACCAACTTATAAGACCTTTTCGTTTTGATGAGCCAGGCAGTATTGGTGATGATCAAACTGCGAATAAACTCCTTAATATAAGTGTAGAATTACCAAATTTAAAACAAAAAAGAGTGAATTTTAATAATTCTGAAATGCTTTCACTCAATAGTATTTTTACACTTTCCAAAAAAGTAAAATTAAAAGCAATTGGTATTTTAAATACAGATGAAGTTGACTTTTTTAAAAACAATATGCAATTTTTTACGTTGGGAACTTCTAATTTTGAAAATACAGAAAACTTTGTTGGAAGAAAATCAGAAATTACAGGTTTTGGAAAAATAGATGTAACCTATGATATTTCTAAAGATAAGACACTACAATATACTGGTAAATTTAACACAACAGAAGAAAGAAACAGAAGTAATTTACTTTTTAATACAGATTTTCTAAATGAAAAACTTACTACAAACAATCAACTTATTGACCAAAAATTAGTTGTCACAAATAAGTTGAAAAAAAACAAAGTTCTGTTGTTTTCTGGAAGATATATAAATGAAAAAACACCTCAAAATTATTCTACAAATCAATTTATTTTTGATGATTTATTTACTGAAAACGCGAATTATACAAAACAATTTAGCCAAAACAAAATGGAGTTTTTTGGTTTTGAAACGCATTTATTAGACAGAAAAGAGAATCAAAATTTATTAGAATTAAAAATAGGCAATCAATTAAGAATTGATAATTTAAATACAAGTTTTGAATTGCAAAATAATAATACGATTATTTCCTTACCAATTGGCTTTCAAAATGACTTAAAATACACAACAAACAATATATATTTAAATACAAAATATACATTTAATTATAAAAATATTGCCCTAACAACACAATCCAATTTTCATCAATTATTTAATTCTATTTCAAATGTAGCAGCAAAAGCAAATCAAAACGCATTTTTTATAATTCCGAAAATAGATTTTGAATGGAAAATTAATAAGAAAAATAAAATTTTAACTTCCTATTCAAATACAACAACAAATGCATCAATTTTAGATGTGTATTCTGGATTTATACAAACAGGTTTTCGGTCATTTAATAGAGGTATAGAAACATTTAATCAATTAAATGCAACAACAACCTTATTCAATTATAATTATGGTAGCTGGGGAGACAAATTTTTTGCTAATTTTTCTTTAATGTACTCAAAAGACAACGATTTTTTTAGCAGTAATTCCATAATAATGCCTAACTATTCTCAAACTGAAAAAATTTTAATTCAGGATAAAGCGCTGTTTTCAATTTCTTCAAATATTGACAAATACCTTAAACCTATAAAATCTAATTTAAAGTTTTCGTTCATTGGCTCGAATTCAAATTTTAAAAACAGCGTTAACAATACTGCTTTGCGGGAAGTAAAAATATTAAGTGCAGAATATGGATTACAATTACGTTCTGGATTTAGAGGTTTTTTCAATTATCATGTAGGTTCTACTTTTAATTATAATCAAATAAAAACATCTATTCAAAACTCATTTACAGACAATATGACGTTTTTAGATTTGTCATTTATTTTTAATAAAAAATTTAATATTCAATTACAGTCAGAACGTTATTTCTTTGGAAATTTAGAAAAAACAAATAATAAATATTATTTTTTAGATATAGAAACACAATATGTTGTTAAAGAAAATAAATTAACTTTTTCCTTGTCGGGTAATAATTTATTCAATACCACGACTTTTAAAAATTATTCGATTTCAGATGTAAATATTTCTAAAACTGAATATCGATTACTACCAAGATTTCTTTTATTAACAATGGAATTTAGATTTTGATTTAGCCTATTTTTTTTAAGTCTTTTATAACGCTAAACGCTAAATCAATTTGGATTTCATTTACTACGATGGTAAATTCGTTAGAAGTGGAAATTACCTCATCAATAACAATTCCTTCCCAAGCTAACGATTGAAAAATATAATAATATACGCCTGGAACAGAAACATTTTCATGCGGTAATTTTACCGTTATAGAAGATAAATTTTCGTTTTTACTAATTAATTTTTCAGATTTTAAATACGATTCTACCATGGCATTGATTTCTGAACTTACCACAATATTGGCTTCATTTACGCCACGTGACGAAGTATAAAACAAATTTTTATTCATTTTAATTTCCGATATTAATTTGGTTTGATTTTCTAATAAAGTATCGGAAATTTCATAAGTATAATCCGTCAATGAAGATCGAACCGTAATTTCTCCAATATTTTGTAACACCCTCGTTACTTTGTGGTTAATTTTAAAATCAAGTTCTTCTGAAATTCTTTTTAAGGCCATTACTACAGCGCCTTGCTTAATATCTTTACCTAAATATAATTCAATTTCAGGCATAATAATTCTAGCTAAAGAAGTTAAATTAATAATTCCTTCAGATAAAGAACTCAATAAAAAGGGTTTGGTTTTTAGATGTTTTTCAACAACTGAGGCTACTGTTTTCATAAAATTTGGGTTTTATTTATACACAAATATATAAATCAAAATGTTAATTTTATTACTAATTGTTAAAATAATAAAAAGCTGCCTGTAAATGTTCTATATCAAATGTTGTCCCTGTGGCATGAATAGCGATAATATCAAATCGGACTTCAACGTTTAAATCATTGGCAATCACGTATTCATTAATGGCTTTGACTAAAAGTTGAATTTTTTTTGGTTTTACAAAATCTTGGGGTAAACCATATTCTAATGAAGAGCGTGTTTTAACTTCAATTACAGCCAATATATCGCCTTTCTGCGCAATAATATCAATCTCTGCTTTTTGAAATACCCAATTGGTTTCTAAAATTTCATAGCCGTTTTTTTCTAAAAATTCAACGGCTACTTCTTCTCCAATTTTTCCTAATTCGTTATGTTCTGCCATAGTTAAAATTCCAAAATTTCAAATTCCAAATTCCAAAAAAAAGTTTCAAGATGGGATTTGGGATTTTTTTATATTGTTATTTAATCAAATTTTAATTTGATTTCTTTTTCATTTACTTCAAATACTACTTGTTGACCAAAAATTAAAGTTCGATTATCAGATTGATGTCCGGCTGGAAATTGAAAAGCTATTGGAATACGATTTTCTTTTGCAATTTCTGTAATAATTTGCACTTCATTTTGCCCAAACGGAATTTCGTTATCGTGCATATCCGTCATACTTCCTACTATAATTCCTTTTACATTTTCGAAATAACCATTACGTTTTAAATTATACATCATTCGGTCAATATGATATAAATATTCGTCTAAATCTTCAATAAAAAGAATTTTATCTTTTGTGTCAATTGCTGATTTTGATCCTAATAAACTATATAAAATAGAAATATTTCCCCCAACCAATTCGCCCGAAGCGGCCCCTTTTACATCATAACTTTTCGAAGGAATTGTATACGAAATCGTTTCTCCAAAAAGTGCTTTTCGCAAAGTATCTTTTACTTCTTCAGGTGCATTTGGAACTGTAAAAGGCATAATTGAATGTAAAGACGCTACACGTTCTATATTCAATTGACTATGCAAAACCGTTACATCTGAAAACCCCATAATCCATTTAGGATACTTTTTAAATTTCGTAAAATTTAATGTATCTATAATTCTAACCGTTCCATATCCACCTCGAGCACACCAAATGGCTTTTACATTTTCATCATCTAATTGCGCTTGAAAATCAGTAGCTCGTTCGATATCTGTCCCTCCTAATTGAAAAATGTCTAAGCCAATTGTAGCTCCTAATTTAACGTTTAGCCCCCAAGATTCTAATAAATCAATAGCTGGTTTGGCGTCTTCGGGAAAATATTTTCGTGCTGTACAAACAAGAGCAACGGTATCTCCCGCCTTTAAAAATGGTGGTATAATCATATAAAATTCAATAAGAATTCAAAAATAAGGAATTTGAACAGAAAAATTCGTCTATTCCTCTTAAATGAATTATTTTTGTATCAAATTTAATGATAATATGTTAAAAAATCCGAAAAGATATACCATTACAGCGGCACTTCCCTACACCAATGGACCCATTCACATTGGGCATTTAGCAGGTGTTTATGTGCCTTCTGATATTTATGCGCGCTATTTACGATTACAAGGAAAAGACGTGGCTTTCATTTGCGGAAGCGACGAGCACGGTGTAGCAATTTCAATGAAAGCTAAGAAAGAAGGCATCACGCCACAGGAAGTAATTGATAAATATGACGGAATTATTCGTCAATCTTTTTTAGATTTTGGAATTTCTTTTGATAATTATTCGAGAACTTCATCGGAGATTCATCATAAAACGGCTTCCGAATTTTTCAAAAAATTATATGATAACGGTGATTTCATAGAAGAAACTACCGACCAATTATACGATGCAAAAGCAGACCAATTCTTAGCAGACCGTTTTGTAACTGGAACTTGTCCAAAGTGCGACAACCCAGAAGCGTATGGCGACCAATGTGAAAAATGTGGTTCGACTTTAAATGCAACCGATTTAATCAATCCGAAATCGACAATAACTGGTGAAACGCCGATTTTAAAATCTACAAAACACTGGTTTTTACCTTTAAATCGTTACGAAACATTCTTAAGAGAATGGATTTTGGAAGGTCATAAAAACGACTGGAAACCCAATGTTTACGGACAAGTAAAATCGTGGGTTGATGGTGGTTTAGAACCAAGAGCTGTTACACGTGATTTAGATTGGGGAATCGATGTGCCTGTTCCAGGTGCCGAAGGGAAAAAATTATACGTGTGGTTTGATGCTCCTATTGGTTACATTTCAGCAACTAAAGAATGGGCGGCTCGCGAAGGAAAAGATTGGGAACCCTATTGGAAAGATGCTGATACAAAATTAGTTCATTTCATTGGAAAAGACAATATCGTATTCCATTGTATCATTTTCCCAGCGATGTTAAAAGCGGAAGGAAGTTATATTTTACCTGATAATGTTCCTGCAAACGAATTTTTGAATTTAGAAGGGAATAAATTATCTACTTCTAAAAACTGGGCAGTTTGGTTACACGAATATTTACAAGATTTTCCTGATAAACAAGATTCGTTACGTTATGCATTAACGGCAAATGCGCCAGAAACAAAAGACAACGACTTCACTTGGAAAGATTTTCAAGCCAGAAATAATAATGAATTAGCTGCAATTTTTGGAAATTTCATCAATCGTGTGGTGGTGTTAACCAATAAATATTACGCGGGAATTGTTCCAACGCCAAACGAATTTTCTGAAGTTGACGAGCAAACTTTAACAGAATTAAAAGCGTATCCAGCGGTAATTTCAAGTTCGATTGAGCGTTACCGTTTCAGGGAAGCGTTGGGCGAATTAATGAACGTTGCCCGTTTAGGGAATAAATATTTAGCCGACGAAGAACCTTGGAAAATGATTAAGGAAAATCCGGTAAGAGTACAAACTCAAATGTATGTTGCGCTGCAAATTGCATCAGCATTAGCTATACTTTCAGAACCGTTTTTACCGTTTACTTCTTCTAAATTGTGCAACATATTAGATATTAAAGTCAATAATTGGAATTTAGAATTTGAAAATTGGAATTTGACAAAACCTGGACATCAAATTGGTCAGGCTGAAATTTTGTTTCCACAAATAGAAGATGCCGAAATTCAAAAACAATTAGATAAATTAGAAGCAACTAAAACCGCCAATCAAGTGGAAAATACAAAAGCTGAACCGCAAAGAGAAACAATCACATTTGAAGATTTTGCCAAAGTAGATTTACGAATCGGGACGATTATTGAAGCCGAAAAAATGCCAAAAGCCAACAAATTATTGGTCTTAAAAGTAGATACCGGAATTGATGTAAGAACCATCGTATCTGGAATTGCAGAGCATTTTACACCGGAAGAAGTTATTGGAAAACGTGTAACGATTTTAGTGAACCTAGCCCCAAGAGCTTTACGTGGTGTGGAAAGCGAAGGTATGTTATTATTAACCAATACTGCTGAAGGAAAATTGGTTTTCGTAAATCCAGATGCGGAAGGTGTGATTAATGGTGCGATGATTTCCTAATTTAAAAATTAAACACAGATTTCACAGATTAACACAAATTGAAAAAATCTGTGAAATCTGTATTGAATAAAATACATTATGAACCCAAAAATAATTGCGGCGGAAGGAAAATTGGTTTTCGTAAATCCAGATGCGGAAGGTGTGATTAATGGTGCGATGATTTCCTAATTTAAAAATTAAACACAGATTTCACAGATTAACACAAATTGAAAAAATCTGTGAAATCTGTATTGAATAAAATACATTATGAACCCAAAAATAATTGCGGCGGAAGGAAAATTGGTTTTCGTAAATCCAGATGCGGAAGGTGTGATTAATGGTGCGATGATTTCCTAATTTAAAAATTAAACACAGATTTCACAGATTAACACAAATTGAAAAAATCTGTGAAATCTGTATTGAATAAAATACATTATGAACCCAAAAATAATTGCGGCGGAAGGAAAATTGGTTTTCGTAAATCCAGATGCGGAAGGTGTGATTAATGGTGCGATGATTTCCTAATTTAAAAATTAAACACAGATTTCACAGATTAACACAAATTGAAAAAATCTGTAAAATCTGTGTTGAATAAAATACATTATGACACCAAAAATAATCGCATTCGATGCAGACGACACCCTTTGGCACAATGAACCCTATTTCGATGAGGCGCAAGAACGCTTTTGTGTCTTGTTTCAAGATTATGCGTCGCATCAAGAAATTTTAGGGTTAATTTTAAATCATCAAGTCAATAATTTGCCGTTATATGGTTTTGGAATTAAAGCATTTACATTATCGATGATTGAAACGGCTTTGGAATTGACTAATCATCAAATTTCGGGTAAAGGAATTGAGCAAATTTTAGCCATTGGAAAAGATTTATTGCAAAAACCAGTGGAATTACTTCCTAACATCACCGAAGTTTTAGAACAGTTGCAAGGAAAATATAAATTGGTAGTAGCCACAAAAGGCGATTTAAAAGACCAACATAGAAAATTACACGATTCGGGAATTGGTGCTTATTTTCATCATATTGAAGTGATGAGCGACAAAACCGAATTGGATTACGAAAAAATGTTAGGTCGTTTAGATTGCCAAGCAGAAGATTTTTTAATGATTGGAAATTCCTTAAAATCAGATGTTTTGCCCGTTTTGAATTTGGGCGGACACGCCATTCATATTCCGTATCATACAACTTGGGAATATGAAAAAATAGATTTTGAAATTCAGCATAACAATTTTAAATCGGTTACCCAAATAACAGATATTTTAACATTAATGTAATGAAGCAAAAAATTGACCTCGCTACTTGGAACCGAAAAGAACACTTTGAATTTTTCAGCAAATTTGAAGAACCTTTTTTTGGCACTACTATCCAATTTGATTGCACAAAAGCCTATCATAAAGCTAAAGAATTAGGTGTGAGTTTTTTTGTATATTATTTACACAAAACTATAATTGCCGTAAATAAAATTGAAAATTTTAGGTACCGAATAGAAAATAATAATGTATATCTTTTTGATAAAATTAACGCGTCTGCTACTATTTTACGCAACGATAAAACATTTGGTTTTTCAGAAATTGAATACGATGAAAACCTTGCTATTTTCATCAAAAATTATACTAACGAAGCAACTAGAGTCCAAAACACACCCGGCCTTTTTACAAGAGAATATCATGAAAATATCATTCATTTTTCTGCTTTACCTTGGGTAAATTTTACTTCAATTTCTCATTCTAGAAGTTTTTCAATGCCTGATAGTTGTCCGAAATTTTCATTTGGGAAAATGACAGATGAAAACGGGGTAAAAAAAATACCAATGGCAGTTTATGTGCATCACGGATTAATAGACGGATATCATTTAGGTTTGTTTTTTGAAGAATTTGAACGTTTAATGAATGAATAAGAAGAGCACTGAAAGCACTCTTGTTATCCCTCAAAATTTAAACGGCATTCAAAATCGCTAAAATATCTTCGCCAAATTTATCTGATTTTTGTTTTCCAAAACCCTTAATTTGTTGTAATTCGTCTAAATTACTTGGCTTATATAATGCTAAGTCAATTAATTCAGAATTGTGGCAAATCATAAATTTCTTCTGATTTAGTTGTTCTGATTTTTCAGTTCTCCATTGATTTAAGTATCCGTAAACTTGTTTGTCCTTCGGAAGTAAATCTTCGTATGACTTTCGTTCTAATCGTATGGGTTTCTGCTGCTCTTCAGTTTCATAATGAATAATAACAGACCAATGCGCCGGTTCACTTTCCAAAAATTGTGTGCTGGATTTTTTAAATGTAACCGTTTCTAAAAAAGTATTTAATTTTTGTTGATCTAGCTCTAAAAATGCAGGATCTATTCGGATAGAAAATACACTAACTTGCATAACATACTTATTTACCGATTAATAGAATTTCATTTGCAATTACTTCGGTAATATAACGCTTGTTTCCGTCTTTATCATCGTAACTTCTGTGTGTTAGTTTGCCTTCAATGGCGATTTCTTTTCCTTTGGTTACATATTTTTCAATAATTTCTGCCGTTTTCCCCCAAGCCGTTACACGGTGCCATTGCGTTTGTTCTACTTTATCGCCATTTTCACGATAATATACTTCGTTTGTAGCGATGTTGATGTTTGCTAATTTTCTTCCTCCTTCAAGGGTTTTGATTTCTGGTTCTTGACCCACATTTCCGATTAATTGTACTGAATTTTTCATAAGGCTTATATATTTATTTTAAATTGTTTTGATATAATTTGCGTTTCGTTAAGTTTTAGACTAAGAAAAACGCTTTTTTCATGGCATGTAAAAATTTATTGTTTTTGTTATTTAATTTTTTGAAACGTAGATTTAATAAATGTGAATAATTTAAAAAATCTTAGCATTGAAATTTAGTAGTTATTTACTTAATAAAACCAATTCGTTTGCAACCACTTCTGTAAAAAAACGTTTGTTTCCTTCTTTGTCGTCGTAGCTTCTGTGTGTTAATTTACCTTCGATGGCTACATGACCGCCTTTATTTATTGATTTTTCCACCATATCTGCTGTTTTTCCCCAAGCAGAAATTCTATGCCATTCAGTTTGTTCCACTTTTTCACCTTTGGCGTTGGTGTAATTTTCATTCGTAGCGATAGTAAAACTGGCTACTTTTCCAGATTCTAAATTTTTAACTTCTGGTTCTTGACCTACATGTCCGATTAATTGTACTCTGTTTTTCATGGCGTTTAAATATTTAATGTTAATAATTGTTCATTTTTGGAACACAGATTTAAGAAATTAAAAAAATTCAAATGTTTTGAATATTGAAATTGAACTCGTTGTTTCATTTCGACAGTGCAAAGATGTGGTAAGAAAAAAAAGTTATTCGGTTATTATTCATTTAAAATCGGTTGTAAGTGTTTGTTGTCGTTTGTTGTTGAAAAATAAAAGATTAAAAATCAATCATTATTTCTATTTTTTTATTATTTTTATTCTTGCTCAAATAAAAATGTTATGAATAAAACTTGTTTAGAATGTCAAGATAAAATTGTAGGAAGAGAAGACAAAAAGTTTTGCAGCGACGGTTGCCGTAACGCCTACAACAATAAAATGAATAAAGATCAAACCAATTTGATGCGAAATATAAACAACAAATTGCGCAAAAATTATAGAATTTTAACCGAATTAAATCCAGAAGAAAAAACCAAAACAACCAAAAATAAATTAATTAGCAGAGGGTTTGATTTTGATTTAATTACTTCTATTTATACCACAAAAACGGGGAATATTTATTATTTCGTTTACGACCAAGGTTATTTGGCGGTGGAAAATGAAAGTTATGTATTAGTAAAAAAATAAAATGAAAGTATCTATATTAGGTTGCGGCTGGCTGGGATTTCCATTAGCTAAAAAATTAATTGAAATTGATTTTGAAGTGAAAGGCTCTACCACTTCTGAAAATAAATTAGACCTTTTGAAATCTAATAACATTGAGCCTTTTTTAATTACAATTTCTGAAGATAAAATTACGGGGACTATTTCCGAATTTTTATACGATTCTGAAATTCTAATTATTAATATTCCACCTGGTTTAAGAAAAATTACAGAAGTAACTTCAGAAAAAACATTTATAGCTAAAATCCAAAATTTGATTCCTTTTATTGAGAATTCTACTGTTGAAAAAGTGATTTTTATTAGTTCAACTTCTGTTTATAATGAATCTGATTTGATTCAGACAGTTACAGAAGAAAGTGTTTTGCACCCAGATACAGAAAGCGGAAAACAATTGGTGGAAGTTGAAAATTTGTTACGAAATAATTCTAATTTTCAAACCACAGTAATTCGTTTTGGTGGTTTAATTGGAGAAGACAGAAACATAGTAAAAATGTTAACTGGCAAAACCAATGTTGGCAATCCAGATGCCCCAATAAACTTAATTCATCAACAAGATTGTATAGAAATTATATGTGAGATACTGAAACAAGTTCAGCATGACAAAGTATGGAATGAAACTTTTAACGCGGTCGCACCCAACCATCCTACAAGGAAAAACTATTATACCGAAAAAGCTAAGCAGTTCCATTTAACTGCTCCATTATTTAATGAAAATGAAACTACTATTGGAAAAATTGTTTCAAGTGAAAAATTGGAGCGTGTTTTGGGGTATAGATTTAGGAAATTAGACTTATAAATTATTTAAACCAACCCGTTGTGCATTATTAAACGAGATTTATTTTTAAGTTGTTAATATTTCTTT
>NZ_JBBALQ010000032.1:0-15723 GCF_040402955.1 Flavobacterium sp. | reverse complement strand
TTTTTAAAGACCACTAGGCAAAAAGATATAGCGAAGAGCAGGAAATAGCTGCTAATTAAGTTTTAATTTTTCTTTGTTTTTAGTGGCCCAATTTGCTCTTAATTCGGATTCAGAAATTGGTTTTTTGGCTTCTTGTTTTACTAGTTTTCCTTCGTCGAAAGCACGTTGTAGATAGGTTTCTATGTAAAAATCTTCTGGAACTTCCATAGGATTATAGCTTTTCTTTAAATCGATGTTGAATAATTTGGCTGTGTTATTTGACCAAAATGCTTTCCAGCCGCTTTTATAATTTTTTATTAAATCGAAAGTAGTTTGTCCGGTTTGACGGTTGATTAGTTTAATTAAAATTTGTCCTTGTTTTCGGGATAATTTTTTCAGTTTTGGTTCAAACTCTTCGTTTAAATATTTTTCAACTAGTTTAAAGTATTTTCTTTTCTCTTTTTGAGATTTTAGTTTTGCCATTGTTGCATTAATTTGCATTAACTTTTCGGCAGTTAATTTTGCATACGGATATACAACACGCACTCTAAACTCTAACAATTTAATTTGTTCGCGTTCAGCTTTTGTTAGCTTTATGGTGTTCTCATCAGAAATAGTAACCTCTTCGATTATTATTTCTCGAATTGTGTCGGAATCTTTAATATATTCTATAGTGTCGGACACGCCCGAACCTTCTCCTTCTTGTGCAGAAAGTGATAAAAAATTTAAAAACAAAAGTGTTATAAAAATAGCACGTACCATATCTTGTATATTAAAGTGTAAAATTATAAATTTTATTAGCAAGTTAGATGCCAATTTTTTATTTTAGCAAAAAAAGTTTGAATTTTATGAAAAGTATTTTAAAAGATAGTTCGATTGCATTTTTAGAATCGTATTTAAATAACGCATCGCCAACAGGTTATGAAAGTGAAGGTCAGAAATTATGGATGAATTATTTAAAACCATACGTGGATACTTTTATTACTGATAATTATGGTACTGCAGTTGGGATTATCAATCCAGACGCTCCATTTAAAGTGGTAATTGAAGGACATAGTGATGAAATTTCGTGGTATGTGAATTATATTACTGATGACGGATTGATTTATGTAATAAGAAACGGAGGAAGTGATCATCAAACCGCGCCTTCAAAACGTGTGAATATTCATACTAAAAAAGGTATTGTACGTGGTGTTTTTGGATGGCCTGCTATTCATACAAGAATTGCTGGAAAAGAAGAAACGGCTAAAGTAGAAAATATTTTTATTGACTGCGGATGTAGCACCAAACAAGAAGTTGAAAATTTAGGTGTACATGTGGGATGTGTAATTACTTATCCTGATGGTTTTGAAATTTTAAATGGAAATAAATTTGTTTGTAGAGCCATTGATAATAGAATGGGTGGTTTTATGATAGCTGAAGTGGCGAGACTTTTAAAAGAAAACAAAAAAACACTACCATTTGGATTGTATGTAGTGAATGCTGTACAAGAAGAAATTGGCTTAAGAGGGGCAGAAATGATCACGCAAAGCATTAAGCCGAATATTGCCATCGTAACAGATGTAACACACGATACCTCTACACCGATGATTGATAAAAAGATTCAAGGTGATATTAAAATGGGAAAAGGTCCTGTAATTGCTTACGCTCCTGCTGTACAAAATAAGTTACGAGAATTAATAACTGATACGGCAGATGAAAAGAAAATTCCATTTCAGCGAAATGCTACATCTAGAGTAACTGGCACAGACACGGATGCTTTTGCATATAGTAATGGCGGTGTGCCAAGTGCGTTAATTTCATTACCTTTACGATATATGCACACTACAGTAGAAATGGTTCAGAAAGAAGATGTAGAAAATGTAATTAAATTGATTTACGAAACATTGTTAAAAATTGAAAATAATCACGATTTTTCTTATTTTAAATAACATTTTTTAGTCGTAATATGATGTTAGAAAATGAAGCAATAGCCAAGAAATGGTTTGAGGCATTTAACTCGCACAACCTTGATGATTTATTATATTTATATGACGAAGCAGCCACGCACTTTAGTCCAAAATTAAAGATAAGAAAACCAGAAACAAATGGTTTAATAAAAGGAAAAAGCGAATTAAGAATTTGGTGGAAAGATGCGTTTGACAGACTTCCTACTTTATATTATAAAGTGACTTCGCTAACATCCAACAATAACAGGGTGTTTATGGAATATGTTAGACAAGTTGAAGGCGAAGAAAATATGCTTGTTGCAGAAGTTTTAGAAATTGAGGCTGGTAAAATAGTTTTTTCTAGAGTGTATCACGGATAAATTAGCAAAAAAAATCCCGCCTTTTAGACGGGATTTTTTTTATTATTTTCCAAGCATTCCTGCTTTTAAATCGTCATCTGCAGGTTTATTTCCTAACCAAATTCCGAATAATGCTTTTTTGAAATCTAAACCGTCAATAGTTCCTTTTTTGGTTCCGTTTTTGTAAACTGAAACGCCTTCATTAGGAACATAAACTATAATAAAAACATCTTTTTTGCTGATTACATCTTTAAAAAAACCTTTGAATTTATCAATTTTTGCTTTTAAAGGTGCTGTTTTTTTACCTGTTGAATTCTCAAAGCCTTCATTGATTGCAGTAATCATTTTTTCAGAAGAAATTAATCCTGAAACGATGTTCAATTTAATTGCCATAGCTTCATTAGCTGCAGAAATTGCGTTACCATCTGTAGATTTTTTAGTAACGTACAATGAACCAACATACATGTCCATGAACATTTTTTCTCTTGTTCCGGCACCGTTTAAAGTAAGATTTTGCCCTTCTACAGAAAGTTTAGCATCAACTTTAACGTCGCCAATTGTTTTTTGTGCTGAAGCGAAAATCGCTGTTAAAGCAATAAATAATGTGAAAATTTGTTTTTTCATAATAGTTAATTTTAATTTTTGATGTCGCTAAGTTACACTTAATTTTTATTTCTTCCTACTAATTTATTCTTTTTTAGTAGTTTTCAATTGGAATATGAATGCATTTAATTCGAATCCTAATAAAATTAAAATGCAGTTTAACCATACGTAAAACATCATTACCAGAAGTGTTCCAATAGACCCATACAACTCGTTATATCTGGCAAATTTTTCTACATAGATTCCAAATAAATACGATGTTAAAACAAATAAAACGGTTGTCATTACAGAACCATAACTTATAAAAGAAATTTGTTTGGTCTCTTTTGTGCCAAATTTATACAGTGTAGATGTGATAATCAAAATCATAAGTATCACAAATAAATATCTTGTTGATTCAATTAATGGGATTTTAGAAATGTAGCCACTTTGTGATTCAATTTGATGAATTAATACGGCTACAAAAATTAATATCGCGACCGTTAACAATAATAAAAATGCAATTACTATTGATAGTGCAATCGCAATAAGATATTGACTAAAATAGCCTCGTTTTACGCTGATGTTTTTAGACATTTCAAATCCATCAAGCAAGGCATTAATACCATTTGACATTAAAAAAATAGATAATAAAAACCCAGAAGACAACAATCCTTTGTAGCTATTATTTAAAATATCTTTTAAAATAGTTTCAATGGCATCATACGTATTAGGAGGAACACTTTGCGATACAAATACTAAAAAATCGTTTTGAAAGTTATCTAAAGGAATAAACGGAATTAAGTTTAATAAAAATAAAGCAAACGGAAAAAGTGCCATAAAAAAACTAAAAGCAATAGCACTTGCTCGATGGGTAACTCCGCCTGAAATAATTCCAAAGAGATATAATTTTATTACATCATACAACGAAGTTCCTTTTAAACTTGGAAACTGAATTTTTTGAAGTAGTAAAATTACTTGTTTTATTATAGGTTTAGATTTTATGGTTTCTTTATTGATGTTCATAAATTGGTACGCATTTTGGTATACACGGATTAGAAAAATTCATTAAATCTGTGTTGATGATTTTGTAATTTATATTGCTTTTAAGCTCAAATCCATATTATGAACAGAATGCGTTAAAGCACCTGACGAAATATAATTTACGCCACATAAAGCGTAATCTCTAATTGTGTTTTCGTTAATATTTCCAGAAGATTCTGTTAAACATTGATTTCCGATAATGTGAACTGCTTTTTTCGTAGTTTCAAAATCGAAATTATCTAACAAAATTCGATACACACCACCCGCTTTTAGTATTTCTTCAACTTCTTTAATACTTCTTGCTTCTACGATAATTTTTAAATCTTTATTATGCTCTTTTAAATACTGTTTGGTTTTCGCAATTGAAGCAGTAATTCCGCCAGCAAAATCGTTATGATTGTCTTTTAGCATAATCATATCGTACAATGCAAATCGATGATTTTCACCACCTCCAATTTTTACTGCCCATTTTTCACAAGCTCTAAAATTAGGTGTTGTTTTTCGAGTATCTAAAATTTTCGCACCCGTTCCTTCAATTAATTTGACATAACTTTTGGTTTTTGTAGCAATAGCACTCATTCGTTGCATACTATTTAAAACCAAACGTTCCGCTTTTAGTATGGATTGAGAACTTCCGTGCACGTGAAAAACGATATCGCCAAATTTCACTTCAGTTCCATCTTTAATAAACGTTTCAACTTTAAGGTTTGCATCTACATAGTTGAATACCATTTTGGCAAATTCTACACCAGCTATGATTCCGTTATCTTTAACCAAAAGTTTAGCACTTCCTTGCGCTGAAGCAGGAATACAAGCTAATGAACTGTGATCACCATCGCCAACATCTTCTCTTATAGCATTGGAAATGATTAAATTTAATTCAGTTTGAAATTGTTGTTCTGTAATCATATTATTTAAACTATATCTGAAATGTTTAATTACAAATTTAAGCTATATTATGATATTTTGGAACACCTATTAAAGAAATAAATAAAATTTTTAATAATTTAAAATTGATAAATGAAATTGAAATTTGTTTATCATCTTTGTAACAAAATCGAAAACTTCACTACATATACTATATGATATCGGAAACGGAAGATAATTTTGTAAAACAACTCAAGGCAAATCAGAATATTGTCCACAAAATTTGTAGACTTTATACTTCTGATCAAGACGCGCATAATGATTTGTTTCAAGAAATTACCATTCAGTTATGGAAAGCGTTTCCGAAATTTAGGGGGGAATCGAAATTTACTACTTGGGCCTATCGTGTAGGACTAAATACAGCAATTACTTTATATCGTAAGAAGAAAAGAAGTATTGAAACTACACCTTTTGACTCAGAATTTCATCGTATCAAAACAGATGAATATAATTTTGAAGAAGAAGAACAATTAAAATTAATGTATAAAGCCATTGCGGAGTTAAATGACATAGACAAAGCTTTGATGTTTTTATATTTAGAAGACAAAGATTACACTGAAATATCAGAAACACTGGGGATTAGCGAAGTGAATGCACGTGTGAAAATGAACAGAATTAAAGGGAAACTTAAAAAAACATTAAATCCGTAACTTATGGATGAATTAGAATTATTAAAAAAAGATTGGAAGAAAAACGATGGGCAATTTAAACAAGTTTCTGAAAATGAAATTTACGGAATGTTGCACAAAAGTTCATCTTCTATTGTAAAATGGATTTTTATCATTAGTATTTTAGAAATTATAATCTTACGATTATTTGATTTATCAATGTTTTTCGATGGTAATTATATAAACAAATTAAAACAAATTCATATTTATAATAGTTTAGAATTTATTACAATTATAAATATAATTGTATCAGGTTGCTTTATTTTTTTATTTTACAAAAACATAAAACAAATAAGTTCTACTTCATCAGTAAGTGATTTGATGAAAGACATCATCAAAACAAGAAAAATTGTAAAATATTATGTTTGGTATAATTTAATAATTGCTGGAATAACAGGTGTAATAGTAATTTACTTTCAAAGTAAATATGATGCTAATTTGAGCGTATTACTTGAAAAATACGAATATTTATTTGTTATTAGTTGTGCTCTATTGGTAATGTTTTTAATATTTGTTTTCTACTTATTTTACAAATTGTTGTATGGTTTTCTGTTAAGAAGATTAAAACGAAATTATAATGAACTACAAAAAATAGAGTATTAAAAAAAGTCCTGATAAAATTTTATCAGGACTTTTTTTTAGTACTTCCATTGACGTTCTCTATCTAATTTAGAAGCTTCTTCTAAATCTTCCTGAGGAATTACTTTTAAAAACGAAGCGTGTTGTTCAATGGCATATTCTATTTGTTCAACGATTTTTTCGATTGAATCGTTTTCGTAGTCTATATCTAATGGCGGTTTAATTTCCATTGATTGCAAAATTCCTTTTTTCTTTACAAACAATCCTTTTCTATCGAATGATCTTCTAAACCCATCTATTACTATTGGTACAACAATTGGTTTATGTTGTTTTATAATATGTGCTGTTCCTTTTCGAACTGGTTTAAACGAACGAGTAGTTCCTTGCGGAAATGTAATTACCCAACCATCTTCTAATGCTATTTTAATATTTTCAGTATCATTCGGATTCACATCTCTTTGCACATCTTTACCTTCTGCACGCCAAGTTCGTTCTACAGTAATAGCACCAACGTAGGCTAAAATTCTTGGCAACAAACCCTCTTGCATTGTTTCTTTAGCTGCAACATAATAAATATTTAATTTCGGCTGCCACAAGTAAAATACATTTTTAATATTATCTTCACGTCCTTTTAAAGCTGCGTTAAATACGTGAAACATAGCGGTTACATCTGCAAAATAAGTTTGATGATTGGAAATAAAAAGCACGTTTCTATCTGGTAAATTTCGAATAATATCTGAGCCATCAATTTGTAAATTATTAAAACTTCTGTATCTACTATGAGTTAATGCACCAAAAATACGGATTAACCATTTTTTGATGAATAACATATGTCCAAACGGATTTCTTTTGAATAATCCCATACGAATTACGTTTTAAAAACGATGCAAATTTAGTAATTTTATACTACTTCGTTGCGTTTTTAATTAACTCTTTTAACTCACTGAGCATCATTGCGGTAGCGCCCCAAATTAAGAAATTTTCAACTTCAAAAGCAGGTACATCAATATTTACAGCATAAGAAGTAGTCATTTTCGTTTGTACGATAGTTTTATCATTAAGCAGTTGATGAATTGGGAATTCTAATACGCGTTGCACTTCATCGGGATTCGGAATAAATTGTAAATTTTCCTTTGAAAAACCTAAATATGGTGTAACTAAAAAATTACTTGGCGGAATATAAATCTCACTACATTGTCTAATAATTTCAACTTTATTCATTGGAATTCCTACTTCTTCTTCTGTTTCTCTTAGCGCTGTAATTGCTAAAGTTTCATCTTCAAATTCTTTCTTTCCGCCTGGAAAACTAATTTGGGAAGAATGCACTCCAGGATAGGTATTGCGTACAATTAATGCCAAATGTGCCATTTCATTTTTTGGGTAAACTAACATTAAAACTGCGGCATTTTTAGGTTCAATTTCAGAATAAGATTTGTCCTTAAGATAAGATATTCGTTCCAAAGGTGCCATTTTTATGTGCGCATCCGTGGCTAACAACTTTTCTTTCTTTAAATTTGCGATATTATTTACAAAGTGAGTGAATTCCATTTTTAGATTTCTAATTTATAAAGTTACAAAAAATAATTACAAAAATGTATAGTAAAGCTGACGCGCAATTAATAAAGAAAGAATTTTGGAGCACTTTTGGAAACGAATATCCGAGAAAATGGTTGTTGTATAACACTAAAATTAAAGACGTTACGTTTAAATTTAATGTGGATAATAAAAAAGCATATGTAATGCTGGATATTGAACCCAAAGATGAAACTAAACGAAAAATCTATTTTGAGAAAGTGGAATCGTTAAAAGAAATTTTGGTGAATGAATTTTTGCCAGATGTTATTTTTGATAGAGAGCATTATTTAGAAAGTGGGAAAATTATTAGTCGAATTTGGGTGGAATTATCTGATGTGAGTTTGAACCGAAAATCAGATTGGGAAACCATTTTTAATTTCTTTTATGATAAAATGGATGCTTTTGAACGTTTTTTCTATGAAAATGAAGATTATATTAAAGATTTGGAAGTGAATACTTAATTTGATATTAGATAAAAGATTTCGGATTTTTAGACAATAGACTGAAAAAAAAAGTCCTGATTTCTCAGGACTTTTTTACATAAACTAATTAAATATTAAAAACAATATTTATTTTCTGCGATGACTTTAGCAGCAATTTGCTCACGTAATTTCACTACGTTTGGCATATTTACATATTTTGTATAACGACGTAATCCCATTAACATCATACGTTGCTCGTCGCCTTCTGCGAAAGAAACAATTCCTTCTTTTCCTTTCTGAGTTACAATATCAACCGCATTATATAAGTACAATTGAGTCATAGCAAGTTGGTCACTTACTTTTTCAGCACCTAATTTTTTTGCCATTTTTTCAGTTCTCAAAACGGCACTTTCTGCCATATAAATTTCAATTAACATATCTGCTGCAGCCATTAAAAGTTGTTGATGCGCTTCTAATTCTGCTCCAAATTTTTGAACAGCTGCACCAGCCACCATTAAAAATGATTTTTTCAATTTAACAATCATTTCTTTTTCTTCAGCTAAAAATTCTGAATAATCTGGCACATCAAAAGATGGAATTCCCATTAATTCTTCGGCTACAGCCATAGCTGGACCAATTAAATCAACGTGACCTTTCATCGCTTTTTTAACCAACATTCCTACAGAAAGCATTCGATTAATTTCGTTTGTTCCTTCGTAGATACGTGCAATACGCGCATCTCTCCAAGCCGCTTCCATAGGCGCATCTTCTGAGAATCCCATTCCGCCAAAAATTTGAATACCTTCATCTGAACAATGTTGCACGTCTTCAGAAACGGCAACTTTTAATATGGAGCATTCGATAGCATATTCTTCAACCCCTTTTAATTCTGCTTCTTGATGCGAATTTCCTTCTGTTTCACGCGCTTCAATTCTGTTTTGAATATCGCCTGCAGCTCTATAAGTAGCACTTTCATCTACATAACAATTGGTAACCATTTCTGCAATTTTAGCTTGAATGGCTCCGAAAGTCGAAATTGGCGTATTAAACTGAACTCGTTCATTAGCGTATTTTACAGCTGTTGAAATCACTCTTCGTTGCGCATCTAAACAAGCAGCTGCTAATTTGATACGACCCACGTTTAATGAATTCATTGCAATTTTGAATCCTTCACCTCTTCCAGCCAACATATTTTCAACTGGAACTTTTGTTTCGTTAAAGAACACTTGACGTGTTGAACTTGCGCGAATACCTAATTTATGTTCTTCTTCACCTAAAGTGATTCCGTTTGTATTTTCTCTATCGTATTCTACAATAAAACCTGTAATGTTTTTATCATTTTCGATACGAGCAAAAACAATCATTACATTACAAAATCCTGCATTTGAAATCCACATTTTTTGTCCTGAGATTAAATAATGTGTTCCATCAGCAGATAAAACCGCTTTAGTTTTTCCAGAATTTGCATCCGAACCGGCACCTGGTTCAGTTAAACAATATGAACCAAACCATTCGCCAGAAGCTAATTTTGGTACATATTTTTGTTTTTGTTCTTCAGTTCCATACAAAGTAATTGGCATTGTTCCAATTCCTGTATGAGCACCAAAAGCGGTTGAAAACGAACCTGTTGCACCAGAAATATAATCACAGACTAAGGCTGTATTTACAAATCCCATACCTAATCCTCCATATGCTTCTGGAACTGCAACTCCTAAAAATCCTAATGCTCCCGCATTTCGCATACATTGTTCGGTATATGCGTAATCTTTTTTCTCAAATTTATCTTTATGTGCCCAAAGTTCTTTATCTACGAATTCTTTTACAGAATCGCGCATCATAATTTGTTCTTCATTAAAATCTTCAGGTGTGAAAACATTTTCGCACTTTGTTTCTTTTACTAAAAACTGACCACCTCTTGTTATGTCTTCCATTTTATATTATTTTAAAGTTTTTATTTTGGAACACAGATTGAAGAAATTAATAAAAATTTCTAAATCAGTGTTCCTCTAATTATTTTACATCAATTCGAAAATCCCGGCTGTTCCTTGTCCTGTTCCTACACACATAGAAACAATTCCGTATTTAGCTTTTCTTAGTTTCATTTCTTCAAATAATTGTACCGATAATTTTGCACCTGTACAACCAAGTGGATGACCTAAAGCAATTGCTCCTCCATTTACATTAATAATATCGGGATTTAAGGCTAATTCACGAGTTACGGCTAAAGCCTGAGAAGCGAAGGCTTCATTCAATTCAATTAAATCAATATCCTTTAATGTTAAACCAGCTTGTGATAACGCTTTTGGGATGGCTTTTACCGGTCCAATTCCCATAATTCTTGGTTCTACACCTGCAGAAGCAAAGTTGACTAATCGAGCAATCGGTTCTAAATTTAATTCTTTCACCATTTCTTCGCTCATTACTAGAACAAAAGCAGCACCATCACTCATTTGAGATGAATTTCCTGCAGTAACAGAACCGTCAGCTGCAAAAACTGGTTTTAAATTAGCTAATGCTTCAACAGAAGTTCCTAATCTCGGACCTTCATCTTTTGAAACGATATACGATTTGGTTTCTTTTTTACCTTTTTCGTTTACAAATGTTTGTTCAATAGTAATAGGAACAATTTGACTATCGAATTTACCTTCAGCTTGCGCTTTTAAAGCTTTCATATGTGATTCATAAGCAAATTTATCCTGATCTTCTCTTGAAATGTTGAATTGTTTCGCAACTGCTTCAGCTGTTAAACCCATTCCCCAATAATAGTCTTCGTTTCCTGCTGCGGCTACTTTATAATCTGGAGTTGGTTTGTAGCCACCCATTGGAATATAACTCATACTTTCCGCTCCACCAGCAATGATACAATGTGCCATTCCTGATTGAATTTTAGCAGTAGCCATTCCGATGGTTTCTAATCCAGAAGCGCAATATCTGTTGACAGTCACACCAGGAACATCTGTTACTTTTAATCCCATTAAGGAAATTAATCGTCCCACATTTAAACCTTGTTCTGCTTCTGGCATAGCGTTTCCAACCATAACATCATCAATTCTTGTTTTATCGAAATTTGGCAATTGCGCCATCATGTGTTCGATAGTTTCTGCCGCTAATTCGTCAGGTCTTTTAAATCTAAAAAGTCCTTTTGGAGCTTTTCCTACTGCAGTTCTGTATGCGGATACTATATATGCTGTTTTCATATTTTATATTTTTAGTATATTGTATTGTTGTATATTGTATACTGTTACTTTGAGTCGATTGTATTTTGTAATTTGATTATCATATTCTGAATATGTTGAATTTCTGATTCTATATTTTTAAAATCATCTTCACTAATAAAATTTAGATTCTTACAAATAATTAATTGTGTTTCAAATTCGAAAGATGAACCTAAAGAAATACCTAAAAAATTACTAAAGTCTTTATTAGTTTTTCTTCCACAACCTTCAGCTATATTTGAAGGAATTGAAACTGCACATCTTCTAATTTGCGAAGTCAACCCATAAATTTCTTCTTTTGGAAAATTTTGAGTTTTTAAATACGTTTCAGTAACTAATTCAATAGCTTTTTGCCAAACTTTTAATTCTTTAAAATAATTCATTTCTAAATTTTAATTTCATTATACATTATACAATTTACAGTTTACAATAATCAATAATTAATTTCTCAACGGTTTCCCCTTTGTTAACATAAACTGAATGCGTTCTAATGTTTTTCTTTCCGCACAAAGCGACAAGAAAACTTCACGTTCTAAATCCAATAAATACTGTTCCGAAACTAAATTTGGTTCAGATAAATCACCACCTGCCATAACATAAGCCAATTTATTTGCTATTTTTTGATCGTGCTCTGAAATGAATTGTCCCGCAACCATTTGATCAGTTCCTACTAAAAACATTCCTAATGCTTGTTTACCTAAAACCTTAATATCATTTCTTCTTACCGGTTGCGTATACCCTTGATTTGCCATTTGAAGAGCGACTTGTTTCGCCGTAGCAATTTGTCTATCTTTATTTACAACAACAATATCCCTTCCTTTTTGAAGTACGCCAATATCGAAAGCTTCATAGGCAGATGTTGCGACTTTCGCCATTCCAACAGTTAAGAAATACTCTTGTAAAACATTTAATTCCACATCATTTTTTCTAAACAAATCGGATGCACGAAGCGCCATTTCTTTAGAACCACCACCACCAGGAATTACTCCAACACCGAATTCTACTAATCCAATATACGTTTCAGCAACAGCAACAGCTCTATCTGAGTGCATAGTTAATTCGCAACCACCACCAAGTGTCATACCGTGTGGTGCAGCAATAACTGGAATAGAAGAATAACGACAACGCATCATCGTGTCTTGAAACATTTTAATCGCCATATTTAATTCATCATATTCTTGCTCAACAGCCAACATAAAAATCATAGCTAAATTTGCACCGACAGAAAAATTCGTTCCTTGATTTCCAATTACTAATCCTTCATAGCCTTTTTCAGCCATATCAATAGCTTTGTTGATACCTTGTAAAACACCAACACCAATAGAATTCATTTTGGAAGTAAATTCTAAATTGATAATTCCATCACCTAAATCGGTAATAATACTTTCACTATTGTTCCAAACTTTTTTGCTTTCGCGAATATTGTTTAAAATAATAAAAGCATCTTGTCCTGGAATTTTTTCTGTTTGTTTTTTCTCTATATTATAGAAATAAGTTGCTCCTTCTTTAATTGAATAGAAAGTCGTATTTCCAGAAGCTAGCATATCAGTTACCCAACTTGCAGGTTGATAGCCTTCTGCTTGCATTAATTCTATTCCTTTTTGAACACCTATAGCATCCCAAATTTCAAACGGTCCGTTTTCCCAACCAAAACCAGCTTTCATCGCATCGTCAATTTTATAAAAAGCATCTGTGATTTCTGGAATTCTGTTCGAACAATACGTGAACATTGAAGCGAAATTTTTACGATAAAATTCTCCCGCTTTATCTTTTCCTGTGATTAATACTTTAAATCTATCAATCGGTTTATCGATAGTTTTTGTTAATTCTAAAGTTGCGAATGATGCTTTTTTAGCGGCACGATATTCTAATGTATTTAAATCTAAAGATAGAATTTCTTTCCCTTCTTTTTTATAGAATCCTTGATTGGTTTTGCTTCCCAACCATTTATTTTCCATCATTTTATTGATGAATTCTGGCAATTTGAATAAGTCTAAAACTTCGTCTGTCTTACAATTTTCGTAAATTCCGTTCGCCACGTGAACTAAAGTATCTAAACCAACCACATCAACAGTTCGGAAAGTTGCCGATTTAGGTCGACCAATAACTGGACCCGTTAATTTATCCACTTCTTCAATTGTTAAGCCCATTTCTTTCACTTGATGAAACAAGCTCATTATTCCAAAGATTCCGATTCTGTTTCCAATAAAAGCTGGAGTGTCTTTAGCAACTACAGAAGTTTTACCTAAGAATTTTTCTCCGTAACCATTTAAGAAATCTAATACTTCTGTTGAAGTTTGAGGTCCAGGAATAATTTCGAATAATTTTAAGTAACGTGCTGGATTAAAAAAGTGCGTTCCACAGAAGTGTTTTTGAAAGTCTTCACTTCTACCATCACTCATAAAGTGAATTGGGATTCCAGATGTGTTTGAAGTAATTAACGTTCCTGGTTTACGGAATTTTTCAATTTGTTCAAAAACAGATTTCTTTATGTCCAAACGTTCTACAACCACTTCAATAATCCAATCACAAGAAGCAATTTTATCCATATCATCAGTTGTATTTCCAGTAGTAATTCTGCTAGCAAAACTTTGATGATAAATAGGCGATGGTTTCGACTTTAAAGCCGTTGCTAAATGGTCGTTAACCAATCTGTTTCTTACTAACTTACTCTCAAGAGTCAACCCTTTTTTGATTTCTGATTCAGTTAATACTCTTGGAACAATATCAAGTAGAAGAACTTCTACTCCAATATTTGCAAAATGGCAAGCTATTCCACTTCCCATAATTCCAGAACCAATAACAGCAACTTTTTTAATATTACGTTTCATTTATATATGTTTTATTTTGGAGACTTTTATATTTTTAAAATATATAAATTATTTTAGTTTGATATTTTTATCAAATATTTCTTTTTCAAGAATTTGTTCATTTATGATTTCAGCAACTTGCATAAAGTTTTGAAGCTGTTCTTCGGTGATTTTAGATTTAATCACTTCATTAAATTGAAGTACCGTTTGTTTTGACAACTCTCTTTTTTGCTTTCCTTTTTCGGTTAAAAAAATTAGAACTCCTCTCCCATCTGCAGGATTTTTTTTTCGTTCAATCAAACCTCTTTGCTCCATGGATTTTAAAGTTCTAGTTAAACTTGTAGCTTCCATACCCATTCTTGGTGCCAAAGCAGTTGAAGGAATTCCTTTATCTTTATCAATGCTTAACAAAGCAAAACCGGTAGCCATTGTAGCGCCATACTTTGCTGCTTCTTCATTATACATTTTAGAAACCGTTTGCCAGGTAACCCTTAAAATATAATCAATTGTTTTATCTTGCATAAAATATTTTTTTCAAATATAAAAAAAAATACTATGCACGCATAGTATTTGTGTAAAAATTTTCATTTTTAATAATCACTTATGTAAATTTACAAATAAAAAGAAATGAAAAATCTTTTTTGATACTAATAAATTGTTAAATCTTACTTGTTCGAATAGGGCTTTAATTAATAGTAATAGGAACTAATTATTTAAGTTGAATTGAGCACCAAATTGGAATATGATCAGATATCTTTCTCGCTTCCTTAACAGACTTAAATAAAGTATAAAAAGGCACAATTCCACTTTTTAAAACTTTAACTTTATTTACTTTGTAGAAAATATTATCATACTCAGAAGCTAAACAATCATTATTAATACATTTCTGACGTAAACTTGTCTTTTGATTTTGAAAAACACTAAAGAAACCAATTTTTTTTATTGGAAAAAATACAGAATGGCTTTGCGGACAGTTAAAATCACCCATAAAAACTAAATTAAGTTTTGGGTATAAATAAGGAAAAAATTTAAAATACTTAATTTCACTGGCGGGGTTTTTCTTTTTTGGAACAGCGTGAAATGATACGATTGTAAATGATTTCCCCTTATATTGAAAGGTACCCATATAAGGTTCTCTATCAATTTCTTTTTGATAGTTTTGATCAAGCCAACAATTACCAGTTTTTTTTACTATTGAAGGTTTCCAAATAAAAGCATAACGCTCGCGACTTGCTGGATTAGAACTCGTAGTAGGATTACTTATTACATAGTCCCATTTTGCACCTTTCCTATTTAATATAGAAACTAATCTACTAACAGCTAATGAACCACCATAACCAGCAACAACTTCCTGAATAGCTATTATATCATGTGATTTAATGGAATTAGCCATTATGTTCAATTCACTATCAGATTTTGATTTACCTAAGTTCATAATATTCCAACTACAAACCGAAACTTGAGAAAACGAAACACAAGTAACAAATAAAAAGTAAAAAAGATATTTTAATGATGACATATTCAGATATTTAATTGAACACTAAATATAAAAAAAAAGTCAACATAAATCACAATTCTTATTTTATTTTGTGCGTTCCCTTTCAGGTCGTGTGTTCCGTTATATCTTTTTTGGTG
>NZ_JBBALQ010000031.1:0-15861 GCF_040402955.1 Flavobacterium sp. | reverse complement strand
TTGGTTGGTTGTCTGCAGCCGTTGAGAAAACTTGAGATTTTTTTGTTGGGATAGTGGTGTTAGACTCAATTAATTTCGTCATTACATTACCCATAGTTTCGATACCTAATGATAAAGGTGTAACGTCTAATAACAATACATCTTTTACATCGCCAGTTAAAACGCCACCTTGAATAGCTGCACCAATAGCAACAACTTCATCAGGATTAACGCCTTTTGATGGTTTTTTACCGAAGAATTTCTCTACTTGTTCTTGGATAACTGGGATACGAGTAGAACCTCCAACTAAAATAACTTCATCAATATCAGAAACGGATAAACCAGCATCTTTTAAAGCTTTAACTACTGGTTCCATTGAACGTTTGATTAAAGAATCAGCTAATTGTTCAAATTTAGCACGTGTTAATGTTTGTACTAAGTGTTTTGGTCCTGAAGCGGTAGCTGTAACGTATGGTAAGTTAATTTCTGTTTGAGCAGAAGCAGATAATTCAATCTTCGCTTTTTCAGCCGCTTCTTTTAAACGTTGTAACGCTGTTGGGTCTTTTCTTAAATCTAAACCTTCAGCAGCATTAAAGTCGTTTGCTAACCAGTCGATAATTACTTGGTCAAAATCGTCTCCACCTAAGTGTGTGTCTCCGTTTGTAGATAATACTTCAAAAACACCATCTCCTAATTCTAAGATAGAAATATCAAAAGTACCACCACCTAAATCGAATACAGCAATTTTTTGATCCGTACCTTGTTTGTCTAATCCGTAAGCTAATGCCGCAGCAGTTGGCTCATTGATAATTCTCATTACTTTTAAACCAGCAATTTCACCAGCTTCTTTAGTCGCTTGACGTTGTGCATCGTTAAAATATGCAGGAACAGTAATTACTGCTTCTGTAACTGAATGACCTAAATAGTCTTCAGCAGTTTTTTTCATTTTTTGCAAAGTCATTGCAGATAATTCTTGTGGCGTATATAAACGACCATCAATATCAACACGTGGTGTGTCGTTATCACCTTTAACTACTTTGTAAGCAACAGTAGAAGCCTCTTTAGCACTTTCCGAGTACTTGTTACCCATAAATCTTTTGATAGATGCAATAGTTTTAGTTGGGTTAGTTACCGCTTGTCTTTTAGCAGCATCTCCAATTTTAATTTCTCCACCTTCTACAAATGCAATTACAGATGGTGTTGTTCTTTTTCCTTCTGCATTAGCAATTACAACTGGTTCTCCACCTTCCATTACAGAAACACAAGAATTGGTTGTACCTAAATCGATTCCAATAATCTTACTCATTTTATTTAATTTTAAATTTTATTCGGTTTATTTTTTAAACTCTTTTTGCATAAGTCAAGTTTTGTGCCAAGATATCATACCAATATAAAATGTCAGTATTTCTTTTTACAAGGCCATAATGTCTGACATTGTGTCATTTGATTTACCCCTAACTTGTTGGTAATCTGTCAAGAATCCTAGGTTATTCCTAAATTAAATAAATCAAAATTCTCTATTCCGCATTCAAAGTTGTATCTTTGCCCTTCAAAATACAAATATGACATTTCAAGATTTACATTTACATAGAAATATACTTCAGGTTTTAGAAGAAGAAAAATATATTACGCCAACCCCAATTCAACAACAAGCCATACCTATTATATTAGAAGAGCACGATTTAGTTGGTTGTGCCCAAACAGGAACAGGTAAAACAGGCGCATTCGCCATTCCGATTTTAAATTATTTACATCCAATTGTAGGTTCAAAAACGAAACGTAAAGTAATTAGAACGTTGGTTTTAGCACCTACACGTGAGTTGGCACACCAAATCCAAGATAGTTTTGCTACCTACGGAAAATATATGAATACCAAATCGATGGTGATTTATGGTGGGGTAAGTCAAGTGCCGCAAGTGCAACAGCTAAAAGATGGTGTGGATATTTTAATTGCTACTCCAGGTCGCTTTTTAGATTTGAATAAACAAGGCTATTTGGATATGGATAACTTACATCATTTGGTTATTGATGAAGCGGATCAGATGTTAGATATGGGTTTTATTAATGATGTAAAGAAAATCATTAAGTTAATTCCTGAAAACCGTCAAACATTATTGTTTTCTGCTACAATGCCTGTTGCGATTAGAGAGTTGGCCGACCAATTTTTAAAGAAACCTAAATACGTTTCTGTAGCGCCAATTTCAAGCACCGCAGAACGTGTGAACCAAAAAGTATATATGGTTCAGAAAGAAGACAAACGAAAATTACTAATTCATTTAATTGAAGAAGAAAAAATAAATAACGTGTTGGTTTTTGTACGAACGAAACACAGTGCCGATAATGTCGTTAAAGCATTAAAAGTAAAAAACATTTCAGCTGAAGCGATTCACGGAAACAAATCTCAAAACAACAGAATTAAAACGTTAGACGGATTTAAAAGTCAAGAAATCTCCGTTTTAGTGGCTACAGATATTGCGGCTCGTGGTATTGATATCGATTTATTGCCTTATGTAATCAATTTCGATTTGCCAAATATTCCAGAAACGTATGTTCATAGAATTGGTAGAACAGGAAGAGCAGGAAATGAAGGTTTAGCGATTTCTTTTTGTAGTAAAGATGAATTGCCTTTTTGGAAAGACATCGAAAAGTTAACCCGTCAGCAAATTAAAGTCGTTAAAGAAAATCCGTATCCATATAGAGAATTTACAGAAGACGAATTAAAAAACAAAGAAACCGATACCCGAGGCGACAGAAGAAATCCTAGACCAAAACAAAATCACGCACCAAAAGCAGCTAAATCTGCAAATACAGATACTTCGAATTCCAGAAAATCTGATGCTTCTAAACAGAATAAGAAGCGTTGGTATTAGGAGGTAGGGTATTGTTGGCTTCGAGAGCCTCAGCCAACAATAAAGAAATAAAATATTTAAAGGCTTTGTTGACTGAGGCACTCGAAGTCAACAACTCAACTAAAACAAGTTAATGTCTTTGTTGGCTGAGGCACTCGAAGCCAACAACATAAAAGGAATAAGTTCTATAGAATTTGTTCCTTTTTTTGTTTTAACAAATACAACATATAAAAATTAGAAAGTAGTAAAAGATAAAATCCAATTTTTATTTGTCCGAATCTATCCAAAAAAATAAACATATTTGAAATAACTATTAAAATAGTAAAAGAAATATTTGAGATATAAAACCAATTTGTTTTTTCTAATTTATTCGTAAAAATTCTAATTGCTGCAATAATTGAAGACAAAATTAAAGATATCGAAAATAGTATTGAAAATAAAACCCCATTTAATCCTCTTAATCCAATATCTTCATTTTTCTTATTATCAAAATAAATTCCTACTTGACTAGATAAATCAAATACATTTTCTGATTTTTCTGAAAAATACATTTTAATTTCTTTAGCAAAATCAGTTTTACTTTCTATATCATCTTTATCAGAGATAAGTTTACTGCTAAGTTCTAATTCACTTGCTGATTTTCTTGTAAACCCATCACATTGTTTGATAAACGGACAAAAAAGTAATAAAACTATAATAACGGAAACAAATCTTAGCTTTTTCATAAGAATAAATTTTAACACTTTTTTAAGATTCAAATTCTGTGCCAATTTCTCTAATTTCTTCAATCTGTGTTCTTAAAAATAGTTTTTATTGAAATTCAAACTTAAATGTTTCAAAATTTCTAATTTCCAACTTCAAATACTATCTTTGCTACTATAACGATTTAGTATATGGAATGTATTTCAGTTTTTGATATGTTAAAAATAGGCGTAGGCCCTTCAAGTTCTCATACTTTAGGACCCTGGCGTGCTGCTGAACAATTTTTAGCCGAATTACGAAATCAAAATATAATTGCTTCGGTACATCGCGTAAAAGTCGATTTGTATGGATCATTGTCGTTGACAGGAAAAGGTCATGCCACAGACTTAGCCGTTATGTTGGGTTTAAGTGGTGCCGATCCAGAATTAGTTCCAATTGATGCTATTTCATCAATTATCGAAGACATAAAAACGAATAATGAATTGCTATTGAATAATGAATTCAAGATTCATTTTAATGTAATTTCAGATATCTTTTTCAATAAGAATTTTTTACCCTTTCACGCAAACGGATTGGTGTTTACCGCTTATACAAATGATTCAGAATACAGTTCAACTTTTTATTCTATTGGTGGTGGTTTTGTGGTTAAGGAAGCTGAAGACACAAATTCTAAGTTAGAAATAAAATGCGCTTTTCCTTTTCCAATCGATAAGGGTGTCGAATTATTGGCCTTTTGTCATTCAGAAAATAAAACAGTTTCTGATATTGTTTATGAAAACGAAAAATCAATGCGTTCTGAAGAAGTAATTCATTCTGAATTAATGAGCATTTGGCATACCATGTTAGAATGTATGTATATTGGTGCCCATACCGACGGTATTTTACCGGGTGGATTGAATGTAAAAAGAAGAGCGTACGACATGCATACCAATTTAATTGGAATTGCCAATTATAATTCGCCACAAGAATGGTTGACTTGTATACGTCAGACCGAGGTGAAATTCCGTCAAATATTAAAATGGGTATCCTGTTTTGCTTTGGCAGTAAATGAGGTAAATGCTTCTTTAGGACGAGTTGTAACCGCACCTACTAACGGAAGTGCAGGTGTTATTCCAGCAGTTTTGATGTATTATTTAGTCATTGAAAATCATTATGCTGGCGATAAAGAAATCAAACAATTTTTAATGGTGGCTGGGCAAATAGGGAGTATCTTTAAAAAAGGAGCTACTATTTCCGCAGCTATGGGCGGTTGTCAAGCAGAAATAGGCGTTTCCTCTGCTATGGCAGCAGCAGCGTTATGCGAATTAATGGGTGGTACGCCTGACCAGGTATTGGTAGCCGCTGAAATAGCCATGGAACATCATTTAGGTATGACGTGCGATCCTATTGGTGGTTTGGTGCAAGTGCCCTGCATAGAACGCAATACCATGGGGGCGATAAAAGCCATACACGCTGCAGAATTGGCTCTAGAAACCGATGCTAAAAATGTGTTGGTACCTTTAGATAAAGTGGTGGCAACTATGTGGGAAACCGCAAAAGACATGAATTCAAAATACAAAGAAACTTCCGAAGGTGGCTTAGCTATTGGAGTAGGACTGGCAGATTGTTGATTTTGATAAGTACGCCGATTTAACAGTTTTTTATTTGTAATTGAAAAATAAAAAAAGCAACACAGATTATACTAATTTCAAAAATTTCTATAATCTGTGTTCCGAAAATATATCTATTTTAAATCCGCTACATCCTTCAAATCTGCGTACCCATCTAAAATCTAAAATTCAAAACTCATTGTAGTGGTTACTGAAAAATTATCTTTTTTGGTATTGGTATCAAAAATGTTTTCGGTGGCATGATACCATTTTCCTTCTGTTCTTATTTTAAACTTCGAATTGGGTAAAAAATCAAAATTTATTGAATTTCCAAGTGTTTCAAAAGGGATTTGACTGGCTATTATTGCCTGCTTTTTATCTTGATAATATTCAATTCTATGTGCCATTTGCCATTTCGAATTGAAAGAATATTGTGTAATTAGAACCGGACTGTACCAAGTTGCTTTCTCCGTGTTTTGAGAAGAAATATCTTGCATTCCATAATCGAAACCAAGTATAGAATGCCATTTTGTATTCCAAGTTTTGTCCCAATATAAATTACTAAAATAACGCGTATTAAACTCGTCAGCGTAGGCTTCTTTACCAATAAAGGTGCTCCAGTTTAAGGTGTTTTTGCTATTTGGTTTGTATATCAATTGTGTACCAAATGATGGTGCTAAATTGCTTTTTGCTTTTTCAATACGTTGCCAACCGTTGGTTAGTAATCCAGCTACACTCCATTTTTCATTAAATTGATGATTCAGTTTTACACCCGTCATAAAATAAGGAGAATTTTCGGCAAGTATAGAACGTGTAGCCGTTAAATTAGCGTGAGTTATGGCAGATTCAAAACCAATATAACTGGGCAAAATACCCGCTTCTAAAGTGGTTGATTTGTTTTTATTTAGATACACACCTACATACGCTTCGTTTAAGTATTTGGTTTTTTCGACAGCGTAATTGGCCTCCACATACGTTCCTGAATGCACGGATACTTTAGCATATACATTTTCATAACTAATTGATGCTCTAACTAATGCGATGTTTATATTAAAGTTATTTTGTTTGTTATAATTGTATAAAAAAGCGTGTTTGTCTTTGTTTTCAGACGCATCAAAATCATAGGAATAGTACGTGTCAATATATCCTGAAATGTCTATTTTTAAATTATTTTTAGTGTTTTCTTGTGCAAAAACACCTATACTAAAACCAAAAAATAGAAAAATAAATAGTTGTCTCATAGTGCTTACATTTTTTATTATTGGTATTAAATGTATAAAAATTGTTACAATCCATATCTTTATATTAATTTTACAAAAATTTAATTCGGTATTTTACTGAACACTAAAAACTGATAACTGAACACTAAAGCGTATGTCTGTAGCAAAAAAAGATTATAAAAAAATTACTACGAAGTCGTTAATTGATATGAAAGCCAATGGTGAAAAAATTTCTATGCTAACGGCATACGATTACACAATGGCAAAAATTGTAGACACAGCAGGTATTGATGTCATTTTAGTTGGCGATTCGGCAAGTAATGTAATGGCAGGAAATGAAACCACGTTACCAATCACGTTAGACCAAATGATTTATCACGCCAGCAGTGTGGTGAAAGCTGTTGACAGAGCATTAGTTGTGGTTGATTTACCTTTCGGAAGTTACCAATCGGATCCTAAAGAGGCGTTGCGTTCTTCTATTCGTATTATGAAAGAAAGCGGCGGACATGCTGTAAAATTAGAAGGTGGTAAAGAAATTGAATCGTCTATAAAGAAAATATTAAATGCGGGTATTCCTGTTATGGGGCATTTGGGATTAACACCACAATCGATATATAAATTCGGAACGTACACCGTTCGTGCTAAAGAAGAGGAAGAAGCAGATCAATTACTTGAAGATGCTAAAATGTTAGAACGAATTGGTTGTTTTGCTCTAGTTTTAGAAAAAATACCAGCTAAATTAGCTCAAAAAGTCGCTGAAAGTATTTCTATTCCAGTTATTGGAATTGGAGCGGGGAGTGGCGTAGACGGTCAGGTGTTGGTATTACACGATATGGTCGGTATGACACACGAATTTAGCCCAAGATTCTTACGCAGATATATGAATTTATTTGAAGATATGACCAAAGCCATCGGGCAATATGTAGCTGATGTAAAATCAGTTGATTTTCCTAATGCGAACGAACAATATTAGGTTAGATTGGTTAGACTTCTTAGATTTTTAGACTGGTTAGATTTTTAGACAAGTTAGACTTTTTAGATTTTTAGACTGGTTAGATTTTTAGACAAGTTAGACTTCTTAGATTTTTAGACTGGTTAGATTGTTAGACAAGTTAGACTTTTTAGATTTTTAGACTGGTTAGACTTTTTAGATTTCTTAGAAAATTAGATTGTTAGACTTCTTAGATTTTTAGACAATTTAGATTTTTAGATTACTTAGATAATTAGACTTTGCAACTTAGTTACTTTGCAACTTCAAAAAAACAGACACAATAAAAAATAGTTATGCATAAATTTAAGGAATTGGGTATTTGGAAAAAAAGTAGGTTGTTTTGTTCTAAGATTTACAATGAAACGGCTTCTTTTCCATCAGATGAGAAGTTTGGGTTAATCAATCAGTTAAGACGTGCATCTGTTTCAATTCCTTCAAACATAGCAGAAGGTTCATCAAGAAATTCCAATAAAGAATTTGCAAGATTTTTAGAGATTTCTATAGGTTCTGCGTATGAAGTAGAAACACAGTTATTAATTTCTGAAGATTTGGGTTTTTTAACCCCAGAAAAAGCAAAAGAATTATGCCAACAAGTAGAAGAAATCATCAAAATGACTTCAAAATTTCGTTCCACATTAAAAATCTAACAATCTAACCTTCTAAGAAATCTAATAATCTAATCTTCTAACAATCTAAAAGGTCTAACCATCTAACCTTCTAAGTAATCTAACCATCTAAGAAATCTAAACCTCTAACAATCTAACAATCTAACCTTCTAAGAAGTCTAAAAATATAAAATAAAAATGAAAATAGTTTCCGATTCAAAAAATCTTCAAATTCTACATGAAGACAATCATATAATAGTAGTTAATAAGCGCGTTGGCGATATTGTACAAGGTGATAAAACCGGTGATGAGCCTTTATCAGATATTGTGAAATCGTATTTAAAAGTAGCGTACGACAAACCGGGTGAGGTGTTTTTAGGTGTAGTACATCGTTTGGACAGACCAACAACTGGAATTGTAGTGTTTGCTAAAACATCAAAAGCATTAACCCGTTTGAATGAAACGTTTAAAAACAGAGAAACACAAAAAACCTATTGGGCTATCGTAAAAAATGCGCCGCCAAAAACGGAAGATACTTTAGTGCATTTTTTACGAAGAAATACTAAAAACAATACTTCTAAAGCGCATTTAAAAGAAGTGCCGGATGCTAAAGAAGCCAAGTTATCGTATAAAATTATTAAGAAATTAGATAATTATTACGCTTTAGAAATTGATTTACATACCGGACGTCATCATCAAATTAGAGCACAACTTACTGCTGTAGGTTGCCCAATTAAAGGCGACTTAAAATACGGATTTGATAGAAGTAATCCCAACGGAGGTATTCATTTACACGCAAGAAAATTAGTCTTAACACATCCTGTTACTAAAGATCCATTAGAACTTATCGCTCCTGTTCCGGACGATGTGTTGTGGAAGTTGGTTTAAGTGAGTCGTAAAGTCGTAAAGTCGAAAGTCGTAAAGTCGAAAGTCCTAAATCGTAAATAAACTTTACTAATTCATATTAGGCAAATTTTTTTTTGTATTTTTGAACCTTAAAATTTAAAACTATGTCAACAGTTACATTGGGAGGAAATCCTGTAAATACAAATGACGCATTACCAGCTATTGGTTCTGCCGCGCCACAATTTCAATTAGTAGGAAACGATTTGTCTGAAATTTCTTTACAAGATTTTAAAGGTCAACGTGTCATCTTAAATATTTTTCCAAGTATTGATACACCTACTTGTGCTACTTCGGTACGAACGTTTAATAAAATGGCTAACGATTTACCGAACACTAAAGTGTTGTGTATTTCTAAAGATTTGCCTTTTGCTCAAAAACGTTTTTGTGGTTCGGAAGGATTAGATAATGTAGTGAACTTATCAGATTTTAGAGATGGAAGTTTTGGTACTGCCTATGGTGTTACTTTAATTGATTCTGCTCTAAAAGGATTACACGCCAGAGCTATTGTTGTAATTGATGAAAGTGGCAATGTTTCGTATTCTGAATTGGTTAGTGAAATTGCTAACGAACCAAATTACGAAGCGGCTTTAAACGCATAAAATAAATGATTCAAGATAAAAGATTTTTTTCAGGAAGAGTTAAAAGTATTGGATTTGCTGTAAAAGGTGCCTTTAAATTAGTTGCTACGGAACATAGTATAATGGTGCAATTTTCTATTATGCTTTTAATGATTTTTGCTGGATTTTATTTCCATATTAGTCGTGAAGAGTGGATGTTGCAAGTACTAGCTTTTGGTTTGGTATTGGGTATTGAAGGCATAAATACCGCAGTAGAGAAAATAGCAGATTTTATTCATCCTGAGTTTCATGACAGAATTGGTTTTATTAAAGATATTGCTGCTGGTGCTGTTTTGTTTGCAGCAACTAGCGCATTAACAGTTGGTGCTTTAATTTATGTGCCTAAACTATTTAATTTATAGAAATTAATGGCTAAAAAAGTAACAACAAGCGCTTCAACTAAAAAACTGCGTACTTCTATATTTAAAACCACACGAGGACAAAAGTTTGTTTTTGGTTTTTTGTTCGTTATTATTGCATTGTTTTTATTGTTATCTTTTATATCGTATTATATTTCAGGCAGTAACGACCAAAGTCAAATAAATGAGTTGGCCAATAGAAACGTAGTCGTTGAAAATTGGCTGGGAAAAATTGGTGCTTGGTTGGCTGATTTCTTTTTGTATAAAGGTTTTGGTATTGCTTCTTTCTTATTTGTTAAGATTTTCTTTTTAATTGGCGCGTATTTGCTAGTTGATTTGCCATTAAGTAAAATTTACAAATCTACTTTTTGGGATTTGTATGCAATGGTTATTATTTCTTTGTTTTTTGGACTAATGTGGGCGTATGTTCCTCACTTATCAGGCGTTATTGGTTTCGAACTGCATGATTTAATTCAAGATTATGCGGGGGATATTGGTACCATTATGATTTTAGTTTTCAGTGTAATTGTATTTTTAATTTTTAAGGTTAAAGTCTCTCCAGATAAATTAAAAGACTTTTTAGATGCGAAACCTTCACCCTTAGCCGTTGATGATGAAAATGAAGGTGAAACAGGAAACACTATTCTGTCAGAAGTTGATGATGAAGCCCCTATTCCGGTGACTTCTTTTAAGAAAAGCCTTATTATTGAAGAAACACCTGATGATGAATGGACAAACATGAAAGTGATTGATCGAGACGTGCCTTCATCATTTGAAATTGATAAATCGGCTTTGAAGCCAACCATACAAAATGCGTCTGAAATTAAATTAGACACACCACCACAAGAAACCACTAAACAACCTGAAATTATAGCTACAGAAGACGCTTCTTTTGTTATTGAAAAACCAGAAGAGGAAGACATTGTAGAAGCAAGTATCGCCCAACGTTTGGTGCAAGATTTTGGCGAATTTGATCCAACTTTAGAGTTGTCTAATTTTAAAATGCCATCTATTGAATTGCTGAAAGATTATTCGGGAGTAGGCATTACGATTAATCAAGCAGAATTAGAGGAAAATAAAAATAAGATTGTAGATACGTTAAAGAACTACAAAATAGAAATTGCTCAAATTAAAGCGACTGTTGGACCAACCGTTACGTTATATGAAATAGTCCCTGAAGCAGGTATTCGTATTTCTAAAATTAAGAGTTTGGAAGATGATATCGCCTTGTCGTTATCGGCATTAGGTATTCGTATCATTGCGCCCATTCCTGGTAAAGGAACTATTGGTATTGAAGTACCAAATGCCAATCCATCGATGGTTTCTATGAGAAGTGCGATTGCTTCGCCTAAATTCCAACAAGCAGAAATGGAATTGCCTATTGCTTTAGGAAAAACCATTTCTAATGAAACGTTAGTAGTGGATTTGGCTAAAATGCCTCACTTATTAATGGCAGGAGCTACTGGACAAGGTAAATCGGTAGGGTTAAATGCCGTATTGACATCATTATTATACAAAAAACATCCAGCGGAAGTGAAGTTTGTATTGGTGGATCCGAAAAAAGTAGAATTAACACTTTTTAATAAGATTGAACGTCATTATTTGGCTAAATTACCTGATACAGATGAGGCAATTATTACCGATAATGCCAAAGTAATCAATACCTTAAACTCGTTGTGTTTGGAAATGGACAATCGGTATTCTTTACTTAAAGATGCGATGGTGCGTAATATTAAAGAGTATAACGATAAGTTTAAACAACGAAAATTAAACCCAGAAAATGGACACCGTTTTTTACCGTATATCGTTTTAGTGGTAGATGAGTTTGCCGATTTAATTATGACAGCGGGTAAAGAGGTAGAAATGCCTATTGCGCGTTTGGCTCAATTGGCTCGTGCTATCGGAATTCATTTGATTATTGCTACGCAGCGTCCGTCTGTGAATGTAATTACGGGTATGATTAAAGCCAATTTCCCAGCAAGAATTGCCTTTCGAGTAACCTCTAAAATTGACTCAAGAACCATCTTAGATTCAGGAGGTGCCGACCAATTAATTGGTAGAGGGGATTTGTTGTTTTCTAATGGAAATGATTTAATTCGTGTGCAATGTGCCTTTGTAGATACCCCAGAGGTAGAACGTATTTGTGATTTTATTGGTTCACAGAAGGCGTATCCCGATGCGTATTTACTGCCAGATTATGTTGGAGAAGATAGTGGCATAAAACTTGATATGGATATATCGGAACGTGATTCTTTATTTAGAGATGCGGCTGAGGTAGTTGTCTCTGCACAACAAGGTTCGGCATCTTTAATTCAAAGAAAACTAAAATTAGGGTACAACCGAGCAGGACGAATTATTGACCAGTTAGAAGCCGCAGGTATTGTAGGTCCTTTTGAAGGTAGCAAAGCCAGACAAGTTTTAATTACGGATATGAATTCGCTAGAAATATTTTTTAAGAACGAACAATAGATTGAAAACAGTATAATGAAAAAATTAGTTACATTATCAGTTATAGCCCTTTTTTTAGTGGCATTTACAACTGTAGAAGATACTCCACCGAAAGAGAAAAATGCGGGTAAAGCATTATTAGATAAAGTAGTTAGCAAGGCCAAATCGTATAAAAATATGGTGATTGACTTCAAATATGCTATCAATAATTCAGCAGAAAACATCAATCAGGAAAATAAAGGTTCGGTTATGTTACAAGGTAACAAGTACTATTTAACTTTTATGGGCGTAACCAAACTATTTGATGGAAAGAAAATTTATACCATCTTACCAGAAGATGAAGAAATTACAGTTTCTAAGAATGATGAGAGTGATCCCAACACCATGTCTCCAAACAAAATATTTACCTTCTTTAAAAAAGGATTCAAATATTCAATGGATATCAAACAACCTATGGCTGGGAAAACCATTCAATATGTAAAACTTACACCTTCAAGTGTAACAGATAAACGAAAAGAAATCTTAATCGGTATTGATACCAAAACCAATCATATCTACAACCTAATTGAAGTAGGTAAAAACGGTACCAGAACCACTTTAACAGTTACTTCGTTTAAATTTAACCAAAAGTTAGCAAAAAATCAGTTTACCTTTGTAAAAGCGAAATATCCAAATTATTATATTAATAAAGCCGATTAAGTAGTATCTTTTCGTATACCCACTCCATGAAAATAATTGATAAATATTTATTAAAAACATTCTTGATTACGTTTGCTACGGTATTCGTAATCCTTTTTTTTATTTTCATATTACAAAGTATTTGGTTGTTTATTGCTGAATTAGCGGGTAAGGATTTGGATTTTATGACCATCTTAAAATTCATCTTTTTCTATTCGCCTATTATGGTGCCTTTGGTGTTGCCTTTGTCTATTTTATTGTCATCCATTATGACCTTTGGTAGCTTTGCTGAAAACTATGAGTTTGCGGCTATGAAATCGGGTGGAATTTCTTTGGGTAGGGCTATGCGGTATTTAATTGTTTGTACCGTTTTGTTCAGTGGTATTGCCTTTTTATTTGCAAATAGTATTATTCCTGAAGCACAATTTCGTTTTATTAATTTAAGAAAAACCATTGTGCAAACCAAACCGGCTATGGCTATTGGTGAAGGGCAATTTAGTAAAATTGGTACAACTACTTCTATTTATGTAGAAAAGAAATCGGGGGAAAACGGCTCGTTTTTAGAGGGTATTACGATGCATATGAAGAAAGGAGAGTTTGGTATGGTGACTACCGTTATTAAAGCTAAAAAAGGCATATTGAAAAGTGATGAATCTACCAATTTATTGCAGTTGGATTTATTAGATGGTAATTATTACGAGGACATTCAGCCCAAAAAGTTTGAAGAGCGCGACAAGCTGCCTTTTGCTAAAAGTAGTTTTAAGAAATATACGGTTACTATTGATTTAGCTAAACTAAATACAAATGCTAACGAAGGCAACGATTTGGTAAATACCTATAATATGCTAAATATGAGCGAATTGAAATATACGATTGATTCGCTGCAATTGACTTTTAATAAAGATGTTGTCTCGTATAGCGATAACTTAGATAAAAGTGGAGAAAGTCTTTCTATGGTGTACAATGTCCCTGTGGTATCCTCTGTAGTGGTGCCTAAGTTACCAAAACCAACTGACGATTTAATGGATTTATTTCCTGCCGATAAAAAAGCACAAGTAATAGACGTTGCAAAGAACAATCTTAACAATACTATTTTTACTTTGGATGGGTATAAAACCGATTTGGAGTTTAAACAAAACAACATAAACGACCACTGGATTGGGTTTTACGATAAAATACTAATTGCCTATTCGTGTTTGTTGATGTTTTTTATTGGTGCTCCTTTGGGTGCTATTATTAGAAAAGGGGGGCTTGGATTGCCTATCGTATTTGCGGTAGCAATTTTTATCACATTTAATTTTGCCAATACCTTTGGTAAAAAATTAGCTAGCCAAGACGCCATTCCTCCGTTTATTGGAGTTGCTGCAGGTGCTTTGATATTGACACCTTTTGCCATATTATTTACGTATAGAGCCACTAAAGATATGGGATTAACCATCGATTTAGATTGGCTGATTGTACCCATTAAAAAAATGCTAACGAAACGAAATACTAATTCGCTACCTAGCGAAAACATTACAACTAATGAGTCATAAAATACAACTGAATACCATAGAAGAAGCCATAGAAGATATCCGTCAGGGTAAAATGATTATTGTGGTAGATGATGAAGACAGAGAAAATGAGGGCGATTTTTTAGCCGCTGCTGACAAAGTTACGCCTGAAATGATCAATTTTATGGCTACGCACGGAAAAGGGCTTATTTGCGTTCCGTTAACCGAATCGAGATGTAAGGAATTGGAATTGCATACCATGGTGACGAACAATACGGACAACATGGAAACGGCATTTACAGTTTCTGTAGATTTAAAAGGGAATGGGGTAACTACCGGAATTTCTGCTGCCGACCGTGCTAAAACTATTGAAGCCTTAGTGCATCCAGATACCAAACCTTATGAACTGGGACGACCAGGACATATTTTTCCTTTAATTGCCCGTCAAGGTGGGGTGTTACGAAGAACAGGGCATACAGAAGCGGCCATTGATTTTGCCCGTTTGGCAGGTTATTCTTCTGCTGGTGTGATTTGTGAGATTATGAATGATGATGGTACAATGGCACGTTTACCAGAATTGGTTGAGGTGGCTAAGAAATTCGATTTGAAATTGGTTTCTATTGAAGACTTGGTGGCGTACCGAATGCAACACGACAGTTTGATTAAGAAAAAAGAAGACTTTGAAATACAAACCCGTTTTGGAACGTACCGTTTGCGTGCGTATTTGCAAGTTACGAACAAACAGGTGCATATTGCTTTAACTAAAGGAAGTTGGAGTATGGGTGAGGCCATTTTAACTCGTATTAACTCTACGCAAGTAACGAATGATATATTGGGTAGTTTAACCGATACGTTAAATAAGAAGTTAGAAGATATCTTTAAGAAATTTGAATCGTATGAGAAGTGTGCGATTTTGTTTATCAATCAGGAAATGCAATCGGTGGAATTGTTGGATCGTTTGGCCGAGTTGAAACGCTTGCAAGCTTCAGGTGATTTTACAACACCACGAATTGCTGTAGATACGAAAGACTTTGGAATTGGTGCGCAAATTTTACATGATATAGATGTTACTAAGATTAAGTTACTAACCAATTCGTACCAAAACAAACGTGTGGGAATGATAGGTTACGGCTTAGAAATAACGGAATATTTGAATTATTAAATTTAAAGTAAGGGAGTAAATAGTGACTATCAGCTATTTAAAAAAAACTTACAAAAAAAGTAATGCATTTGTTTTTTTAATAGAAAAAACCTTTTATATTTGCACTCGCATTACGAAAGTGGTGCACGTCTTATTGGAGAAATGGCAGAGCGGTCGAATGCGGCAGTCTTGAAAACTGTTGACTGTAACAGGTCCGGGGGTTCGAATCCCTCTTTCTCCGCGAAATTAAAACCCTAACCACTGTTAATCAGCAAATTAGGGTT
>NZ_JBBALQ010000030.1:0-16385 GCF_040402955.1 Flavobacterium sp. | reverse complement strand
GAAAAAATAAATCGTAAAAAATAATTGAAATGAAAATAGCAATCATAACACTAATCGCATTTGCGTTATCACTAACACTTTATTCATTTGCCAATCCCAATACAGATACTTATTCCTTAACCATAGAGGTAAAGAATTTACGGAATGCAAAGAGAATAGTTCAATTTGCACTGTATAACAAAGACGGCTCAATTCCCGATGAAGATTATGAGAATTATTACAAAATTTTGAAAGGAGAAATTATAAACGGCTCATCTACGATTACTTTTAAAAATATTCCATCAGGAAAGTATGCAGTTAACATTTTACACGATGAGAACAAGAATTGTAAAATTGACAAAGGATTTGTTTTGCCAATAGAAGGCATTGGTTTCTCAAACTATCAATCAATTGGTTTGACAAACAGACCTAACTTTTCAAAAGCAAGTTTTGAGTTAAAAGAAAACAAGTCAATTAGTGTAAAGGTGATTTATATGTAAGACAGTTAAGCCATCACACAGGTGTAAGCACATTTGCAATTCGCACAAGCCAACGCACAGACCAAAAATTGCAAAAGAGCTTTCACCTTTGCCACCCAAAGAAAATTTTATTTTTTAAAATCTCCCCTTCTAAAATTTTAAAAACCTGCAACCGCTCTGGCGACACAAAAGTAGCTCGACAATTACAGCGAAACCAACGGCAGGCAAGAACTCTACAACCTCGACAGACAGAAGGCCAGCTTATAACAGCGGTTTGGCAAAAGTGGCGGTGTAGTGCTTCGTATGACAGTTTTTCGTAAATTTGAAGTGTGTGCTTCGTATAATGTTCAGTGGTAAAATCGCCACCTTCGCCAAGCCGCAAACCGTTATAAAACCTTTAAAAAGTTGTTTATGGCTACTCGCCATTCTTAGATTTTAAAAAGCCAGAAGTTCGTTCTGGTTTTTATATTTTATACAAACTATATTTTTTTGGTTTTTACTAAATACATTAAAACTGCAATTGGAATTAACAAAATACCAATAAAAATTAAACGGGATTGAAACAGACTTGGTACTAAAAGTAATGTAATTAGTAAACCGCCAATGGCACCACCTAAATGTGCGGTGTGCCCAATATTATCATTTCTCCCTTTCATACCATAAACGGAATATCCCAAATACAGAAAAGCAAAAATATATCCTGGTATCGGAATGGCAAAAAACATTCTCAACTCAATTTCTGGATATAATAAAATGGCGCAATAAATAATTCCTGTCACCGCACCCGAAGCCCCAATAGCAGAATAATAGGGTTCGTTTTTATGTATGTAATAGGTTAACACACTACCAATTAACATACTACCAAAATAAATAATTAGAAAATTTGTGGTACTAAATTCTTGAGTTAAAAAATTAGCAAAACTCCAAAAACTAAACATATTGAACGCAAAGTGAAACCAATCGGCATGTAAAAAACCGGAAGTAATCATTCGAAATTGTTCGCCTGATTTAATTTTTGAAATGCTGAATTTAAAACGATCAAAAAAAGCAACATTGGACAAACCCATAAACGTAGCCAAAGCTGTACTAGCAATAATAATGGTTGAAACAGAATACATATCTAATAATTTAATGAAGCTAAAGGTACTATAAATATTGAAAAATCAATACCAAAAACATATTATGCTATAATTTTTTAAGAAATAACAAAACACGTATATTTGTAAAAAAAATATTCATGCAATTTCTATTATATCTTATCATTTACCCGTTCATTTGGTTAATTTCCATATTACCTTTTCCTATATTGTATTTATTATCTGACTTTGTGTACTTTCTTGTGTATCGCATTTTTAAATATAGAAAAAGAGTGGTACGTGGAAATATTGCACTAGCACTACCCCATCTATCTGAAAAGGAAAGAACAGTAATTGAGAAAAAATTCTATGCTCATTTGTGCGATTTATTTCTTGAAATGATAAAAACATTATCAATTTCAAAAAAGGAAATTGAAAAACGCTACACCTTTTCAAATATGGAAGTGTACTATGAATTAGAAAAAAAAGAAAAAAGTATTGCTTTACTGTGCGCGCATTATGCCAGTTATGAATGGGCGGTTTCTATGAATTATCATATTCACTTTAAGGGTTATGGTGTGTATAAAAAATTAGCCAATCCGTATTTTGATAAATTAGTTCGCCAAATTCGTTCTAAATTTAAAAGTAATCTAATTGATAGTAAAGAAACCATTCCAACGATGGCTACTAATTTTAGAAATAAAAATTATAGTTTATATGGCTTGGTTAGTGACCAATCGCCAAAATTAAGTACTACACACCATTGGGAAAAATTTATGGGAATCGAAGTTCCGGTTCATACAGGCGGTGAAATGTTAGCCAAAAAATACGATATGAATGTGATTTTCTTAAAAACTAAGAAATTAAAACGAGGTTATTATGAAGGTAGTTTCGAAATCCTTTGTGATGAAAACATCAAAGACATACCGAATTACGAAATCACTAGCAATTTCCTGAAATTAGTAGAACAACAAATTTATGGCGCCCCAGAATTTTACTTGTGGACGCATAAACGTTGGAAGCATATGAGGTAAAAGGTGTTGGGTGTTGGGTAAAAGGTGAAGGGTTTTGGAAAAAATAATTTTTATTTTTTCATTTTACTATATTTATATAGGCAGTACAAACCTATTATACTATTTAAAGCTAAACCAAAATATAAAATAAAGTATTGCTGCTTGGAAAGGCAAGGTGGACAATCAGTACAAATAAGACAAGGTTCACATAATGGTTGATAATACTTATAAAGTAGTACAAATATCAAATTGAATAAAAAAAGTTTAAATAAATAGCCCTTACTTATTTTCTTTATAAAGGTTATTTGTTTTGACTTCATATTTAGACTCTTTACCTGCATTATATAATCTTTTTAACAAACCTATATTTTCTTTGTATAGCTAAGCTACTCAAACTATTTTATATTTTCCTATGTTCCTATGTTCTTATGTGTTTATAGAAACCAACTTTTCACCATAGCTACTTCTGGCTTGGTATCGTCTTTATGATTGAAATCGTTTTTTGTAGGATTATAAATATAATCTTCTTGCCAAGAGGTGAAGTTTTCTGCAACATCAATAATCGCATCACAAACCAATTGAATTTCTTCTGACGTAGTTGTTGGATGAATTGACATTCTAATCCAACCTGGTTTATTGGTTAAATCGCCTTCATTTATACTGCAAGTAATAGAATTTGAGGTTTCTTGGTTTACATTTAGCAAATAATGCCCGTATGTTCCGGCGCAACTACAACCACCACGAACTTGAATTCCGAATTTATCGTTTAATAATTTTACTCCTAAATTAAAGTGTAAATCGGTAATGTAAAATGAAATTACCCCTAACCTATCCGAATGCTCTGCGGCTAAAATATGTATGTTTTCAACTGGTGCTAATCGTTCAAAAATATAATCAACCAATTCGTGTTCTCTTTCTAAAATAGATTGCACACCCATTTTTTCTTTCAACTGAATCGCAAGCGCCGTTTTTATCACTTGTAAAAAACCAGGCGTCCCACCGTCTTCTCTATCTTCAATATTGTCAATATATTGGTGTTCACCCCAAGGGTTTGTCCAAGAAACCGTTCCACCACCAGGACAATCTGGAATGTTATTTTTATAAAGTTCTTTGTTAAAAATCATCACACCACAAGAACCAGGTCCGCCTAAAAATTTATGTGGCGAAAAGAAAATCGCATCTAAATACGCTTCTTTATCTTCTGGATGCATGTTGATTTCTACGTAAGGTCCTGAACAGGCAAAATCAACAAAGCAAACACCGTTATTTTGATGCATAATTTTTGCTACTTCATGATAAGGTGTTCTAATTCCTGTTACGTTTGAACAAGAAGTTATAGATGCAATTTTAAAACTTCTATCCTTATATTCATGCACTAATTTTGTGAAATTTTCTATGGAAAATAAGCCGTTCTCATCTGCAGGAATCACTACCACATCGGCAATAGTTTCTAACCAAGATGTTTGATTAGAATGATGCTCCATGTGCGATATAAAAACAATCGGCTTTAACTCACTAGAAATGGTAGTATATTCTTTTAAATTTTCCGGAATTCGAAGACCTAAAATACGCTGTAATTTATTTACAACGCCAGTCATTCCAGTTCCGTCTGTAATCAAAACATCATTATCTGTAGCATTTACATGGCGTTTTATAATATGACGCGCTTCATGATAGGCCATCGTCATTGCTGTTCCAGTTATTGAAGTTTCTGTATGCGTATTGGCTACAAAAGGTCCAAAAGTATCCATTAGTTTTTCTTCAATTGGACGGAACAATCTTCCGCTTGCCGTCCAATCCGTATAAACAATTTTTTGTTCTCCAAAAGGCGAAACAAACGATTGATTAATACCGATGATATCTTTTCTAAACTGCTGAAAATAAGTTTCTAACTTAGATTTTGTTTCTATTGCATTCATCTTACGAAATTTGTCACAAATATACATTTTAATAGACAATATTTAAAAATTTTATTCAGTAACTTTGTGAATTATTAAAAGCTAATGTCTATTCAATTTCTACATAAGTTCATTACAAATTTACCTTCAGATCCAATTGAAGAAAACTTTACGCGTCAAGTAAATAATACCGCTTTTTCTTATGTAAAACCAAAAATACCAAGTCGGCCAAAATTGATTCATCTTTCCAAAGAAGTTCAGAATTTAATTGGTTTTTCGGATGATTTTGTTGCCTCAGAGGCGTTTTTAAATTTAATATCTGGTGCCAAAATTATAGGAAACGCTAAACCGTTTGCTATGAACTACGCTGGTCATCAATTTGGGAATTGGGCAGGACAATTGGGCGATGGTAGAGCAATTGTACTTGGTGAAATTGAACATAATAATCAGTTATTTACATTACAATTAAAAGGCGCAGGACCTACACCTTACTCCAGAAGAGCTGATGGTTTAGCTGTGTTGCGGTCTTCTATTCGAGAACATTTATGTAGTGAAGCAATGTTTCATTTAGGTGTGCCAACAACTCGTTCTTTATCTTTAATTTCAACTGGCGATGAAGTGGTTAGAGATGTAATGTACGATGGAAATGCGGCAGTAGAAAAAGGGGCGATTGTTTGTAGAATAGCGCCAAGTTTTATACGATTTGGAAGTTTTGAATTGTTGTCGTCTCAAAATGACGTTGAAAATTTAAAATTACTTGCCGATTATACGATTACAAATTATTATCCTGAAATTAATACAACAGGAAAAGAAAAATACATTGCATTTTTTAAAACTATTGCCGAAAAAACAAGAGAATTACTACTTCATTGGCAACGAGTGGGTTTTGTACACGGCGTAATGAATACCGACAATATGAGTATTCACGGCATCACCATTGATTACGGACCTTACGGGTGGCTTGAAAACTTCGATCCGAATTGGACGCCCAATACAACTGATGCAGCAGGAAAAAGATACCGATTTGGCAACCAATCGAATATTGCTTTATGGAATTTATATCAATTGGCAAATGCAATATATCCGCTAATTGAAGAAGCAGCGCCTTTGGAAGAAATTCTAAATGATTATGCCAAAAAATACGATAAAGATTTTTTAGAAATGATGTTGAAAAAAATAGGTATTACATCCAAAAATGACGAAAACGAAAATCTGATTCAACAATTACTTTATAATTTAGAACAAACGGAAACAGATTATACGATTTTCTTTAGAAATCTAAATCAGATTGAAAAAACAGATACAAGTGAAGTTTGTTTGGCAAAAATTACTGACGCCTTTTACAAACCTGAAGAAGTTACAGGAATTATTTTAGAAACTTGGCATTTTTGGTTTGCACATTATGTAGCTCTTTTAAATAAAGAACTACTTTCAGATAACGAACGAAAAACACTTCAAAATTCGGTGAATCCGAAATATGTTTTACGAAATTATATGGCGCAAATGGCTATTGAATTAGCAGAAAAAGAAGATTATTCGTTATTAAATGAATTGTACAAACTGCTTATACTTCCCTATGAGGAACAGCCCGAATTTGAAAAATGGTTTGCAAAAAGACCCGATTGGGCTAGAGAAAAAATTGGAAGTTCTATGCTAAGCTGCAGTTCTTAGGTTTGACGTATTAGACTACTTAGATTTTTAGATTTCTTAGACTTTTAGATTGTTAGATTAAAAAACCGATAGATTAACTATCGGTTTTTATTATGCTTTTTCGTAACGTTCCATTTCTCGGTCGTAAAATTCGCCAGCTAGCGTAATTAAATGTTCCATTTCAACCTCCAGTTCTTTTTGATCTTCTTCTTCAACATCTTCTAAAAATTCTACAGAATCATCTTTTAGATTGATAAAAAATCGAGGATATTCTAAATGAATGACAAAAATATCATCTGGAAAATCGGTGTTGTCGCCTGTTACAAATTTTGGTAATTCCATATTTTAAAATTTTCAATTATAAATTTTCAATTTTCAAAAGTACAAATCTTTTGTCTTTCCTCTTTTATCTTTTGTCTTTTATCTATGTAATTTTAATAGAAATCGAAATCTCAGGTAAAGCATCAATGCAGCGGCTGTTAATCCAGCTAATAAACCAATCCAAACGCCCTCTGCTTTTAAATTTGTATACAATCCCAAATAAATAGATATTGGAAAACCAATAATCCAATAGGCCACAAAGGTTAAATACATAGGCACTTTTACATCTTGTAAACCACGTAATGCGCCTAAAACTACTACTTGAATGCCGTCTGAAATTTGGAAAAAAGCAGCAATAATTAATAATTTTGATGATACAGAAAGTACTTCTTTTATTTCAGATGCATTTAATGCCATTTCTGAATTTACAAAAAACGAAGGGAAAATCTGACTCCCCACCATAAAAATTGCAGCAAAAATAATTTCTAAAATAATGGCCATTAAAAAAATAGAATGCGCTACCGTATTTAGTTTTTTATAATCATTTAATCCTTTCTGGTTGGCCACACGTATCATAGCCGTAACACTTAATCCCATCGCAAACATAAAAGTTAGCGAAGCCAAACTTAATGCAATCTGATTGGCTGCCTGACTGGTAGTATCAATCATACCACACAACCAAATGGCGCCAGTAAATAAAGCCACCTCAAAAAACATTTGCATGGAGGAAGGAATACCCAACTTAATAATTTTATCTGAAACACTTTTTTGAAAAGATTGCCAACCAAAATTCTTAAAAAAGGATTTGAATTTTTCGTTTTTAGACAATAAATAGTGCATGTAAATAACCATAAATACACGTGCGATTAATGTTCCAATCGCAGAGCCAACAATACCCATTTTTGGAAACATAAACAATCCAAAAACCAATAAAGCATTAATTACTACATTAATAATATTACCGTAAATTGTAGCATACATAGAATATTTGGTTTCACTCATTCCGTCCGCAAACTGTTTGTATGCTTGAAAAATCACAAGAGGCACCAATGAGAAACCAACAATATCTAAGAAAGGTTTAGCTAATTTTACTACATCTGCGGGTTGATTCATGTATGACAATAAAGGTTTGGCAAAAAGCAATAAAAAGAACAATCCAAAACCTAAAATAGTACATAAAATTAATCCGTTTTGAAAAGCCGTTCTTCCGCCTTCTCTATCTTTTGTACTATCAAATTCAGCTATAATTGGCGTAATGGCTGTAGAAAATCCAATTCCAATTGACATTCCAATAAACACAAAACTATTTCCTAAAGAAACCGCCGCTAATTCTGTAGAACCCAATTGTCCAACAAAAATATTATCTACTACTCCAACTAACGTATGACCGACCATACCTAAAATAACAGGTAACGCTAAATTGAAATTGTATTTGAATTCTTGGAAGTATTTTTTCATTTTGTTACACAGAGGTTCGCAGAGGATTATCAGAATTTCACAAAGTTTAAACTAAAAAGTTTTGGGTGTCTTTGTGTTTATCTTTGTGTAACTCTGCGTAATATTTTATTTTAATTTTTCTACTAATTGATCTAACGAAACCGTTTCTTGTTCTCCTGAAATCAAATCTTTAATTTTATATTGATTTTGTTTCATTTCTTCTTCCCCTACTAAAACCGCAAATTGAATCCCTTTTTTCTCAGCAAATTGAAACTGTTTTGCCATTTTTGCGGCATCAGGATACATTTCTACCTTAATATTATTTTGTCGTAATTGCATGATGGCTTTTAATGAAAATAACGTTTCAGCTTCACCAAAATTAATAAATAACGCTTTTGAAGTGGTAGTTACTGTTTCTGGAAACAAACCTAATTCTTCTAAAACCAAATAAATTCGATCTAATCCGAAAGAAATTCCAACACCACTCATATTTTTTAATCCGAAAATACCAGTTAAATCATCGTAACGACCTCCACCACCAATAGAACCCATAGCGACACCCGTTGGAGCACCTACTTCGTAAATGACACCAGTGTAGTAATTTAAACCACGAGCTAAAGTAACATCGACGTCTAAATTTGCCGATTGTAAACCTAATTCGTTAATAGCATTACAGATGAATTTCAATTCTTCAACACCTTTTAAGCCTTCATTTGAAGAAGCTAAAAGTGTAGCTAATTTTTCTATTTTTTCTGGAATGGTTCCTGTAAAATTGAAAAGCGGTTGCACTTTTTCAATGGCTGCTTTAGAAATTCCTTTTTCAAGCATTTCTTTTTTTACACCTTCTTCGCCAATTTTATCTAATTTATCTAATGCTACGGTAAAATCTATTAATTTATCAGAAGCACCAATTACATCCGCAATTCCAGATAATATTTTACGGTTGTTAATTTTAATGTGTACGCCTTTTAAACCTAAAGCAGTAAAAATGGTGTCGTATAATTGTACAAATTCTACTTCTTGCCAAAGCGAATTACTCCCCACAACATCGGCATCGCATTGAAAAAATTCTCTGAAACGTCCTTTTTGTGGTCTATCTGCTCGCCAAACGGGTTGGATTTGATATCTTTTAAATGGAAACTCTAATTCGTTTTGGTGTTGCACAACATAACGTGCGAAAGGCACAGTTAAGTCATAACGTAAGGCTTTTTCTGAGATTTGACCGGCAATTTTTTTAGTGTTTTTTACAGATAAATCTTCTTCTGAAACTTTATCTAAATACTCACCTGAATTCAATATTTTAAAAATCAGTCTGTCGCCTTCTTCGCCATATTTTCCCATTAATGTATCCGAATTTTCAAAAGAAGGGGTTTCAATAGGTTGAAAACCAAACTGTTCAAAATTAGATTTAATAATAGAAAATATATAATTCCGTTTAGCTACTTCTGTAGATGAAAAATCGCGAGTTCCTTTAGGAATACTTGGTTTTGATGCCATTTTTATGATTGTATATTGAAAAATTGTATAATGTATGTCTAATAAGGTACAAATATCTGACTTTTAAATGGATTCGCAAAAATCAATAGCAAAAATCAATGGCAATATCTGTATCCGTTTTATGAATTTTTAATTTTCTAAATAAAATGTAACAAAAACATAGAAATAGCTACAAATAGATATGATTGGATTATTTAAAGAAAATACGAAAATTGCTATTGATTCTATTAGAAGTCAAGCGTTGCGCACCTTTTTAACAGTATTTATTATTGTTATTGGGATTACTTTTTTGGTAGGCATTTTAACTTTAACTAAAGCATTAGAAAACAATCTATTTGGAAATTTCGCTTCAATGGGTGCCAATACGTTTTCAATAAGTCAGTATGATTTTTCAGAACAAATTAACCGAAATGATGGTGCTCAAAAAATAAATCCAATCATTAGCTATCCGCAAGCTAAAGCATTTAAAGATAAATTTGAATTTCCTTTTACAGCTACATCACTTTCATTTACAGCATCAGCGAATGCAGAAGTAAAATTTGACAACAAAAAAACGGATCCAGAAATTACTGTTTTAGGTGCTGATGAAAATTTTATTCCAAATAATGGTTTCGATTTAGAATCGGGTAGAAATTTTAATTCTTTTGACGTTGATAATAATAATTATGTGTGTATTGTAGGTGCAAACTTTAAAGATGGATTGTTTGAAGGCGTAAATCCTATTGACAAAACTGTTTCTGTAAGAGGTGCCAAATTTAAAGTCATTGGATTATTAAAAGAAAAAGGAGCAACTTTCGGTAATAATCAAGATTTACGAATTATCGTTCCAATACAAATTGCCCGTTCTATATTTTCGCAGCCAAATATAAATTATGATATAGCTGTGAAAATTAGTAACAAACAATTATTAGACGAATCCGTTGATAATTCGATAGTAACTATGCGTCGAGTTAGAAAATTAAATCCGGTTGAGAAAGAAAACTTCGGTATCAAACGCAGTGACGATTTAATTCAGAAATTAGGTGAAAACATTGCAATAATTAATATTGCTGCTGTTGCGATTGGTGCTATTACCATATTTGGTTCAACAATTGCGCTTATGAATATTATGTTGGTATCCGTTTCAGAAAGAACTCGAGAAATCGGCATTAGAAAATCGTTAGGAGCGAAACGAGGTACAATTGCTTGGCAATTTTTTACCGAAACCTTTATTATTAGTCAGATTGGTGGAATCATTGGAATAATTTTAGGATTATTACTCGGTACATTAATTGCTTCAGTTGCCGGTTTTGAGTTTGTTACGCCTTGGGCTGCTATTATTGCGGCATTTGCAACCACGTTTATAGTAACCATTATTTCCGGATTGTATCCCGCAATTAAAGCTTCTAAGTTAGATCCTGTTGAAGCGTTGCGTTATGAATAAATAAACTTCAAAATTCGTTGTTCAGAGTTCGTTATTCGTAATTTTAAACAACGAATGTTCAATTTTGAATGTTGAAATTATAGGCTACAACAAATCATTCTGTAATTACCCATAAAATCTTTACGAAGTTCTATATTATTGAAACCTAATTGCTCTAACAATACAACCGTTTCATTTCCTAAATATTGATTGATTTCAAAAAATAATTTACCTTTTGGTGCTAAGCTTTTCAATGCCAATTGAGCTATTTTTCTATAAAATAACAACGCGTCAGAATCAGCTACAAACAAGGCTAAATGCGGTTCGTAATCCAAAACATTCTTCTTGATTTCTTGTTTTTCTAAATTACGAACATAAGGTGGATTGGAAACGATAATATCAAAAAGGAGATTTGAAGATTTGGAGATATGAAGATTTGAAGATTTTAAAATATCTTGATGAACAAAATTCACCTCAACTTGATTATCAAAAGCGTTTTTACGTGCCGTTTCTAACGCTTTTTCTGAAATATCAATCGCATAAACGAACGAATAAGGAATTTCTTTTTTCAAAGTAATCGGAATACAACCTGAACCTGTTCCTATATCTAGAATAGTTAGATTGTTAGATTTTTGGATTATTAGATTTTGAGAATTTAACTTTTGACTTTCGACTTTCGACTTTTGACTTTCAACTATCCATTCAACTAATTCTTCTGTTTCTGGTCTTGGAATTAACGTATTTTCATTCACTTCAAATCGTAAGCCATAAAACCAGGCTTCACCAGTTAAATATTGAATGGGTTTTTCGGTTTTTAGTTCTGAAATAATGGTATTCCATTTTTCTAAATCTAACTCGGAAACTTGAAAATCAGGGTGAAGTGAAACATCAATTCTTTTTAAATTGTGTAGAAATTCCGTCAAAATAAAAAAGAAACTTTCTATTTCTGAATCTTCCTGAATGGTTTCCAATTCAGAGAAAAAATGCTTTTTTAAACTTTTAATATTCATTTTATATTTTTTAAACACCGATTTACACAAATTACCATAAATTAATCGGTAAAAATTTGTGGAAATTTGTGTGAAACATTTTACAAATCTTTAATCATAAACACATCACAAGCATTATGCCCTGTGGAACCCATAGGTCCGTCTATGTAATTAAAGCCTAATTTTACATATAATTTTTGCGCATCTTTCATAAATGGTAAGGTTTCAATATAGCATTTGTCGTACCCTACTTGTTTGGCAAATGTTAAACATTTTTGCATCAACGCTTTTGCGATTCCTTTTCCACGAGCTTCTTTTGCTAAATACATTTTTTGCAATTCGCAAATTTTGAATTCGGCTTCCACTAAATTTCCTATTCCACAACCTCCTAAAATAGTTCCATTCATTTCAACAATAAAATATATTTCATTTTCTGCTTGATATACTTCAAATAAAGTATTTAAATGCGGATCTGCGTAGGCTGTTCCTACTTTTGGAGCGTCTAATTCTTCAAAAACATTTCGAATCACAGTAGCGATTTTCAAATTATCTTTCGATTCAATTTCTCTTATTATATAATTCATTTGTAAATATAAAATGTAAAAGTACTAAATTTGTAAGATGATTGAGCATGAAATATACATGAAACGCTGTTTGCAATTGGCTAAAAATGGTTTAGGTACTACATATCCTAATCCGTTAGTGGGAAGTATGATTGTATATAATGGAAAAATAATTGGTGAAGGTTGGCACAAAAAAGCGGGCGAACCACATGCGGAAGTACTTGCAATTAATTCAGTTAAAAACAAAGCATTACTTTCTGAAAGCACCATTTATGTCAGTTTAGAACCGTGTAGTCATTTTGGAAAAACACCTCCATGTGCTAATTTGATTATCGAACATAAAATTCCGAAAGTAGTAATTGGTTGTATCGATAGTTTTTCAGAAGTGGCGGGAAAAGGTGTTGAAAAATTAAAAAAAGCAGGCTGCGAAGTTATACTAGATGTTTTAGAAGCAGCATGCTTGAGAATGAATAAGCGATTTTTTACATTTCACAATAAAAAACGACCATATATTATACTAAAATGGGCAGAAACGGCAGATGGATTTATTGCGCCTTTTTTACCCAATTCAAAAACCTCTTTTGCTATCACAAACGACTATTCAAGGCAATTGGTGCACAAATATCGTACAGAAGAACAAGCCATTTTAGTTGGAACAACTACTGTTTTAAATGACAATCCAAGTTTAGATGCTAGAGATTGGTTTGGACAGCATCCCACTCGAATTATTATTGATAAATCTAACAAAATTCTAGATGGATTTCATGTAAAAAATAAAAAAAATCCGACAATAATTTTTACAGAAGAAGAAAATTGTGTACATTCGATAAATATCGCTTATGAAAGTATACAGTTTGATACTCATTTGATTTCTAATATATTAACTCATTTATTTGAAAAAAATATTCAATCTGTTATTGTAGAAGGCGGCACATTTACTTTGCAACAATTTATAGATAACCATTTATGGGATGAAGCGAGGGTTTTTATAGCAGAGACTAAAATTTCAGAAGGCGTAAAACGACCAGAATTTAATTTTATTCCTGAAAAAACTATAAAAATTAAAAATAACCAACTAAAAACATACATAAATTATGATTGAAGCGATAATTTTTGATTTAGGAGATGTATTTTTAAACTTGAATCATCAAGCCAGTGTTGATGCGTTTAAAAAATTAGGTTTAAAAGCTTGGACAGACGATTTAAAAGCAGCAGCTATTTTATTTGAAACCGGTAAAATAGATGAATTGCAAATTATGGAAACCATTCAGAAACACCTGCCAAATGTGGATCTTATAGAAATTAGAGAAGCCTGGAATGCTATTATTGGTGATTTTCCTTTAGAACGTTTGGAGTTTTTAGAAAAATTACAAAACAAGTACGATATATTTTTATTAAGCAATACCAATCCATCACATATTGATAAATTTGAACATCGAGTAGGTTTAACTTTTGCCAGAGAATTTTATGCTCATTTTAATAAAATTTATTTTTCCTACGAAATCAAAGTAAGAAAACCAGATGAAGCTGTTTTCAATTTAATTTTAAAGCAAAATAATTTAAATCCAAAAAAGACACTTTTTGTAGATGATACTGCAGAACATATTGAAGCCGCTAAAGCCTTAGGCATTAATACTTGGCAAATACTTGTAGGACAAGAAGATGTAACCAATTTATTCGATAAAAAAATATTATAAAATTGCAAGATTTCGAGATTAAAGACACGTATAAAACCCTTGATGAATCGGTTGAAAATATTTTATTTAAAGAAAAAAACAGTAAATTTTTTGGTTATGCTTACCCTATTACTTCAGAACTTGAAGTAAGAAAACATCTTGAGCAATTAAAAATAGATCATTTTTCAGCACGACATTGGTGCTATGCCTATCAGATTGGTACAGAAAACATTAAGTTTAGAGCCAACGATGATGGCGAACCAAGTAATTCAGCGGGAATGCCTATTTATGGGCAAATTCAATCTTTTGAAATTACTAATGTGTTAGTAGTAATAGTACGTTATTTTGGTGGCGTAAAATTAGGTGTTGGTGGATTAATTTCTGCTTATAAAACTACGGCTCAACTTACTTTAGATGAAGCTAATATTATTGAGAAAACTATTGACAAGTATTTTAAAATTACTTTCGATTATAAAAATATGAACAAAGTAATGCGAATTATTAAAGAAAAAAACATTCAGATTGTTCATCAGAAAATGGAGCTGAATTGCGAGATTCAGATTGCTACAAGGAAAAAAAACGCCAAAGAAATCATTGAAATTTTCACTGCATTATTTGAAATTGTGATTGAAGAACTGTAACCCTTATTTTTTACAAATACAATAACACGATAATCCATAGATTTTAATTCCGATTTTTTTTACTACTTGAGTAAAAGCAAAATCGAGTTGCAACACCGCTACTAGCAACTTTGATTTAAAAGTAGTACCTGTCCAATTATCAATAGACGCTTTTTTGTTTTTATTAAAGATACATTCAATCCACCTAACCCATAATAATGATGAGAAATAATATCCATTATCTTTAATTTGAAATTGATAATGGTATAAAACTTTTTTCAAATCTTGTAGATTATATCTTCTGTAATGTCCTAATAACACATCGTGTTGCGAGAAAACAGTCTGAAAAGCAGGAACTGCAAACAAAAAAAAATTGTTTTTATGCGTTAGATGTTGTAAAATTTCATCTTCATTTTCTAGATGTTCCAAGACATCCATACATAAGAAAAGAACGTTTTCTTCGGCAGGAAACATAATGAAATAATCGGTAAGATTTTGTACATAATGAATTTCATTTTCCCCATAATTCAGCTTCAATTGCGCTATGATTTCGGGTGAATATGCGGTATCAACAGTAAAATACTCATCTGCCATTTTGTGCTTAAAAACTTCATTAATAATATAAGCATCACCGCCACCAATATCCACAATTCGTTTGATAGGGAATTTTATTTCTGAATCGGATAATAATTTAAAAAGCACCTTTTTTCTGGAAATTTCCCACGGGTGTCTTTTATAATTTTCTTTATCAAATAAGCGATCAAATTCAGTTAAATCCATTATATTATTTCATTAATTTTATCAGAAACGTATTTTGGCGGAACAATTGGCCTACCTGTTTTCATATCTACAAAAACAAGCATTGAATAGCCAGTTGTTAACAATTGATTTTGCTCATTGTAAATTTCATAGTCAAATTCTATTTTCACAGAAGTTTGACTTTTTAGTATTGTTTTTACACGCAATACATCATCATAACGTGCTGGTTTTTTAAAATTCATTTCTAAAGAAACTACAGGCAACATTACACCGTTTTCTTCCATCCATTTATATGAAACACCTAGATTCCTTAGCCACTCTACTCTACCCATTTCAAAATATTGGGCGTAATTTCCATGATACACCACGCCCATCTGATCGGTTTCTGCGTATCTAACTCGTACCGTAAATTCGTATTCTCTCATTATTATTTATTATATATTTTTTGTTGTTAAAATTAATGTTAATTATTTATTAAATTAAAATCAAAACTACATACAACAATATTTTTTAAATTACAATAGCATTTCATTTTTTTTTAAATAAATTTGTTCACATATTTGCTCTCCCAATAAAAATCTACGTAAAAAAAAGTTAACCCTTTCTTTTTCTCAAAATTAGATTAAAAACTTTTTTAAAATTACAACACATGATGACTAATGCAGCAAAATCTGTTTGGAATAATTGCTTGTCCTTTATTAAGGACAACATACAGGAACAAGCCTTTAAAACTTGGTTTGAACCAATAGTAGCAATTAGTCTATCAGAAGATAATGCTTTGCATATTCAAGTTCCTAGTAAATTCTTTTACGAGTGGCTTGAAGAACATTATGTTGTTATATTAAAAACCGCTTTAACTAAAGAACTTGGAAACCAAGCAAAGCTAGTGTATAAAATTAAAATGGAAAACACTTCTGGCAATAAACTTCCATTTACTGAGCAAATTCCTAGTACATATCGAAGTTCTGTTAAAACTCAAGAAATTGATGTGCCTGTTGTGAATAAAAATCCGGAATTGAAAAATCC
>NZ_JBBALQ010000029.1:0-16428 GCF_040402955.1 Flavobacterium sp. | reverse complement strand
AAATTTACTTTAATTTTTGTAAATCCTAAATAAAGTACAAACATAGGATGACAAAACGAATAAAATAATTATACTGTAGAAGGCACCTTTTAGCGTTTCAAATGGAAGAACGAAAAAATATTATTATGAAAAATAAAATTCTAATTTTAATCACATTTATTTTAATTTCTTGTTCAAAAAAACAAGAAAATTTTGATTTATCTATTTCTAATTCGAATTATGAATTGAATTTGAAAACTGGAGATTTTAAAATTAATTGGTATAATAATTATATGGATAAAATAGAATTATCTGAAATTGAGAAAAACCAAATTATAGAATTGATTTTTAAATATCAAATTAACAAAATTAAAGGAAAAAAATGTTTATGGCGAGGAAAATTTAATTATGCCTAATTTTGATGACAAATTTACTATATCTAAAAATAATAAAATAGTAAGCGAAATTTCTATCTCTAATCAAGTAAATATAGAAAAAACAAAACTTAATAAAATTGATAGAGATATTTATAATTTTAAAACAGAAATATTTAAACTCTTAAATCAAAATAAAGATTTTGAAAGAAATATGGATATTGTAAAAGTTGCAAATAAAAAAGTTAAACGAATATTTTTATAAATTTATACATCAAAATTTTCTAAAAAGAAAATCAGATTTATAAAAATACCTTTTACCCTAAACCCAAAACCTCATACCCAAATCCCCTAATGCTCCTCGGCTTTGCCTAAAATTTTAGTATCTACAGGAATAGCAGGTTGAAACATAAGAGTTTGTTTGTAGTACAAATAAAAACCTTTGTTGGTTCGGAATTCGAAGTTTTGAAATTTGAAGTTTTGGTCGTCACTTTCTCTTTTAAAAACAATTGATTCTTTAGAATCTGGTAAAAAAACTTCTGCAATTAAACTGTCTTCATCCACAAAAAAGAAGGCGTTTTTTTTTCTTTCAAGCGAATCTCTTTCTATAGAGGTTAAACGATAGCCCTCTTCAAAAACACGCACACATTTTTTAGTCATATTCGACCATTTATACCCTGCTTTTAAATCGCACCCATTTTCGTTTTTGTCATCATTTAACTGATTTTTCACAATAGAATCCATTTCCGTGGTATCTTTTGGTGGATTCTTTAAGATATAATCGCAAGAAAATAACGATGTCAGTACTAAAATATATACAAGTTTTTTCATTTTTAATTTAGCGTTTCTTGATAAATTAAGGTTTCTACGGTTTCAAAATCGGTAGGTTTATCAGCATTATGAAAGTATTTTATCAACACTTCGCCCCAAACTTTACCATCAGAAAAATTAGCAATAATCCATCTATGATTTAAAATTTTAATATTATTTATCAAAAACGGATTGTCGCCAATTTGATCGTAAGAAACGTATTTATTTCCTTTTTTGTCGGCGTTAAAAGCAGTTAAATCTTCTTTCACTTTCGTTTGTAATGCTTTTACATCGTATTCAAAATAATACTCTTGCGCATTTTCATTAGTGTCTAAGGAAAACGAATCATTGTCGCGTAATTTCGCAATGGTATCTTGTGCTTTTTTTAATTCCTTTTTACTAATTGTAGACACTTCTTCGCTTCTTTTCAAGATATTTGAAGAATTTACAAATTGAAAAATATTAATTAATACTGAAAATACGATTCCGTAAAGTAATAAACTCCTTTTCATTTTACTATTTATTTAATTTCTATTTCTAAATTATCGTATGCTAAAAAAACGTTTTCTGGCAATTGTTTTTGTACCTCTTCGTGCAATCCTAAAATATGACTAATATGTGTTAAATACGCTTTTTTAGGTTGCACCAAATTTATAAAATTTATAGCTTCTTCTATGTTAAAATGGGTATTATGTGGTTCAAATCGTAACGCATTGATAACCAAAACCTCAACATCTTTAAGTTTTTCTATTTCTGCATCCTCAATGGTTTTTACATCTGTTAAATATACAACATCTTTGATTCGGTATCCAAAAACCTGTAAATTTCCGTGCATCGCATTAATTGGAATTACGATCTGATTTTTAATGGTTATATTTTGATTATTCACCACTTCAATTGGCAACACAGAAGGCGCGCCTGGATATTTGTTTTCTTTTTCAAAGATATAATCAAATCGTTTGGCTAAATTTTTCAACACGCGCGAATGTCCGTAAACCGGAATTTCACCTTGATTAAAATAAAACGGACGAATATCATCCAAACCAGCTGTATGGTCTGCGTGTTCGTGTGTAAAAAGCAACCCATCAATACGCGAACAACCACTGGTAAGCATTTGCTGACGAAAATCGGGTCCGCAATCAATAACTACTGAAAAATCTTCATCGTGTATCCAAATAGAAACGCGCAAGCGCTTGTCTTTTGCATCATCACTTAAACATACAAAATGCGTACTCCCAATTACTGGAATGCCTTGAGATGTACCCGTTCCTAAGAAGTATAATTTCATATGTATTTGATTGACACGCTAAAAAAGTTACCCGCTACTTTTAGTAGAAAAGTGCTACTTTATTGTAATAGTAGTAATTTCTTTTTTACAAAAATAACAAAATACTCTTGTTAAAACCTATAATTTATTAACTTTGCATAGTAATTTAATTTGCCAAAAAACACATTTGAATAAATGACGACTGAAATCACATTAAGAGGAGACAAAGCTATTGAACAAATCCCTTCTACAAAGGACAAAGCACTCCGTATTAATTTAAACGAAAATATTTACGGAACCTTTGCCGAAATTGGTGCCGGACAAGAAACGGTGAGGCATTTTTTCAGAGCAGGTGCTTCTTCCGGTACGATTGCAAAAGCGATGTCTGCCTATGATAAAGATTTTAGTGATGCCATTTACGGAATTGAAGAAGATGGTAGATATGTTACAGAAAGCAGATTAAGAAAAATGCTTACGCACGAAACGAAACTTATTGAAGATCGTTTAAAAAGAGATAAGCATCCAAATAAAATGTTTTTTAGTTATGCGAATACTGTAGCGACTATTGATTTTGCAAAACAATTTAAAGGACACGGCTGGGTAGGAATTAAATTCCAAGTAGAACCCGACCAAGCGTATAATGAAATTTTAATTCACATTCGTTTTAAAGAAAATGATGCCCGTTTGCAACAAGAAACCTTAGGAATCTTGGGCGTAAACTTAATTTATGGCGCGTTTTACAAACATAATGATGCCAAAAAATTATTGCGTTATTTATACGACCATTTAGAAAAAGACCAACTTGAAATTGATACGATAAATTTCTCAGGACCAAGTTTTGCAGATGTAGACAACAGATTAATGAGTTTGCAATTGGTAAAATACGGCTTTACAGATGCCGTAATGTTTAATCCGGAAGGAAAGAATATTTTGCCAGCAGCTGTTTTATATAAAAAGAATATTTTAGCGTTACGTGGTAGTTTCCGACCTGTAACAAAAGTAAATATGGATATGTATAAGCAATCTTACGAGATGTTTATACAAGAAAATAAAGTAAGTAAAGAAAACACGTTTGTGGTTTTCGAAATCACGCTTTCCAACTTAAAAGCTGAAGGTGAAATTGACGAAAGAGATTTCTTAGACAGAGCAGAACTTTTATGTGCTTTAGGTCAAACCGTAATGATTTCTAATTTTCAAGAATATTATAAAGTTTTAGAATACTTTTCATCTTTTACAAAATCACGTACTGCTTTAGCTATGGGTGTGAGTAATTTAGTAGAAATTTTTGATGAGAAATACTACCGTCATATGTCGGGTGGAATTTTAGAAGCGTTTGGAAAATTATTTTACAGAGATTTAAAAGTGTATTTATATCCGATGAAAGATCCAGAAACGGGTGAAATAATTACGTCAGAAAACTTAAAAGTGCATCCGAGAATGAAAGAATTGTATAAATTCTTTAAATACAACGGAAAAGTTACCGATATAGAAACTTACGATGACAAAACATTAGATATTTTCTCCAGAAAAATATTAAAAATGATTGCTAAAGGCGAGTCTGGCTGGGAAGATATGCTACCAGATGGCACCGCAGAAATCATTAAAAAAGATCATTTATTTGGCTATCAAAAAGAAAAAGAATTAGCTAAGTAATAAACTAAAAAAATCCCAAACTTTTAAGAATTTGGGATTTTTTTTATAATTGGAATTTAAATTTTGGAATTTAATTCTCTACACGTGCAACGCTCTATTTGCTGTTGCAGCTAAAGCGGCTTCTTTGATGGCTTCTGCAAACGTTGGGTGTGCGTGAGACATTCTTGAGATATCTTCTGCAGATGCTCTAAATTCCATTGCGGTAACCGCTTCTGCAATTAAATCCGCACAACGTGCACCTATCATATGAACCCCTAACACCTCATCTGTTTTGGCATCGGCTAAGATTTTAACAAATCCATCTGTATCGCCTCCTGCTCTTGCTCTTCCTAATGCTTTGAATGGAAAACTTCCCGCTTTAAACTCAATGCCTTCTGCTTTTAATTGCTCCTCTGTTTTACCTACGGCCGCAACTTCTGGCCAAGTATATACTACGCCAGGAATTAAGTTATAATCGATATGAGGTTTTTGACCGGCTAAAATTTCAGCAACCATTACTCCTTCTTCTTCCGCTTTGTGCGCTAACATCGCACCACGTACAACATCGCCAATTGCATAAATATTGGAAACTGAAGTTTGTAAATGATTGTTCACTTCAATTTGCCCTCTATCTGTAACTTTTACTCCTGCTTTTTCTGCATGTAAACCATCGGTATATGGACGACGTCCTACAGAAACTAAAGCATAATCACCTTCTAATGAAATGATTTCTCCTTTTGCATTTTCTGCTTTTACAGTAACTACATCTCCTGCTCTATCTACAGATTGTACTTTATGTGAGGTATAAAATTTCATACCTTGTTTTTTAAAGACTTTTGTTAATTCTTTAGATAAAGAAGCATCCATTCCTGGAATAATTCTATCCATAAATTCTACTACAGAAACTTGAGCACCTAATCGTAAATATACTTGTCCTAATTCGATACCTATAACACCTCCACCAATAATTACTAAATGTTTAGGCACCTCTTTTAATTTTAAAGCTTCCGTTGAAGTAATGATTCTGTCTTTATCTAATTTGATGAAAGGTAAGTTTGAAGGTTTAGAACCTGTAGCAATAATGATATTTTTAGATTCGATGATTTCTGAAGAACCATCTGCTTTAGTTACCTTAACAGAAGTAGCGCTTTCAAAAGAACCTAATCCTTCAAAAACAGTAACTTTATTTTTATCCATTAAGTATTTTACACCACCAGAAGTTTGGTCTACAACCGCTTGTTTTCTGGCAATCATTTTTTCTAAATTGACTTTTACTTCACCCGAAACTTCAATTCCGTGGTCTGCAAAATGTTGCAATTCTTCATAATGATGCGATGATGCCAATAATGCTTTTGATGGAATACATCCCACATTCAGACACGTTCCGCCAAGCGTTGCGTATTTTTCAATAATTGCTGTTTTAAATCCCAATTGGGCGCAACGAATAGCTGCTACATATCCTCCAGGTCCAGAACCAATAATGGTTACATCAAATTGACTCATAACTATATTTTTTATAAAATGTAAATAGTGTGATTTTAAAGTGCAAAAGTAAAGTTTTTTAAATAAATATGTAGTGCTATTTAATGAAAAAACTTCATTAATTTTAATTCAATACAAATGAAGTAGAATTTTTTACTTCTCCAATCATAAATGTGCTGTGTGTACTACCAATATGTTGTAAGGTAGTTAACTTCGTTACCATAAATTCTCGGTATTCTTCCATATCTTTCACGCAAATTTTTAAGATATAATCGTAATCACCACTTACGTGAAAACATTCTAAAACTTCAGTTAGCGTTACTACTTCTTTTTCAAATTCAGAGATTAAATCTCTTGAATGTTTAATTAATTTAACGTGACAAAACACCACAAAACCTTTATTGATTTTTGTTTTATCTAAAATAGTAACATACTTACGAATAATCCCTTCGCGTTCTAACTTTTTTATCCGTTCATACACAGCAGTTACGGATAAATTTAATTTACTTGATAATTCTTTTGTTGTTTTTTTAGAATCGATTTGCATCAATTCTAATAGTTTTTTATCAATTGCATCCATTGGTGTCGTAATTTATTTGGTAAATATACGTAAAAAAGTAAAAATATAGATAAATAAACCATTATTTAATAAATTAATAGATAAATAAACTAAATATTTAAAGTATTGTTGAAATATTAATTTATTTTTTTCAATTTTGATAGATAAAAACAAACAACTATGAGCACATTTAATCCAGCCGACAACATACAAGATTTACAGTATTTTGGCGAATTTGGTGGGGTAAACCCTTCTATTTCAGATTCATCTACTTACACGTTTCTTTCTGCTAAAACGATGTTTGATACCTTTGAAGGGAACGCAGAAGGGTGTTATTTATATTCCCGACATTCCTCGCCAAGTAATTTGTATTTGGATAAAGCGTTAGCAGCAATGGAAGGCACTGAAACCGCTAATGTATCTGCTTCTGGAATGGGCGCCATAACACCAACAATTTTACAACTTTGCGGACAAGGAGACCACGTGGTTTCAAGTAGAACCATTTATGGAGGAACCTATGCCTTTTTGAAAAATTTCGCACCGAGATTTGGTGTAAAAACTACTTTTGTAGACATTACTAAATTAGACCTTGTAGAAGCTGCTATTACTTCTACAACTAAAGTTTTATATTGCGAAACGGTGAGTAATCCCTTATTAGAAGTAGCCGATATTGCTTCTTTAGCTAAGATTGCGAAAAAGCACAATCTTAAATTGGTAGTTGACAATACGTTTTCACCTTTATCGGTATCGCCAGTAAAATTAGGTGCGGATATTGTAATTCATTCCTTAACAAAATACATCAACGGAAGTTCGGATACAGTGGGCGGTGTAACGTGTGCCAGTCAAGCATTTATTAACGATTTAAAAAACGTAAATTCTGGTGCCAGTATGCTTTTAGGTCCTACAATGGATAGTTTACGTTCGGCATCGGTAATGAAAAACTTAAGAACACTTCATATCCGAATGAAGCAGCACAGTCATAATGCGATGTATTTGGCAAATAAATTTGAAGCAGACGGCATCAAAACCGTTTATCCAGGATTGGCTAGTCATCCAAGTCATACTATATACAAAAATATGATTAACCCAGAATATGGTTTTGGAGGTATGATGACTATTGACGTAGGAAGTTTAGAAAAGGCCAATGCCTTAATGGAATTAATGCAAGAAAGAAATTTAGGGTATTTGGCTGTGAGTTTAGGCTTTTACAAAACCCTTTTTAGCGCACCAGGTACATCCACTTCTTCTGAAATTCCTTTAGACGAACAAGCAGAAATGGGTTTAACTGATGGTTTAATTCGTTTTTCAATTGGTTTAGATAACGACATTGAAAGAACGTATCAAAGTATGCATGCTTGTATGAAAGAATTACATATTTTGTAAAATACTATTTTTATTTAAAATCCGTCCCGATTACTTCGAGACGGATTTTTTTTGTAAGTTTGAATATAATATATATAACATAAATTATGATGAGATCTATTTATTTGTTTAGTATCTTTTTTTCATTTATTGGATTTTCTCAAAATACTGAAACTACAATATATGAAATAATAGATAAAATTTCGGAAGAAAGAATTCAAAAAGACGTTATTAAATTGGCCAATTTTGGAACAAGAAACACTTTTAGTGATACGGTTTCAAAGACCCGAGGTATTGGTGCAGCCAGACGTTGGATAAAATCTGAATTTGATTTAATTTCTAAAGATTGTAAAAACTGCTTGGACGTTTTTTATCAAAAAGATTTTGTTACTACTAATGATGGGGAACGCGTGCCCAAAGACACTTGGATAGTAAACGTGGCGGCGGTACAAAAAGGAACCAAATATCCAAATAGGTATATAATAATGACGGGCGATATTGATAGTAGAAATTCAGATACTATGGATTACACTACAGATGCTCCTGGAGCTAATGATAATGCTTCTGGAATGGCAGGTACTATAGAAGCAGCGAGAGTTTTATCTCAATATAAATTTGAAAACAGCATTATTTATTTAGGTCTTTCAGGCGAAGAACAAGGCTTGTTTGGAGGAAAAGGTTTTGCAGAATATGCCAAGAAAAACAACTGGGAAATTATTGGTGTACTAAATAACGATATGATTGGTAATATTGAAGGAATAGATGGTGTTATTGACAACAGAACGTTTCGAATTTTCTCAGAACCTACCTCTACTACAGATACTGAAAAAGAAGTTAATAACCGAAGATTTTATGGTGGTGAAGTAGAAGGCATTTCGCGTCAATTAGCCCGATATATTCACAAGCAAACGCTTTCATATCTTCCAGAAATGAACCCTATGCTAATTTATCGTTTAGATAGATTTGGACGTGGCGGCCATCATAGACCTTTTAACGATTTAGGATTTGCAGGTGTCCGAATTATGGAAGCTCATGAAAACTATAACAGACAACACCAAAACTTAAGAACCGAAAATGGTATCAAATACGGTGATGTAATAGAAGGCGTTAATTTTGAATACGTTAAAAAACTAACTGCAGTAAATTCTGTAGTATTAGCAACTTTAGCAAGCGCTCCTCCTGCACCTAAAAATGTGCTTATTGGCGGAGCGGTTGAAGCCAGTGTAAAATTAAAATGGGACAAAATTGAAAATGACGATCAAATCTTAGGTTATAAAATATATTGGAGATTAACTACAGATTTTCAATGGAACCAATCCAGATTTGTTGGAAATATTGACAATTACACATTGAAAAACTTTGTAATTGACAACCATTATTTTGGTGTGGCTACAGTTTATAAAAATGGATTTGAAAGTATGGTTGTGTTTCCAAAAGATGTCATTAGAACTACTTTTAAAAGAAAATAATTAGTTAATGAGCCAATGTGGCAATAAAATTAAAATCCGACCTCAGTACTTCGGGAAGAAATTTTTTTTGTAATTTTGTTTTATAAATTTTCTAATATGAGTACAATTGAACTAAAACAAGAACTTCATGACATCATCAACAACGGTGATGATAAGTTTGTACAATTATTTCACGACATGGCAACATCTTATTTCGTTCAAATTAAAAAAGACAAAATGATCGCTGAATCTGAAAAAGATATTGAATCCGGAAATATTTATGCACAAGAAGAAGTCAAAAAAATGATTGCTAATTGGAAAGAATAATTAAACCTGTTTTTTGGACCAACAGAGCGATTAAAGATTTGGAAAAAGTTACTCGATTTAATGTAAAATTGTTCGGTTTTAATAAGTCAATTAAAATCGCAACTGAAATTCTAGAAGCAACTGAAATCTTAGCATTTCACAAATTCAATAAAATTGGTTCTGTTGATGAAGATTTTACACACCTAAAATTTGAATACCGAAAGTTAATTCATCATCATTGCAAAATAACTTACCGAGAAGGAAAAGATAAAATTTACATTAATAGAATTTTTGACACAAGACAAAATCCTATTAAAAACAAATAAATCCGTCCCGAAGTAATCGAGACGGATTTTGTATTTATGTTATGACAATTAAGACAATTTACTAATAAACCTTGAATACGGATCTTTAAATTGAAAGCCATCTTCTGTTCTTTCCTTTGATAGTTTTTTATATTCTACTAAAGCCCAAAGGATAAATTCTTTAAGGAAATACTTGTCTGATATTGCAATTTCTGGTTGGTATTTTTGAATTAATTTTTCTAATGGCTGTACCTCATCTAAGATGTTTTTGTAAACTTCATCTGAGCAATCATCTGTTAATTCAAAACCTGATTCATTGAAAAACCATTCGGTAATTTCGGTATAAGGTGTAGTTACATCTTGTTTCTCCAGTTTTTCAATTTTAGGAAAATAACCTGGGAAAAAAGTATGAATCGCATTGGCAATTAAATATTGCGCCACTACTCCAGCGCCTTCTTGTTCGCCTTCGTAAACCAATTCTACTTTTCCAGTTATGGCTGGAATAATTCCTAAAAAATCAGACAAACGAACCGTTGTTTTTTCTTCTCCATTTAGTAAAGCTCTGCGTTCGGCGGTACTAATCAAATTCTCATATGCGGTAATACTCATTCGAGCTGAAACGCCACTTTTTGAATCAATATATTCCGATTCTCTAGCTTCAAAACCTACTTGCTCCAACAAATCTTTTGCTAAATTTGGCACGTGTACTAAAGACGATTGATTTTCATCTAACTTAGCTTCTTGCGTTGTAATAATTTTAGCAATTTCAATAGTTTCTGGATAATGCGTTAAAATTTGAGAACCTATTCTATCTTTTAAAGGTGTTACTATACTTCCACGATTGGTGTAATCTTCTGGATTTGCAGTAAAAATAAATTGCAAATCTAACGGCATTCTTAATTTAAACCCACGTATTTGAATATCGCCTTCTTGTAAAATATTGAATAACGCTACTTGAATACGAGCTTGTAAATCAGGCAATTCGTTAATTACAAAAATACATCTGTTGGCACGTGGAATCATTCCGAAATGAATCACGCGTTCGTCTGCATAAGATAATTTTAAATTGGCCGCTTTTATTGGATCTACATCACCAATTAAATCGGCAACTGTAACATCAGGCGTGGCTAATTTTTCGAAAAAACGTTCGCTTCTATGTAACCAAGAAATTGGCGTGTCATTGCCTTTTTCAGCAATCAAATCTATAGCAAAACGCGAAATTGGATTTAGAGGATCGTCATTAATTTCAGAACCGGTAACAAACGGAATGTATTCGTCTAAAAGTTCGACCATTTTTCGAGCCAAACGTGTTTTTGCTTGTCCGCGCAATCCTAATAAATTAATATTATGACGTGATAAAATAGCGCGTTCCAACTCGGGAATTACAGAATTTTCAAAACCATGAACACCTGTAAAGGTTGGCTGTTTGGCTATTAGTTTATTTCTTAAATTGGTACGTAACTCCTCTTTTATATTTTTGGATTGATAGCCTGATTGTATCAATTCACCTAATGTTTTTATATGTGTCATACTATTTTTTTAAACGCTATTTAGCTACTGCTTTTTATTTAATTTCTTTGATTTGATACTACTTATTTCAGTTTCTTTTTTCTATTGGCTTCGTAATCTTGAAAAATCATTTCTCCTAAACCACTTAAACCCGTGTAGAACGCTTTTCCTTGATTGGCTTCCGTAAATTTATCTACAAATTGTTGCAAATAGGGATCGTTGGCAATCATAAAAGTTGTAATAGGAATGTGTAATTTTCTGGCTTGAGCCGCTTGCGTATAGCATTTTTCAACAATATACTCGTCTAAACCGTTGCTATTCATGTAATACGAGCCGTCTTTTTCACGAACACAGCTTGGTTTTCCATCAGTAATCATAAATATTTGTTTGTTGGTATTACGTTTTCTACGCAGCATATCCATTGCTAATTGCAAACCTGCAACGGTATTAGTATGATAAGGTCCTACTTTTAAAAAAGGTAATTCTTTTATTGAAATAGGCCAAGCATCATTACCAAAAACTAAAATATCAATGGTGTCTTTCGGATAACGAGTAGTGATAAGTTCCGCTAGCGCCATCGCTACTTTTTTAGCAGGCGTAATTCGGTCTTCGCCATACAAAATCATACTATGAGAAATGTCTATCATTAAAACAGTACTCATTTGCGATTTATAATGCGTATCTTCAATTACCAAATCATTTTCGGTAAGTTGGAACTCGCCTATTCCATTATTGATTTGTGCGTTTTTTAGACTTTCCGTTAATGAAATTCTATCTAAAGCATCTCCAAAATTATAACTTCTAAGTTCGCCAGTAAGTTCATCGCCTCCACCAAGTTGTTTCGATTTGTGATTGCCGCTACCCGATTTATTTAAATTTCCAAATATTTGATCCAAAGCGGCTTGACGAATAAGACGTTCCGTTTTTGAAGTAATGGTAACCTCGCCTGTTCCATCGCCTGTTATTTCTTTACGAATGAATCCTTTTTTCTTTAAATCTTCAATAAAATCTTCAATGGAATAGTCTGGTGTAGTTAATTTGTATTCGTTATCAAGTTCTCGCAGCCAATCTATAGCTTCGTCAAAGTCGCCTGAAGTGTGTACAATTAATTCTTTAAAAACACCAAAAAGTACTTCAAATGGTGATTTAAATGGTTTTTCGTACGTTTTAAAATAAAACCCTTTTTTCATTCTTTAAAATTACAAGGATACTTTTAAATGACAAGAAAACGAATGCTAATTTTTAGTTAAAACTAATAAAACTTTCCGTCCACATAAAACCAATGATTTTGAAAAAGAATAAATGTAGATTTTTCGTGATGGATTTGCTGGATTTTATTTTCATCTAAATAGTAGGCTTTGAATTCTACCGTGTTTTCAGTACTGTTTAGAATTTCTAGTTTTTGCCAAATGTTTTGTTGTGCCCAAGTTAAAATATCTGATTTATTCGTGTATTTTTTTTGTGACACGTGTGTAGTTTTGTATAAATATTCGGCATCATGTAGATAAAATGCTGTAAATCTGGAACGCATTAATTTTTCCGAAGTTGTTACCATTGCTTCATATTGAATATAAGGCAAACAACATTCTTCTAAAGTTAAGTGACTTCCGCAAGGGCAAGGATTAGTGTGATTCATTTTGAATTTTAAGTAATAAATGTGTAAGCAAAACCTGATATTTACTTAATTCGATTAAATGGTCGTCTGAAACCACCTCATCAATTAAATTCTCCACTTCCTCACTCACTTCAAGCTGTAAAAGTTGGGCGTTTTTCCACTCTTTTTTGGCTAATAAATCAATAATTGTTTGAACTTTTGGTTTTAAATTAACTAGTTGTTGTGAATGCATTATTGGTTTTTAAGCGATTGCTTGTATTGTTCTAATATTGCTGCTTTTTTAGCTGCAGACGTTTGTTTGGTTTTCTGAATTTTCTTCAAATGATTGTCCAATTGCTTTTTATGCTTGTCTTTATTTATGGCATTATTTCTTCCCATGTTGCAAAATTTTCTTCAAATTTACGAAACTTTCATTGGTATTACTTAATTCTGTTAGCATTTTCGTTCTAAATTCTTCAAAATCGTCAAAAAAAACGTGTTTTGCCCATAAATTAGATTGTAAAATAATTTTTATCTCTTTAATTCTTTTAGTCGTGTCTGATGCATTTCTTAGCAATTGATTGGTATAGTTTGGATGGTTTTTATGATTAAAATGCACTTCATTTTTGGATTCATTCACTCCAATAAAAAACAATTTTTCAATTTCATTATTTGGATAAAAATCAGTCCATCTGGCAAAACCAACACTTTTAGTTTGATTTTTATAGTCCGAATTAGTTATCAGTCGCCACCTGCAATTGGCTGCTCTTCCCCAATGATTGGATTTTCTGTAAACACCCAATTCGGTAAAATAATAGGCACTTCCGGAAGCACTTTTGTACCCTAATTTTAAATCTGCCACAACAGTATCTTCTGCTTGCTGAAACAAGCAAAACGTGTGTTTGTGAAAATTAAATTTATTGTAACTATTCATTTTACAAAGATAGTGATATCTATTTTGGGATTTAAAACGATTTTATTAATCCTAAAAAAATTATTACATTTGCCTTTAATAAATTAAATAACTGAATTTTCAGCATAACCAATTAGAAAAAAACAATGAAACAAGTAGTACTATTATTTTCGGCATTAATATTAATTTCTTGCAATAAATTTAAAGTTGAAGGAACTGCAAAAGGAATAAAAGACGGCACCAAAGTATTTTTAGAAGGTGCTAACGAAATGGGACCCGTAGCAATGGATACGGTAGAAGTCAAAGAAGGAAAGTTTCAATTTGAAGGCAAAAGCGAACTTCCTGAAATTGGAATTGTAAGTATTGAAGGTGTAATTGACCCGCAATATCAATCTAAAAAAGCACTTCCTTTTATTATTGAAAGCGGTACGATAGCTATTGCTTTTGATACCAAAGACATTCAAAAATCTAGAATTTCAGGAACTACTGACAATGACTTGTTTCAAAAATATACAGATGAATCGGTTATTATTAACAAACCGATTATGGATTTTCAGAAGAACAACAATGAAGCCATGAAAAAAGCCATGGAAACCAATGATGTTGCTGTTCAGACACAATTAAATCAAGAATACGGCAAATTAGCGCAGTCTATTGCTGCTAAGATGGATGCAAAATCTAAAGATTTTATGAAAAATAATCCAAGTTCTATTTTGTCAATGCTTTTTCTAGAAAACTATGTTAGTAGAGGAATGATGCAAGGAAAAGATGCTACAGCTGCGTTTGAAAAATTAGACAAAAAATTACATGGAACGAAAAGCGGTAAAGCCGTTAAGAAAGCTTTAGATGCGCAATTGAAGGCTGCGACTCCAGAAAAAAAAAAGTAACTAAAGCGTCTGAATTTTCTGCTAAAACGCCAGAAGGCAAAACCGTTTCGTTAAAAGAATCGTTAGGAAAAGTTACTATTATTGATTTTTGGGCTTCGTGGTGCGGACCTTGTAGAGCTGAAAACCCAAATGTAGTTGCCATTTATAATGAATTGCATAGTAAAGGGTTAAACATTATTGGCGTTTCTTTAGATGAAGACGCTACAAAATGGAAAGCAGCTATTGCAAAAGATAAATTAACTTGGACTCAGGTTTCTAATTTAAAAGGTTGGGAAGATCCTATTGCAACGGCATATAAAGTTGATCAAATTCCTGCCACATTTATTTTAGATGCAAAAGGAAATATTGTAGCTAAAAACCTTAGCGGCGAAGAATTAAAAGCTAAAGTAATAGCAATATTAGGTATAAAATAATAATTAATAATCCCATTTTGAATATAATTTCAAAATGGGATTTTTTATACTTTTAGTTTTCAGAATGTTATAAAATAATTTACATATTACCCAAAAATAAGTTTGCAACAATAAAAAACAATTCTATATTTGCAATCGAAATGGCCTGGGGAGATACTCAAGCGGCCAACGAGGGCAGACTGTAAATCTGCTGTGAAAACTTCGCAGGTTCGAATCCTGCTCTCCCCACAAAAGCACTTCTAACGAGGTGCTTTTTTTATAGTTTTTGGTACTATCTCTAAAAACTACTTTCATACACTATCTATACACTATCTATGGAGTATCTATACACCATCTATGAAGTAACACTGTTTTTAAACACAAAAAAAACTGAAAGATCCAGAAGCATGAATTTTTGAGAATTATTTTTATATTTGTTACATAAAGCAACTAAAATATGAAATGGAACGCCAAAATAATCAGCCACAAAGGAACGCCAAGAATTGCTATTTTTTTTGAAAAAGATACCACGTTAATAAGCCGAATAAAAACGTTTGAAGATGCACTTTGGAGTGCTTCAAAACGCTACTGGCATTTACCTGACACTGAGCGAAACCGCTTACATTTTAAACTTCCTTTAGCACATACTTTATTACCTAATACTGAAGGCATAGCCAGTATTGAAACTTTTAAACGCTACATGTTATCAAAAAGGTATAGCCCAAATACAATAAATACCTATTGTGAAGCCTTAAAATCGTTTTTAATCTTTTGCAATACCAAAGCAATTAAAGACATTACAAATGATGATGTTATTTTATATAATAACAACTTTATTTTAAAGCATAATTTATCGTCGTCCTATCAAAACCAGATAGTAAATGCAATTAAACTGTATTTTAAAATAGTAAAAGAAACCGCAATAGAAATTGACAAAATTCATCGTCCTAGAAGAGAAAAAGCATTGCCAAATGTTTTGAGTAAAGAAGAGGTAAAACAAATTATTACCGCACCCACCAACTTAAAACACAAAACAATGTTAAGTTTAATTTATTCTTGCGGCTTACGATGTGGTGAATTATTAGCATTACAACCACATCATATAGATTCTAAAAGAAATATAGTTTTATTAAAAAATTCAAAAGGCAAAAAGGATAGAATTGTTCCTCTAAGTCTTAAAATATTAGAGTTATTACGAGAATATTATAAAGTTTACAAACCCAAAAAGTATTTGTTTGAGGGGCAAAAAGAAGGCACACCTTATGATGCCAGAAGTATACAACTAGTATTGAAACAAGCTCTACATAAAACAGGAATAAAAAAGCCTGCCACGCTACATTGGTTGCGACACAGTTATGCTACTCATCTGCTAGAAAGTGGAACAGATTTAAGATATATACAGGAACTATTAGGCCATAATAGTAGTAAAACAACGGAAATTTACACACACGTGAGCACAAAAAATATTCAGCAAATTAAAAGCCCATTTGATGATTTGTAAGAAAAAAATATTATATTTGATTTAAATAAAAAAGCGAAACAAAACTTCGCATATCTACCGAAATATAGGTGTATATACGAAGTTTTATATCGCATATATACAAGTTAT
>NZ_JBBALQ010000028.1:0-16876 GCF_040402955.1 Flavobacterium sp. | reverse complement strand
TAAGACAATAATTATGAAAAAAATAATTTTAACATTCACTTTTTTAATTTGTGGATTTATCGCACAAAGTCAAGAATTAAAGTGGCATACAGATGTATCTATTGCTACCGATTTATCTATTAAAGAAAACAAACCTATGTTTTTGTTTTTTACAGGATCAGATTGGTGTGGTTGGTGTATTCGATTACAAAAAGAAGTTTTTAAAACCCCAGAATTTGTAAAATGGGCTTCCAATAATGTAATTTTAGTAGAATTAGACTTCCCAAGAAAAAATGAACAAACGGAAGCCATTAAAGCACAAAATGCGCAATTACAACAACAATTACAAGTTAGAGGCTATCCTACAGTTTGGTTTGTAAACGCTACCAAAACAGCCGATGCAAAAGTAAATTTAAAAGCCCTTGGAAGCACAGGATATGTTGCTGGTGGCCCACAAGTTTGGCTTGAAAGCGCCAATCAAATTATCAAAAAGTAAGAATTTATTTCAATCTATAAAATCCCTTTTCAGCTGTGGCGTGAAAAGGGATTTTTTCTTGCTCACAAGTGGCCTTCCAAAGTTTTATATAACTTTTATAATTAGAACCATCAGCTATTATTTGTTCTGGTTTAATAGTTGAAATTAACCGCTTTAAATTAACTTTTGGCGATTGAATTAGCACCACAATTTCTGGTTTTTGTTTTGTATTATACACACCTAAACTATCAATACAAAGAATTTTTTTGTTAAAACTATATACATTTTTAATAGGTTCAATTCGATACTTTTTAACAAATTTTCCTCTTGTATACGCTTCTATTGCAGATTTAGAATTAGCAAAATCATCCATATAAAATACAGATTCATTATTTTTTGTTTCAACAAATAGCGTGTGTTTCATACTATTAAAAACTACAAATTCATTATTATTTTTTTCGGTAGAATTCAGTAAAAAATAGCCCAATTGAAATATAATTATAGAAACTAATATGGGCTTAAAATTTTTCCTTTTCGGAAAGTATACAAAATATGCTATCGTACCAATAAGCAAATATAAAAGAAAGACTAACACTTCGTGAAAAGCTATGTTTTTGATAATAAAAACATCTAATTTTACGATCCAAGCAGTAAAATTATTCATTATATCAATTAAAAAATTGATTAAAATACTCAAATAAACCGCTACTTTCGGCAACAAAATATTGAAAGGAATCAATGCCAATCCTAAAATTAGGATAAGGCTTGAAAGCGGAATCGCAATTAAATTAGCCAATAAAAACAATAAAGGAAATTGTCCAAAATAATACAATATTAGAGGTAAAATACCAATTTGAGCCACCAAAGAAATGAGCAATAATTCTTTAATTTTTAAGATAATTAAATGCTTAGAATAACTGTATTTTCTTACTAAAGGCTGAAAAATTACAATACTTAAAACGGCTGCAAAACTCAATTGAAATCCAACATCAAAAAGATAATTTGGATTGTATAAAAGCAAAAGCAAGGCGGAAACAGCTAAAGAATTATAAATATTAGATTGTCGGTTTATCATTTTGGCGAAAGCTACTACTGAAAACATAACTGCTGCGCGTACAATTGAAGCAGAAAATCCAGCTAAAATAGCATAAAACCACAAGACACTTAAAGAAAGTAAAAAAATATACAATTTTCCTTTCTTGAATCGAAGCAATGGTTTAGTAAGCCAAAGTACAATTCCGTAAATTAAAGCTATGTGTAGTCCTGAAATGGCTAAAATATGAATAATTCCTGCTTGTGTATAATTCGTACTAATTTCTTTGGATAATTCTGTTTTTTCACCAAAAAGCAATGCCATTAATAGATTGTAATTGTCTTTTTTAAAACTTTTTACATCATAACTTTTTAATAATTTTGACTTAATTAAATTGATATAATAATAAAAATTTGTGTCTGTTGAAACACTAATTGTATTTGTTTCTTTTATTTTAATTTGATGAAAAACATTCTGATTTTTTAAATATTTAGAATAATCAAATTGATTTGGATTTAATGCGTTTTGAAGTAATTTTGGCGTTTCAAATAACTTTATTTTGTTTCCAACCTCTATTTCTTTTTTATGTTTTTTTGGGACATAAAGTAGTATTTTACCAATACACTTTTGCCCGTTAATGTGTGCTGCTTTTAAAATAAATTTATTATAATACGTTGATGATTTTAATTTTTCAGATACTACACCTTGAACAATATTTTTTTCTGAAACAAAATTAGAAATATGAGTTTTCGAATGTATTTGAATATTGAAATAACTTGAAAGAGCACCTAAATTTAAACACAAAAGCACTACAAAACTTTCAAAAAACAAAGAATATAATTTCTTTTTAGTATTCAGAAAATAGCCAATGCAAAAACAAATTACATTTAAAAACAGTCCAAATAAAATATAAAATAACGGTAGGGAAAAGTAATATTGAATTAAAATTCCAATACTAAAACCGAAAAGTAAAGGAACAATTGGGAATTTAATAAATTTCATTAGTTAGTAGGTTTGTTTACAATAGAAAAACAATTTGGGATTATTTTTCAGTAAAAAATGCAGTAATAGGTAACAAGAATTTACTCTAAAATTCTATTTACTCCAACAAAAGTTTTTGCATAATAATTTTCAGAAGTAGAGGAATAAATTACCCCACTACTTGTGGAGGAATGAATGAATTTAATTACACCGTCTGAGTTTTCTGTTACTATACCAACGTGACTAATGTTACTTCCATTCGTGTTAAAAAAGATTAAATCGCCAGGTTTTGCATCCTTTTTTAAAATACGTTTTCCTGTTTTAGCCATTTCTGCCGAATTTCTTGGTAATGTAATATCAAATTGGTTAAGTGTATAGGTAACAAAACCAGAACAATCAAAACCAGCTGGTGTAGTACCGCCTCCTCTGTATGGTGACCCTAAACTTTCTGCCGCAACATTAAGAATTTGTTGCTTTATATAGTCTGAAACTTCAAAAGTTGGTGTAAAATCTTGTGGCGTTTCTTCTTCCACAACTACTTTTATTTTGGATTGTTCAATACTATCTTGTGCAGCTTTGTGTTTTGCTTTTTCAATCGCTTTTTCTTCTTTTTTGGTTAGTTTTGCTGGTTTTTCTAATCCTGTTTTTTCAGTAAATGAATAACTCCCTGTTTTTTGAGCCACTTGTTTAGATGTAACAATTGTGGGCTTTTGCATGGATTTACAACTATATAAGAAAATAGTTAGTAGGAAAATATAAATTGATTTTTTCATTATTTTGGGGTTTTATGAAGTATAAATTTACAAATTAATTTTTAATAGAAGAAATTATACCATTCGCGGTTTTTTCACTTGCGCCTTTTCCTCCTAATTTTTGTTCTAAAATTTCGTATTCATTTTTAATGATTTCTCTGGATGTTCCTGATAAAATTTTGTGCAATTCGATTTCTAAATTAGTGGTATTTAACTCATTTTGAATTAATTCTTTCACCACTTCTTTGTCCATTATTAAATTAACTAAAGAAATAAACTTTAGTGTAATAATTCGTTTTGCAATTTCATAAGAAATTTTATTGGCCTTGTAACATACTATTTGCGGTACTTTAAATAATGCTGTTTCTAAAGTAGCTGTTCCCGATGTTACTAGAGCAGCGTGAGAAACACTTAATAAATCGTACGTTTTATTACTTACAAATTTTACGTTTTCTGTAGTCAAAAATGTTTTGTAAAATTGATATTCTTGACTTGGTGCACCAGCAATTACAAATTGATAATCAGGGAATTTAGCTACAACCGAAAGCATAATGGAAAGCATTTTTTCAATTTCTTGTTTTCTACTTCCGGGTAACAAAGCAATAATAGGTTGATTCGTTAAATTATTTTCTTTTGTAAATTGTTCAAAATTGGTTTGCTTTCTATCTGAAATGGCATCAATTAACGGATGACCCACAAATTCAACTGGAAAATTATGTTTTTTCTCGTAAAAATCTTTTTCGAAAGGCAAAATCACATACATTTTATCGATATCACGCTTGATGTCTTTGATGCGATTTTCTTTCCAAGCCCATATTTGAGGAGAAATATAATACTGATTTTGAATGCCTAATTTCTTAGCCCATTTCGCAATTCGCATATTAAATCCTGGGTAATCTATATAAATTATTGTGTCGGGCTGAAAGGATAAAATATCTTTTTTACAAACAGAAATATTACCTAAAATGGTTCGCAAATTCATAATCACTTCGGCAAAACCCATAAATGCTAATTCACAATAATGTTTTACTAAAGTGCCACCCACATTTTGCATTAAATCGCCACCCCAAAAACGTATTTCTGCAGTTGGATCATTTGCTAAAATGGCTTTCATTAAGTTGGACCCGTGTAAATCGCCAGATGCTTCGCCCGCTATTATGTAATATTTCATTTAAATAAATTAATTGGCTAAGATAAAAAATTCTATTCTTTAGTAAAATTAAATTTTTTACCACCTTGTTTTAAGATGAAACTTGTACTTGATGTAAATTCCATTTCAATTCCGGCTGGAACAAAGACAAAAACATCATCTTTAGAAAAAGTTAATGGAAAACTCGGTTGTCCTGTAGCTTGAGCTAATAAATTCCCTTCCTTTTCAAAAACGTTAATTTTTAAAGGAATCTCTTTTGATGCATAGGTTCCAGAGTACTTTTTAATCAATTCTGTATCTAATTTTTTAAAATTTGGAAATGGATAAGGCAACTTATAATAAATACTTAAAATTCCAATCATAATGTCGTTTTGACTATAATTTTCACCGTTTACAATTAAAGAAATTGTCAAATCATCTTTTTCATAATAACCCATTGACGATTCAAAACCTTCTATTTTACCGTTATGACCATAAAATTTTCTTTCTCCAAAAGGAAAACGAATTAATGCCATTCCGTATGTATCCTTTAATGTTTTCATTAGTTCTAATGAAGCTGGAGTAACTAAATTCCCCTTAAAAAGGGAATGAATAAATTTTGTTAAATCTTCAGGTGTAGAAATAATTCCTCCAGAAGAAAAAGCAATATCGTTATTCCATTCGTCAATTTTATCCCAATATTCTCCATTAAATGCATAGGAATAACTTTCTCTTTTAGTTACGTCTGTTTTTTCGTTGGTGTAATAGGTATTTTTTAACTCTAATTTGTCTGAAATTCTTGTTTTTAAATTTTCTGCAAATGATTTTTTAGTTACTTTTTCGATAATTAAACCTAATATAAAATAATTAGAATTACTGTATTCGTGTTGAGAATCGGGTTCAAACATAGAAGAATAATTTTCTATTTTCTTTAGAATCAACTCTTTCGTATTTGGTTTGCCCAAAACATCTGTTAATGTAGCATCCGCATTTGCATAATCTTTTATTCCTGTGCGTTGATACAATAAATGTTCGATGGTAATTTTATCAGATTGGTCAATTTTTGGAAAAAATCGATTTAACTTAGTCGTTAATAAAATCTTTTTTTCTTCCACTAATTGCATAATCATTGTGGCAGTGAACGTTTTAGATATAGATCCAATTTTATATTTTGTGGCACCATTTGCTCTGACACCTCTTGTAGCTTCTGAATAGCCATACGCTTGTTTAAAAACCACTTCGTCGCCTTGTCGAATACAAAGCGAACCCATAAATTTATCATTTTCGTATAAATAGTTTAATAAACTATCAATTCTTGCAAAACGAATTTCTTGAGCAAATGTGCTTAATGAAAGAAATAAAAATAAAATAGAAAGAGATTTTTTCATTGTGATGTAAGTTGTTATTTATTGTCAAAATTAAGCAAATTGAATGGTATACAAAAATCAAAATTTTTACGTTTATACAAATATCAGTACTTTTACCGTATGTATAAACAAATTAGTTGTCTTTTATTTTTTTGTGTGGTTTCTGTTGGCTTTGGTCAAGAGAAAAACAACGCTTTCAAAAGTAAAAAATTTGCGTATACAAATAAAGAAATTCTAATTGATACTTCGGCGTTAAATCCAAATTCATTTAAAATTTTCAATGTAAATCAACAAGAAATTGACACCTCTTTTTATTCATTTAATTATCAAACTAAAAAATTAATTTTCAAAAAAATATTTCAAGATTCTGTACGAGTGCAATATTATCAATTGCCAAATTTTTTAACCAAAACCTATACAATTTACGACGAAAAAAAAATTGTGCCAAATGAAAATGGACGATTACTTACATTCTCGGAAAATACAAAAAAACAAATTCCAATTTTTAACGGCTTACAAACCAATGGTAGTATTTCTCGCGGATTTACAGTGGGAAACAATCAAAATACGGTTTTAAATTCCAATTTAGATTTACAAATTTCTGGGAAATTATCTGAAGATATTACATTAAAAGCATCCATTCAAGATAGCAATATTCCGTTGCAAGAAGGAGGTTATTCGCAAAAAATTGATGAATTTGATCAAATATTTATTGAACTATCATCTAAAAACTGGAACATAAGAGCGGGTGATTTGTTTTTAGAAAATAGAAAAACAAGCTTTTTAAATTTTAACAAAAAAGTACAGGGTCTTTCCTCGCATTTTAATTGGGGAAATACCAAAAAAAACGATTTGTTTTTTGCTGCTTCATTAGTTCGAGGACAATATGCAAAAAGTAATTTCACAGGACAAGAAGGGAATCAAGGACCTTACAAACTACGCGGAAATAATGGCGAATTATATGTGTTAATTATTTCTGGTTCAGAACGTGTTTATGTAAACGGAATTTTAAAAGAACGCGGCGAAAACAAAGATTATATTATAGATTATAACGCAGGAGAAATTATTTTTAACGCCACTTTTCCAATTACATCCGAAATGCGAATTGTAATGGAATATCAATATTCGGATAGAAATTTCACGCGTTTTTTAAGCTACGGCGGTTTTCAGCACGAAAGCGATAAATTTAGCATTGGTGCTTATGTGTACAATGAAAATGATGTAAAAAACCAGCCATTACAACAAAGTTTATCTGAAAATCAAATTCAAACACTACAACTTGCTGGAGACAATGCAAACTTAATGAATGCCCCTTCTGCTTATGTAGATTCGTATTCGGAAAATAAGATACTTTATAAAAAAGCACAAGTAAATAACACCGAAATTTTTGTTTTTTCTACGGATGCCACACAAACGTTATACCAGGTAAAATTTACTTTCTTAGGAACTAATTCAGGAAATTACATTTTAGCCAGTAGCAATACGATTGGGAAAATCTACGAATATGTAACACCAATTTCGGGTGTTCCGCAAGGAAGTTATGAACCAATAGTTAAGCTAATTGCGCCAACTAAAATTCAAATTGCTACCATTGTCAGCTCTTTTTCACCAACAGAAAAAACAAAAATTGAAACCGAAATTGCCATTTCTAACCACGATAAAAATTTATTTTCAAATTTAGATGATGCCAATAACCAAGGAATTGCCACAAAATTAAATCTGAAACAGCAGTTGTTTTCTAAAGGTATTCAGGTGCAATCTTTTGCTACTATTAATTACATTCAAGAAAATTTTAAACCTATTGAGCGTTTATATAACATTGAGTTTAATCGAGATTGGAACCTTAGCAATCCATTAGGCAATCAGATGTTATTGGTGGGTGGAGTCCAATTTAATTCGGTTCAAAAAGAAACGGTGAAATGGAAAACATTTGGAAAATATCAATTTGAAAAATTAATTTATTCTATGAATTTTTCTGGATATAAACACGCATTTCAAACCTTTACAAAAAACAAAAATCTGGCACTTCAAACACAAATTAGTTTGATGGATAGTAAAAATAATTTAAGTACATCTAATTTTTTAAGAAGTCAAAATGTAGCGAAATACCACTTTAAGAAAAACTATGTAGGTGCTAATTTTAGATATGAAAACAATAAAGAAATAGCAAATGAAACCAAAATTCTAAGTAATTTTAGTCAACGATTTTCAGAATTTGGGAACTTTATTGGCCGCGGCGATTCAACAAAAGTATATACTGAAATGGGGTATTTAACAAGACACAATGATAGTATTAAAAACAATCTTTTACAGCGTGTTAACACATCTTTTTCAACTTATTTGAAATCGCAAATTATAAAAACCGATAGAAGAAACTTAGGCATATTCATCAATTATAGAACCTTGAAATTTACAGATAATCGCGCCACAGAACCTTCTATAAGTTCGCGAGTAAACTATTCTGATTCCTTTTTTAATCAGTTGATACAAACTACTACTTTTTATGAAAATAATTCGGGAAGTATTGCGCAACAAGAATTTACGTTTTTAGAAGTTGATGCCGGCCGAGGAATTTATATGTGGAACGATTATAACAATAACAACATTCAGGAACTACAAGAATTTGAAATTGCAACCTTTTCTGATTTAGCAAAATATGTAAAAATTTTTCTACCCAATCAGATATTTATTAGAACGTATCAAAACAAGTTTAGTCAAACCCTGACTTTTAATGGAAATGCTTGGCAAAATGAAACAGGATTTAAGAAATTTTTATCAAAATTTTACAATCAGACTTCATTAATAATTGATAAAAAAATAACTCGAAATTCAAATACTTTTGAATGGAATCCTTTTTCAATTCCGGATAAAAATTTAATTGGTTTGAATACTAATTTTAGAAATAGTTTGTTTTTAAATAAAGGAAAACAGAAAAATTCAGTAACCTATACTTACAATTCAAGTGCGTTAAAAAATATTTTGAATTTTGGAATTCAAGAAAATTATATTAAAATTCACCAACTACAATACGCCCATTTGGTGCAAAAGTTTTGGTTGTTTCAATTGCAAACAAACACCTTAAATGTAAAGAGTATTTCTGATAATTATGTAAGTAGAAATTTTAATATTACTGGCTTAGAAATTGCTCCGAAAGTGTCCTATATTTTTAATAAAAACGCAAGTTGGGATGTTTTTTATGAAAATAATAGTAAAGAAAATACGATTGGGAATTTAGAACATTTAAAACAACAACAATTTGGAACTTCTTTTAATTGGAATACAGAAAAAGGATTTTCATTAAATGGAATGTTTACTTATATCAATAATAATTTTACCGGAAGCGCTTCTTCTCCTGTTGGTTTTCAATTATTAGAAGGGCTACAAAACGGAAAAAATTCCACTTGGCAGCTTTTGTTTCAGAAAAATATTACGCAATTTTTAGATGTTTCGGTAAATTATAACGGTCGTAAATCGGAAACAAGTAAAACGGTGCATACTGGAACCATTCAGTTGCGTGCGTTTTTCTAAAAAAAATCCCAATTAGATATTTAATTGGGAAATAAATTTTTTATTAAAATGAGGTTGTAATTTGTAGCCCTAAACCAGTACTCGGTGGAACAAATCGGCATACACCACCTGCACAAACCAAACCGCCACGTTGACGACCATAATTTAATGCTACACGCGTACTTCCTTTTTTATAAGCGGCTCCAAAATTATAAAAATGAATATCAAATAAATCTGTTTCACTAATGGTAAGGGTTTTATGGTCAAAACCATAATTATACATATCCATAGCAAATATTGACCAGTTTTCGTTATGATTGTACTCTATGGTTCCAGCTGCCCAATTTTTTCTGTCATTATCTGCCCACATATGTTCTAAGCCAAAAGTAATCGATTTTGTGTCAGATAATTGATACGTTGATTCTGAAAATACAGTGTGAGAATTAATAATATATTTATTAAATATTCCTTGAATTTGTTTGTTGTTGTAATACTGATTGATATACGTAAAAGCCGTTTTAAAATTTTTGGAAACCTTTTTCGTGATTTCTATATTATAATCTGAAAAATATTTCTCATTAGCGTTAAATAATTCAGCTTGATAATTTAGACTATTTTCTCCGGCATTGTTTGTATATCTGTATTTTGCTTTCAAATTAAACCAAGAAGAAACATTTAAATTGATTTTCGTTCCATATTTTCCTCCCAAAGCAGTACCTTTTTTAAAGTCGTAGAAAAAATCAAATTGACCGCCAATTTCTCCAAATTTGTTTATTTGTGTAGATTCATCCATCACTACTTGAAACTGTGATTGATACACATAAATATTGGCTAAGTTAGAATGATGTTGTTTGGTTAAACTTGGAACGAAGTTCAATATTTTGTCGTTAAAATTTAAACTTGTACTTGAAAGTGTTGGATAATTATCTAAATTTCTTTGCGCTAATAATTGCATATTTTCAACGCGTCTTAAATTGGCATCAAAACCAATTCCTTTTTTAGAATATCCAAAATTCACTAACAATGCACTCCCTTCTTTTGCAAAATTGGTGTCCAAAACATTTTGTTTAATTATGGCGTCTCGCGATTTAAAAACATATTCCGTGTTTACATAATAATTTTTATAACCCAATTCAAATCGGTTTGAAAATAAATTAGTAAAAGCGCTGAAATTTTGAACAGAAACTGGTAATTTTTCGTATCTACTAACGGCACTAAAACCATATTTAAAATCGAACGCATCAATATTTAAAAGTTGACTAACGCTAACATCTGTGTTAAATCCGAAAACATCGCCATTTGCCACATCAAAACCAGTTCTTGCCTTTCCGTATAAAGCTGTAAAAGAAACTTCATCAATTGGCGAATACACCACTTTTGCACCACGTAACGCATTATTAATCCCTAATGATCTGTCTTCCCAGGTTCTTAGTGCTAATCCACTTCCAAACTGTACATAATAATGACCTAAAGTTATATCTAATTTTTTAGATTTATAATTGGCGTAATACGTAGCAAAATTTGTACCCTTATATTTTGGATTAAAATTTAATAATGCCTCATTCATGTACGATTCCACTTGAGTTCCAAAAGTAAATTTTTTGTAATTGAAATTTATATTGAAATAATTGTTGGCGCGTAATGGCACAGTATCATGATTGATTCCTCTGTTTTTATCATTGGTATACCATTGCCCATTTCTTTCGAAACTACCATAGACTTTTAATTTCGTTTTGGTAGAATCGGCATTCTGAGCAAAAGCACAAAGTGCTGAAAATAAAAACGTAAAGCTGATTATTTTCTTCATTATTTAAGCGCTTTAATTTGTTCTAATAACTGATTTTCGCTTCCAGGTGTATGACCATTTTGAGTAAAAACTATTTCTCCATTTTTAACTACTGCCGTAAAAGGCGGATTTGAAATACCCAAACCTCTTTTAAAATCTTGATTGGTATCCATAAGTATTGTATAGTCCCAACCTTTTCCGTTTACAAGAGGTTTCACTCTTTTATTAGTTCTTGCATCATCTATTGAAACCGCAATAACTTCTACATTGGCTTGTGATTTCCATTCATCATATACCTCACTAATTGCATCTAATTCTTGAATACAAGGCGCGCACCAAGTAGCCCAAAAGCAAAATACATATACTTTGTCTTTTTCTATAAAATTTTGAGTAGTAGAAACAGTTGTTCCTTCTAAATTTTTAAGAGTTAGACTTGGTAATTTTTTTTGCGAAAACCCTAATGCACAAACAAATAGCATTATATTTAAAACTAGTTTTTTCATTATTTTAAAGATATTTATTAGCAAATAAAAGATATTTCCAGCATTATAAAAAATTTTTTTAAATTTGCATAAGAAGTTTGATGCCAAACTACTGAAAAACAAAAAATTATATGAAAAAAATTCTATTTGCTACAATTACTTTTTTAGGATTAATAAATGTGTCTTGCATCTCAAATGACTGGGAAGATAATTCAGTTAGTTCTGCAGTTATTGAACAGCCCATATCTGGAAAATTTTTAAAAAATGTCCTAATTGAAGATTATACTGGAACTTGGTGTCAATATTGTCCGAGAGTTTTGCATGGAATTAAACAAGTAGAGTCGGAACAACTTCGGGCTTTTCCTGTATCCATTCACCGAAGTGTTGCCTCATCACCAGATCCTTATGATTTTCCTGCGACGCCATTAGAACAATTAATTGGGGTAACGGGATATCCAACAGCTATGTTAAATAGAAATGTGCTTTGGGATAATGAAATTTCAACTACCGAAGTTAAAAATCAAATAAAACCAAATGCAAATTTAGGTTTAGCGTTAAATTCAATAATTTCTGGTGGAACAATAAACTTGAATGTGAACATAAAATTTTTAGAAAATTTTTCTAATTTAAAATTAGTTGTTTATGTTTTGGAAGATGGTTTGATTTATAATCAAGTAAATGCAACTTCGTTTTTTGGTGCGCAAAATCCAATTATTAATTTTGAACACGATCACGTTTTGAGAGCTTGTTTAACAGATTTAGTTAATGGAGACGCCTTAACAGGAACAACTGCTGGAGCATCAGTTATTAAAAACTTTACTTTTACTATACCTTCTAATATAGCTAATGTAACTAATATGAATTTCGTTGCATTCGTTTTAGATGCAACAGGAAAAGCCATAAATGTAAGAGGAGCAGCACCAAACCTAATTCAGACATATCAAATTAACCCGTGATTTTTTATTAAAAAGTTTAAAGGACCTCCTTTTTAACTTAATATAATTATAATAGAATAAATTTGCTACGCTATACTTTCAACAGATGAAAAATATATATATTTTACTTACTATTTTTGCTTTTTTTACCAGTCATGCTCAGTTGAGTAATAAGCACTGGTTACCACCATTACACTCCAGAGATGCTAGTGCTATTTCTGATCAATATATTTATATGTCTACCAACGAAACAGTGCCGTTTCAAGTTGTTGCAACTGATGGTAATGGTAATCCCTATGCAGGATCACCATTCACCATATCTGCGGCATCTCCAGCTTCATTTACAGTTGGAACAGGACAGCCAACAAATATGTTTCTTAATTTAAGTGATGTAAATACTGTTGTTTCAGGAAAAGGAATAATACTTCAAGGAACAAAAGATTTTTATGTGAGTTTTAGAATGCGACATATGGTTCATGCTGAAACTATTATTTCAAAGGGAAAACCTGGAATTGGCACCAGCTTTAGATTGGGTTGTACCATAAATGAAATCCAGGACAATAGGAAGAACTTCGTTGCTAGTGTGATGGCAACTGAAAATAACACCACTGTAACGTTATCAAATTATAATACAGGAGTTGTTTTTTCAAGTGGTACTGGAAATATAACTGATGATACTCAAACCTATACTTTAAATGCTGGGCAATGCATCGTTTTTAGTGGGTACAGTAACGTAGCTGCAAATCTAGATGGAATTATTGGTGGCTTAATAACCTCAGATAAACCTGTCGCAGTAAATACAGGAAATGCTTTAGGAGGAATTACAAATCTTCAAGGTGATATAACTTTAGACCAAATAGTATCTGCAACACAAATTGGTACCGATTATATTTTCATAGAAGGAAACGGGATATCTACTATGGAAAATCCGTTAATTGTTGCACACGAAAACAACACAGAAATTTTTGTAAATGGAAGCACTGTTCCAATTCCGTTAAATGCTGGTCAATATTATTTAGTTCCCAACTCTAATTATCAAGGAACCAATAACAGAAACATATATGTTCATGCAAGTAAGCCTGTTTTCGCTTATCAATTGTTAGGTGGGGGATCAAGTGCCGCTACCTCAGGGCTAAATTTTATACCACCATTGAGTTGCTTTTTTCAAAATTCTGTTAATATTCCGAACGTAAATCAAATTGGAACCAATATTTACACATCCGATTTAATGATGTTGACCTACTCCAATGCAACAATTTCTATTAATGGAGTTGCCGTTCCAACATCGCAAGCTCAGACTGTTTTAGGAAATACCGACTGGGTATCTTATCGAATTGGTAATCAATCAGGAAATCTTGCAATTACTTCTACTGGTCCATTAGCAGTTGGTGTTTTTGGATTTCAGGGCACTGCCGTCGGATTTGCAGGATATTATTCAGGATTTGGAAGCACACCTCTACCTACTGACGTAGAAGTTTGCTCAACATCAACTACAAATTTGTTTGATGCTATAAATGGAAATCCTGATCCAGGAGGTACTTGGACCGTTCCAACTGGTGGTGCGCCATTAGCAGGGAATATTTTTAATCCATCTGTAAATATTGCTGGCGAATATGTTTATTCGTTTACAAAAACTTGTAATACTTCACCAACACCAATAGCTGTGAGCGTTTTTGTAACTATGCAACAAGCTAACAACATAGGTACAAGTAACACAAAAAATACCTGTAAAAATAAAACGCCATTTGATTTATTTCCTTTATTAGGGCTAGGCGTAACAACTGGTGGAACATGGTCTTTAAATGGAGTAAATAGACCAAATAGTACTTTTAATCCAGCAGTTGATTTAAGCGGAACCTATACTTATACGATTCCTGCAAGCGGAGTTTGTCCGGCATTATCTTCAAGTGTAGTAGTTACTAATTACGATGTACCAACTTTAGTAACTATTACTGATTTAAAAGCTTGTGATGATGCTTTAGATGGAAATGACACTAACGGTCAAACTACATTTAATTTAACTCAAAAAACAGTTGAAATCTTAAATAATCAAACTAACGTTACTGTTACGTATCATCTTTTACTAAACGAAGCGGTTTCTGGCACAAATGCCATTACATCTTATACTGGGTCAAATACAATTATTTATGTACGACTATTTAATACGCTTACAAATTGTTTCAACACCACTAGTTTTAATATAGTAGTAATGTCATTACCTTCAGTAAATCCAATTATTACATTAAAACAATGTGATAGCGACACCGATGCTATCACCGATTTTAATTTAACGGAAGCCAATGTGGTATTATCCAATCAAAGTAATTTGACTTTTACTTATCATGCTTCGCAATTGGATGCTAAAAATGACGTCGCGCCACTTACAAATTCAACGAATTATAATTCTGCAAATAATGGATTGGTTTGGGCAAGAATTGAAAATGCTGATGGTTGTTTTAGAACGGCACAAGTAAATTTACTAGTTTCGGCAACACAAATTCCTGCTACTTTTCAAAAAATTGTATTGGAAGAATGTGATGATTATATCGACTTAAACGATCCTGATACTGATGGTATTGATTATTTTAGTTTTTCAGCAGCAACAAATAGTTTTGCATCTGCAACCAATACAATTTTAGGTTTATTTGCAAATAGTTCCAACTTAACGGTAACGTATTATACCACCGAAGCACAAGCTTTAGCTGAAGCAAACCCAATAGACACCACTGACCCAGATGGCTTTAGAAATACCGTTCCAAACCTTCAAAATATTTGGGTAAGAATTGATAGTAATATAAATAATGATTGTGTAGGTTTGGGGCAATATTTAGATTTAAAAGTAAATCCGTTACCCAATTTTGACATCATTGATTTTAAACTATTATGTGTACAACCAGGTTCGGGAGCTGGAAGTTTTGCAATTAATGCCACACCAACCGTGCCAGGCAATTATTCCTATTCTTGGACACCTACCAATCCAAACACAACGGGAGGTCAACAAAATGCTGTTTTTAATGCTGGTACATCCGGAATTTATAAAGTAGTTGTAACTAATACGGCAACACTTTGCTCTAAAGAAGACCAAACAGAATTGTTTATTTCTTCGGCACCCAATTCCGTAAAATTAGAATTGGTTTCTGAAATTTTCTCTAGCGGATTAGCTACCATTCAGGCAGAAGTAATTGGCGGATTTGGTTCTTATGAATTTAGTTTAAATCAAGTAGATTGGCAGACTAGTCCAGTTTTTACAAACTTAGCAAATGGTAATTATACGGTTTATGCTCGAGATGTAAATGGATGTTTGCCCATAAAACAATCCAACTCGGTAACTACCATTTCGTATCCAAATTATTTTACGCCAAATGGCGATACTTACAATGATACTTGGAACATTTCTGGCTTAACACCTGAATTTAAAGCCAAAATTTATATTTTTGACCGATACGGAAAATTACTAAAACAAATAAATCCGTATGGTAATGGCTGGGATGGTAAATACAATGAACAAGAAGTGCCTTCAACGGATTATTGGTTTAAAATTGAATATACAGAAGATGGCGTTCAGAAAGAATTTAAAGCACATTTTAGTTTAAAAAGATAATATGACAGCTTTTGTAAAACAAGAAGTAAAAAATAATGTTGGATACATTACCTTTTTTCATCCAGCGGGAAATTCGTTTCCAATTTCGCAATTAGAAGAATTAGTGAAAACTATTCAGGATTTAGATCTGAATGAAAACGCTACCATTATAGTTTTACAAAGTGAAGGAACGACCTTTTGTGCGGGTGCTTCTTTTGATGAATTATTGCAAATTGATAATTTATCAGACGGAAAACAATTTTTCTCTGGTTTTGCCAATGTAATAAACGCCATGCGAAACTGTTCGAAATTAATTGTTGGAAAAGTGCAAGGAAAAGCCGTTGGTGGTGGCGTAGGAATTATTGCCGCGTGCGATTATGCCATTGCCACAACAAAAGCAGATGTAAAACTTTCAGAATTAACTATAGGAATTGGACCCTTTGTAATTGAACCCGCCGTGAGCCGAAAAATTGGACACACCGCTATGAGCGAATTAACCTTAGCAGGAAACGAATGGAAATCTGCAAGTTGGGCTTTTGAAAAAGGGTTGTTTACCAAATTAGTGCAACCTGAAGATTTGGATTCAGCATTAGAAAAATTCGCTTCACAATTAGCCAGCTACAACCCAAACGCATTAGCTGAAATGAAACAAGTGTTGTGGCAAAACACCGCACATTGGAGCACATTGTTATACGAACGTGCCGAAATTTCAGGAAAATTGGTACTGAGTGCTTTTACGAAGAAGGCGTTGGAAGGGTTTAAGAAGTAAAAGTTTTGAAAAACCCTTGCATAAAGTCAAGAGATCCTGAAACAAGTTCAGCATGAACTGTGTTAAAAAGCAAATTTATGGTTAATTAATTTCTAAATAAA
>NZ_JBBALQ010000027.1:0-17380 GCF_040402955.1 Flavobacterium sp. | reverse complement strand
ATATGATGTTGTTTACGAACAAGAAAATTATCCATTTATTCCTCACAGACTATAAATTATGGCAACAATAATTACAATGCCCCGTTTAAGTGATACCATGACTGAAGGCGTGGTAGCCACTTGGTTGAAAAAAGTGGGAGACACAATAAAAACAGGTGAAATTTTAGCCGAAATTGAAACCGATAAGGCCACAATGGAATTTGAATCATTCTATGACGGTGTTTTATTACATATAGGTATTCAAGAAGGAGAATCTGCTCCTATAGATTCATTATTAGCCATTGTTGGAAAACAAGGTGAAGATATTTCTGGATTATTAAATGGAAACGCCACAGCTAACATAGTCGAAGAAGTAAAATCTGAAGCTTCTATAGCAACTCCAACAAAATCAGAGCTTCCTGCAGGTGTAAAAGTAGTAACCATGCCTCGTTTGTCTGATACAATGACAACAGGTACTGTAGCCACTTGGTTGAAAAAAGTAGGCGATACCATCAAAGAAGGTGATATCTTAGCTGAAATTGAAACCGATAAAGCTACTATGGAATTTGAATCTTTTAATTCAGGTACCTTATTATATATAGGTGTTGAAGAAGGCGGTACAGCTCCAGTAGATACAATTTTAGCAATCTTAGGACCAGCTGGTACAGATGTTACAGGAATAGTTGCTAACTATTCAGTGGGTGCAACTGTTGCAACTCAAAAAGAGGAAGTGGTTAAGCAAGATTCAAACCCAACACCAAATACACAACACGTAACACCTAATTCTAATGATAGAATATTTGCATCGCCTTTAGCTAAAAAAATCGCTTCAGATAAAGGTTTAAATTTATCTCAAGTTAAAGGTTCCGGTGAAAATGGAAGAATTACAAAATCAGATGTAGAAAACTTTACTCCATCAGCTGCTAGTACCTCGATTCAAGCTGTTGCAGATGCAAATAATGCAGTTTCAGCTGTGAAACCTTTTGTTCCAGCAGGAGAAATGTTTCAAGAAGAAATTAAAAACTCGCAAATGCGTAAAACTATCGCGAGACGTTTATCAGAATCTAAATTTACAGCACCACATTATTATTTAACAATTGAGTTAGATATGGATAATGCAATTGCTTCAAGAAATATGATTAATAGCTTGCCAGAAACTAAAGTATCATTTAACGATATGGTTATCAAGGCTTCAGCTATGGCATTGAAAAAACATCCACAAGTAAATTCTCAATGGAGAGAAGATGCAATGGTTATTAATCATCACGTAAATATTGGTGTGGCTGTAGCTGTTGAAGATGGTTTGATGGTTCCAGTGTTGAAATTTACTGATCAAATGAGTTTAACTCAAATTGGCGTGACTGTAAAAGATTTAGCAGGAAAAGCAAAATCAAAGAAAATTCAACCAGCCGAAATGGAGGGAAGTACCTTTACCATTTCTAACTTAGGAATGTTTGGAATTCAATCGTTTACTTCTATTATCAATCAACCCAACTCAGCTATTTTATCCGTTGGAGCTATTATTGAAAAACCAGTAGTTAAAAATGGTCAAATTGTAGTGGGTAATACCATGACAGTAACTTTAGCTTGCGACCACAGAACAGTTGACGGAGCTACAGGCGCTAAGTTTTTACAAACATTTAAAGCGTTTATGGAAAATCCAGTTACGATGTTAGCATAAAAAAAATATTTTTACAATAATGAAATCCTGAAAAATTTTTTTCAGGATTTTTTTTTATATTTACATAAAACAAATACTATTTTGAAAAATATAATTATCACAGGAACTTCTCGCGGAATTGGCTATGAAATGGCTTTGCAGTTTGCCAATTCGGGTCATCAAGTTTTAGCTATTTCTCGTAAAACACCTCAAGTTTTAATGGAACACGAAAATATTACGTGTTTATCAATTGATATTTCAGATGAAAATCAGTTGCAACAAGTACACAAATTTGTTTCGAAAACTTGGAAAAAAGTGGACGTGCTAATTCATAATGCAGGGAGTTTACTTCATAAAAATTTTACAGAAATTACTTCACAAGAATTTCAAAATATATATAAAGTAAATGTTTTTGCTGTTGCTGAACTAACTAAAATTTGTATTCCATTTATGGGAAAAGGAAGCCACGTGGTTACTTTAAGTTCAATGGGAGGCATACAAGGAAGTATTAAATTTGCAGGACTTTCCGCTTATAGCTCAAGCAAAGGGGCGGTAATTACATTATCGGAATTATTAGCTGAGGAATACAAAGAAAGCGGCATTTCTTTTAATGTTTTAGCCTTGGGCGCTGTCAATACAGAAATGTTACAAGAAGCTTTTCCAGGATATGAAGCACCACTTTCTGCTAAAGAAATGGCTGGTTATATATATAATTTCGCTTTAACTGGGAATAAATTTTATAATGGAAAAGTACTTCAGGTAAGTGCTTCAACACCTTAAAAGTAGTAACTTTATTTCAAATTAAACTATACACCTATGACTAAATTAAACGCCATTCAATTATTTGAAGACAAAAAAGTAAGAACCGTTTGGGATTCCGAACAAGAAAAATGGTTTATTTCTATTATTGATGTAATAGAAGTTTTAACGGAAAGTGAGCGTCCAAGAAAATATTGGAGCGATTTAAAAAAGAAATTAGAAAAAGAAGGAAGTCAGTTGTCCGAAAATATCGGACAACTGAAAATGCAATCATCAGACGGTAAATTTTATAAAACTGATATAGCAGATACAGAACAACTTTTTAGAATAATTCAATCTGTTCCATCACCAAAAGCTGAACCTATTAAACTTTGGTTGGCTCAAATTGCTGCTGAAAGATTAGATGAAATTCAAGATCCAGAACTTTCAATCGATAGAGCTTTGGAGCAATATTTACAATTGGGATATTCTGAGAATTGGATAAATCAACGCTTAAAAAGCATTGAAATTCGAAAAGAGTTAACAGATGAATGGAAAAATAAAGGTGTAAAAGTAGGGCAACAATTTGCGATTTTAACAGATATTATTTCTAAATCTTGGTCAAATAAAACTACCAAAGAATATAAAATATTAAAAGGTCTAAAGAAAGAAAATCTTAGAGACAACATGACGAATACGGAGTTAATTTTAAACATGTTAGCAGAAGCTTCAGTAAAAGATATTTCAAAGGCTGTAAATCCTGAAACTTTTGAAGAAAACAAAATCGTAGCCGCACAAGGTGGAAATGTAGCAAAAGTGGCAAGGATAGAATTAGAAGCAAAAACAGGAAAAAATGTAATTACAGCCACTAATGCAAAAGCACTATTAAATAGTAAAAGTAACGATACCAATTAAATGTTAAATGTTTTACAAAAATATTTGCCAGAACACGCCGTAGCAACCGTTTTCGAATTGATAAAAGCGAATCATGTACATTTAAAAATTGTAAATGAACGAAATACACGTCATGGTGACTATCGGAGACATCCTGACGGTTTTCATCAAATAACGGTCAATGCCAATTTGAATAAATACCGATTTTTAATGACGTTGATTCATGAAATTGCGCATTTGGTTGCTTTTGAAAAATATGGAAGAAACATTTTACCTCATGGAACGGAATGGAAAATAACGTTTCAGCATTTAATGATTCCGTTTATTCGTCCTGAAATTTTTCCTCATCAAATTTTACCGTTGATGGCAAGACATTTTAGAAATCCTAAAGCAAGTTCAGATACGGATGCCACTTTGTCTTTAGCTTTAAAGCAGTTTGATGATAGAAATACGGAGCACAATTATATGTTTGAAATTCCATACGGTAGTACTTTTCGAATCAAAAATGGAAAAGTTTTTAAAAAAATTGCTTTACGTGTTAAGCGATATGAATGTTTAGAAATAAGTTCAGGAAGATTATTCTTATTTCAACCTAATGCAGAAGTTGAAGTCATTTCTAATTAATGATATTATTAAATTTATACAAAAAAGCTTCAGAATTTTCTGAAGCTTTTTTATATGTATATTAAAGGTTACTCTTTTTTTGTAGTCGTTTTTTTAGGAGAAGTTTCTTTAGTTGTTGTTTTTTTTGCAGGAGCTTTTTTAACAGGAGCTTTCTTTGATGCTACTTTTTTTGTGGTTTTCTCCGTTGTTTTTTCAACTTTATCTTTAACAACCACTTTTTTTACAGGAGCTTTTTTCGCAGGAGCTTTTATAACTTTTGGTTTTTCTGCCATTATTTCTATGCTTTCTTTTACATCTTCAATAATTTCAGTTGCTTTTTCCATTATTGGCTCGGCAAGTTCGGAAATTTTTTCAGTTGTATTTTCTGCAGTTTGTTTAGCTTTTCCAAATAATGAGCTAAAAAAATTTAATAATCCCATAATAATTTAGTTTTAAGTTTGCTCAAAGATAAGTAATTGGAAATCAATACACAAAATAAAATTTTAACAAATTTAAAAATAGTTATATTTTATAGTTTTAAATTTTGATTAAATCAATCTCTAGCTTTCTCAATCGCAATCAATTTTCTATATTTGTAAAAAACAGTTTTATGTTATCATTAAATGTAATTAACGAAACCTCAAGATTAAGAGCAGTAGTACTTGGAACGGCTATTAGCAATGGTCCAACACCTACAATTGAAGAAGCTTATGACCCAAAATCATTAGAACATATTATTGCTGGAACCTATCCAATTGAAGCAGATATGGTTGCAGAAATGGAAGCGTTTAATGCCGTTTTTCAAAAATATGATGTAAAAGTATATCGTCCTGAAATTATTGAAAATTATAACCAAATTTTTACAAGAGATATCGGTTTTGTAATTGATGATATTTTTATTAAAGCTAATATTTTACCAGATAGAGAAAGAGAATTAGAAGCAATTCATTACATAATTGATAAAATAGATCCAAATAAAGTGGTTCGTCCACCAGAAAATGTTCATATCGAAGGTGGCGATGTAATGCCTTGGAATGACTACATTTTTATTGGAACTTATAAAGGTTCGGATTATAAAAATTATATTACAGCGAGAACAAATATGGAAGGGGTAGCATTCATTCAAAATTTGTTTCCAAATAAAATAGTAAAGGCTTTCGATTTGGTAAAATCAAAAATTGAACCAAGAGATAATGCGTTACATTTAGATTGTTGTTTTCAACCAATCGGCACAAATAAAGGAATAATTTACAAAAGCGGTTTTCGAGAAGAAGCGGATTACATGTTTCTTGTAAATTTGTTTGGTAAAGATAATTTGTTTCATATCGAAAGAGAAGAAATGTATCATATGAACTCAAATATTTTTTCAATAGCTCCAGATGTAATTGTATCTGAGAAAAATTTCACAAGATTAAATGCTTGGTTACGCCAAAACGATTTTACAGTAGAAGAAATTCCTTATGCTGAAATTTCAAAACAAGAAGGACTACTAAGATGTTCTACTTTACCATTAATTAGAGATTAAAATAATTTGTTTCAAGTTTCACGTAATAAAACCTGAAACCTGAAACTTTAAACAAAATAAAATGAAACAAACTACCAACACCATATTAATGATTCGTCCCGTGGCGTTTCGTATGAACGAACAAACGGCTGTTAATAATTATTATCAAAAAGTTTTAGATGATTTAACCCCAGAAACGGTAAATTTTAAAGCAGTGCAGGAATTTGATGCCTACGTTGAAAAATTAAAAAGTGTAGGCGTACAAGTAATTGTAATTCAAGACAAAAAAGAACCTGACACACCAGATAGTATTTTTCCAAACAACTGGATTTCCTTTCACGAAACAGGTGATGTTGTTTTGTATCCTATGTTTGCCGAAAACAGAAGATTAGAACGAAGAGAAGATGTATTAGATGTTTTGGAAGATAAAGGCTTTGAGATAACTGAAATTATGGATTATACTTCTGCAGAAGAAGATAATATATATTTAGAAGGAACCGGAAGTTTAATTTTAGACAGAGAATTTAATAAAGCGTATTGCGCCCTTTCGCCAAGAGCTGACGAAGAATTATTTATCGAATTTTGCGAAGATTTTGATATGTCTCCAATTATTTTTGAAGCCTTCCAAACCGCAAATGGCGAAAGAAAAGCGATATATCATACCAATGTAATGATGTGTATTGCAGAAACATTTGCCGTTATTTGTGCCGATTGTATAGATGATAAAAAAGAACGTAAAATGGTTTTAGAAAACCTTAAAGCGGACGGTAAAGAAATTATTTTAATCACAGAACAACAAGTAAATAATTTTGCAGGAAATATGTTACAAGTTCGTGGTGCAGCAGATAAACGTTATTTAGTAATGAGCAATTCCGCTTATCAAAGTCTAACGAAAGCACAGATTGATAAAATCGAAAAACATTGTGAGATTTTACACGCCAGTTTAGATTTAATTGAGGCGTGTGGCGGTGGTAGCGCTCGCTGTATGATGGCTGAGGTTTTCTTACCGAAAATCGAATAAATGAAAATTATATAAATGATTAAATTCCAAATTTCAGCACTATTCAGTTGGAATTTGGAATTTTTTTTTTGGAATTTTCTAAATTTAAATCCCTCTAATAATACTTAAGACAGCACTAATAATATATTGAATTCCGATAGCAATGGTTAAAAAACCAATAATTCTGGATATGGCTACAATTCCTGATGATCCTAATATTTTTGCTAAATAATGCGCACTTCGTAATATTAAATAAATTAAAATGGCTACAGCTAAAATGGCAAAACAAGAAAATAATATTTCCGAAGTGGTTATAGAAGCGTCAGATTCTGTTAATTCTTGATAATATGCTATTAATAATGAAATAGATCCAGGGCCAGCAAGCATAGGCATTGCTAAAGGCGTAAGCGCAATATTTTGGCGAGTTTCTACTTCTTTTTGTACCTTTTTATTAATTCCTTTGTTCTTGCTAAAGTTTCCATTTAATAATGAAAATCCCGAACTGGCTATAATAATTCCACCTGCAATTCGTAATGCCGTAATGGTAATTCCGAAAAAAGATAAAACATATTGGCCCACAAAAAACGATATAAGTAAAATCACAAATACATTAATTGAAGTAATTAAAGAAGTTTTAGATCGTTCAGATGAAGAATATCCTTGAGTTAATCCTACAAAAATAGGCACGGTTCCAATCGGATTTAAAACAGAAAATAAGGCGGCAAATAAATAAATAAAAATCTCCATAGTTTTTTTGCAAATATATCTTGTTATTCAAAGATAGAATTTATAATACAATTATTTAAATGTAAATTAAAAAACATTTTGTAATTTAGTATGAATAAAATCTCAATAAAATGAAAACATTAGTTTTAGGTGCTACCACAAATAAAGAAAGATATGCTTATAAAGCGATACAAAGTTTAATTAATAAAACGCATCAAGTAGTAGCTATCGGAACTAAAGAAGGTATGGCTTTAGATGTTAAAATTGAGACAACTAAATTTCCATTTACTGGAATTGATACCGTTACATTATATTTAAATCCAAAAAATCAAGAAGAATATTACGATTATATTATTTCATTAAAACCAAGACGTGTGATATTTAATCCTGGAACTGAAAATCCAGCATTTTATGAAATATTAAAACAAAATAATATTGAATTCGATGTGGCTTGCACGTTGGTTTTATTAGCTACAAATCAGTATTAATTTCACCTTTTTTACTTATTAAGTAAAGTCCAATAAAAGTAATTAATCCGTTAACTATAATTAATTCTTCTGCAAATGCATATGGAATTAATTTAGGGGCTTCCGCATCAATTCCAGAATTCATACTAATTAAAAAAGTTATTGCTGGCGATAACAAACAAATAAATGGCACCAATTTATCTTTTACGGAACGATTTTTGACTAAAATTCCAAAAGCAAACAATCCTAAAAGCGGTCCGTATGTGTACGACGCAACTTTAAATATTAACTTAACTACAGATTGATTGGTTAACGAATTAAAAATTAAAATCACAAAAAATATGGCTAACGAAAATCCAATATGTACCAAATGTCTAGTTTTTACTGTGTTTTTTGTTTCTTCTTTTTTCTCCATTCCTAAAAAATCAATACAAAATGAAGTAGTTAATGCGGTTAAAGCAGAATCTGTTGTTGCAAATGTAGCAGCGGTTAATCCTAATAAAAACACAACTGCTGGTATTAAAGCAAAATGATTGAATGCTATTTCAGGAAATAATAAATCGGTTCTAACAGCGCCATTTAAAGTTGGAACTGGAATATTGTTTTTAGCTGCAAATAAATACAATAAAGCCCCAACACTCAAGAAAAACAAATTGATGATTACAAATATTCCAGTAAACGTAAACATATTTTTTTGCGCTTCTTTGATGTTCTTGCAGCTTAGATTTTTCTGCATTAAATCTTGATCTAATCCAACCATTGCGATGGTCACAAAAATTCCACCTAAAATTTGTTTTACAAAATGTTGTCCTGAACCTATAAAATCTTCAAAAAAGAAAATTTTAGAATATTTTGAATCATTAATTTTTGAAATGGCTTCGCTAAATCCAAAATCTAAACTGTCACAAACAAAATAAATAGTAAAAAACACCGAACTTACTAAAAATACAGTTTGTAATGTATCTGTAATTATTATCGTTTTTAATCCTCCTTTATAAGTATACGCAAAAATTAGTCCTAAACTTATCAAAACAGTCGCCCAAAATGGAATACCATAAGTGTTAAAAACAAAATTTTGTAACACTAAAACCACTAAATACAATCTAAAGGCAGAACCAATTGTTCTGCTTAATAAAAATATAAAAGAAGCGGTTTTGTAACTAAAATAACCCAATCGTTGTTCAATATACGTATAAATTGAAGTTAAATTTAGTTTATAATATAAAGGTAATAATACGGTGGCTACAATAATAAATCCAATAGCATTTCCTAAAATAAATTGAAAATAAGCAAACTGATTCGCTTCTACAGCACCAGGAACTGAAATAAAAGTAACACCTGAAAGTGCTGTTCCAATCATTCCAAAAGCTACTAAATACCAGGGTGATTTGCTATTTGCTTTAAAAAAAGTATCGTTACTGCTCCCTGATTTTTTGTTCATGAAATAAGAAATTCCAAACAAAACAATGAAATATGAAACAAAAAATAGTAAAATTGTAATTGGTTGCATAAGTTTTTTTTACAAAAATAACAGAATAATGTATATTCGCGGCATATTTGTTTAAATTTGAAAAAATTAATTAAGATGAAAAATTTATTTACAAGAAAGTTCTTAAGCTTTTTAACTTTTTTTATGGTTTGTAGTACTGCATTTGCTCAAAAATTAGAAAGTAAAGAAAAATTGGCACCTGCGGTTGTTATTTTTATGGATTTTAATAAATCCTTATATTCAAAAAGTGAAGGAAATGCTTATTTTTCTGAAGATCCTAAGGCCGCTTTGGTTGGGATGATTGTTCCAAAAAAATACAGTGTTTTAATGGAAGAAATGAAAAAAGACGGGGCAGATGGTGTTAAGAATTTACAAAATGGTGAATTTGAAAATTCAGGTCAAAAGTACTTTTTCTATTCAGGAAATATTATTGCGGAAAAAACAAAAGAATTTTTCTTAGAAGTTTTATTAAAAGAATTAGATGAAAACCATTGTGTTGTAGTTACATCTATGTTTCAGCCTGCTCACAAAGATATCTTTGGTAAAGAAGCAAAAAAAGCTATTATTTCTGCACAAATTTTAAATTAGCACAAAATAAAATCGTAAAAAACCTATTTATATTTATGTAAATAGGTTTTTTCTTTTTAATATATTTGCAAAATGGAATTCTCGTCAAAATTATTGGAAAATGCAGTAAATGAAGTAGCAATGTTGCCTGGAATTGGTAAACGAACGGCTATGCGATTGGTGTTGCATCTATTGAAACAACCTGCAACTCAAACACAAGAATTGACAGATGCAGTAACTAAAATGCGAAACGATATTATTTATTGTCAAAATTGTCACAATATTTCTGATTTTGCTGTTTGTGAAATTTGCAATAATCCATCAAGAGACCATTCAATAATTTGTGTGGTTGAAGATGTAAGAGACGTAATGGCTATTGAAAATACTAGAATGTATAAAGGAATTTATCACGTTTTAGGTGGTAAAATTTCACCTATCGAAGGTGTTTCACCTAGTCAATTAAATATTATTTCATTAGTAGAAAAAGTGAAGGAACAAAAAGTTACAGAAATTATTTTTGCCTTAAGTTCCACTATGGAAGGCGATACTACAAATTTTTATATCTTTAAGCAAATTAAACCATTTTCAATAAAAGTATCAACAATTGCAAGAGGTATTTCAGTTGGTGACGAATTAGAATACGCAGATGAAGTTACATTAGGAAGAAGTTTATTGCAAAGAATTCCTTTTGAATCTTCTATGAAATCAATGTAGATTTTAATACATTAAATAAAATTTAAAAAATAAAGAACGTTAATAAGATGATTAAAAATATTTGTTGTATTGGTGCAGGTTATGTTGGAGGTCCAACTATGGCGGTTATTGCTCAAAAATGTCCACATATTAAGGTAACTGTAGTTGATTTAAATCAAGACAGAATTAACGCTTGGAATAATGAAGACGTAAATTTGTTACCCATTTATGAGCCTGGATTAGATGTTGTAGTAAAAGAAGCGAGAGGAAGAAATTTATTCTTTTCAACAGAAGTAGATCAAGCCATTGATGAAGCGGATTTGATTTTTATTTCAGTTAATACACCTACAAAAACGTATGGTGTAGGTAAAGGTATGGCTGCAGATTTAAAATATATCGAGTTATGTGCCAGACAAATTGCTCGCGTAGCTAAAACAGATAAAATAGTAGTTGAAAAATCAACTTTACCAGTTCGAACGGCCCAAGCCATAAAAGATATTTTAGACAATACAGGAAATGGTGTAAATTTTCAAATTTTATCGAATCCTGAATTTTTAGCTGAAGGTACAGCAATTGAAGATTTGTTTGCTCCAGATAGAGTGTTAATTGGAGGAGACACTACAGTTGAAGGTCAAGATGCTATTCGTAAACTGGTTGAGGTGTATGCAAATTGGGTAAACAAAGAGCTTATTTTAACCACAAATGTATGGTCTTCTGAATTATCAAAACTAACCGCAAATGCTTTTTTAGCGCAACGCGTTTCTTCAATTAATGCGATGAGTGAATTGTGTGAGAAAACAGGTGCCGACGTAAATGAAGTAGCAAAAGCAATTGGTTTAGATAGTAGAATTGGTTCAAAATTTCTAAAATCATCAGTAGGTTTTGGCGGATCTTGTTTTCAGAAAGATATTTTAAACTTAGTATATATAGCTAAATCATACGGTTTAAATGAAGTTGCCGATTATTGGGAACAAGTAATCATTATGAATGACCATCAAAAGCGTCGTTTTTCTAAAAATATTATTAATACGTTATACAATACTGTTTCGGGTAAAAAAATCGCTTTTTTAGGTTGGGCTTTTAAGAAAGACACAAACGATACAAGAGAATCTGCTGCTATTTATGTGGCAAATGATTTAATAAGTGAACGGGCAAATATTGCGGTTTTCGATCCAAAAGTTGAAGAAAATCAAATTCTTTCGGATTTAAATTACTTAGAATCTCGTTCAGTTGAAGAAAATAAAAAATACATCTCAGTAGAAAAAAATGGCTACGATGCTTGTAATAAAGCTCACGCTATCGCTATCTTAACAGAATGGGATGAGTTTAAAACCTACGATTGGCAAAAAATATACGACAATATGCTAAAACCTGCTTTTGTTTTTGACGGAAGAAACGTGTTAAATAAAGCAGCATTAGAAAAAATTGGATTCATTTACCAAGCTATTGGTTCATAAATTATGTTTTTTAATTCCATTCATTTTGCTGTATTTTTACCAGTAATTTTTATTTTATATTGGTTTGTTTTTAATAAAAATAAATCATGGCAAAATGCATTGTTAATTATTGCTAGTTATTATTTTTATGCTTGTTGGGATTGGCGTTTTCTATTTTTATTAGTCTTTTCTACACTTTTAGATTATTTTTCAGGGATTCAAATAGAGAAGAGCAAATCGGTTAAGGAAAGTAAAATCTGGTTTTGGTTGAGTGTAATAATTAACTTGGGGTTTTTAGGTGTTTTTAAATATTATAACTTTTTTGCCACTTCATTCACCGAATTAATAAATGGCTTCGGATTTCAAGTAAATCCCTTGTTGATTAAAGTAATTTTACCGGTCGGAATTTCATTTTATACCTTTCATGGCTTATCTTACGTAATTGATATTTATTATAAACGCATAAAAGCCGAAACAAATTTCATCGACTATTCCCTTTTTGTGAGTTATTTCCCTTTATTAGTTGCTGGGCCAATTGAACGAGCCACGCACTTATTGCCACAAGTAAAAGTAAAACGAGAATTTAATTTCGAAAAAGCCAAAGAAGGCGTTCATCAAATTATTTGGGGATTAGTAAAAAAAGTTGTTATTGCAGATTCTTGTGCCTTATATGCTAATGAAGTATTTAACCATCAAGAACAAATGAATTCGTTATCCCTATTATTAGGTGCGATTTATTTTGCTTTTCAAATTTATGGCGATTTTTCAGGATATTCAGATATTGCGTTAGGAACCTCAAAGTTATTTGGAATTGATTTATTGAAAAACTTTAATTTCCCTTATTTTTCAAGAGATATAGCTGAGTTTTGGCGACGTTGGCACATATCCTTGTCTTCATGGTTTAGAGATTATTTATACATTCCATTAGGTGGAAGCAAAGGTGGAAAATGGATGCAAGTTCGTAATACGTTTATTATCTTTTTAGTAAGTGGTTTTTGGCACGGTGCCAATTGGACATTCATTGCATGGGGATTTCTAAATGCTATCTACTTTTTGCCATTACTATTACTAAATAAAAACAGGAATAACTTAGAAGACATTCATTTTAAATGGAATTTCAACGGATTTAAAACGATTTTCCAAATACTTATTACTTTTTCAATAACTACTTTTGCTTGGATATTTTTTAGGGCAAAATCTATTTCAGATGCCGTTTTGTACATTAAAAATATGTTCACCAATTTGAATTTTGATAGTCAATTTTTAAATAATGCTCGTTATGCTCCAGAATTGTTATGGTTAATTGGTGTTTTTGTATTATTTGAATGGTTTAACAAATACAAAACAGAGCCTATTTCAGGAAAATATGAAAATATAAAATTATTGTTTTGCATTTTAGCTATTTTAGCGTTAGGCGTTTTTTCAGATTATAAAGAATTTATTTATTTTCAGTTTTAATGAAACGTTTTTTTAAACTCACAGTCCTTTTTATATTTATACTTTTTATAGCTTCGTTGTTATTAGATGTTGTTTTTACTACAATAATTTCTCAATCATCTGAAAGAAACAAAGTAGAAAACGTAATGCATTCATTCGGAAAAAAATATGATTTAGTTATTATGGGAACTTCTCGAGCCAACAATCATTTTGTTACGGATTTGTTCGAAAAAAAAGGATTAAAGTCTTTTAATTATGGAATTAGTGGTTCTCATTTATTTGAAACGTCTTTGTTGTTAAAAGTAATGATTGCCAACAAATTTCAAATTAAGAATTTAATTCTGGAAGCGGATTTAAGTATTTGTAATGAAAAAAGAGACGAAGGAATAACGGCGCGTTTTATGCCTTACATTCACACAAATTCTATTATTAAAGAACATTATAAAAAGGAATCAGATTTTAAACAACTATATTATGTGCCTTTTTACAGATATATAAAATTTGATGCAAAAATTGGTTTTAGAGAAGTATATGAAGTACTTGCAAAAAAACCAACAAATACGCTTTATAATAAAGGATATTACCCTTTAATTTTTGATAAAAAGGGAAGTATGAAAAATAATATTTCAACATTAAAAGTGATACGAAATAAATATTACGAAGAAATTAAGAAACTCTGTAAGCAAAATAATATCAATTTAATTGTAGTGATGACACCCATGTGTAAAAATACAAAAGGATTAGATTATTTTGATAAAGTAAAAAAACAATATCCAGAAATTAATAATTTTGAAAATACGGTTACAGATGATCGCTATTTTGCATCTTGCGGACATCTGAATAATGAGGGGGCTATTATCTATACAAATCACATTTTAAATACATTTTTCAAATAGTATATTTTTGCGGTTTTTTGCCATTTTTTATTCTTTTTATTTCTTCAAAAACATCTAAAACCAGCTTAATTTTTCAATTTTATTGTTTTTTATTCTGATTTTTTAGTTTTCTTTAAAACCCTATTAATCAAGATGGTTAAATCATAATTTGACGGTTTATTACATCTTAATGAAATGTTAATTACTTGATTTTCAGAAAAATAATAAAAAATGTTGTATCTTTGCAATGTTAATTCAATTGGAGTGGTATGATTTATGTCAATCAAACACAATGTAAAAAATAGAATTTTTTACCCTTTTGAGAAATAAATTTACATGAGAAAAGACATTATTTATTTTGGAGTTGCCATTGCATTTATAGCCATAATTAGTTCTGGTTTTAGAGCATTTAAAGAGGAATCTGTTACAGGATTTCATATCGATGATTCGGAAGTTTACGAGTATCGAGTACCTTCAAAAGACGAATCGGTAAAGTTGAATTTTTCTATACCTTATACAGGAAATACGTTTATCGGTTTCACACAAGCCCTAGGAGTCAAAGAATCTGCAGGCATTTACACGCTGGTTAATCCTTATGGTTACATGGGAAAATACCAATTCGGAAGAAGCACATTACGACACATTGGTGTATACAACTTCAAAGACTTCCTTAATAACCCAAACTTACAAGAAAACGCTTTTTATGCTTTATTATGCATAAATAAATGGGAGTTAAGAAAAGAAATTAAAAATTATTCAGGTAGAATAATTAATGGAATCAAAATTACAGAATCGGGATTATTAGCAGCAGCACATTTAGCGGGTGCAAGTTCAGTAAAAGCATACCTTAAAAGTAATGGAAAAAATGGTTTTAGAGACGGATTTGGGACTTCTTTAAGGTCTTACATTAAAAGATTTAATGGATATGACACTTCAAATGTTATTTCTAATAGATTTGCAAAAGTTACAGCAAACTAATTTTTTTGAATAATAAATATACAAGGTCGGTTATGTAAATCGACCTTTTGTTTTTTCCAGTCGTTTACGGTTTTTGTTTTTATAAATTCAGTTGGTAACGTAACATCACAAGCAATACATAAATTGGTTTGCGGGTGAAGCGTGGTTAATATATCTTCTAAAAATTTATTATTTCTATACGGTGTTTCCATAAAAAGTTGCGCCTGATTTTTTTCTTGAGACCATTTCTCTAAATTTCTCAAGGCACTTTTCTTTTCATTTTTTTCGATAGGTAAATAACCAGTGAAAGCAAAATTTTGACCATTCATTCCGCTTGCCATTAATGCTAATAAAATCGAGCTGGGTCCAACTAATGGTACTACCTGAATTCCTTTTTCGTGAGCTAATTTTACAATTACAGCGCCTGGATCAGCAATTCCTGGACATCCAGCTTCGCTCATTACACCCATATCGATTCCGTTTAATAAGGGCTGAATCATTTCGTAATGTTCAGAAATATCAGTATGTTTATTTAATGACCATAATTTTAAACTAGGTTGAGGCTTTTCTGGGTAAATTGCTTTAATGCATTTTCTGGCTGTTTTTTCATTCTCTACAATGTAATAATCTAAAAGTTCGATACATCTTCTAATGGATTGTGGTAAAACGTCGTTAGGATCTACTGAAACTTCACCAGGATTTGATAAAGTACAAGGTATTAAATATAATTTACCAAATGTTGAGGTTGCATTCATCGTGTATTTTTTAGTAAAGAATAAAACTAATTTATTTAATTCTTGAAGCTATTATCGTACATGCTTCATCTAACAAATGAAATACATGTTCAAAATCTTCCAATTCACCATAATAGGGATCTGGAACTTCTAAATCACTAGTTGAATCAACTTCATTCAAAATTAATTTAACTTTTTGTTTGGATACCTCATTAGGCGCTATAGCGATTACGTTTTTGTAATTGGAGTTATCCATTACATAAATATAATCAAAAGTTTCAAAATCAGATTTCGTAATTTGTCTACACTTTTGTTGGCTAATGTCAATACCAAATTTCTTAGCAGTTACAATAGATCGTTTGTCTGGTGCTGTTCCAACATGATAGTTTGCTGTTCCAGCACTATCTACAATACATTTATTTATAGGAAGTTTTGATTGTAAAACACCTTCTGCTAATGGCGAGCGGCATATATTGCCCAGGCAAACCATTAAAACTTTGGTGGACATTTTAAATACTCAGTTTTTTATTAATGTCTTCCACAAACTTTTTAAATTGTTTGTCGGTAGCCACTAAATTGTCAACTGTTTTCACAGCGTGCAATACCGTAGCGTGGTCTCTATCGCCAATTTGTGAACCAATATTTGCCAATGATGCTTTTGTGAATTTTTTAGAAAAATACATAGCTAATTGACGCGCTTGAACAATGTGACGTTTTCTGGTTTTCGATTTTAATGTTTCTGTATCCAATTGGAAATAATCAGAAACCACTTTTTGAATATAATCAATAGAGATTTCACGTTTGATATTTTTCACAAACTTCTCTACAACTTGCTTAGCTAGTTCTAAGTTAATCTCACGCTTGTTAAATGAAGACTGTGCAATTAATGAAATAATAGCCCCTTCTAATTCTCTAACGTTTGATTTTATATGTTTTGCTACGTATTCTAAAATTTCATCTGGCATTTCAACACCATCTCTGTACAAGATATTTCTTAAGATAGAAATTCTTGTTTCATAATCGGGTTGGTGTAATTCAGCAGACAATCCCCATTTGAAACGAGATAATAAGCGTTGCTCAATATCTTGCATGTCTACAGGCGCTTTGTCCGAAGTTAAAATAACTTGTTTTCCATTCTGATGCAAATAATTGAAAATGTGGAAGAACACATCTTGTGTTCCAGCTTTTCCAGATAAAAACTGAACATCATCAATAATTAATACATCAATAAGTTGATAGAAGTGAATGAAATCATTTCTAGTATTTTTCTTTACAGATTCGATATATTGTTGCGTGAAAATTTCAGCCGAAATATATAAAACTGTTTTCTCTGGGAATTTATCTTTAATTTCAACACCTATTGCATGCGCTAAGTGTGTTTTACCTAATCCTACACCACCAAAAATTAATAATGGGTTAAATGAAGTACCACCTGGTTTGTTGGCAACAGCCAAACCGGCACTTCTTGATAATCGGTTAGAATCTCCTTCTAAAAAATTGTCAAAACTATAATTAGCATTTAATTGAGATTCGATTTTTACATTTCTGATACCAGGAATAATAAAAGGATTTTTCAATTCCGGATTTTTATTCACAACAGGCACATCAATTTCTTGAGTTT
>NZ_JBBALQ010000026.1:0-19119 GCF_040402955.1 Flavobacterium sp. | reverse complement strand
AATTTACTTTAATTTTTGTAAATCCTAAATAAAGTACAAACATAGGATGACAAAGAGACAATGTGCCAATGTGCCAATGTGGTAATATGGCAATGAAGCAATAAGTGAATGTGGTAATTAGAGCTAACTTAGTGCTAATTACTAATTCCTTTTCGCAATAAATGAATCTACATCAAAAGAAATGGGAAACAGGGTGTAAAAAAGGATTTGTAAGTCCATTACAAATGTGCGGTTTTGGGCGTACCATTTGTTTATTCTTACTTTGTCTGGCCAAATGACCTCATCGTTATACTTTTGTGGGTTGGTTTGTTGGGATAGGATTTGTTCTTCGTTGCGGTATTTTATAGAGGCAAGTCCGGTAACGCCTGGTTTTAGAGTTAGTAGTATTCTGTCTGCTCCTACTAATTCATCTGCATAGCCAAGAACGTCTGGGCGAGGGCCTACAAAAGTCATTTGACCTTTTAAAATATTAAGAAGTTGCGGAAGTTCGTCTAACTTGGTTTTTCGTAACATTCGTCCCCAAAAAGCGGTTTTATTTGTTTTTGAATGAAGGGTTCGTAACTTATAAATCAGAAATGATTTTCCGTGTTGCCCAATTCGCTCTTGTGTAAAAAACCCATTTGATTGTGTGTCAATTGCTGTGATTCCTAACACTAAAAATAAAAAACCTATACCGATTAATAAAATTGTCATAATATTGTTTACCAATTTTTATTCTTGTGGTGTTTGAATAAATTCGGGTACCATTTCTTTGATTACATCAATCAGTGCTTCTTTTGTTTCAAATGAATTGTCTTTTATTTTGACTAAAAACTCGCTAACGCTTTCAAAACAGGGCACAGGATCTTGTGCAATTAGAATTTTTGAATGATACGTTGGTAATGTTTTTGAGGAATCTGACAAGAGTTCTTCATATAGTTTTTCCCCAGGTCGTAATCCAGAATATATAATATCAATGTCCTTATAGGGTTCTTTCCCGCTTAAACGAATCATTTTTTCTGCTAATTCTCTTATTAGTATTGGTTTTCCCATATCAAAAACAAAAATCTCGCCTCCAGCACCCATCGTTCCTGCTTCTAAAACCAACTTACACGCTTCTGGAATAGTCATGAAAAATCTATTGATTTCTGGATGTGTTACAGTTATTGGTCCGCCATTTTTAATTTGTTCTTCGAAAAGATTTACTACTGATCCATTTGAACCTAGTACATTTCCAAAACGGGTTATGATAATTTGAAGTTTTTCGTCACTTTTTTGTTGGTAGAAGTTTGATTGAACTATAATTTCAGCCAATCGCTTAGAGGCGCCCATAATATTTGTAGGGTTTACTGCTTTATCTGTAGATACAAAAACAAAGCGCTTTGAACCAAATTTTAGTGCTGCATCTAACACATTTTTAGTGCCAAAAACATTAACTTTTATGGCTTGCATAAAGTTATTTTCTAAAACAGGTACATGTTTGTATGCCGCGGCATGAAAAACTATTTCGGGTTTGTATTTTTCAAAAACCGATTGAACTTCTTTTGTATTGGTTACATCCACTAATTCATATTCGCAAGTAATTTGCGGAAATGCGGCTGCCATTTTAAGCTGAATGCTGTTTAAAGGTGTTTCGGCTTGGTCTACTATTACAATTCGGTGTGGATTGAATTTTGCAATTTGATTGACAATTTCGCTACCTATAGATCCTGCACCACCTGTTATTAAAACGGTTCTTTCTTTGAAGGTTTCAATTACGTTTGGATTATCAATACTTATGGTGTCTCTAAACATCAATTCGTTAATGGTGTATTTTTTTAATGATTTGGCAGAACTTACCTCGGAATCCAAGTCGCTTACCAACTTCGTATTATACACATTAATTTTAACTCGTAAACAATCATTTAAAAATTCTAATTCTTCTTTTTCTGGCAAAAAATCCTTAATTAATACTACGTGTTTGATTTTATTGTATCGAAGTATGGAAATAATGGAATTTGTTTTTGCAATGACAGGAATTCCTAATATATTTTTATTATTTAATCGTTTATTTTTATCTATAAAGAACTTTAATTTAAAGGTAGAAGAGTCATTTAATAGCGTATCCCCTAATGCAATAGTAGTACTATTTACGCCAATAATTACAATTTTTTTTGCTTTATTATATTTATCATCACCTGTAAAGTATTTAAATAATGTTTTAATAAAAATTCTAAAAGAAACTAAACTAAAACATATAACTAGTGTTGATAATAAAATGGTCATTAACACAAAAACGTGTGTGTTGTATATTAAAAAGTATATCGTATCAAAAGCGGCAATTGTTAAAAATGTGGAAAAGACCGCTTTAAAAATTCGAATCGCATCCTGTAAAGTCGAATATCGAATGATCCCTGTATATGTTTTAAAAATAATAAAATAAAAAAGCAACACACTTACAAGTATTGCTAGTCTTTCAACTACTTGGAGTACATTAAAAAATTCGACTCCTATAATTTTAAAAATAGCATAATTTGTGGTTGCCACTAAAGCCGAAATAATAAAATCGATTACTAAAATTGACCAATTAGGTAAAAAAGTTAATTTTTTTAAATTAATAAAGGCTCTTATTTTATGTTGCATTTTAGGGGAAATTACTTCAAACAAAGTTATGCTTTTTTTGATTAAAAAAATTTATTGTTGTTTTATTTACATTCTTGTTGCTAGAATAAATACTTATATTTACAAAAAATTTAAAATATGAAACGTTTTTTAGTTGGTTGCTTTATGTTGTTTTTTATAGGTGGTGTTGGGCAGCAACGGGTTCATGTAAATGCTGCAACCACGCTACTTGGCTTTCCTTCAGTTGGTTACGAAAAAGGATTAGGTAAACGTTTTAGCTTTCATATTGATGCTATTGGATCTACATTTAATCGCTATCATAACATGCCTTTAAAGTTTTTAATTATTACTCCAGAAATTCGTTATTATTCGAAGCCTGAACTTACGGGTTTTTATGTAGGAGGACATATTGGAGGAAGTACGTTTCATCTTCAAAAATACAATTATGCAAATAGCAATCTGTATCAAAAAGGATATAATTACATGGCCGGAATTAGTATTGGTTATGTGTATGCCGTAACCGAAAAGTTTGGTTTAGAAGCGTTTGTTGGGGGTGGTACGATTCAAAGTTTTTATAAAGGATACGATAGTACTACTGGTATTCGCTATGAAGATGCCGATAAATTTAATAAAAGTGGCGAATGGTTGCCGTATCGTGGTGGAATGAATTTGATTTGGAAAATTTGAGTTAGAATTTTAGATTGTTAGATCTTTAGATTTTTAGATTGATAAAGTGGGGATTTGGGATTTACGATTTGGGATTTACGAAAACTGAATGCTTTAACCGCATGGTTCGCGAAGTTTTTCGCAAGGAACGCAAAGGGAATTATCTAATACGTAAGTTTTGAAATAAAAAATGAAATAAACAATAAAAAAACCGCCATCTGGTGGTTTTTTTATTGGTGTTTGAAAATAGTATGTATTGCTTTTTTTATTCGGGTGCGATCCTCATCGGTAAGATTAGAACCAGAGGGTAAGCACAATCCGTTTTCGAATAAATTTTCTGCTACTGTTTTGCCGTAATAAGGGTAGTTGAAGAAAATAGGTTGCAAATGCATGGGTTTCCATAACGGACGGGATTCTATGTTTTCGGATTCTAAGGCTAATCGAAGGGTTTCTCTTGTGATGCCTTTGGTTTTATTTTCGTCAATAATAATGGCACTCAACCAATAATTGGCAAAATAATCGTCGTTTGGCGTAGAAAATACTTCCACACCTTCAATCGATGCAAAAACTGCTACATAAAAATCGTGCATTTGTCTGCGTAAGGCCACATGCTTGTCTAAGACTTCCATTTGACCTCGTCCAATTCCTGCACAAATGTTACTCATACGGTAATTGTAGCCAATATGGCTGTGTTGGTAATGTGGCGCGTTGTCTCTTGATTGCGTAGCATAGAAAATGGCTTTTTCTTTTAGTGCTGCTGTTTGCGTCACTATGGCTCCACCACCCGAAGTGGTAATGATTTTATTGCCGTTAAATGACAAAATACCAATATCCCCAAATGTACCACATTTTTGCCCTTTGTAAGAACTCCCTAAAGCTTCTGCGCTATCTTCAAGAATTGGAATAGTATATTTATCTGCAATTTCTCTTATTGATTCTATTTGATACGGCACGCCATATAAATGTACAGCAATAATTGCTTTAGGTTTCTTGCCTTTTTGAATTCGATCTTGAATGGCTTGCTCTAAAGCAACAGGACAAATGTTCCAAGTCTGCTCCTCGCTATCTATAAAAACAGGCGTGGCGCTAAGATATAAAATTGGATTTGCCGATGCCGAAAAAGTCATGCTCTGGCAAATTACCTCGTCTCCCGCTTGCACATCCAATAAAATTAACCCTAAATGGATAGCGGCTGTTCCAGAACTTAAAGCCCCAACGTGGGTTTGATTGCCTAAATAGTTTTCTAAGTCTTGTTCCAGTCCATTTACGTTTGGCCCTAAAGGCGCTACCCAATTGGCATCAAAGGCTTCTTTAATGTATTGTTGTTCGGTTCCTCCCATGTGCGGCGAGGAAAGCCATATTTTTGAGTTATTCATTATGTATCATTCTTTTGGTATAACCAACACTCTTTCCTTAAACCTTTGAAAAAATGTGGAATTTGAATCAATATTCTTTTCTATCACCATATTTGGTGCAATTACATTATAATCTCCTACTGAAACACTTGGTATAGTAGCAACATTAAGACTAAAAAAATTATTATTTCCAATTTTTGTGTTTCCAGAAAGCCCAATATTTGGACAAAATACATTGTTATCACCAATAATTGAATCATGACCTACACTGGATTTGTTATTAAAAGTATTAAAACTACCAATAATTACATTTGGTCCTATTTGAGAATATGGACAAATAATATTACCTTCTCCAATAACCGCTGTTCTAAATACTCTAGCCGTATGATGTTTAAAATTCGAGAAAACTATATTTTTTTTCTTATAAAAATCAATTATACTGCTTCTCAATTTGATATTATTAATTGACAAAATTAATTCAATTTCATCGGTTATTTTATCATAATAAATCCCTCCTAATAATGGGTAGCTTAATTTTGATTTATTATAATTTTCTTTTGAATCATCTAAATAACCAATGATTTGAAAACAATTTTCTATTAAGTTATTTTCAAATATATACTCTTCTAATTCTGCGGCTTGAGAGCCTGCGCCAATTATTATTACTTTTTTCATATTATCCATTCATTATAACAAAATAAATCTCCATGTCCTGGAAGCACAATTGTATTTGAATCAATTATTTTATTAAGATTATCTACCGATTTTATAAATTCATTTCTATTTCCACCTGGCAATTTAAAAACTAAATTTTTTTTTTCTATAATTGAATCCCCACCAAATAAAACATTATCATAAATAAAACAATAAGATTCCACGCTATGCCCAGGAGTTTTAATTATTTCAAGATAATGCTCTGAAGTAATTAAATTCGGTTTTGTTTCTATTGGATCATCATAAAAATATGACAAGTTTTTTCTAGTGTCTTTCAACGCGTCGTTAAAATTTTCACTTGGAGAAAAAAAGCATGTTTTTTCTAATTCAAAAATTCTATTTGCATGATAATGATGATCAAAATGTTCGTGTGATATGTAAACAGTTTTATTAATCCCCTTGTATTTATTTAACCATTCAAACACTTTATCATCTAATTTTCCTGGATCAATTATTATTAATTTATCCTCTTCTACAATAAAATAAGTACAAACATTAAATAATTTAGAAACACATCTATAAAATGTTGCCCTTTTATTTAAATTACAAAACAGTGGCTCCACCATCAATTATTACTTCTTGGCCTGTCATCCATATATCCTTCTCTAACAAAAACAAAACCCATTCGTTCAAAACGCTCGAATTAGACAATCCTAGAGGAATATGAGAATTTAACGTTTCTTCTATCCCTTTAATTATAAATTCTGTAGTTTTGGTAACAACTGCTCCAATAACTAAACAGTTAACTTTTATTGGATTTAACTCAATAGCTAAAGACTTTGTCAAACCAATTAATGCGCTTTTTGCAGCTGCATAAACTGCATAACCCGCCTTACCTCTTTTAGTTGAAATACTAGAAAAAAATAATATGTTTTTTAGCTCTGATTTAAACTCTTTCTTACTCAAAACGCTTATTATTTCAATTGCGGAAAAAACATTAACCTGAAAAGATTTTAATGTGTTTTCTTTTTTTTGCAATCTAATGGGCGAAATTGAAAAATCTCCGCCTACATGAAGAAAATGATTTATTTTTATTTCAAATTTTCTTAGGAAAGATTCTAAAGACTCCGATATATTTTCATTTATAAAATCACAACACCAAATTAAATGATTTTCACCATATAGTTTATTACTTTGATTTAATAATTTGTTGTTATCTCTCCCAGATAATATTATTCTATATTTTTTTGATAAGAATAAAGCCAATTCCTCGCCAATTGATGATGTAACTCCGGTTAAAAGAATTGTTTCCATCAGTTTAAAATAAAACTTACTAAATCATTTATAGATTTAAATTCTTTTATTAAATCATTAGTTAGTTTTTTATTATAATCTGAATGTGCTAAAGCAATAATGGATAACGCGGTTAACGAATCCCATTCATCAAAACTTTCTAATTCATCACTTAAAGAAACTTGGTCAACCTCAAGTATTTCGGCTAATTTATCTAATAATTGTTCTTTCATATTTAATAATTTATTATTTCACAAAACTCTAAATTTTCTAACTTACAATTGATTAAACTCCATGTTAAACCAACTCCAAATCCTCCTAAACAAACTTTATAACTTCCTTTCAATGAACTTTTACCTAAATTTTCACATATTGTTAAAGGAACTGTGTTATTACTTCCGTTGCCATATTTTTCACAAATATTATTTGGCATTTTTTCATAAGGTATTTCCAACTTTTCAGCTAATTTTTCTAACATGAATTTATTGGGTTGATGAAAAAAATAGTAATCAAAAAATGATTTGTCTATTTTTAATTTTTCAAACATTTCGTATAATAATTCAGGTACTTTAGTTTGAACAAAATTGAATACTTCATCTCCTTTCATAACTAAATCATTTAACGACCTATAATTACCCGCTGCATCCTGAACCAATTCGGAAGTTTTTTCATCAGATGGAAATTTAAAGCCTCCTGCTGGTATTTGCAAACTTAATGCTCCCGAGCCGTCCATTTTCAAAAATATATCTATTGTCTCATCATTTTCACAATTCTCAATTATAGTAATAGAAGCTCCGTCTCCAACTAATGGCCTGCTGTTCCTATCTTTAATTGATACTTTTTTACTTAAAACATCTGCATTTAGCAATACTACTTTGTTTATTGCACCGGTATCTAACAACATAAATGATTGCATAAGACCTACCTCAAAACCTGCACATCCTTGATTAATATCCAAACAAATTACATCATCTGACAAATTCAAATTCCCCGCAATAATATTACTTGTAGCTGGAATAAAATGATCCGGAGATTGTGTACAAAGGACTATAGATTGAAATGAATTTTTATCTAGCAAATTATTATCAAATAAATAATTTAATCCATATGTACATAAATCTGATACAGAAGTGTTACTATTTACTATTCTTCTGGAACCGTAGCCCATAATCTTTCCTAGCTTGATAGATTGTTTTTCGGAAAAATTATAATTGCCAATTTCGTCCAAATAATTAATTTCATTACTTGGTAAAACAGACAAAATTCCTGTAATTTTTTTATTTTTAAATTTAAGATGCATTTTTTGACGTCTCTATTAATTTCAGAATTGCTGCTACACTTGAAAAATTTTCTGGAAGAATTAAAGCACCTAATATTTTAACATCAAATTTTGTTTCTAAATCTACTACTAGTGTTATTAAATCAAAAGAATCTAAATAACCCGCCGAAATAAAGTCAATATTTTCGTCATTAAAGTTAAATTCTGGTCTTGCTTCTTCTAAAATTTTAATTATTTCTTCTTTCATTATTTTGCTATTTAGGTATATATGATTATAAATTCTGTCTTTTTTAAAGCCAAATTCGGCATGTTTTTTTATTGAATATTTATTTCTAACATCCAACCAACTCATGTATCGGGTTATATTAGGATTAAAATTTAAACAATGTGTAAAAATCAATTCCCCATAGCCTTTCCCGCGAAATTTCTCCACAACCAGCCAAAAATGTTGCTCGTTACTTTGCCCTTTAGTTTCTGTTACCAAAACAGCCGCAATTTCATTATTTTCTTTAATAATAAATGTGCTATTTTGCCATTCTTTTAACTTATCTAAAGTTGGAATTCTTTCGCTGTATTTATCAAAATTTTGTTCTAATAAAAATAAAATTTCTTCAAAATCGTCTTCTAAAGGTTGTTGCACGCGCGAGTCAAAAACATAGTTTTGATGTGTTGGTTTTATATAATACATTCTAAAGACAGTTCTGTAGTGATAACTACCTTGTGCTTTTAACCATTGATCAACTATAGATATTGTGTCTGTATTTTTTTCTAATGTTAAAAACTCGGTAACAAACCGTGTTTTTTTCCATTCAATTGAATTCTTACTACTTAATGAGGAGTGATTGGCATAGAAAAACATATTTTCGTAATCATATTTTGTTTTTTTAAAAAAGCAAAAAAACTCATTTGTTGATTGATTTTCAAACTTACAAACTTGATTTTCGTCGAATATGTCGCGTTCTAATAATAATGAATTAGTAAAATATTGTTTTTCTTTAATGCTGTTTAAAACCTCTAAGTCCGTCATTTATATTTGATTTTTGAGTTCCAATCTAGCAATTTTTCCATTTGCATTAAATGGAAATTGATCGACATTAATCCACTTTGTTGGAATCATATATTTTGGCAATGTTTTAATTAATTGTTTTCTAATTTCAATACTTGGTTTTTCAGAAATATAAAAGGCTACAATTTGTTTATTTACATCATCATACAAAACACAAGAATTTTTTACACTTTCAATACCTAAAATAGCGTTTTCTATTTCGCCAAGTTCAATCCGATAACCGATATGTTTAATTTGTGAGTCTTTTCTTCCTACAAACATAATCTCATCAAATTCATTTTCATAAACCAGATCTCCTGTTTTATATACTAAATCTGGATAAGAATTATGTGTTGGATTTTGCACAAATGCTTGTTTTGTTTTTTCCGGGTCATTATAATATCCAAAAGCCAAACCAGAACCTCTTATGCATAGTTCGCCAATCTCACCTTTTCTTGAAATTTCACCGTCTTCTTTAACAATAATCGCCTCCATGTTTTTACAAACTTTTCCAATAGGCAAAGACTCGTCGTCTTTAAAATCTCTATTAATAGTATAAAAAGTACAAATTACAGTAATTTCTGTTGGACCATATAAATTAGCATATCGTGCGTTTGGATAGTTTTTTCTCCAATAGTTTAAATGTTTATTTGACATCGCCTCTCCAGCAAAAAATATATTTTGTAAAGTTGTAGGTTTTAAGGCTGAAAAGACGTCAAAATTTGAAACGTTATTTAAAACAGAAGGAACCCAGCAAATTGTGTTTATTTTTTTTTCATTTACAAATTCAATTAATTTTATTGGAAAAGTAAATCGATCCTCTGGAATTATAACCAATTTCGCCCCAGTAAATACCATTAAATAAATGTCCATCGTAGAAACATCAAAATAAAAAGGGACTTGATTGCCAATAATATGTGTTTCATTTATTGAATAGGTGCTTTTGGACCATTGTATAAAATCTATTACGCCTTTTTGAGAAATCAAAACGCCTTTTGGAACGCCAGTTGAACCAGATGTGTAAATAGCATAGATTGGATCTGTGTCTATAATTTTTTCTGAAATTTCTCGAATAACCTCAAATTGCTTTTCTGATGGAATTATATTTACCGCTTCTTCAATCAAAATAATCTCTTCGCTAAAACCGGTATTTTTTAAAATTTCTGAATGATATAAATCTGTTACTATTAAATCAGATTTTAAATTATCTAAAATTTTTGAAATCCTTTCTAATGGCGATTTTGTATCTAGTGGCACATAAAAATTACCACTTTTACAAATTGCTAAAAAAGCGCAAACAGACCACCTGTTTTTTGGTAAAAAAACACCAATAGGTTTTCTATTTAAATTAAATTTTGAGGCAATAAATGAAGCAATCTTATCAGAAAGTTCATTTAACTCAAAAAATGAAATTTCACTTTCATTATCATCAATAGCAATATTGTTTGGAAATTTTTGAACTGTTTGGTTTAAATATGCTAATATGTTTGTATTCATCTATAATAAATTATACAACTACACCTAGTTGATGTATAGTTTTAATAAGTAAAAAATTACCCGTAATTAAAATGCTAAATTACCATTTTTTTTGTTAAAGTATGATAATAAACTTTTAAAAATCTAATCTAAAAAAAGTATAGTTTTGAAAGTTAAATAAAAAATGGGGTTTATAAAGAACTTGGAAAACTAAGCTTGTTTTATTTAGTTTTTCCCATTAAAAGCTTCTGCTGAAACTGAGTTTTCTGAATTTATACCTTCTCGCTTAAAAACTTTATTTACTGTTAAATATAAAATTTTACAATCAAGTAAAAAAGACACATGATTTACATACCAAACATCAAATTCAAATTTTTGAGACCAACTAATTGCATTTCGACCATTTACCTGAGCCCAGCCAGTAATTCCTGGCCTTACTTCGTGTCTCTTTTTTTGAGTTTCATTGTATAAAGGTAAATATTCTGGCAACAAAGGTCTTGGTCCTATTAAGCTCATTTCTCCTTTTAATACGTTAATTAATTGAGGTAATTCATCTAATGATGTCTTCCTTACAAAATTGCCTATTTTTGTTAAACGTTCTGCATCTGAAAGTAATTTTCCATCAGTTGCTTTTTTATCATTCATTGTTTTAAACTTGATAATCTTAAAAATTTTGTTATTTTTTCCTGGTCTTAGTTGATAAAAAAACGGTTTACCTTGGTTAGCAAATAATAAAAATAAAGTAACAATTATCAGAATTGGAGCTGTAATGACAAGAATCACAAATGAAACAAAAAAATCTATAATGGATTTAAAAGCTATGTTATACATTTTAATTTTTAATTTTTAAAGGCGCCATGTTAAGTATAAAAAATTGTATTGCTTTTTTAGTACTTCTCATTAAAGAAAAATTATATCTTAAAATTACATATATTCTGGTAAAATAATTTTTAGTGTATAAAATATAAATATTTGCTTCTTTTGATTCAGGTGGTAATAAATTAAGAAATCCTTTAGATTGAATATAATACCAACCATTTATAATTAATTTTAATCTTTGTTTTATCGCGTAAAATGATAAAGTATTTAATTGGCCGTGCACATTTGAATCATGTATTCTGTATAATATAAAAGCTCGATTGTCAATAAAAACTTTTAAATTATTAGTCCTAGCAATAAAATAAACAAACCAATCATGGGAAAAATATTTCCAATTTAAATAATCTACTTTATTAATATACTCTTTAACTAAATAGATTAATTTTTTAGTCATAACATAAGTACATCCTGCACTACCGCCTTCAAATAGATAATCATATTTTTTTTGGGGATATGATTTTTTAATTAATGATTTAGTTTTCAATTCTTGATTCCATAGTATCAAATTTGAAAAATACAAATTTGAATTCTCCGTTCTCAACTTTTGTCCTGCTTCAAAAAGTTTATTAGGAAGCCAAATATCATCTTGGTCTGCAAAAGCAATAAAATCATGTTTTTCTATTTCATTGTTGTCAATGTTTTTTATTGCTTGTAAAAAGTTATTTGCTGCACTACCTGTTGGTATTCTATTTTTTAAAATTTGAATTTGACTTGTTTTAGACGAGTACTCTGTAACTAAAAAGTCAAAAGTTCCATCATTACTGCAATCATCATAAATGTTTAATGAAACTTGGACTCCTTCTTGAGCTAAAATAGAATCAATTTGTTCTTTAATATATTTTTTTCCGTTAAAAGACGCAAGAATTACTAAAACATTCATAGATGATGGGTATCTATAAAAGTAAAAATAAAATAAGGCAATAATAAGATAATGATTAAATTCAAAACCTTTGTTAAAGCAGGAAAATTATATTTACCTTCAAAATTATTCAATAATAATACTAAAATAATATAAGGAGAAAACCTAAATCCAATAACGGGATTAATAAAAAATGAGATGTAATAAATAATAAATGTTGTTATAATTAATGGGTGAAATAATTTTTTTTTAAAATTTAACCAATTAATAATTAATAATAAAGTAATAAAGCAAAAATAAATTTTATGAAAAACACCAACCTCAGACTCGCCTTCTGTGTAGGCGTCAACTTTGTTTAAAGATTGCTGTAATTCTTCAATACTATCAATTATTGGAAAAACTACAAAAAATAAAATAGGAATAAATAGTAATAATGCTAAAGATAAATATTTAAAATAATTTTTGCTTTTGTAAAATAAAAGCAAAAGAAACGGTGCGGAACTTATGTGCATAAATGGCGAAAAAAATATTTTTCTGTACTGTATAGCTCTAAAACTATAATAAAAAAAATACGAGTAGATAAAATAAACCGGAGCGTTTCTTAATACTACATAACTTGTTAGAAAATAATAAAATACAAAAATTACAACTTTTTTCCAAAGTTCAATATCTTTTCTATAGGCTAACCAAATATAAAAATAAAGACTAATTAGTAAATTAAACCAATAAATACATTCAATTATAATACGTTTATTTGAAGTAAATAATTCGAAGAATTTATATATAATAAATAAATAGGGCTCAGATATTAAAAACGATAAAATATTTTCAGGATTGTTATAGTTATAAAGCTCATAATACCCTATGTAGTCTTTATTTATATCTGTAGGTATAAGTAATCTTAAAACAATGGATAAAAGAATAAATGATAGTAAATAAAATACTTTATTTTGATATTTAATGTGATTTTGACACAAAAAATAATAATTAAAAAATAAGATTGATATAAATATTATTGTTAGTGTCATTTAATCAAAAACAAGATTATAACTAAAGTTATATGCACTAATATTCTGCTTATTGTAAATACCTTAATTTCAAAAAGTCCCTCTTCTTTATCAATTAAACTCATTATTTTTGGATCAATAAATAGAATTAGTAGCAAGGCTCCAAACATATTTATTATTTGAGCAAAAGAACTTAACATTAATGCTTTAGTAGGAAAATAAAAACTAAATATATATAAAAATGAAATACTAAATGAAAACAAAAATCCGGCTAAATAGGATACTGAAAAAAACAACAATGTTGAAGATTTAAAAACACTATTATTTTTTTCAACTGGTTTAAAATGAATAATTTCTATTTTTTTTGATTTGCCAAATAATACATTTAAAATTTTAATAATAAATTTTGAAAAATTTAATATAAACTTAGTGTGAAACAACAAAAGCAAAAATAAAACCACAAATACATGCGTAATTAAAGTAATTTCCCACACTTTATTTTTGTCTTTTACTGTCTCTGTAAGATAAGACATTACGGGAACAAAAATTAAAACAAATGCTCTAGCTGAATATTGAAAAATATTAATTAATGACAAAATATATCGAATATTTTTATTGTCTTGAATATAATACTTTATGTAATATACAGAAATATCAATAAAAATTGAAAAAGCATAAGCCAATGCGGCAATTAAATACATCTATTTATTATTAATATTAACCCATTTATTTGAATCCTGGTCATACGTTTTAATCACTTTAGCTGGTGATCCAACTGCAATAGAAAACGCTGGAATATCTTTTGACACCACACTTGTTGAACCAATAATTGAACCATCGCCAATTGTAACTCCTGGTAAAATAGATACAAATTCACCAATCCAAACATTTCTCCCAATTTTTACTTCCTTTGAATACAATTCTCTCTCAATAGGATGAGTATTAGGGCTTGTCTGATTTTCATTTGTATAATTTCCATGATTATGGTCGGAAATAAAAACTTTAGAAGCAATTAGTGTATTATCTCCAATATAAACCCCTTTAGCTACGGCTATATGAACATAATCATTAAATTGGACATTATCTCCAATGTGAAGTATTGGAGTAAAATTTTTTCTTAAAATAATATCAATTCTTAAATTTACTCCCGTTGTAAGAGATTTGGCTCCTCTTATACCTTTTTTCCCTCTTATATAAAAAGGCAATCTGATTATTCTAGCGCTTGGATAGTAAAGATATGTAAATAATTTATCCCTAAACAGTCTAATCAAACCATATAATCCATATGTTTTATAATGTTTCAGCATATTTTTTTATTAAAGTAATCAAATATAAATAAAATAAGGATTAAAGTTTATTTCTAATTTGATATTTTTTATTTCAACAACCAACTTGATGATTGAATTTTATCACCCAATCCGTCTAGTAAATCTATTCCTAATGCTTCACAAACAGGTGCTTCGGGTATGGAGTTGTTGTTTTGATCGCCACCATTGGCAAAAGCCAGTTGATAGTCATGATGTAATTTTTCGTGGATGTGTTGTATGGTAGCGCAAACAGTGCGGTCTTCATCAATGGAGAGAAATACCTGGTCAACGCTTTTAATATTTGAGACGATAAACACTCGTTCGTCTTCTTTTTGAAATTCTTTACTGCCTTTTAAGGCACGTTGTTTGTCGTTGTTTACTATCACAATAAGGTAATCGCCCAACGCTTTGGCATTATTGAAATACTCGATATGGCCTTTGTGAATGGGATTAAAATATCCGGAGACTATGATGGCTTTTTTCATTTTAGTTTTTTTGTTTCATGTTTCAAGTTTTAGGTTTTAGGTTTTGCTGCGCTTTGTTCGGCTTTGACTAGAATCAAATCTTCAAATTATCAAATTGGCACATTATCTAATTAACTAAAGACTTAACTCTTTAAAAATTCTTCTTACAATCAATCCCAATACGGTTAAAAACCCAGCTAAGATAGCGCCTAATATAATTCCTTTTGCTTTTCCGAATTTTTCCTTTGGTAAGGGTAATATCGGTTGGTCAATGACTTGTATTAATGGGGTTTCTTTACGTAAGGTTACTTTAGCTAACTCGGCTTGTTTTACGATTTCGGTTAGTATGGCGGTGTTTGCTTGTACATCAACTTGGCGTCTGGCTGACGGCACGCGTTTTATGTTTAGAGCTGGATTAAGTCCAAACGTATTGTCGTTAGCTACAGCAACTCCAGTTATGGCGCCGTTTAATTCGCCACGAATGGAATCCGTTTGGCGTACCAAGATGTCCATATTTTCTTTGGCACGTTTGCTTTTGGTTTCGATGTAAAAATCGGTAACCGTATTGGTTAGTGCTAAGGTAAATTGTTGGGCAAAGTATTCGTTGGTACCTTTCATGGTAATCGTACCAATGGCTACTTTTTTGTCTTTTTGCTCCACGGTTAAAGACTCTGAGGATAAGTCTTTATAAATTACTCCAAAAATACTGTCTTGTGCTCTGGTAAATTTAGTTCTATCGGAATTGGGTAAAAAAGTAATGCTTTTTAACACTGGTTTTTCTTCCCAGTTGCCGCGCCACTTTTTATCTTGAATGTACATTTCGGCCAAGGAAATGGTTTTATTGTTTTGTGTTACGGGTGCTAGTAAAGTTTGCTCTACCATCGTACGCGATTTGAACAACTCCATCAAGTTACTTCCAGAAAAAGCACCACCGCTTGATCCTCCTAAATCTAATCCGAATGAACTGGCTAATCCTAATGCCCCTCCAAGTCCGCCGGACGCTTTTCCGTCTTCTACAGCGTAAGAAAGTGAAGCGGTATAAATGGGTTTTTTATAAAAAGAATAACCAAGCCCTAATACAGCACCTATACTTCCTGCTAAGACTATTGTTTTCGACTTAGAAAGTAAAAACGTGAACCATTCTTTGGTTTTAAGAAGGAGTTCTTTTAAGGTGATTTCGTCGTTTTCCATATGTTTTAAATTAGAAGTCTAAATTTAGAATCTTTACTTTTTATTTTTGTTATATCACAAAGTTTCGCAAAATTATCGCAAAGTTTCACAAAGTTTTTTTTAAAATTGGCACATTGTCTAATTGGCACATTGACTAATTAACTACAATCTCCAATAATTTTTGAAGTCATTTTTATTTAGGACGCCTTTAATGTCAAATAAATATACGGGGCCATTTGATAGGTTCTCGAAATCGTTTGGTGTCATGTTGCGATAGGCCTGATGCCCTACCGCCAATATAATACTGTCGTATTTTCCTGTTGGACTAGGTTGCAGACTTACATTATAATGTTGTTTCAATTCTATCGCGCTAGCGTTGGGATCAATTACATCTACCTCAACAGAATAGTCTTTTAGTTCCTTTATCAAATCGATTACTTTAGAATTACGAATGTCAGATACTTCTTCTTTAAACGTAATTCCCATCACTAAGACTCTGGACTTTCCTGGGTTTTTATCTTGTTCAATTAATGATTGTACCACCCTTTTGGCAATAAAAGTCGGTATAAAATCATTTACTCTTCGCCCTGCAGCAATGACTTGAGGGTCGATGCCGATTTTCTTCGCTTTGTGCATTAAATAAAATGGATCGACACTAATACAATGTCCACCCACTAAACCCGGTTGGTATTTGTGAAAATTCCATTTTGTTCCTGCGGCTTCTATTACGGCTTGGGTATCGATTCCCATTTTATCAAAAATAATAGCCAATTCATTCATTAATGATATGTTGATGTCGCGTTGCGTATTTTCTATTACTTTGGCAGCTTCAGCTACTTTTATCGAAGGTGCATGATGTAAACCTGCTTGAATAATGGAACCATACACAGCCGCAATTTTTTCAAGTGCTTCAGAACTGTTTCCTGATACAATTTTTAAAATTTTAGTAACTGTTTTTACTTTATCACCTGGAACAATTCGTTCTGGACTGTAGCCAAAATGAAAATCGATACCTGCTTTTAAACCGCTGTGTTTTTCTAAAACAGGTACACAATCTTCTTCAGTACAGCCCGGATATACGGTTGATTCATATACTACGGTGTCGCCTTTTTTTAGTATTTTTCCAATGCTTTTTGATGCACTTAACAAAGGTTTTAAATTAGGCACTTTGTTTTTATCGATGTCTGTTGGTACGCCGATAATGTGAAAATTGGCATCTTTAACTTCTTCAAAATTAGAAGTAAACGTGATGTTTGTATTTTCAAAAGCGGCTGCCGTTAATTCGTTGGAAGGATCAGTACCATGTTGCATTAAAGCTACTCGTTCTTTGTTGATATCAAAACCAATGACTTTGTATTGCTTAGCGAATTCTAATGCTAAAGGCAATCCTACATAGCCTAGTCCGGTTACGGATACTATTATGTTATTTTCAGTTTCCAAATTTTTAATTTAAATATCTTTTACTTATAGATTAATTGACTAATTGACTTATTAACTCCATGGCTTCGCCTGGTCAGTCCCATTTTTGAGCTAACAATTTTACTTTTAAACCTAATGGTTTATTCCTGTTCGAAAACTAATAAACCATCACCTTCAAATCGATTTGTAATTTGAAAAATGATGGCTTTATTTATTTCGTTTTCAATTTTTGGCTTCAATTGTTCCAAATAAAATTGATCTACCCTATCACCTTCGATTACTACTTCAATTGTTCCCGAGTCAATTCCTTTGGTATAATCGCCCACTAAAAAAACGCGATTTACTTCTCCTATCCTCTCCACTACTGCTTCAATGATATCATCTAACCCAATGTGTTTTCGCACAATTTGCTGCAATAATGAGAAAAATGGATGTTTTTTGTTTGCGCGATAAATAATTTTGGACTCCTGTTCTTCTCTCAAAATATAGCCTGCATCAGCCAAATTATTCAATTCTTTGCGTATGGCATTGGTGTTTTCGTGCATTTCTGTTGCCAATCCTCTTAAATAACCTTCATTGGCTGCGTTAATGAAAAACTTCACTAACAGACGTAATCGGGTTTTAGATGTTATTAAATTAGCTAACACTGATTTTTATTTTGTATAACAAAAGTACTCGTTTTTTTTTATTTTCAAACTTTTAACAAATAAAAAGTAATAATTGCCCGTTGTGTTAATTAACTTTTAAAATAATTTCGACATAAATTTTCAGATTTTTCGTGTTGCCTTTTAGATTTAATTCATCCCAATAATTATCGGGTTCTCTATGAGAAACTAATTTTTTCGCTTGCTATTTAGGTGTTCTAGAATTTGAGATAAAAATAAAATAATTAATACCAATTTTAATAATTAGACCAAACGGTTTATTGAGTTTATTCTCAAGCTGGCCGTAAAATGATAGAAGAAAATTCAAATTCAAAAACATAATATTTTATATACATTATTCTATTACAAATATGTGAAAAAACGTTTTAGTGCAACCAACAAAATATAGGCTTAATAAAAAATTATTTTTCTAGTGTAAGTAAAATGCCTAAGGACTCTAAAACAAGTTGAATTTTAGAATTTGTAGTGTTTTTTATTACACCTTCTTGTCCTTTAAAGAATCCAGAAGGAACAATCAACTTATCGCCTCTTTGTAAAGCGGTTTGTATTACGGAAGAGTAATCTTGTGAAAGATGCTCTTTTAATAAATCTATTTCTGCTTCTCTAATTATGGCGGGTTTCCCCAACCAAAACACATATCTAACCACTCCAGACACATCAAAAACTTCATTTCGCCTGGGTTCGGTAAGTTTTACAAACACATAAGAAGGTAATACCGGGATGGAGACTTTTTTAGTTCTGTCACTCCACTGTTTCATGGAAGTAACCATTGGGCAATAGGCCTCAATGCCTATAGTTTCTAGTTTATCAGCAACTTTTTTTTCACTTCGGGGTTTGGTGTAAATGGCATACCAGTTCATCGTACAAATATACTTTTTTTTATAATTAATGAATGTGCAAATTATAAAATGCCTTTTTATAAGCAGTAATAGAACAGTAAATATACTAACCCGTTGTGCATTATTAAACGAGATTTATTTTTAAGTTGTTAATATTTCTTT
>NZ_JBBALQ010000025.1:0-20067 GCF_040402955.1 Flavobacterium sp. | reverse complement strand
ACAAATTGCGATCCGAATGCTTTCCAATCATGGTTTGGATAAGCCACTTTATGTGCATTATAATTTCCAGTTGCTCCACCAAATTTAGCCGCAAAAGGCACATTAAACAACAAACGCATTTGCTCTTCTATCCGTTCTACAAAAACTAAAATTTCTTTTCCTAAACGCGTTGGAGATGCAGGTTGCCCGTGAGTACGTGCTAATAAAGGAATATTTGCCCATTCTACAGAAAGTTCTTTTAACTTCTGAACAATTGCTATTAAACCAGGCAAATACACATTTTCAAAAGCTTCTTTTGTAGAAAGCGGAATCGCAGTATTGTTAATATCCTGAGAAGTTAATCCGAAATGAATGAATTCTTTAAATGCTTCTAAACCAAATTCGTCAAATTTCTTTTTTATAAAATATTCAACCGCTTTTACATCGTGGTTGGTTGTTTTCTCTGTTTCTTTTATCCAAAGTGCATCTTCCGTTGAAAAATTTTCATAAATGCTTCTCAATTTACCAAAGCTATTTTTATCTACACCTTGTAATTGTGACACACCATATTCACACATAGAAATAAAATATTCTACCTCAACTAAAACTCTATATTTTATTAACGCTTCTTCCGAAAAATAAGCGGATAACGATTTAGTTTTACTTCTGTAGCGTCCATCAATTGGCGATACGGCATTTAATTCCGTTAATTGCATAATGTTGTGTTGTTTTTTAAAGATACAAATTTAGTAATTCGTGCGTAGTATTCCGAAATTAGTTAGCTGTTTTTTGAAAAATTAATTTTAAAATAATAAACATTAAAAAATTAGAGCTATTAATTCAACCATTTTCTTTTATAGAATTTTTGTTACTTTGCGGCAAATTAAACCGAAATGCAAAAAAACAAACACGCTTTATTAGAATATTTAGAAAACTTTATGTCTGAAAACAGAAAAAACAGATTTATTGAAGTACTAAAAAACAGAACCAATCATTTTACTATTGCTATGGAAGATGTATATCAGCTTCATAACACAAGTGCTGTTATGAGAAGTTGTGAGGTTTTTGGCATTCAAAATTTACATATTGTAGAACAACGATACGGAAAAGCGATTGACAAACAAATTGCGATGGGTGCCGAAAAATGGGTAGACATTAACCAACATCAAGATATGAAAAGTTGTATCGCAAGTTTACGGGCAAAAGGGTATCAAATTATTGCGACCACACCACATAATGACTCCTGTATGTTAGACGAATTTGATTTTTCGAAAAAATCGGCAATCTTTTTTGGAACGGAGATTGACGGGCTTTCAGAAGAAGTAATGAGTCAGGCAGATGGGTTTATAAAAATTCCAATGGTTGGATTTACTGAAAGCTTAAATATTTCCGTTTCAGCGGCTCTGGTAATTCAAGATATTACTAACAGAATGCGACAATCAGATATTAACTGGCAGCTTACAGATGAAGAAGTGTTAGAAAAACGATTGGATTGGACAAGAAAAACGATTAAAGACATTGACTATGTTGAGAAGCAGTTTGTGGGATAGTTTTCAGTAATCAGTTATGAGTTGGCAGTTGTAAATAGCTACTTGACACATTTTACTTTGATACTTTCCAACTCTTCACTTAAACTACTTCCTTTTCAAAACTTTATAATCATTATAGGAGCTAGCCAAGGCATCTAATACTTGTAAATCACTTGCTGTCTTAATGAAGTTTTTAGAATAATTGCATTTTTCCAAAATTTTATCAATTTCATTTTTATCCAATTGCAATAACATGACCAAAACTTCTCTGTTTGTGTTATTACTTAAAATAGAAGCAAAATGCGCATCGTTTTTTAAAATTATTAATTTTTTAAAATCTTTTTCTTTAGAATTAAATAAAGAATACACCAAATCTACTGGATTTGACAATGATTTTAATAAATTTTCAGTAGCGTTTTTGGCCTTCATTCCTGGTTCGTAACCTAAATTTAAACCTGCAATATTGTAGCGGTAATTCTCATTTACAGGGATTAATTTTGTGTCAATTTGTAAATACCCTGTTAAGGTATAACTGGTTACCAGAACCGTTTCAATTTCATTATCTTTATAACTTAAAAAAACAGTTTGAATTGCAGAATATGATTTTTGATTCACACCGACCTCTGCATAATTGTATCCCAAATGAGAAAACAACAATTTATCATTAGGTTTCGCAGAAATTTCAAAATCACCGTTTTCGGAAGCTAATACTACCGCAGAAGTATTTTTATTTAAAACCGTTACTCTTGCAATTGGCATTTTAGTTTTAATATCCATAATTTTTCCTTTCACTTTTATTTGCAATGAGTCGATTTGAGAAAACCCAACCGCAGCATTTAAAATTAGAAAAAGAAAAGCTATTTTTTTCATCTGAAAACATATTTCTACAAAAATAAGATTTAATTTTAAATAGTTAATAGTGTTAACATAAGATTATAAAAAAGTTGAATTTTAAAGCATAAAAAATCCCGAAACGAATATTCGAATCGGGATTATTATATTTAGACTAAAAATTAGTCGTTTGATCTTCTTGGTGTTCTTTTTGCACCTTCAAATCCAGAACTTCTTCTTTCTGTAGAACGACCTTCAGATGAAGAACGTCCTTCACCTCTTCTTCCGCTATCGCGAGATTCAGAAGTTCTTCTGTCGCTTCCACCAGTTGATGTAGTTCTTGGTCTGAAACCACTTCCGCCTTCACGATTTCCACCTTCACGGTTGAAACCACCTTCGCGATTTCCACCACCAGAATTTCCTCTGTAACCGCCACCTTCGCGGTTTCCGCCAGCTGAGTTTCCTCTGTATCCACCGCCTTCACGATTTCCACCACCAGAATTTCCTCTGTATCCACCAGAACTTCCGCCTTCACGTCTTCCTGAGAATCCGCTTCCGCCAGATCTTCCACCACTTCTTCCGTTATGGTCTCTGCGTCCGCCACCGTCATTTTTAGAAATTTCAACGTTAATTTTTCTGCCGTTAATATTTACAGCATTTAAAACTTCCATTACTTTTTCTGCCAATTCAGCATTCGTATTAAAGAAAGAAAAACCTTCTTTACAGTCTACTTTAAATACGTCGTCTTGACCTACTTGTAAAGTATCACGTAAATAATCTTTTAACGTCATCCAATCATAATCATCTCTTGTACCAATATTGATAAAATATCTTACCGTTCCATCAGATGGAATTTCAGCTCTACTTGATGAACCTTCTTGAGAAGCCAAATCTTTTGATTTTTTGTAATAGTTTAAGAAACGATTAAATTCTACAGAAATTACTTTTTTGATTAATTCTTCTTTAGGAATGTCTTGCAACAACTCCATAATTGAAGGTAAATATGTATCAATTGAATGATCTGTTTCTGTATCTTTAATTTTGTTGGCTAAGTGTAACAACTGAATTTCGCAGATTTCCATTCCAGAAGGAATTGATTTTTCTTCGAATTTGGTTTTGATAATTCGCTCAATTGAGTGAATTTTTCTGATTTCACTTTTTGTAATAATTACGAACGAAATACCTGATTTTCCGGCACGACCTGTACGACCTGAACGGTGTGTATAGGTTTCAATTTCGTCTGGTAATTGATAATTGATTACGTGAGTAATGTTGTCTACGTCAATTCCACGAGCTGCAACGTCAGTCGCAACAAGCATTTGAATTTGTCTTCCACGGAACGATTTCATTACGCCATCACGTTGTGCTTGCGATAAATCTCCGTGTAATGCAGCAGCATTATACCCGTCTTCAATTAATTTTTCTGCAACCGCTTGCGTATCTCTTTTAGTTCTACAAAAAATTACTGAGAAAATATCTGGATTCGCATCTGCCAATCTTTTTAATCCCTCGTATCTATCACGTGCATTAACTAAATAATATTCGTGAGAAATGTTTGCTGAACTCGAGTTTTTATGTCCAACCGTAATTTCTTGCGGGTTTCTCATAAATTCTTTAGCGATTCTGGCTACTTCTTGCGGCATTGTTGCCGAGAATAACCAAGTGTTTTTGTCTTTTGGCGTGTCTGATAAGATACTTGTAATATCTTCATAGAAACCCATGTTTAACATTTCGTCTGCCTCATCAAGAACACAGATGCTGATGTTTTTTATATTCACCATGCCTCTGTTAATCATATCTTGCATTCTACCCGGTGTCGCCACAATTACTTGTGCGCCTCGCTTAATATCACGCGCTTGATCATGAATACTCGCGCCACCGTATACTGCAACAGTATATAAACCGTCGATGTATTTTGAGTATAATTTAATCTCGTTTGTAATTTGCAAACACAATTCTCTTGTTGGAGAAAGTATTAAAACCTGTGTTTGCTTGTTGAATGGGTCAATTTTTTGGATTAGCGGAAAACCAAAAGCTGCGGTTTTTCCTGTTCCTGTTTGGGCAAGAGCCACGATATCTGTATCATCTTCCAATAATAGTGGTATAGCCTTCTCCTGTACTTCCGACGGGGTCTCGAATCCTAAATCACGTATTGCTTTTAACAACGATTCGTTTAACCCTAATTGCTCAAATTTATTCATTATATATTTTTAAATTGGGTGCAAAGGTAGGATTTAATTATGGATTAAACTAATTTGTTTGTTATTGATTTTCAGAAAGTTACGATTGCTTAACATAGCAAAGAAGTAATAATTCGTATAGTAACATTAAAATTACAATACATTTTATTTGTTTTTAAGAAAGTGTATTAGTTTTTGAACCGCAATTCCTCTATGACTGATAATCGATTTTTGTTCCATAGTCATTTCTGCGAAAGTAATTGAAAATCCTTCAGGTTGAAAAATTGGATCGTAGCCAAAACCCTGATTTCCTGACTTTTCCAGAGTAATTTCACCTTTTACAATGCCTTCAAATAAATGCTGTTGGTTATTGAAATTTAAAGAAATGATAGTTTTAAACTGAGCTTTTCTATTGGTTTTAGATGCTAATTTCTGTAAAACCAAATCCATATTATCTTCCGCATTTTTTTGCTCACCTGCATAACGAGCAGAATATACGCCTGGTTCGTTATTTAAACTTTCAATTTCCAAACCAGTATCATCAGCAAAACAGGGTAAACCAAAATTTTCTGTAACATAATTGACTTTTAAAATCGCATTGCCTTCGATAGTTTCAGCCGTTTCCGGAATATCCACAAAGCAACCAATGTCTTCTAAAGAGACAATTTCAAATTGCGACCCGACTTGCTGTTGAATTTCGGCAATTTTGTTTTTATTGTTTGATGCGAAGACTAGTTTCATCTTATTTAATTTTCAATGTGCCGATAAACTATGATTATCCTATTGACTAATTATCGAATTGACATATTAACCTAACAACTTCTTATTTATATCTTTAATCAACTGCGGACCTTCGTAAATGAAACCAGTATATAATTGGACTAAGCTTGCACCAGCATTTAATTTTTCGATAGCATCATCAGCAGTATGAATACCTCCTACTCCAATAATTGGGAAAGATTTATTGCTTTTTTCAGATAAAAATCGAATCACTTCTGTAGAACGTTTAGTTAACGGTTTTCCGGATAACCCACCCATTTCTGATTTATTTTCATACGTTAATCCGTCACGCGAAATAGTAGTGTTGGTTGCGATTACACCTGCGATTTTGGTTTCGTTAACAATTTCGATAATATCCAATAATTGTTCGTCAGTCAAATCAGGTGCTATTTTTAAAAGAATTGGTTTTGCCTTGACTTTCGTATTGTTCAAGTCTTGTAAGGTCAGTAATAAGTTTGTCAACGGTTCTTTTTCTTGAAGTTCACGCAGATTTGGTGTGTTTGGTGAACTTACATTAACTGCAAAATAATCAACATAATCGTATAAGGCCTCGAAACATATTACATAATCATCAGTAGCATTTTCATTTGGAGTAATTTTATTTTTCCCAATATTTCCACCAATTAAAATGCATTTATTTTTCTTTAGTCTTAAAATCGCTGCTTCCACTCCGCCATTATTAAATCCCATTCGATTAATAATTGCTGAATCGGATTTTAAACGAAATAATCTTTTCTTAGGATTTCCGTCTTGTGGTTTAGGTGTTAGCGTTCCGATTTCAATAAAACCAAATCCGAAATCTGACAATTCATTGAATAGTTTCGCGTCTTTATCAAAACCTGCTGCTAATCCAACTGGGTTTTTAAATTTCAACCCAAATACTTCTCTTTCTAAACGTTTGTCTTCTACTACATAAATCGCTTTGATAATTGAAGTTACAAATGGGATTTTAGAAATAAATTTCACCAACGAAAAGGTAAAATAATGTACTTTTTCAGGATCGAAACAAAAAAGAATTGGTCGTAAAATTAATTTATACATAATGTGAATGTGTTGTTATGCAAAAGTAATTTTAAAACACAGATTACACAAATAATAAAAAGCAAATATGAAATAAAAAAAGCACTATTACTTCGGATTAGTTGCAATTACAAACTTCAAATTATTTTTTACGCCTATTTGAAGCACATCTACTAAATCTTGCACTTGTAAATTAAACGGAATTCGAACTACAACGGTTTGTTCTTTATTTGTTCCAATTTTTGCTAACAATTCTTTTTCTAAATCATCATAATTAACAAGTTGTTTGTCAATAAAAAAAGTTTTGTCTTCCGTAACAGAAATACTAATAAATTGTTTATTTGTTTTTTCGTTAGTTTTCGATTTTGGCAACGTCATTTTAATTACATTCGGATTTGCCAATGTAGAGATGATTAGAAAAAACAATAGCAAAAAGAACATGATATCACTCATTGATGACGCATGAACTTCAGCATGAAAACGTCTGTTTCTTTTAATTGCCATTTGGTCGCTGAATTATGTTTACAAATTCCAATACTTGTTTTTGAACATTTAGCATAAAATGGTCAATTTTTCCATTCAATAAATGATAACCCGCGTAAGCAATTAAACCAACAATAAGTCCAGCTCCGGACGAAATCATTTTTTCGTATAATCCACCAGAAATATTTCCAATACTAATATTTTCGGTAATAGAAATACTATAGAAAATTTTAATTACCCCAGAAATCGTTCCTACGAAACCTAATGTTGGTGCCATACCCGCAATTAATCCTAATTGACCCATTTTACGTTCCATCTCGCCCAATTCAATTTGAGCCATACGTTCCATATTTGATTCAATTTCAGAAATAGGTCTTCCAATCGTTAAAATTCCTTCTTTTACAACTCTTGCTGTAGCATTATTTACGCGTTCTGCTGCTCCAACTGCTAAATTCATATTACCACTATTTAAGTGAGTACGCACTTCTTTTAGTAGAAAATCATCATTTTTAGTAGTTTTAGTGATATACAAATACCTTTCAACTATTAAATAAATGGTATAAATCATCAAAATAATAATTGGTATTAAGAAAAAACCACCTTTTAAAATGAACTCAAAAACTGATATTCCTTCGTTAACAGGTGTTGTATTTGTATTTGCCACATTTGTTACAGCTTGTGCAACAGTATCTACAGTAGTTTGTAAAAAAAATCCGATCATAAGTAATACTATTCTTAATTAATTTTTTGAAATTTGCAATAAAGATACATTTTTCTATAAAGTATAAAACTAAAAAAAGTATATTTTATTTTACAGAAGAAGAAATTTTTAAATAATACCTTAAATAATGACTTACAAAGAATCCATAAATTGGCTATTTAATCAACTTCCCGTGTTCCAAAACATTGGTGCTGCTGCATATAAAGAAGATTTAACCAATACCTTATTATTAACAAAACATTTGAATCATCCTGAAAAGAATTTTAAATCCATTCATGTTGCAGGTACGAATGGGAAAGGTTCTACAAGCAGTATGATTGCCTCAGTATTTATAGAAGCTGGATATAAAGTGGGCTTATACACGTCGCCTCATTTAAAGGATTTCAGGGAACGAATTACTATAAATGGTAAGAAAATATCTAAAAATTATATTCATCAATTTATTTTAAATCATAAGTCGTTTTTTGAGAAAACCGAATTAAGTTTTTTTGAAATGACAGTTGGATTGGCTTACCAATATTTTTCAAATAAAAAAGTAGATATCGCTATTATTGAAGTAGGCATGGGTGGAAGATTAGATGCTACAAATAGTATTAGACCCTTACTTTCTGTAATTACGAATATAGGAAAAGATCATACACAATTTTTAGGTGATACTTTAGAAAAAATCGCCTTTGAAAAAGCAGGAATTATAAAGCAGAATATTCCAGTTATAATTGGAGAGTATACGTCACAAACAAAACCGGTTTTTATTGAAGTAGCGAAAAAAAACAATTCTGAGATTTATTTTGCACAAGATGAAAACCACCCAGATTATCCTTCTGAGCTTTTGGGCGATTATCAAATAAAGAATAAAAAAACAGTTATCGAAGTATTTCGAAATTTGAAATCAGATTTTAAAATCACGGAAGACGACATCAAAAAAGGAATTTTAAATGTGGTACAAAATACCCATTTACAAGGAAGATGGCAAATTTTACAAGAAAATCCGAAAGTAATTTGCGATACCGCCCACAACGCGCACGGACTTGAAATGGTTATGAATCAATTAAAAAAAGAAACGTACAACCAATTACATATTGTTTTAGGTGTAGTAAATGATAAAGATTTGGATACCATTTTGCCATTATTTCCAAAAAATGCCAAATATTATTTTTGTAAACCAAAAAACGAACGTGGTTTAAACGTAAGTACACTTCAAGAAAAAGCAAAATTGTATCAACTTATTGGCAACACACACATCTCTGTTTCAAAAGCTTACAAAGCAGCATATAGTGAATCCTCCGAAAAAGACGTGATTTTTATTGGCGGGAGTAACTTCGTGGTTTCAGAAATAATATAATTTTTTTGTTTTTTATTTGCAAATACCAAAAACAGATGTATATTTGCACTCGGATTACGGAAGTAGTGTATTTTATTGGGGCAATTAGCTCAGCTGGTTCAGAGCACCTCGTTTACACCGAGGGGGTCGGGGGTTCGAACCCCTCATTGCCCACTTATTAAATCCTACAGAAATGTAGGATTTTTTTTATGCTCTTTTTTGTGTTTGTGTTTTACATAAGTTCAGGAAAGTAGATACAAAATTCAAAAATTAATAACGATTAGCTCAGCTGGTTCAGAGCATCCCGATTTATCGGGAGGGTCGGGGGTTCGAACCCCTTTCCGAAAATCGGAACAAGCAATCGCCCAATTATTAAACCCTACAGAAATGTAGGATTTTTTTATGCCTAAAATTTATTTATTGGCTATTTTTCATTTTCTCACACTACTAATAGACCAGGAAAAACTTCAAATAAAATTTTTTATTGTTAAAATAAAAATTATTCAACTTATTAAAAAATAGGTTTTTAACTTCAATTTTAATGTATCATTCTTATTATAATGGAAACATCATATAAAAGAAAACAGTTATTAAGTCTTTTTATCAAAAAAAACAAAAAATCAATACTATTTGTTAACAAAATGTAATAATATCAAAAATAGACTTTTTGCAAATTGTTAATAACTTAAACTAAATACAATTGTATATTTTTTTAAAACTTTATATTTACAACGTTTTCGTAATCATTTGATTCCCATATGAAATAAAAAAATTTGTTTAAAAAAATGTTAATAACCTCATAAAAATGAGTTATCATTCAAAAAAAACATTTTATATTTGCATAATAACTTTAAATATAAACAAATTATGAAAAAAGTATTACTAACTGCTGCGGCAGTATTATCATTAACTTTTGTTAATGCGCAAGATTTAAAATCTAAAAAAGGAGAAGCTTATTTACCAGTTGCTGGAGATTGGGCTGTTAGTTTTAACGCTGATGGAATTTTCAAATATGCAGGTAATGCATTTAATGGAAATACTAATAATGCTGCTCCTTCTGTTACTTTTGTAACAAACAATGCATTTGTTGGAAAAAAATTCATTTCTGACAAAATGGCTTACAGAGTAGTTGCTAATTTAGGATTTGGTGCAAGTAATGACAAAATTCCAAATACAGTAACAGGAATAACTCAAGAAACCAAAGCTTCAGGATTTGATTTAACTGCAGGATTAGGTAAAGAATGGAGAAAAGGTTCTACTCGTCTTCAAGGTTTTTATGGTGCTGACGCATTAATCAACTTAAGTTCTACTAGTAAAGAAACGATAAATACTACTTCTAGCACTGAAGCTTTCTTAAATAGTGAAAAAAACAAATCTGGAATTGGTTTTGGTTTAGGTGTTCAAGGATTTTTAGGAGCTGAATATTTTATTTTCCCTAAATTTGCTATCGGTGCACAATACACTTACAGAGTTGGTTTTGACATACAAGGTAAAACTGAAAACACTAAAAAAACTGGTAGTGCAGCCGAAGTATCAACAAAAGGGGGTAATACTTCAGATTTCGGATTTGGTAATGTTGGAATAACTTCAATCAACTTGACGTTACATTTCTAAGATTTTAATTAAAATACAAAAACCGACTTATTTAATTATAAGTCGGTTTTTTTTATGTTTACTATTTTATTCTAACTTAAAGTAGAAAGTATTCCTCCTAAAATAGCAAAGACAAATATAAAGCCATACAAGGAAACTAAAATTAAAGTAAAAATTCCTAAAAATTTATGGTGCGATTTTAAATTTTCTAAACCATCGGCTAACAATTGTTTGTTTTTCGAATGTAAAGCAGCACTTGTTTTAGTAGCATATTGATACAAATAATACACTGGAAAGAAATAAATAGCTGCAAAAAGCACATAAATTATAGAGAAAACCGACATTGAAAAAGGCAATTCAGGCATAGTAGAAGCGCCCATAGCACTAAAGCCAATCGCCATAAAAAGACTAACTAATACCATTAAACCAATTCCTATAAAACCAATAATAGCCATAAATTTTGACCATTTGGCACTTTCCTGTAAAAATCCAACTGCAGCAGTAGTCAGCTGATTTTCGAAATTTTCTGTTTGTTTTTCGTTTTCCATAAATAAATTAATTTTCAAATTCTTTTAAAGTATTGGTAATAATGGTTACACAATCCAATAATTGTGCTTCTGTCATAACTAATGGCGGTGCAAAGCGTATAATGTTACCATGCGTAGGTTTTGCTAATAATCCGTTTTCAGCTAATTTCATACAGATATTCCAAGTCGTATCACTTTCTTCGGTATCATTAATAACAATCGCATTTAACAAACCTTTTCCACGAACTAATGTTGCAATAGTGGAAGTCTGAATGTATTTGTTTAATTCTTCTCTAAATATTTTACCTAATTTACGGGCATTTTGAGATAAATTTTCCTCTAAAACAACATCTAAAGCGGCCATAGCCACTACAGCCGCCACAGGATTTCCTCCAAAGGTAGAGCCGTGTTGTCCAGGTTTAATCACATTCATTATTTCATTATTTGCTAAAACAGCCGAAACAGGATACGCACCTCCAGAAATTGCTTTTCCTAATATTAAAATATCAGGTTGCACATACGTGCTTTGTTTTTCACAAGCTTTTTCGCAAGTGCAGTTTCCACAAACCGCTAATAAAGAACCAGTTCTTGCAATACCTGTTTGTACTTCGTCTGCAATAAATAACACATTATATTTAGTACATAATGCTTTAGCTTTGGCTATATAATCTTCAGACGGCACATAAACGCCCGCCTCACCTTGAATTGGTTCGACTAAAAAACCCGCAATATTTGGCGAAGACGAAATTGCTTTTTCTAAAGTTTCAATGTCGTCATAAGGTATTTTTATAAATCCATCTGTAAAAGGTCCGAAATTTTTTCGTGCATTTTCATCATTTGAAAATGAAATAATTGTAGTCGTTCTTCCGTGAAAGTTATTTTCACACACAATAATTTGTGCTGCATTTTCGCTTATTCCCTTTTTTTCATATGCCCATTTTCTACAGATTTTTAAAGCAGTTTCTACTGCTTCAGCACCGGTATTCATAGGTAAAACCTTATCAAAACCAAAATAATTGGTTACATACTTTTCATAAACTCCAAGCTTATCATTATAAAATGCTCTTGATGTTAAAGTAAGTGTTTGTGCTTGTTCCATCATTGCTCCAACAATTTTTGGATGACAATGTCCTTGATTAACTGCGGAATAGGCTGATAAAAAATCGTAATATTTTTTTCCTTCTACATCCCAAACAAAAACCCCTTCTCCTTTATTTAATACTACAGGTAATGGGTGGTAATTGTGAGCGCCGTGTTGGTCTTCCAAAGCAATAATTTCTGCTGGATTCATTTTTTCTAAAAGTAACATGATTTATTTTTATTGATTGTCAAATCGCAATTCCTACTTATTGGAGAGAAATCATCCATAATTGTGTAAAATTACAAAATAAAAATTCCAAATTACAAAATAAAAATTCCAAAATAAAAACTACAAATTCCAAAAAGAGAAATTAAGTTTGGAATTTGGGTTTTGAAATTTGGGTTTTGGAATTTGGGTTTTGGAATTTGGGTTTTGGAATTTGAGATTTCTAACCGTTATACATTTCTAATAATTTTGTAACTGTATTCCAATTTCTCATGGTTGCAAACGCACTTAATTTTTTCTCAATATACTTTTGGTCTAATTTTGTTTTCCCTGCACCAACCGCATATTTGATATAAATTCTACTACTATCAATTGCCGCTTCATCTGGCTTGAAATTACTAATTTTCAAATCGTTTATAGCTAATGGTGCTAATTCTTTAGAGATAAATGTCACGTATAATTTCTTCGTGTCGCAGTCTTTTTCTTTCAAAAACGGATTATTTTTAAAACACAATTCTAAATCCGTTTTAGAAACCATAATAACAGGCACATCAAAACCAAATTCTTTTGAAATTTCTTGTTTGATTTTAAAACCTACACTTGCGGCATTTTCTTCTTCCGAATCCAAAAAAACATTACCAGATTGTATGTAAGTTTCTACATTTTGAAACCCCATATTTTCCAGCATTTTTTTTAATGCATCCATTTTAATCATGTTATGTCCTGATACGTTTATGCCACGTAAAAGTGCTAAATATTTTGTCATTATTCTAAAATTTTGTTATAAAAGTAAAATAATTTATCTAATCCGCATAACAATTCTTATTTTTGCGTCATGGGAAAAAAGAGAACAGAAAGAATCGTATTCGAAAACGTACAAATCCTTGATGCAGGTGCAAAAGGTGTGTCGGTAGCAAAAGCGCCAGATGGTAAAGTAATTTTTATTCCGAATGTGGTACCCGGTGATGTGGCCGACATTCAAACCATGAAAAAACGAAAAGCATTTTATGAGGGTAAAGCCATAAAGATTCACGAATTTTCAGAACACCGAACAGAACCAATTTGCGAACATTTTGGAGTTTGTGGTGGTTGTAAATGGCAAAATATGAAGTACAGCCAACAATTGCATTACAAACAAAACGAAGTATACAATAATTTGAAACGCATCGGAAAAATTGAAATGCCCGAATTTGAACCCATTTTAGGTTCGGAAAAGCAATTTTTCTACAGAAATAAAATGGAATTTGGTTTTTCATCTACGCGATGGATGACACCTGAAGAAGTGGCTTCAGGAGCAGAATTAGATAATAAAAACGCGGTAGGATTTCATATTCCTAGAATGTGGGATAAAATTTTAGACATCACGAAATGTCATTTACAAGAAGATCCGTCAAACGATATAAGAAATGAAATTCGTCGTTTTGCGAATGAAAACAACCTTTCTTTTTTCAATCCAAGAGAAGTTACTGGATTATTAAGAACGTTAATGATTCGTACTGCTTCAACGGGCGAATTGATGATTTTAATTCAATTTTACGACAATAATAAAAAAGAAATTGAATTAATCATGAACTTTTTAGCAGAGCGTTTTCCTGAAACTACTTCATTACAATATGTTATCAATCAGAAAATGAATGATACGATTTATGATCAAGATATTATTACTTTTAAAGGTAGAAATTACATTTTAGAAGAAATGGAAGGACTACATTTTAGCATAAATGCCAAATCGTTCTACCAAACCAATTCGCAACAAGCGTACGAATTATATGCCATTACACGAGATTTTGCAGGACTTACAGGAAACGAATTAGTGTATGATTTATATACCGGAACAGGAACAATTGCACAATTTGTATCGAAAAAAGCTAAAAAAGTAATTGGCGTAGAGGCTGTTCCTGAAGCAATTGCTGACGCAAAAGAAAATGCGACTAGAAATAACATTACAAATTGCGAATTTTTTGTGGGTGATATGAAAAATGTGTTTAACGATAATTTCATCAATACTCACGGACATCCAGATGTAGTAATTACCGATCCGCCACGAGATGGAATGCATAAAGACGTAGTAGCTCAATTATTGAAAATTGGAGCCGAAAAAATTGTGTATGTAAGTTGTAATTCGGCAACTCAAGCTCGTGATTTGGCTTTGTTAGATGAAATGTATAAAGTAACTCGAGTACGACCAGTAGATATGTTTCCGCAAACACATCACGTAGAAAATGTTGTACTTTTAGAAAAAAAATAAAGCCCCCTAACCCCCAAAAGGGGGAAAAGATATTATGAGAAAAATAATTTTAATATTACTAGCTAGTTTTTTCTTTTCCAGTTGCGAAAAAGATGATATTTGCGATGCTAATACGCCAACAACACCAAAAGTTGTGATTGAATTTTACGATGTTGCCAATCCAACCACGCTTAAAAACGTAACCAATTTAGGTGTAATTGCCCCTGGATTTACAAATGTTTTAAAATTTACAGCAATAAGTAAAATAAAAGTGCCTTTGAAAACGTTTCAAGATACTTCCATTTTAAATTTCATTAAAAATGGAAGTGTTGACCCAACAACAGACGATAATTTAGACGAAATTACTTTTAATTACAGTAGAAAAACAGTTTATGTTTCTCGTGCCTGTGGCTATAAAACGTTGTTTACACTAAATACTACTAACCCAATTACGGTAACACCTGATTCAAACAATTGGATTCAAAACGTTATTGTTTCACAACCAAATATTGAAAACGAAGATGAAACACATATTAAAATATATTTTTAGTCTAATTTTTGTGCTGCTGTTTTCAAAAAATGGTATAGCTCAAGAAAAAGATACTTTGAAAATTCCTCAACGTTATGGATTACGATTGGGAATTGATGCACATCGTTTAACAAAATCTCTATATAACGTCAACTATAAAGGTTTAGAATTAGTAGGAGATTACAGAATTACTAAGAAATTTTATGCCGCAGGAGAAATAGGGAATGAAGAAAAAACTACAGCAGACGACAACATTAATTACACAACAAAAGGAACCTATTTTAAAGTGGGTTTTGATTTTAACGCTTATGAAAATTGGCTAGATATGGAAAATATGATTTTTATTGGAATGCGTTTTGGCGTAGGAAGTTTTAATCATAAATTAAATAGCTTTACAATTTATCAACCTGGAAATTATTACGGAGTAAACACCAATACATCTGGTCAAGAATTCAATGGACTTTCTGCAAGTTGGTTAGAAGTGGTAAGTGGTTTAAAAGCGGAAGTTTTAAATAATTTATATGTTGGATTTTCTTTACGACTAAATTATTTAATGTCTAACAAAGAATTTGAGGGCTTCGCTAATTTATACATTCCTGGTTTTAATAAAACTTACGAAAACAGTAAGTTTGGAGCCGGTTTTAATTACACAATAAGTTATTTTATACCTTTTTATAAAAGTAAAGGAAATTCAAAAAATCCAAAACCCAAAAATTAAAAAATTCCAAACTTTGAAACTTTGAAACTCTGAAACTTAAAATTTAACTATTTAATCTCTTTCACGCCTTTAATAAAAAACCATTTCATAAATAATTTTTCACCTTCACTGGTTTTTACTACTTGAAATTTTGGTGCTAAAATAGTAGCTACTGTAAACGCTGCTAATGGAATTTGCCAACTTGTAAAACCGGTATACGTAGCAACAATAAAACGGAATGCAATAAAAAGGATTAAAAATCCTAACATATTAAAAACTAAAGATTTGGTTTGTTTTGACATACTATTATTTTTTTTTACTATAAACTAATTATTCGTTGACCTGAAATTTTGTTCGCTTACTTCCTGCATACATTTCGTATTTTACGAAACGCGCTTCTAACTTTCCATTAAATAATTTTATTTTTCTACTTGGACGTAATCCTACAAATTTTAATGCTTCTAAATTCGCAGTTATAAACCAAGCATTTGTTCCTGGATAATTTTGCTTCATCGTATCACCAATTTCTATATAAAATCGTTCCATTTCTATATTTAAACGTTCTCCATAAGGTGGATTGAAAACCATATGCAACGGTCCTTCTACTTCTTTCTCAGATTGAAAGAAATCGGCTTGTTTGATAGTTACATAATCATCTAAATTGGCGTTTTTTATATTGTCTTTCGCTTTTTCAACGGCACTTGGCGCTTTATCGCATCCTACAATTGAATAATGAAATTCTCTTGTTTTTTTCAATAACGATTCTAAAACCTTATCAAATAATTCCGAATCCCAATCTGGCCATCTTTCAAAGGCAAATTCCTTTCTATTGATGTTAGCAGGAATATTACAGGCGATCATCGCAGCTTCCGCCACAATCGTTCCACTTCCACACATAGGATCTAAAAAATGGGCGTTTCCATCCCAACCGGATAAAATTAACATTCCAGCCGCTAAAACTTCATTAATTGGAGCAATATTAGTAGCAGTTTTATAACCCCGCTGATGTAATGAAACACCAGAAGTATCTAAAGAAAGTGTACAAAAATCTCTATCAATATGAATGTGAATTCTTAAATCTGGAAAATCTTTATCAATACTTGGGCGTTCTCCTGTATTGGTTTTAAATTGATCTACAATTGCATCCTTAACTTTTTGCGCCACAAACTGACTGTGCGTAAATTGTTCTGAATACAAAGTCGTTTCCACAACAAATGATTGTTGCACTTTCAAATAGTCTGACCAATCCACTTTTTGGATGCCATCATACAGCGTTTGTTCATTATACGCCTTAAAAGTATGAATGGGTTTTAATATTTTTAAAGCCGTACGTAAAGCCAAGTTTGCTTTATACATAAAACCTTTATCACCTTGAAAACTAACACTTCTTGTGCCTTTTACAACATTTTGCGCTCCTAATTGGAACAATTCTTTTTCAAGAATCTCTTCAAAACCAAAAAAAGTTTTGGCAACCATTTTAAAATTTTCCATAGACCTCTTTCCCTCAGAGAGAATTTAATTAGTAATTATTTGCAAAAATACGTTAAATTTGTTGATTCATAATTTCCAAACAGATAAATGTCAAATTCTACAGCAAAAAATTCAGAAAATTGGTTCAGTACTTGGTTTGATTCGCCTTATTATCACATTTTGTATAAAAACAGAAATGAAGAAGAAGCCCAAGTTTTTATGGACAATGTTACACACTATCTGAATATGCCCGAAAACGGAACTATATTGGACTTAGCTTGTGGAAAAGGCAGACATTCCATCTATTTAAATAAATTGGGCTACAACGTAACTGGTGTTGATTTATCCGAAAATAGTATTTCTATAGCTAATGAATCTTCAAATGAATCGTTACGATTTAAAACGCAAGATATGCGTGAACCAATGAACGAAACTTATGATGCTGTTTTTAATTTATTTACAAGTTTTGGTTATTTTGACACATACGAAGACAATATCAAAACTTTAAAGGCAATAAAAGACAGTATTAACGAATATGGTTTTGGTGTAATTGATTTTTTTAATTCCGATTTTATTATTGAAAATTTAGTTGCTGAAGAAACCAAAGAAATAGACGGTATTACTTTTAACATCAAACGTTTTGTTGAAAATAAGAAAATAATTAAAGAAATCAGATTTGAAGATAAAGGCGAATCTTTTTTCTTTACCGAAAAAGTTTCAGCATTCACATTATCTGATTTTGAATCTATGATGGAAGAAGCAGGTATTTACTTATTAGAAATTTTTGGAGATTACAAATTAAGAAAGTTTTACAAATCCCAATCAGAACGTTTAATTATGATTTTTAAATAATGAACTACACTATTTACCTTTTTCCTTTACTATCGGTTATTTTAGGATATATTTTCGCCATATTCTTCGCGCCAAAAAGCAAAAATAATTTAAAATTATTATTAGCGTTTAGTGGGGCATTTTTATTGTCATTGACCGTTATGCATTTACTTCCAGAAGTTTATCACAGCGAAGAAATTGTAACTGAACCAGGACACGAAGGCCATTTCCATTCTAAAATTGGAATCTTTATTATGCTTGGAATTGTGTTTCAAATCATTTTAGAATATTTTTCAAAAGGCGCAGAACACGGACATGTTCATGGACATCACAGAATATCACACATACCATGGTTGTTGTTTTTTAGTTTGTGTTTACACGCACTTTTAGAAGGTTTACCAATCAACAAACATCCTCATTTGGCATACGGAATTGCGATTCATCACTTTCCAATTGCCATCATCTTAACTACATTTTTCAAAAACGCACAATTGAATTCTAAAGCTATTTTGTTTTTCATGATTACTTTTGCCTTTATGACACCATTAGGAACGTTCTTGGCAGATAATTTAAGTTTTATTACAAATTATTCATCGCAATTATCTGGAATTGTAATTGGTATTTTATTTCATATTTCTTCAACTATTATTTTTGAAAGTAGCGAAGGGCACAAATTTAATTTAGCTAAATTAATCGTAATTGCTTTAGGGATATTATTGGCAAGTTTTATGTAATTTGAAATGAATTAGTAATTTACTTATTCTTTTCTTCAATCCAACGACTCATAAATTCTGTACTTCTTAGCGAATGAAATTGTAACATTTGTCCAATAAAATTTGCATTTCTATGGGAATCTAAATTAGATTGTAGTTTATTTAAAGTGGAAACAAAAGCTGTTTCGTAAATAGAAAATAAAAATTTATGGTTTATTATTTCGTAACCATTTTGTATAGCCAGTTCCCAAACTTCTTGATTGGAATATAACAAAACTGCTTTTGAAATAAAATCAGAATACTCGTTCTCAACAAATCCGTTCCACGGTAGATTATCGCACATAGCTTCCGATCCAATTGAAGTGGTTACAGATGGGGTTCCGTATTGCATACACTCCAATAATTTTCCTTTTATTCCAGCGCCAAAACGAATAGGCGCTAATAAAACTCTTGCAGTACGAATAACTTCTTCAGCACTTTCAGCTCTACCGTGAATTAAAAATCCCTCTTTAAGATTATGTAATTGATGTACTTTATGAGATGGATAAGCACCGTAAATATTTAGTTTTGCATCTTGTAGTAACTCTTTTAACTTAGGCCAAATCTCATTTTTTAAAACTAATACAGAATCCCAATTCGGTTCATGATAAAAATTCCCAATAAATACAAAATCATTTTTAGCTTGAAAATCTGGTTTTTCAAGAGCAAATTTTTTGATCCAAATAGGCAAATAAAACAAAATAGCTTTTGGAACTTGAAAAACGGTTTGTAACAAATCCATTTCATAATCTGAAACCATTAACGATAAATCACTTCTAAATATAGAGGCAATTTCACGTTTAGCAATATCAGAATTGAAATCTAAAGACTCAAACGAAGTGTTTTTCTTTATCGCTACTTGCCTTGCTTTGCGCAAACAATGTAAATCTTCTGTATCTAATATTTTAATTGCATTTGGCAATACATTTGATACGCGCCAACCAAATTGTTCTTCAACCATAAATCGATCAAATAAAACCAAATTTGGATTAATTCTCCGCAAGTAATCATCAAAAGAACTATCATTAAGTTGAATAAATTGAGTTGTAATATCTAATTCAGCTAAATCAAAACAGAATTCACTATCTGTAGCAGTAGAAGCGTATTCAATACTATAATTTTGAGATAAAAAGAATCGAATTAATTGAAGCATTCTACTTCCTGCTGCAGAAGAATTAGGTTCTACCCAAACCGAACTTATTATAAGTAATTTATTCATGTCCAAATATACAAAACTTTTATTTTGTGCGTTCCCTTTCAGGTCGTGTGTTCCGTTATATCTTTTTTGGTG
>NZ_JBBALQ010000024.1:0-20584 GCF_040402955.1 Flavobacterium sp. | reverse complement strand
TTACTTTAATTTTTGTAAATCCTAAATAAAGTACAAACATAGGATGACAAAGCAAAGCTACACCAACTGAATGCCTTCGTTATTAATATCAATCAATTTTTGTTTGTATAAACTTCCAATGGCTTTTTTGAATGTTTTTTTACTCATTTTTAAAACCGATTTAATTTCTTCTGGATGACTGTTGTCATTTAATCTCAGTACACCATCATTTTGTTTCAAAGCTTCTAACACTTGTTGAGAAGAATCGTCTATGGCTTCAAATCCTTGTTTTTGGAAGGAAACGTCTATTTTTCCATCAGGGCGAATGGTTTTAATATAGCCTTTGGTTTTATATCCTGGAGAAACGGTTTCAAAAACTTCATTTTGATACGCCAATCCTCTAAATTTTCCATTGATAATTACATTAATTCCAATTTCTGTAATATGGGAAACCATTAGATCAACTTCTTGCCCCACTTCAACATCCAAAGGTTCTTTATCTAAAAACTGATTGATTTTACTTGATGCCGCTAACCTACCCGTTTGTTTGTCTAAATACATCGTTACAATATAACGTTTGTCTTTTTCCATTGGGCGGGCTTGTTCTTTAAAAGGAGCAAACAAATCTTTCTCCATTCCCCAATTTAAAAAGGCACCAAATGAATTGATGTAACTTACTTTCAAAACAGCAAAAGAATTTAAGGAAATAAATGGTTTTAATGTTGTAGCTACAGGACGTTCTTCGTGATCTAAATATACAAAAACCGTTAAATCATTACCAATTGTAAAATCATTTGGAACATATTTATTTGGTAATAAAACATCGTCTTTCCCATTAGTAAGAAACAAACCTACTTTTGTTTCTCTATCTATTTTTAATGTGTGGTACACACCTATTTGTAACATATTATGGTTTTATTATTAAAAGCGATGGTGTATTGTTTAACCAAACACTTCTGGTATCAATTAGTTTTTTCCAACTATCAATACTCATGATTAATAAATCTTGTTCTTTTAAGAAATCTTTTTCTAATTTCGATGAATGAATTACTTTCACATTTTCGTGAGTAATTTTATTTTTCTCATTTACAATATCATAGGTATCAAAAATTGAAATCTTAGCTTGAGAATTCTTCTTCAATAATTTTACGTAATCTAACAAAAATTGATCTTCATTATTAAATAAAATTACAGAAATATTTTCTGTTTTGGTAAGCTCCTTATCTACATAAATACCCAAAGGCACTTCTGTTTTATTAATAATGGCTTGCGTTTTGTCATCAAAATAATTGACTTCAAACAATTTTTCTTTTCCTGTAAACGTATTTAATAAATTTTCAGGATTTATAATTTTAGATGTAATTCCTAATACTTTACCCAAAAGTGTTCCTTCAAAAATAGACGAACCAATATTAATCAACAAGAAATTAAATTCACCTTTATTACTCACTTCAACAATATCGGAATCTATATCTCTAGAAGCTTTAAAAAGTGTTTCAATATTTCGATTTAACTTAGTGGCTTCTTTTAATATAGGTTTAAAACTTTCGCGTTCATATTCTTCAATCTTATACGGATTTACCTCATTTGTGGAAGAAATATACATTGCCGTAATGGATTGCTTTTCTTTTTCTAAACTAATAAAATTATTTGCAACTTTTAATAAAGGCTTTCCGTCTTCCGGATTTTCAAAAGAAACCAAAACTTTATACTCTAAATTATCTGACGTATTTGGAATACTATTTTTTCTTGGTTTAAAAATTAAGTCGATTAAATTTAATGCTGGTCCTGTCATAAAAGTAGTTGCCAAAGCCATAATAACCATCATTGCAAAAACTTCTTTGGTTAATACACCTAAATCATAACCAATATTAAGCACAACTAATTCCATTAAACCTCGCGTATTCATTAAGGCTCCAATGGTTAAACTGTCGCGCCAATTTTGACCCACAAATTTTGCCGCCAAGGCACTTCCAATAAACTTACCTACTACTGCAACAACAATAATAAGTCCACAAACTTTCCATAATTCAGGACTGTTTAGTAAGCCTATTTCAGTTCTTAAACCTGTAAATACAAAGAATAAAGGTAATAAAACCACTAATGAAACATCTTCTATTTTCTCGATAAACATCTTGCGAAATTTCATATTGTCAGGCATAATAACACCTGCAACAAAGGCACCAAATAAAGCGTGAATTCCAATTATTTCAGTTAAATACGAAGAAATTAATAAGGTCAAAAAGAAAATAGCTACAACTGGTTTTGTTATTTTTTCAGCCGTATCGTACAAGTTTCCAATTCGTCTTAAAAATGGACGAACCAATTTTATCATGGCTACTACATAAATAAAAGATAGCACTATAATATATAATGAACTCGTTATTGAACCCGCTTTTACAATTGCAATAACTCCTGCTAATAAACACCAAGCGGTAATATCATCTGCTGCAGCACAAGTAATTACCATGGCGCCAATTCTTGTTTTTTGTAACCCACGTTCTTGTACAATTCGGGCTAAAACTGGGAATGCAGTTATGCTCATTGCAATACCCAAAAACAATCCGAAAGATATAAATTCAATTCCTTTTGGTGCAAAATCGGTATAAATTGTATACGCTAAAACCAATCCTAACGTAAACGGTATAATAATACTTGCGTGACTAATTATAACAGCTTCTTTAGCTTTGTTTCGTAACACTCTTAAATCCAATTCCATACCAACAACGAACATAAAAAAGATCAAGCCAATTTGACTTAAAAATTTTAAATTATCTAAGGAAGTAGTTGGAAATAATACTACCGAAAATTCTGGAAAATAACTACCAAAAAATGAGGGACCTAAAACGATACCTGCTATAATTTCACCAATTACGGAAGGTTGTCCGATTTTTTTACAAATTAAACCAAAAAATCTGGCTACTAAAATTATAGTAACAATTTGAGCCAATAAAATTGCCAATTCATGGGTTAGGTTATGATGCAAAGAATCCAAAAACTCCTGATAATATGAGTTTTCAGGTGAAGCTACTTTTAATACATCAGATTTTTCTAATAATTTTCCGTTTTTAATTGTCCAATAAATTAAAGCCGAAAATATACCTACAACAAGTAAATAAAAGAAACTGTTTTTATAATTCTTCATTAAGCACCTTTGCTAAATTTAATTTTCAATAGGACCTTCCCATTGCGAAATTCCGCCTGCAAGATTGTAAACATTTTCAAAACCTAATTGTTTCATAATACCACAAGCTTGTGCACTTCTACTTCCTGCTAAACAATATACAAAATACGTTTTTTCTTTATCTAATTCTTCCACTTGGTAAATAAAACCTTGTCCTTTATATATATCAATGTTTACAGCTTCTGGAATGTAACCGTTTGCCACTTCTTCTTCTGTTCTTACATCTAAAATAACTGCGTTTTCAGTGGTTAAAAAACCTTCCCACCACTCTTTTTGTTCTAAATTCATATACGTTTAATTTTCATCAAATTTACAACAAGAATTTAGATATAAAAATTTATTTTTTCACTAGAACTTCTAATTAAAGCATTTTAGAATTATTTTGAAAATTTAACATTAATTTAATAACGTTTGTATATACAAATAAAATATTTATTATACATTTGTACCAACAAATAAAAAAGCAATGAAAATTGAAGAAGAAATAAAAAGTACGATAGAATTATCTTTAGCAAAAAAGGTAATTCTGAATTTATCTTTTTCAAGAAGTGTTATAATGGATCGTTTTTTAGAAATATTAAAACCTTTTGATTTATCTAGCGAACAATATAACGTATTACGTATTTTGCGAGGTCAGAAAGGAAAACCGGCAAATATGTCTGTAATTCAAGAACGCATGATTTCTAAAAACAGTAATACCACGCGTTTGGTAGACAAATTAATAATAAAGGAATTGGTTATACGAAAAATTTGCCCATCCAATAAAAGAAAAATGGAAATAACAATTACAGAAAAAGGGTTAGAAATATTAAAAAAATTAGATCCTATAGTAATTGCACATGAAAACAGTTTAGCAAGCAATTTAACAACAGAAGAATTAACATTATTAAATAATTTATTAGAAAAGTACAGAAATTAATTATGAGCACATTTATTGAAAATCAGAATTGGCGTTACGCTACCAAAAAATTTAACAACGAAAAGAAAATCTCTAATTCAGATTTAGAAATTTTAAAAGAAGCTATTCAATTATCTTCTTCTTCTTATGGTTTACAACCGTATAAAGTTTTAATTATTGAAAACGAAGAAATTAGAAAACAATTACAACCAGCTTCCTGGGGACAAAGTCAAATTACGGACGCCTCTCACCTATTTGTTTTTGCAAGTGAAACCAATGTAGATGCAGAGTTTATTACTAAATATGCAGAAAACATGGCGAAAACAAGAAATATTCCATTTGATAGCGTAAAAGGGTATGCTGATTTTATGATAGGAAATATTACTACTTTAGCTCCAGAAAAACAATTGATTTGGGCTCAAAAGCAAGCCTATTTAGCATTAGGGAATTTATTAAACGCAGCTGCTGAATTAAAAATTGATGTTACGCCAATGGAAGGATTTCTACCAGAGCAGTATAACGAAATTTTAGGTTTAACAGAAAAAGGATTACATGCTACATTAGTAGCAACAATTGGTTACAGACATGATGAAGATGACACGCAACATTATGCAAAAGTAAGAAAACCAATAACTGAATTATTTGAAATAATTTAATAATTAAATATTTAACAAACATGAGAAATTTAAAAACAATTGCAGTAGCATTAGTAACATTGGTAACATTTACAGCAAATGCTCAAGAAACAAAAAAAATCGATGTATCAAAAAGCGGAATCGTATGGACTGGAAAAAAAGTAACAGGTTCACATTCTGGAACTATTGGTTTACAAAGTGGTGCTTTAGTATTTGATGGAAAAGTATTAAAAGGCGGAACATTTACTGTTGATATGACTTCAATTAATACAACAGACTTAAAACCGGGTCAAGGTAAAGAAAGTTTAGACGGACATTTAAAAGCGGAAGACTTTTTTGGTGTTGAAAAACATAAAACAGCTAACTTAGTTTTCAAAACAATCAGTGGAAAAGGAAATGGTTTATATACTGTAACTGCTGATTTAACTATCAAATCAATTACTAAATCAATTACTTTTGACATTACTGTAAAAGGAAATACAGCAACTACTACATTAAAAGTAGATAGAACAAAATACGATATCAAATACGGTTCTGGTTCATTTTTCTCAGACTTAGGAGACAAAACAATTAGTGATGAATTTGAATTAAAAGTAAACTTAGCTTGGTAAGAATCAAACTATAATACACAAAAAAGCCAGAATAATTACTATTCTGGCTTTTTCATTTTAAATATATTTTGATTATTTAGAAAGCGGTCCTGCGGATTTTTTTTCTAAAATACTTTTTTCTTCTTTTACTAAAACCGTTCCTTTAATTCGTAAAGCTACCATTCCGTTTTCTTTGTTAACTGCATTAGTTTCTACAGTAATTGTTTTGCTAATCGGGCCTGGATTCATATTGTACTGCACTTCAATCTTTTCAGAAGCTCCTGGCGCAATTGGCTCTTTAGGAAAACTTGGAACCGTACAACCACAACTGCTTTTCGCGTCTTTAATAATCAATGGCATATCGCCCGTATTGGTAAATTCAAAAGTTCGTTTTCCTGAATCTACGCCTTTATAGACTTCGCCATAATTAATGGTTTCTTCTTTAAATTCAATTTTTGCACCACTTTGTGCATAAGCTGATAAACTGGTTACCATTAAACCTAAAATAAATACTAATTTCTTCATTTTTATATTAATTTAAGAATTGTAAAAATATGTTATTTAAACTAACTAACAAAAAGTAAATACCTTTTTTTTATTCTATTTTATATAATTACTTTTGCAGATATATTTCAAAAAGTATACCAAAAGACGCAATTACTTACAATTAATACAATATAAATGATACCAGCCCAATTTGACGCCAAATCCGTAGAACAAAAATGGTACGACTATTGGATGAAAAACAACTATTTTCATTCTACTCCAGACCATCGTACACCATATACTATTGTAATTCCTCCACCAAATGTAACTGGAGTATTACACATGGGACATATGTTGAATAATACCATTCAAGATGTATTAATTCGTCGTGCGCGATTAAAAGGTTTCAACGCGTGTTGGGTGCCTGGTACAGACCACGCCTCTATTGCTACTGAAGCTAAAGTTGTCGCGAAATTAAAATCGGAAGGCATTGATAAATTCGATTTAACTCGTGAAGAATTCCTAAAACACGCATACGATTGGACTGACAAATACGGTGGAACAATCTTAGAACAACTAAAACAATTAGGATGTTCTTGTGATTGGGACCGTACAAAATTTACTATGGATCCAGATATGTCGGCTTCTGTAATTCGTTCATTTGTAGACTCATACAACAAAGGACTTATTTACAGAGGGTATCGAATGGTAAACTGGGATCCTGAAGCGAAAACAACATTGTCTGATGAAGAAGTAATTTTTGAAGAACGTCAAGGAAAATTATATTACATCAAATATCAAATTCTTGACGAAGAAAATACCCAAAACCCAACACCCAATACCCAATTTCTGGTAGTTGCTACTACTCGTCCTGAAACCATTTTCGGAGATACTGCTATTTGTATTAATCCAAATGATGAAAGACATTTCAATTTGAAAGGAAAAAAAGCAATTGTGCCTATTTCTGGAAAAGTAATTCCAATTATTGAAGATGAATATGTGGATTTAGAATTCGGAACTGGATGTTTAAAAGTAACACCAGCTCACGATGTAAACGATAAAACTTTAGGTGACAAACACCACTTAGAAATAATTGATATTTTTAATGAAGATGCCACTTTAAACTCGTTCGGTTTGCATTATGAAGGAAAAGACCGATTTGTAGTTCGTACAGAAATTGAAGCAGAATTAACTTCAATTAATGCTTTAGATAAAGTAGAACAATACACTAACAACGTAGGAACTTCTGAAAGAACAAAATGCGTTATCGAACCTCGTTTATCTGACCAATGGTTCTTGAAAATGGAAGATTTAGTAAAACCTGCTATTCACGCGGTTTTAGAATCTGACGAAATAAAATTATATCCTAATCGTTTTAATAATACCTATGCACATTGGTTAAATAATATTCGCGATTGGAATATTTCTCGTCAATTGTGGTGGGGACAACAAATTCCTGCCTATTTCTACGGCGATGGAAAAGAAGATTTCGTTGTAGCTGAAACAAAAGAAGAAGCTTTAGCTTTAGCTAAAGTAAAAACTGCCAACTCAGAACTGACCACTGAACACTTACGTCAAGATGCTGATGCACTTGATACTTGGTTCTCCTCCTGGTTATGGCCAATTGCTGTTTTCGGTGGAATTATGGATCCAGAAAATGAAGATTTCAAATATTATTACCCAACTAACGATTTAGTTACAGGTCCAGATATTTTATTTTTCTGGGTAGCGCGTATGATTATTGCAGGTTACGAATATGCCGATGCAAAACCTTTTAAAAATGTATATTTAACAGGTTTAGTTCGTGATAGTCAAGGACGAAAAATGTCAAAATCATTAGGAAATTCTCCTGAACCACTTGGTTTAATTGAAAAATTTGGTGCCGATGGCGTTCGTGTAGGATTATTATTAAGTGCTTCTGCAGGAAATGACATTTTATTTGATGAAGAATTATGTAATCAAGGAAAAGCGTTTACCAATAAAATTTGGAATGCATTTAAATTGATTAAAGGTTGGGAAGTTTCAGAAACAATTCCACAACCAGAATCTTCAAAAGTAGCAATCGAATGGTACGAAGCAAAACTGCAACAAACCTTATTAGATATTGAAGATAATTTTGAAAAATACAGATTATCTGAAGCTTTAATGGCGACATATAAATTAGTTTGGGACGATTTCTGTTCTTGGTTCTTAGAAATGATTAAGCCAGCGTATCAACAACCGATTGATAAAGCGACTTTTGATAAAGCCATTGAAATGTTGGAAAATAATTTAAAATTATTACACCCATTTATGCCTTTCTTAACGGAGGAAATTTGGCAACACATTACAGAAAGAACAACAGAACAAGCGCTAATTGTAGCTGAATATCCGAAAATGACTTCTGTAAATTCAAAATTAATTGCTGATTTTGATTTTGCAACCGATGTTATTTCTGGAATTAGAACGATTAGAAAAGATAAAAACATTCCATTTAAAGAAGTAATTGAATTACGAGTAGTAAATAATGAAAAAGCGTCGAATTATTTCGATTCAATCATTATGAAATTAGGTAATATTACTGATTTAAAATATGTAACTGAAAAAGTAGATGGTGCCTTATCGTATCGAGTAAAATCTAACGAATATTTCATTCCAATTACTGGAAACATTGATGTAGAAGCAGAAATTGCAAAATTAACCGAAGAGTTAAATTACACGAAAGGATTTTTGAAATCCGTACAAGTTAAATTATCTAACGAAAAATTTGTAGCTAACGCTAAACCAGAAATTATAGAAAATGAACGTAAAAAAGAAGCCGATGCTTTAGCAAAAATTGCAACAATTGAGCAAAGTATCGCTGGATTGAAGTAAAATATTTATTAAAAGTAAAAAGCCGATTTTCTTAGGGAAATCGGCTTTTTTATTTGTATTGTTATCAATTTCTAATCATTCATAGAAATTAAAAACTCTTCATTGTTTTTAGTACGTTTTATACGAGATTCAATAAATTCCATAGCTTCTACAGGATTCATATCGGCTAAGTATTTACGTAAAATCCACATATGTTGTAATGTAGATTTATCTAATAATAAGTCATCACGACGCGTACTTGAAGAAACCAAATCGATAGCTGGGAAAATACGTTTGTTAGATATTTTTCTATCCAATTGTAATTCCATATTACCTGTTCCTTTAAATTCTTCAAAGATAACTTCGTCCATTTTAGAACCAGTTTCTGTTAATGCAGTTGCGATAATACTTAACGAACCACCGTTTTCAATATTACGAGCTGCTCCAAAGAAACGTTTAGGTTTTTGTAACGCATTGGCATCTACTCCGCCACTTAATACCTTTCCAGATGCAGGTTGACACGTATTATATGCTCTTGCTAAACGTGTAATCGAATCTAATAAAATTACTACATCGTGCCCACATTCTACCAAACGTTTTGCTTTTTCTAAAACAATGTTTGCCACTTTTACGTGACGGTCTGCAGGTTCATCAAACGTAGAAGCAATTACTTCGGCACGCACACTACGTTGCATATCGGTAACTTCTTCTGGGCGTTCGTCAATTAATAAAACAATTAAATATACTTCAGGATGATTGGCCGCAATAGAATTGGCAATATCCTTTAATAACATCGTTTTACCGGTTTTAGGTTGTGCCACAATCATCGCACGTTGTCCTTTACCAATTGGCGAGAACATATCGATAATACGTGTAGATATAGATGTGTTTTTTCCTGATAAATTAAATCTTTCTTCAGGGAAAAGTGGGGTTAAATGTTCAAAAGAAACTCGGTCACGAATGACTTGTGGGTCGTGTCCGTTAATTTTTGATACGCGAACCAAAGGAAAAAATTTCTCTCCTTCTTTTGGAGGACGAACCACACCTTTTACAGTGTCTCCCGTTTTCAATCCAAATAAACGCACTTGCGATTGTGATAAATAAATATCATCCGGAGAGGCCAAATAATTATAATCCGAAGAACGTAAGAAACCATACCCATCAGGCATCATTTCTAAAACGCCTTCACTTTCAATAATTCCATCAAATTCAAAATCCGATTCTCTAAAGTTTTTATTTCCGTTGTTTTTAGCAAACTTCGGATTGTTGTTCTTTTTGAAATTGGGATTGGTATTGGTTTTTTCTTGCTCTGTAGTTTCAGATTTTATTTCTTCAGTTGTATTTTCTGAATTGTTTTCAACGGCTTCTTTAGGTTGTTGGCTGTACGATTCAGATTTTTTTTCTGCATCTAAATCAAATGAAGCAGCTTCTTTCTCTCTATTTGTAGGCTTTACAACCACTTTTTTTATTCGAGCACGTTGTGTTTTTGCTTCATTATCTGAAGTTTCGTTAGTATTTGTTTCCTCAACTGCTTCTTCAATAACTTTAGATACAGGAGTTGATTTTTTAACTGGTTTAGAAACTTGAAAAGGTGCTTCAGATGAATTTTGTAAGTCTAATATTTGAGTAATTAATTCGTCTTTTTTTAAAGTTTTGAATTTTTGAATATTAGCTACTTTGGCAATTTCTTGCAAATCAGAGAGTTTCATCCCTTTTAGTGTAGATGTGTCAAACATAAATGTTGATTGATTTTTTAATCTTAATTTAATAAAAAAACTGTGATGAGATTTTTTTGCTTTTTTAAAGTATCGTATATGAAGTACTTACGATTATTTGATGCAATAATACGAATATTTTATTATAAAACAATAGTTTTTTTAAAAAAGAAAACTTATTTTTGTTCTAATTAAAATTAAAAATGTTACAAAGAATTCAAACGATATATTTGTTACTGTGTATGCTGATTTCAGGTATGCTTCCTTTTTTTATTAAAATTTGGACAACTGAAAGTAAATTAGAGGTATATGCGAATTCCAATACAATATATATAGGATTGTTTTTGATTTCAGCTATTTTAGCAGTTTTAAGTATTTTTAGTTTCAAAAAAAGACAAAACCAGTTTGTATTAAACAGACTGAATATGATATTAAACTTTATTATAATAGGATTATTAGTATATCATTCACTAAGTCTATCTGGAGAAGCGAAAGTTTCTGAGAAGGGTATTGGGATGTTTCTACCAATTTTTTCTATCGTTTTTCTTGCTTTGGCTAACAAAGCAATTAAAAAGGACGAAGATCTCGTAAAATCTGTGGACAGAATACGATAAACCTATCATCTTAGCTTATTAGTGCGTAGAAAATCCGTTTTGAGAAATCAAAGCGGATTTTCGTTTTATATGAGTTTGGCTTCGAATATAACAATTAATTATTTTTTATTGTTGGCTTCGAGTGCCTGAGCCAACAATGTGGAAGCTGTGAATTAATATAATGGTAGCTGAGGCTCTCGAAGCTACTTATCCCCTATTTCAATAATCTCTAAACTCTGAATTTTGTCGCCATCAATTTCAAAACGCAACATCGTTCTTTTCTGATGAAATCCTGAAATGCCTGCTGCTCCCGGATTCATATGCAAACAATTGAGTTTTTTATCAAACATTACTTTTAATATATGTGAATGGCCACAAATAAATAACTTTGGCGGATTTTTGGTAATCTCTTCTCTTATTACCGGACTGTATTTGCCTGGATAGCCACCAATATGAGTAATTAAAACAGAAACACCTTCACATAAAAATCGGTTATTTAAAGGAAATTCCAAACGAGCTTCGTGATTGTCAATATTTCCAAAAACTGCTCGTAAAGGTTTTAGCTTTTTAATGGTATCCGTAACTTTTAAATCGCCAATATCTCCAGCATGCCATACTTCATCAGCCAATTTTACATATTTTAAAATCGTATCATCAATATGACTGTGTGTATCTGAAAGGAGTACTATTTTTTTCATTTAATAAGAGTTTCTATGTTACAGAGTAACTAAGCTGCAAAGTTGACAAAAAAATATAGTTTATTGTTTATTTTTAAGAAAACATTGAATATAATAATTCAAATTCTTAGTAACTTTGCAACTCAGAAACCTAGAAACTTAAATATAATTGAGATACTTCATTGAATTTGCATATAACGGAAAAGAATATTTTGGGTTTCAAATACAACCGAATGCCATTTCAATACAAGAAACTTTAGATACCGCTTTATCTTTAGTACTTCGAGATAAAATTGAAATTGTTGGTGCAGGACGAACCGATTCTGGGGTGCATGCCAAGCAAATGTTCGCCCATTTTGATACAGAAATTGAATTTGACATTCCTACTACTATTCAAAAGCTAAATTCTTTTTTACCAAAAGATATTGCCATTTTTAATATTATTGAAGTACAACCTGATGCGCATGCTAGATTTGATGCCACGAGTAGAACGTACGAATATCACATTACTACATTTAAAGACGTTTTTAATGCTGATGGCAGTTGGAAAGTACATCATAATTTAGATTTAGATTTGATGAATGACGCCTGCAAAATTCTATTTGAATATATTGATTTTGAATGTTTTTCTAAAATTCATACCGATGTAAAAACCTTTAATTGTAAAATTTCAGAAGCACATTGGCAACAAAACGGAAATCAGATTATTTTTACCATTACCGCCGATAGATTTTTACGAAATATGGTACGTGCCATTGTTGGAACGCTAATAAATGTTGGTATTCATAAAACATCTATTTCCGATTTTAGAACTATTATTGAAAGCAAAAACCGAAATAATGCTGGTTTTTCTGTTCCTGCTCACGGATTGTATTTAACAAAAGTAAAATATCCGTACCTTTAGCCTTCAAAAAACTATAAGCCAAATGAGCGTTTTAAAATCATCTTCTTTTAAAAAATTAATGCGTTATGCCATTCCTTTTAAAAGTAAACTTTTTTCGGTAGCATTTTGGGCTATATTTTTAGCCATTGTTGCAGGACTACGACCATTAATATTAAATATTACTATCGATAAATATTTTGTTACTACCAACAAAGAAACCAATGTCATTCAGGATTACTTTTTAAACCTAATTAGTAATGTATTACAAGAAGGAAATGCTTCGTATAATATAAAAGTATTGGTAGCCATTATGTTTATGGTACTACTATTAGAAGTGGTAGCACAATACTTTTTTGTTTTCATTTCAAGTTGGTTAGGCCAAGATATTGTAAAAGTAATTCGTGAAAAATTGTTTGCGCATTTAGCCAGTTTCAAAATTAAATATTACGATAATGAACCAGTTGGGAAGTTAATTACGCGATGTGTATCGGATATTGAAAACATTGCAAGTATATTTAGTCAAGGTTTGTTTATGATTATTAGCGATGTCTTAAAAATGATTATCGTGTTAATTTTTATGTTAGTAATCAATTGGAAAATTACTTGCATAGTCTTGCTAATTATGCCAGTAATTCTAATCGCCACGAATATTTTCAATAAAAAAATGAAAATAGCTTTTAACGAAGTACGAAATGAAGTGGCCAACTTAAATACATTTATCCAAGAACGATTAACGGGAATGAAAATCGTGCAATTATTCAATAGAGAAAAAATTGAATTAGAAAAATTTAAGGAAATCAATCACAAACACAACAAAGCTTGGTTAAAAAACATTTTATACAATAGTATTTTCTTTCCAATTGCCGATATTGTTTCGAGTATTACATTAGGATTAGTTGTATATTTTGGTGCCCTATTTATTATAAATGGCGACACCCATACCAGCGTAGGACAACTTATTTCTTTTAATATGTATATTGCTATGCTATACACGCCGTTACGCCAAATTGCTGATAAATTTAATGTGATGCAAATGGGAATTGTAGCAGCAGACCGAGTTTTTGAAATTTTAGAATCCAATTCAGAAGTGCAAGACAGCGGAACAATTGATGCGGATACATTTAAAGGAAACATACTTTTTGATAATGTGCGATTTAGTTATTTAAAAGAGGAAGAAATTTTAAAAGGTATTAATTTAGAAGTAAAAGCCAGTGAAACAATTGCTATTGTTGGAGCCACTGGTGCGGGTAAAACAACAATTATCAATTTACTGAATCGATTTTATGAAATCGATTCTGGAAAAATATTAATTGATAACATCAACATTAATGAATATACGCTTGATAGCTTAAGAAATGAAATCGCTATGGTTTTACAAGATGTTTTCTTATTTGCCGATACCATTTATAATAACATTACGCTTTTTGATGAAAGTATCAAAAGAGAACAAGTGTATGAAGCTGCCAAAAAAATTGGTATTCACGATTTTTTAATGTCATTACCTAACGGATATGATTATGATGTTAAAGAACGTGGGGTGATGTTATCGTCTGGACAGCGTCAATTAATTGCTTTTTTACGAGCTTATATTAGCAATCCAAGTATCCTAATTTTGGATGAAGCCACTTCATCAATCGACTCCTACTCGGAAGAATTAATTCAAAAAGCCACACTCACATTGACACAAGGAAGAACGTCTATCATAATTGCACACCGTTTGGCAACTATTGTAAATGCGGATACCATTTTAGTAATGGATAAAGGTATAGTTGTAGAAAAAGGCAAGCACAAAGAATTATTACAAATTGAAAACGGATTTTATAAAAAATTATACGAAGCCCAATTTGAAAAAACAGAAAATAGAGATTAGACTTTTCCCTTTAAACTAAAAAACACATAAAAAATAAATAAATATTTACTAATTTCGCAACAAGAAAATTAAGATACAAAACACAAAAAAAATGAAATACGATATTATAGTTTTAGGAAGTGGTCCTGGTGGATATGTTACAGCAATTAGAGCCTCACAATTAGGATTTAAAGTTGCCGTTATTGAAAAAGAAAGTCTGGGTGGGGTATGTTTAAATTGGGGTTGTATTCCAACAAAAGCCTTACTAAAATCAGCACAAGTTTTCGATTATTTAAAACACGCTGCCGACTACGGATTAAAAGTAGATAATGTAGATAAAGACTTTAGCGCAGTGGTTGCCCGTTCACGTAATGTGGCAGGTGGAATGAGCAAAGGTGTTCAATTCTTAATGAAAAAAAATAAAATTGATGTTATTGATGGTTTTGGAAAAGTAAAACCAGGCAAAAAAATTGATGTTACTGCCGCTGATGGAAAAGTTACAGAATATTCAGCAGATAATATTATTATTGCAACTGGTGCACGTTCTCGTGAATTGCCAAACTTACCACAAGATGGGGTAAAAGTAATTGGTTACAGATTAGCGATGACCTTAGCCACGCAACCAAAATCTATGATTATTGTAGGTTCTGGTGCAATTGGAGTGGAATTTGCTCATTTTTATAATGCAATGGGAACACAAGTTACTTTGGTAGAATTTATGCCAAATATAGTTCCTGTTGAAGACGAAGACATTTCAAAACAAATGGAACGTTCTATGAAAAAAGCAGGTGTTACTATTATGACCAATTCATCTGTGGAAAAAATTGACACTTCAGGAAAAGGCGTAAAAGCAACTGTAAAAACATCTAAAGGTGAAGAAGTTATCGAAGCGGATATTTTACTTTCTGCAGTTGGAATTAAAACAAACATTGAAAACATTGGTTTAGAAGATGTAGGTATTGCTACTGACAGAGACAAAATTTTAGTAAACGATTTCTATCAAACTAATGTTCCTGGATATTATGCCATTGGAGATATTACTCCTGGTCAGGCTTTAGCACACGTGGCATCTGCAGAAGGAATTTTATGTGTAGAAAAAATTGCAGGTTTACATGTAGAACCTTTAGATTACGGAAACATACCTGGTTGTACCTATGCTACTCCAGAAATTGCTTCAGTTGGTTTAACAGAAAAAGCAGCTAAAGAAAAAGGATATGATATTAAAGTAGGAAAATTCCCGTTCTCAGCTTCAGGAAAAGCTACTGCTGCAGGAACTACAGACGGATTTGTAAAAGTAATTTTCGATGCAAAATACGGAGAATGGTTAGGTTGCCATATGATTGGTGCAGGAGTTACTGATATGATTGCAGAAGCTGTTGTAGCAAGAAAACTTGAAACTACAGGACACGAGATTTTAAAAACCGTTCACCCACACCCTACTATGAGTGAGGCCGTGATGGAAGCAGTTGCTGCTGCTTATGATGAAGTGATTCATATTTAAGATTTACGATTTACGATTTTAGATTTTAGATTTACGATAAAAAAAACCGTCACGTTTAAAACTTGACGGTTTTTTTATATTTCAAACCTGACAGGTTTTTAAAACCTGTCAGGTATAATTTCTTTTACTATATCCCAGCAATTACTTTCAGCTCTTTTACAAAACGTTCAGCTAAAACATCGGCTTCGTTTTGCGTTGGTGCTTCTGTATAAATTCTGATAATAGGTTCAGTATTCGATTTTCTTAGATGTACCCATTCGGTAGCAAAATCAATTTTTACTCCATCAATTGTGCTAATCTGCTCGTCTTTATAAGTTTGAGTCAAAGATTCTAAAATGGCATCTACATCTATTTGTGGTGTCAATTCAATTTTATTTTTACTCATATAATATTGCGGATAGCTGGCACGTAATTCGGCAACGGTTTTATCTTGACCTGCTAAATACGTTAAAAACAAAGCAACACCAACTAAACTATCTCTACCGTAATGTAATTCTGGATAAATAATTCCGCCATTTCCTTCACCACCAATTATGGCGTTGGTTTTTTTCATTAATTCTACTACATTCACTTCGCCAACGGCACTGGCTTGGTAACTTCCATTATGTTTTTCAGTAATGTCACGCAACGCACGAGACGAGCTCATATTAGAAACTGTATTTCCTGGTGTTTTACTCAAAACATAATCGGCTACAGCCACTAACGTATATTCTTCTCCAAACATTTCACCATCATTTGAAATAAATGCCAAACGATCTACATCTGGGTCTACTACTATTCCAAAATCGGCTTTTTCATCTAAAACAAGCTTACATATATCCATTAAATGCTCTTTTAAAGGTTCTGGATTATGAGGAAAATGTCCGTTTGGTTCGCAATATAATTTTACAACTTCCACACCCATTTGTTCTAATAAATTAGGAATTACAATTCCTCCAGAAGAATTTACTCCATCTACAACAACTTTATATTTTTTAGTTTTCACTAAATCTGCATCAACTAAAGGTAATTCCAATACTTCATCAATATGAATATCCATATAAGAATCGTTACTCGTAACTTCACCTAAACTATCAACATCTACAAAATCAAACGCTTCTGCCTCAGCAATTTCTAATATTTTAGCACCATCTGCCCCACTTAAAAATTCACCTTTGGCATTTAATAATTTTAAGGCATTCCATTGTTTCGGATTGTGAGAAGCCGTTAAAATAATACCACCATCCGCTTGTTCAATTGGTACTGCTACTTCTACTGTTGGTGTTGTTGAAAGACCTAAATCGATAACATCAATTCCTAATCCTAAAAGGGTGTTTTGCACTAAATTATGAATCATAGGTCCAGAAATACGAGCATCACGACCAATTACAACTTTAAGCCTTCTATCTGTAACGGTAGATGTGTTTTTTAAAAACGTACCATATGCCGAAGCAAATTTTACCGCATCTACAGGCGTTAAGTTATCGCCTACTTTCCCACCAATGGTACCTCTAATTCCTGAAATTGATTTTATTAATGTCATTATTCAATGTTTATAAAGTTTAAAAGGTTTATTAGTTGAAAAGTAAACCCCGCATAAAATACAAATATAAATCTTCAGCCTAAGATAACAATAAAACAAGCAAAGAATTTTATATATTTACGAAAGAAATAGCAACTATCATTTTTTGTAACACGGATTTAAAAAATTATATAAATTTCTAAAATCTGTGTTTAAGAATACTATTTCCATATAAACGAATAACCAAATAAACAACTCAACCACAAACTTGAACTATCTCGCACACATTTATCTTTCCGGTGAAGATAATTTCATTAAAATTGGCAATTTTATGGCCGATGCTGTGAAAGGAAAACACTATGAGCAGTATCCAGTTGGGATTCAAATTGGAATTAAATTACATCGTTTTATTGATACGTATACCGATGCTCACGAAATATATCGTAAAAGCAAACATCGATTACATCAGAAATTCGGACATTATTCGGGTGTGATAATGGATATTGTATACGATCATTTTTTAGCAAAAAACTGGCAGCAATTTTCTGACATACCTCTTGAACAGTATGCCGATGATTTTTATAACCTACTACAAAAGGAATATGCAATTTTAACACCAAAAACGCAAAATGCATTACCCTATATGATAAAAACCAATTGGTTGGTGTGTTATCAATCATTAGAAGGGTTGGAATTAATATTATTTCAAATGGATTATCGTACTAAAAACCGAGTAAATATGCCCGCTGCGATAGAAGAAATTCAAGCGTTTTCTTCAGAAATTGAACACGAATTTTTAGCGTTTTTTACAGCATTACAACATCAAACTAAATTAGAATTAGACAAATTGAAAAATGATTTTCAATATAATTCTTAAACAGAATAGTAGCAAAATAAATTCCGTTACATCTGTCAAATCTGTGTACCCAAAACATTTTATCTTTTAAAAAATTAGCGTATTTTAGCCATTCTAAATAAAAACATTTGTGTTCAAACGATTACAAAAAATAGCGCATTTTTTTGAAAACTATTTTTCTAAACTGAAGTCGGTTTTAGAACCGCGTCAGTTTTTATACATTTCAAGTGTTTTGGTAGGATTATCAGCTGCTTTGGCGGTAATTGTATTAAAAACCTTTGCCCACAACGTATTTTTATTTTCACAATATCTAAACACAAAACTGCATTTACCTTACAGCAAAAGTACCTTGCCTATTATAGGAATATTACTAACGGTTTTTGTAGTTAAAAATTTCTTAAACGGAAACATACAAAAAGGAACGTCGCAAATTATGTATGCCGTGGCAAAAAAACGCAGCGTGATTCCAGCCAAACAAATGTATGCCCAAATTATTACCAGTTCGTTAACCGTAGGTATGGGTGGAAGTGCTGGGTTAGAATCGCCAATTACGATTACAGGTGCCGCTTTTGGGAGTAATTATGCTTTAAAATACCGTTTAAGTTACAAAGACAGAACTTTACTTTTGGCTTGTGGCGTGGCAGCCGGAATAGCCGCAGCTTTTAACGCGCCTATTGCAGGTGTTTTGTTTGCCATAGAAGTTGTTTTGGCAGAAATTAGTATAGCAGCTTTTACACCCTTAATAATTAGCGCCGCAACAGGATCTATCGTATCGATGTTATTATTAAATGAAGATGCGTTATTTAGTTTCAAATCGATACAAGAGTTTGATTCTAAAAACATTCCTTTTTATATTATTTTAGGGATTTTGTCTGGATTTGTTTCCATTCATTATGCAAGAAACTTTAGAAAAGTAGAACATTTTTTCGCCACACGAAGTAAAAATACCTACCGAAAAGCCTTGTTTGGTGCGCTTATATTAGGAATACTAATTTTTATATTCCCCAGTTTATTTGGTGAAGGATACGAAGGCATAAAACTCTTAGCGGCCAACCAGCCTGAAAAATTATTAGAAAACACCCTTGTAGAAAAATTTGATTCCAACAAATGGATTATTTTTGGTTTCATTACCTTAACTTTATTATTTAAAGTTTTCGCTACCGGAATTACTTTAGGTGCAGGTGGTAATGGTGGTAACTTTGCACCTTCTTTATTTGTAGGTTCGTATTTAGGGTTTTCTACTGCGTACTTTATTAATATGTTGAAAATTACAAATTTGCCTATTAGTAATTTCACATTAGTAGGAATGTCGGGTGTGTTGAGTGGTTTGTTCCATTCGCCTTTAACTGCGATATTTTTGATTGCCGAAATAACGGGTGGCTATAGTTTAATGGTACCTTTAATGTTGGTTTCTTCTATAAGTTTTGCTATTTCAAAACACTTTGAACCGTACTCGTTTGACATTAAAAACCTTGCCGATAAAGGCGACGTTTTTACAGATGATAAAGATAAAAATATATTACAATCTATTGATGTTAAAAAACTAATTAACAATCATTTTACACCCGTAACCGAATCTAAAACTTTAGAAGCATTAATTGAAAAAATAGCCACTTCAGATGATGTTATTTTTCCTGTTTTAAATGACGACAACAAACTAATAGGTTTGATTTATTTAGATGATATTCGTCCGATTATATTTTCTGCGTTTAAAGTAAAATTTACGTCTATTACTGAAGTACTACAACCGGTAAAAGAGAAAGACATTGTAGATTTTGAAGATCCTATTGAAAGCATAATGAATAAATTTGAAAGCACCCACCAAGCCATTTTACCCGTAGTGCAAAATAAACTATTTATTGGTTTCCTATCCAAAGCGGATATTTTAGAAAAATACCGCGAACAATTGAAAGAATTGGTTATAGAATAAACCAGTTTTTATTTCCTTCTTCCATTCTATTGAATAAGTATTTTTTTTGATAATATAGTAAATAATTTATTATTTTTGATTTTAATAAAACGAAACAAAACTTCGCATAGCTAAACAATTAGGGGTGTATATACGAAACTTTATTTCGCATATATACAAGTTATCTACAATTTTTCATTCAACCCTCCCATTTGCACCTAAAGTGTTGTATTAATTGACTTTATAAAAATGAACAATGCAATTTTAAGCAACAAAAAGCAACGAAATACTTGTTTTGTTGTACCCAATGTTGTACCTTCGTATCACGATGCACCCAATTGAAAACCCTTTATTTACAACACTTTCACTCGTTTGCATTACTTTACAAAAGTAGTATAACATTTCTAAATTCCTATTATTATGGCATCAGTAAAACTAATTTTAAGAACGCACCAGGTAGATCAAACAGGACACAGCCCTTTGTATATCCGAATTA
>NZ_JBBALQ010000023.1:0-23964 GCF_040402955.1 Flavobacterium sp. | reverse complement strand
CATTACACTTTTAATGTAGGGGTCCTGGGTTCGAATCCCAGCGGGGTCACTAAAAGAAGTTAAGCAACCGCTTAGCTTCTTTTTTTTATTTTTGGCCATGTGGAGAAATTGGTAGACTCGCCATCTTGAGGGGGTGGTGCTGCAAGGCGTATGGGTTCGAATCCCATTATGGTCACATATTTATATTTGTTTCATATAATTTTATCACTTTTTATTGTAGAGTTGTTAATTTTTTCGTAATTTTGTTTAAACTTTTTACAGAAAAAATGAACAACCTAAAATCTACATTCAGTATTAAAGACCTGGAAAACCTTTCAGGTATTAAAGCTCATACTATTCGTATTTGGGAAAAAAGGTACAATTTACTTGAGCCCATGAGAACAGATACTAATATAAGATTGTACGATTTAAAAAATCTTCAAAAACTATTAAATGTGGTTTTGTTAACCAATTTTGGATATAAAATTTCTAAAATATCTAAACTAAATCAAACAGAAATTGAAAAATTTGTTGTTAAAATTCAAACCGAAAAAACAGTTAACAATCACGTTTTAAGTAGTTTTAAAATGGCGATGTTAAATTTTGATCAGCCACTTTTTGTAAAAACTTATAACGAATTACTTAGTCAGAAAAGTTTTAGCACAGTATTTTTCGAAACATTTATACCTCTTTTAGAAGAAATAGGCATATTATGGACTACAAACACAATATCACCTGCTCACGAACATTTTATATCTCATTTAATTAAACAAAAAATATTAATTGAAATTGAAAAATATCAAATTAAACAAAATAGCGTTTCGGATCAAACCTATATTTTATATTTACCTTTTAAAGAAATTCATGATTTAGGTCTCTTATTTCTTCATCATGAAATAATTACAAAAGGGCATCATTCGATATATTTAGGAAGAAGTTTACCAATTGAAAATTTATTAGAATTAAATAATCATTTTAAGAAAATAACATACATAACTTATTTAACTGTAGAACCGATTGAAGATGAAATTGAAAATTATATCCAAACTTTTAAAAATACTATTTTAAAAGACAACTCAAACGAACTTTTTATTTTTGGTAGAAAAGCTCAAATTCTGGATAATAACAAACTTCCGAAAAACATTAGATCTTTTGAAAATGTTAAAGATTTCTTGTACACAATTTAGGTTCCATTTCAAAAAAACACACAAATAAAATTAATGCAAAAATCAATATACATTATAGGATCTGGATTTTCATCTTTAGCTGCTGCTTGTTATTTAGCAAAAGAGGGTAATAAAGTATCTGTATTTGAAAAAAACACCAGCTTAGGAGGTCGTGCACAACAATTCATTACAAACGGATTTACGTTTGACATGGGGCCATCTTGGTACTGGATGCCAGATGTTTTTGAAAGTTTCTTTGCAGATTTTAATAAAAAACCTTCAGATTATTATAGTTTAGAAAAACTAAATCCTGGCTATAGAGTGTTTTTTGAAAACAACACACACTTTGATGTATCTGACGATTTAAATACTATCATATCTGATTTCGAAAAATTAGAAAAAGGAAGCGGTAAAAAATTAAGCGAATTTATTGACAACGCTAAAAAAAATTACGAAATTGCCATAAAGGATTTAGTATATAGACCTGGCGAAAGTATTTTTGAATTAGTTACACCGCAAACAGCATTAAAAATCGACCAATTTTTTTCAAATATTAAAAGAGATGTTCGTAAAAAAATAAAAAACAAAAACTTACAACAAATTTTAGAATTTCCAGTTTTATTTTTAGGGGCAAAACCTTCAGACACACCATCATTTTATAGTTTTATGAATTATGCAGATTTTGGTTTAGGAACGTGGCAACCCAAAAATGGTTTTTTCGATGTAGTGCAAGCTATGGTGAAATTAGGAACTGAATTAGGCGTAACCTATCATACAAATGCGGCTATTTCTAAAATTAGTGTTGAAAATAATACAGCTACAGGTATAGAAATAAATAATAAAATTTTAAAAGCAGATGTAGTACTTTCGGGAGCTGACTATCATCATACAGAAACTTTATTACCTATTGAAAATAGACAATATTCTGAAGCGTATTGGAACAAAAAAACATTTGCACCTTCTTCCCTATTATTTTATGTTGGTTTTGATAAAAAACTGGAAAATGTATGTCATCATAATTTATTTTTTGATTCGGATTTTGAAAAACATGCTGTTGAAATTTACGACAATCCCGAGTGGCCAACAGATCCCTTATTTTATGCGAATTTTACTTCCATAACAAATAAAGAAACCGCTCCAAAGGGTTGTGAAAATGGCTTTTTTTTAATCCCAATTGCACCAGATTTAGAAGATACTGAAGAAGTAAGAGAAATCTATTTTGAAAAAATAATAAGTCGTTTTGAGCAAATTACTCAACAAAATGTTAGAAAAAATATTATCTTTAAAAAATCTTTTTGTGTTAAAGATTTTAAATCAGAATATAATTCATACAAAGGCAATGCATACGGATTGGCGAATACGTTATTACAAACTGCTGTTCTTCGTCCAAATTTAAAAAGTAAAAAAGTTAAAAATTTATATTTTACGGGGCAATTAACCGTGCCAGGACCTGGTGTTCCTCCTGCATTGATATCAGGAAAGTTAGTTTCTCAATTAATAAAAAAATACCAATAATATGAAGGCATTATTTGATACTGTTTCTTTCGCATGTAGCGTTAAAGTTACTAAAGCATATAGCACCTCTTTTTCTTCTGCAGTAAAGATGTTGGCTCCTTCCATTAGGCAAGATATTTATAATATTTACGGTTTTGTTAGATTTGCGGATGAAATAGTGGATAGTTTTCATGACTATAATAAAGAAATACTTTTTGAAAAATTTGAAAAAGATTTAGAGGATGCCATTCAGGATAAAATTAGTTTAAATCCTATTTTAAATTCCTTTCAACATACTGTAAACAAACACAATATAAGTCAAGATTTAATTGCTGCATTTATGAAAAGTATGAAACTTGATTTAGTAAAACAAGAATACAAAACTACAGAAGAATATCAAGAATACATTTATGGTAGTGCTGATGTAGTTGGATTAATGTGCTTAATGGTTTTTGTAAATGGTGATGAAAAGAAATATGAAGAATTAAAAGAATCTGCGATGAAATTAGGCTCTGCTTTTCAGAAAGTAAATTTCTTAAGAGATTTAAAAGCGGATTTTGAAGGTTTAAATCGTACTTATTTTCCAAACACCGATTTGAACAAACTAACAGAAACGTCTAAAAAGGAAATTATTGAAGATATAGAAGCCGATTTTAAAATGGCATATGAAGGTATTTTACGATTACCTGTTGAAGCTAAATTTGGTGTGTATACGGCATACCGATATTACAAAAGATTATTGAAAAGATTAAAAACGACACCTTCAACAGAAATAAAAAACACAAGAATTAGAGTGCCAGATTATGAAAAAGCAGAACTTTTAGCTCGTTGTTATGTGAAATATAGATTGAAATTACTTTAATCTGCAGTAAAACTTTTAATTAAAAAATTATGTGGTTATATATTGTAGTGTTTCTTTTAACATTTTTTATAATGGAATTTATGGCGTGGTTTTCACATAAATTTATAATGCACGGATTCTTATGGAGTTTACATGCTGATCATCATAAAAAAGACCACGATTCGTGGTTTGAACGAAACGATGCGTTTTTTATTTTTTATGCTGTGGTAAGCATGACATTTTTCTTCTTATGGCAAAACGGAATTTTATTTTTCGGATTGGCAATTGGTTTAGGTATTTTTGCTTATGGTTTGACCTATTTCTTGGTACACGATATATTTATTCACCAACGATTTAAATTGTTCAGAAACGCAAATAACAAATATGCTCGAGCCTTAAGACGTGCTCACAAAATGCACCATAAACATCTTGGAAAAGATCAAGGAGAATGTTTTGGAATGTTATTATTTCCTTTTAAACATTATAAAAACGCATAAAAAAAGCTCCTTTTGGAGCTTTTTTTATTTAAATAATATATTTCTATTTTTCAATTTCTTTCAAGCTTTCCATTTTCTTAAAAGCTAAGAATCCTTTGATGTCTTCAAAATGTTCTTTGACGCGTTTGTTTCCAAATTCAAACACTTTTGTTGCCAAACCATCTAAAAAGTCACGGTCGTGTGACACTAAAATTAACGTGCCATCAAAATCGCGTAAAGCATCTTTAATAATGTCTTTGGTTTTCATATCTAAATGATTGGTTGGCTCATCCAAAATTAAGACATTCACAGGTTCTAATAATAATTTTATCATTGCCAAACGTGTTTTTTCTCCTCCAGAAAGCACTTTTACTTTCTTTTGAATATCATCACCTTTAAACATAAATGCACCTAATAAATCTTTAATTTTTGTACGAACATCGCCTACAGCAATTTGGTCTATTGTTTCAAAAATTGTCATGTCACCATCCAACAATGAGGCCTGATTTTGTGCAAAATAACCAATCTGAGAATTATGTCCCACTTCTAATTTGCCTTCAAATTCTATTTCTTTCATTATGGCTTTTATCATAGTAGATTTTCCTTCACCATTTTTTCCAACAAAAGCTACTTTCTGCCCTCTTTCAATAACCATATTCGCATCTTTAAAAACAACGTGGTCGCCGTATTTTTTGGATAATCCTTCTACTACCACTGGATATTGTCCAGATCGTGGCGATGGTGGGAATTTCAACTTCAATACCGATGTATCGACCTCATCCACTTCAATTGGTACAATTTTTTCTAACATTCTAACACGAGATTGAACCGCATCTGTTTTAGAAAATGTACCACGAAAACGATCTATAAATGCTTGATTATCTGCAATGAATTTTTGTTGTTCGTCAAAGGCTTTTTGTTGGTGAATTCTTCGGTCTTTTCGCAATTCTAAATATTCAGAATATACGGCTTTGTAATCGTATATTTTACCCATTGTAACTTCAATAGTACGATTTGTAATATTGTCTACAAAGGTTTTATCGTGCGATATTACCATTACCGCTTTTGCCGAATTAATTAAAAAATCTTCCAACCATTGAATACTTTCAATATCCATATGATTGGTTGGCTCATCTAACAAAATTAAATCTGGTTTTTTTAATAAAATTTTAGCCAATTCAATTCGCATTCTCCATCCACCTGAAAATTCTTTCGTCAATCGAGAAAAATCTTCTCTTTCAAAACCTAAACCTTTTAGAACTTTTTCTACCTCGGCTTCATAATTGACTTCTTCAATGGCGTAAAATTTTTCAGAAAGTTCAGAAACGCGTTCAATTAATTTCATATACGCATCACTTTCATAATCCGTTCTGATGGTTAATTGGTCATTAATTTCGCCAATTTCTTTTTTCATATTTAGCACCTCAGCAAAAGCTTTAGAAGCTTCTTCCATTACCGTACAATTGTCTGAAGTCAATAAATGTTGTGGCAAATACGCAATTACCGCATCGCTTGGTGCAGAAATACTACCACGTGAGGCTTTGCTTTCGCCTGCAACAATTTTCAATAAGGTTGATTTTCCAGCGCCATTTTTACCCATAAGGGCAATTTTGTCATTTTCATTGATAGCAAAAGTAACTTCGCTAAAAAGAGTGGTTCCGCCAAATTCAACGGCGATATCATTAACTGTAATCATTTTATTTTAAGGTAAAAGGTTTTGGATAATGGGTTAAAGGTCTAAGGATTTGTAAATTATATAAAACTTTTCACTAGTTACTAATCACTAGTTATTACAATTACATATTCATTTTAAAATCTTCAATTGCGTCTCTCACTTTCATGAAATCATCTTCTTCAATAAACAATTCAATTATAGCAGTATTTCCTGAATTTTGTTTGTTTTCTCGTTGTGTCACCATTACATTTTCGGCTTCAACAGCAGCTTGTAATTTTTTAGCAATTGTTTCTTTTCCAGAAAAAATTTTAATAAGTCCCATATTTATGTTTGGATTTTTGAGGTGCAAATATAGTCTATTTCAATAATTTTAGACAAAATTGAAAGATTAATAAATTATTGTGTTACATTTTATTTTTAAAAATTAATAAAACCAGATTTAGATAGGTTGAACTTCAATAAAAGAAGTTATATTTACAAAACGAATAATGCGAAGTAATTAGAAAATTCAAAAATTATGGCTAAAAGTCAAGACGCAAAAAAAGTACAAAAAAAGGAACCTTTAAAAACCGCTAAAGAAAAAAAGGAAGAAAAAAGAGATAAAAAAAACAATCCAAAACGAGATTAAAAAAACAAGTCCTGAATTAGCAATAATTGAGGATTTTTTTATTCGTAACTTTTAGTACTTTTACAAAAAAAATTGAATGAGTTATTCTGAACAAATAAATGCTATATACGAAAACCTAAAAACCAGTTTGTCGAATGGAACTTTTGCAAAGTTAACCTTAGGGAAAACCATTGGAAAAACGGAATTAACAAATATATATTTACGTACGATTGTAGATAATGACACTTTAAAATTCAATGTAACGTTTAGATATCTATCGGAGGAAATTATTGAAATTAAACCAATTGAAGATGTAGCGATGCTTTTAAATCAATACCTAAACAATCCGTTTTTAACTGTGATTTTATTCACTACAGAAAAAGATATTCTGATAAAATTAAACAAAAAACGAATTGCCACTAATACTGAAATGGACAATACGTTTAAAAACGCAGATCCTGTTTTGTTGGAATATCTAAAAAAATAAAACTTTTACAACTCATCAGGGAAAATTTTCCCAGGATTTAATATATTATTTGGGTCAAAAACGGCTTTTATTCTTTCCATAAGTTCTAAATGACCTTTGTTAAAAGCAATATCCATATAGTTTTTTTGTACCAATCCGATACCGTGTTCTCCAGATAAAGTTCCTTTTAGAGAAACTGTTAATGCAAAAATTTCTCGGATTCCTTTTGGTACTTCTATTTTCCAATTGGTGTCAGACATAGTACCTTTGATAATGTTTACGTGTAAATTTCCATCACCAGCGTGTCCATAACAAACCGATTGAAATCCGTATTTTGAACCAATTTCTTTAATTCCTTTTAATAATTTTGGCAGTTCATATCTTGGTACAACCGTATCTTCTTCTTTATAAATAGAATTTGCCTTTACAGCTTCAGCTACACCTCTTCGCATTTTCCAAAGGGCATTTTTCTGATCTTCTGTATCTGCAAATAATACTTCATCGATTTCAAATTGTTCTACCACTTCCAATATTTTTTCTGCTTCTTGCATTAAAATTTCTGGGTAATTACCATCTACTTCAATTAATAAATGGGCTTGATGTTCTGGTTTTACATCAACAGAAATACCGTCTAAATAGGTAACCGACCAATCTATGGCATCACGCTCCATAAATTCTAATGCACTCGGTACTATTCCGGCTCTGAATATTGCAGAAACCGCTTCACAAGCTTGCGAAGCATTATAAAATGGAACCAAAAGCAATACATTATGTGTGTTTTTCGGTATTAGTTTTAAAACAATTTTGGTTACAATCCCTAAAGTACCTTCGCTTCCCACCATCAATTGGGTAAGGTTATACCCTGTGGAATTTTTTAATGTATTGGCACCTGTCCAAATAATAGCACCTGTAGGTAAAACCACTTCTAAATTTAATACATAATCTTTAGTTACACCATATTTTACAGCACGTGCCCCACCTGCATTTTCGGCAACATTACCTCCTATCCAACAACTTCCCATACTGCTAGGATCTACTGGATAAAACAAACCTTTTTCAGCTACTGCTTCACGTAATACTTGAGTAATTACTGCTGGTTCGGTAGTGACTTGCAAATTATTTTCGTCTATTTCTATAATTTTATTTAATCGTTCTAACGATAAGCCAATTCCTCCAAGAATGGACAATGCGCCACCACTTAACCCTGTTCTTGCACCTATTGGTGTAGTTGGAATTTTATATTGATTGGCTACAATTAAAATTTCAGAAATCTCTTGTGCATTTGCTGGTTTAAGAACTACTTGCGGCGGAAAAGACAAATCTTCCGTTTCGTCGTGACCAAAATGCGATAGTGTTTCGGCATCTGTAAAAATATAATTTTCGCCTACAATTGCGGTTAATTTTTGAAAAGCTTCGGTATTGAAATTCATAATTTTGTATTTTATTGGACTAAATTTCGAATAAATCGAATAGTAAATAGTTTTTTTATTTTTTGAAATTAAATATACTTCTTTTGAAAACTAAAGCCTTAGCCCTGATAGGAGCGGTATCCTTTTTATTTAAGTTGCCTGAGGCACTCGAAGGTAACTTAAATAAAAAGATTTAGCGGATAGCAGGAATGGCTTCTTTTAAAAAAAATTATTACTTTTACACAAAGCAATTTTAATTGAGTAAAAATAATAAAATATCTGCACTTTCCGAAAAAGACGGAATAATTAAACCTGAAATAGTAAGTTCTCAGGTAGCAAAGCACATTCAAGCGTTTAGAAAGCAAGAAGTTAGTGCAACTGAGTTGATTGAAAAAATTATTTTAGGCGATAAAGTAGCTTTGAGCAGAGCTATTACTTTAATTGAAAGCACCAACCCTATACATTTTGAAAAAGCGAACGAAGTCATAAATGGTTGTTTGCCTTATGCGAATAAATCGGTTCGAATTGGTATTACAGGTGTACCTGGCGTAGGAAAAAGTACATTTATAGAAGCGTTTGGAAAATACCTAACCAACATTGGAAAAAAAGTTGCAGTTTTGGCAATTGATCCAAGCAGCACATTGAGTCACGGAAGTATTTTGGGAGACAAAACCCGAATGGAAGAATTGGTAAAAGATGAAGATGCTTTTATACGACCAAGTGCTTCAGGTGAAAGTTTAGGTGGAGTAGCCCGAAAAACTCGTGAAGCCATAATTTTATGTGAGGCCTGTGGTTTTGATACGATTATTATAGAAACCGTAGGAGTGGGACAAAGTGAAACTGCCGTGCACAGTATGGTAGATTTCTTTTTACTTTTAAAAATTTCGGGAGCTGGCGATGAACTACAAGGTATAAAACGCGGTATTATGGAAATGGCGGATGCAGTTGTAATAAACAAATCAGATGGCGACAACATCCAAAAGGCAAAAATGGCGCAAATAGAATTTAACAGAGCGTTGCATTTGTTTCCTATGAAAGATTCGGGATGGCAACCAAGAGTAACGACCTGCAGCTCAATAACTTCAGATGGTATTACAGAAGTGTATGCGATTATTTTAGCTTATATTTCTCAAACAACTGATTCTGGTTATTTTAATGCCAACCGGGAAGCGCAAAACCAATATTGGATGATGGAAACTATAAACGAACAACTGAAAAATAGCTTTTATCAGCATCCAGAAATAATAAAACAATTGAAAACCGTAAAAAAGCAAGTACTACAACACGAAATCTCTCCTTTTGTGGGTGCGAAATATTTATTGGAACTTTTTAAGAAATATTAGTACAACTATTTACACCTAATTTTATAATTTACAAAACAAACAAACTTTAACATTTTTATATGCAAAATATTGAAACCGTATTACAATTAGAAGACGAAATAGCTATTATTGAAGCTGTTGGTACTCATATTTGGGATAAAAAACAAAAAACAGATTTAAACCACGCCGAAAAAATATTTGTACATGTAGATATTTTTGAAGCTGCGATGAATGAAGGCGGTTTACATTATTTCTTCAATAATGAAAGCGGCGATTTTGCAACTGAAATCATTCAAGCTTATAAAGAGATTGAAGCGCCTAAAACAGCAACATTACTTACCAAAGCTTTTCAATTATTTACAGTAAAATATTCCGAAAACACAGCAAAAAGACAAGAAGTTATTGCTAAACTTGATGAAAAAATCATCTCCGGCTGGGAAGACTTAGATGAAATTTTCTTTACAGAAGAAGAGGAAGATGTTGTAGCGTTAATTGTTGCTTTTATTCGAAAAAATAAATCGAAATTTCTTAACGAATTCGTGTAACACGATAACGTTTCTGTCGTCTTACATATAAATTAAATATGTAAACCTATTGGAAACTATATTAAAAATTAGCAATCTTCATAAAAAATACGGCAAAGTTCACGCGGTAAACAATGTTTCTATTGAAATTAAAAAAGGAAATGTATATGGAATTTTAGGACCTAATGGTTCTGGAAAATCAACTACATTGGGCATTGTGTTAAACGTAGTAAACAAAACATCTGGCGAATTTCAATGGTTTGATGGGGCACATACTACACATGAAGCCCTAAAAAAAGTGGGGGCCATCATTGAACGTCCCAACTTTTACCCATACATGTCAGCAGAAGACAATTTGAAATTAGTTTGCAAAATAAAAAACATCCCTTTTACTAAAGTCTCTGAAAAATTAGAATTAGTAGGTCTTTTAGAAAGAAAAGACAGCAAATTTAAAACGTTTTCTTTAGGAATGAAGCAGCGTTTGGCTATTGCCTCTGCCCTATTAAACGATCCAGAAATATTAATTTTAGATGAACCTACAAATGGTTTAGATCCACAAGGAATTAGACAAATTAGAGATTTAATCCGAATTATTGCCAATCAGGGCACAACAATTCTGTTAGCGTCTCACTTATTAGACGAAGTTGAAAAAGTATGCTCTCATGTAATTGTAATTAGAAATGGGGTTACTTTATACCAAGGAACGGTTGACGAAATTACAGCAAATGAAGGATTTTTTGAGTTAGAATCAGATAATTTAGCTCAATTAAAAACGGCGTTACAATCGTTTCCACAAATTGACAAAATTGAAGAAGAGGATTCAAAAGTATTGGTGTATTTAAATGCTAATTTAGAGGCATCAGAATTAAATTCGCACTTATTTAAACAAAATATCACACTTACACATTTAGTGAAAAGAAAACACAGTTTAGAAGAACAGTTTTTAGAATTAACGAAACAAAAGTAAAATTTTAAATTCCAAAATCTTAAACCATATACCTTATACCCAACGCCTAACACCTTATACCCAATAAAATGAAAAGATTACTTTCTATAGAATTACAAAAAATTTGGCAAAACAAATCCAGTAGAATATTAACCATAATCTATTTTTTATCGCTTTCCTTATTAGCTACGGTAGCTTTAATTGAATTTGATTTTGGTATATTTAAATTTGAAGCTGCAAAAAGTGGATTTTTTAACTTTCCCTATATTTGGCACTTTACCACGTTTATTGCGTCTTGGTTAAAGCTATTTTTAGCGGTTATAATTGTCTCTATGATTGCCAATGAATACAGTTATGGTACATTAAAACAAAACTTAATTGATGGAATGTCTAAAAAAGAATTTCTGTTATCAAAAGGATATACCATTTTGTTGTTTTCATTCGTTTCTACAGTTTTAGTATTCCTAATTAGTTTAATTTTAGGTTTAAAATATTCTTCCTTTACAGAGATAGGCATCATTTTTTCGGATTTAGAATATTTGTTTGCTTACTTTTTAAAACACGTTGCGTTTTTCTCTTTCTGTTTATTTCTTGCCTTGTTAATTAAACGATCTGCTTTTACATTAGGATTTATTTTTGTTTGGTTTTTAGGCGAAAATATTGGTCACGCGATTTTAAAATATCAAATTTTAGGCTATACGCATTTAGATAAAGACACTACTCCAATTGATTTTCTAAAAAAATTATTTCCTTTAGAATCGATGTCAAATTTAATTGTAGAGCCTTTTACGAGATTAAATTTTGTGAAATCGGTTACCACTACAGTGGGCGCAACTATAGAGAAAAATTATGCCGTAGAGCCTGTTAGTATTGTAATAGTACTATTTTGGACCTGTTTATTCTTATTATTATCTTTTTACATCCTTAAAAAACGAGATTTATAGTATCTTTGCTGATGCTATGAAAAGAATAATATTTATATTTTTTGGTGTTTTATTTAACGTTGGCGTTTCGCAAAACATAACTGTAAATCAAACCTTTACAGCACAACAGCTAATTGAAAATATTTTAGTCAATAGTGGTTGTGTATCTGTAAGTAACTTTTCTGCAACTGGTGGGAATTTTAGTGCGGGTGAAATGAGTTTTGGGTATTTCAATGCTAATAGTTCTGTATTTCCTTTTCAAGAAGGTATCGTTTTAAGTACTGGAAAATTAAGTTCCGTAATTGGACCTAATACTAATTTTTCTGATTCAGGTATTGGAATGGGATGGAATGGTGACTCCGATTTAAATACTGCATTAAGTCTATCTAATACGTTTAATGCTACTGTATTAGAATTCGATTTTATACCGAATGCGAATACTATCAGCTTTGATTATATTTTTGCATCCGAACAATATCTTTTAAATCCAACTGCAAATCAGTGTAGTTATACAGATGGTTTTGCTTTTTTACTTAAAGAAGCTACTGCCACTACTTATCAAAACTTAGCGTTAATTCCAAACACAACTATTCCTGTGCGAGTGAATACGGTTCGAGGAAGCGGAACTATTTGTCCTGTTGCGAATGAAGCGTATTTTGACGCATTTAATACAGGTAATTACCCCACAACTTATGATGGGCAAACTAAAATTTTAACGGCACAAGCAGCAGTAATACCTGGAACTTTATATCACATAAAATTAGTAATTGCCGATGAAGGAAATGCCCGATTTGATTCTGGGATTTTCTTAAAAGCCGGAAGTTTTGTATCAGAAAAAGACTTAGGACCTAATCGATTACTTTCATCAGGAAATTCCTTATGCCCTAACGAAACATTAATTTTAAATGCCACACAAGCTGGTGCTACAAATTATAAATGGTTCAAAAATGGAAATCAAGTTGGAACAAATAGTGCCACTTATGACGTAACTTCAGCAGGAACTTATTCTGTAGAAATAAACATCAATACTACTTGCGTTATTACAGGCTCAATTGAAATAGAATATGCGCCTAACATAACAACATCAACTACCAGTTTTACAGCTTGTGATACGAATTCTGATGGATTTGCCGACTTTGATTTGAACGCCATTAAAACACAAATTTTTAATAACTTACCTAATAATTATAGTGTAGCATTATTTGATTCTCCCTCAGGAACAACTGCTTTACCAGCAAACTTTACGAATACGACACCAAATCAACAAATTATTTATGCAAGAATTGCTTCGCTTGAAAATTGCTATTCTAACATTCCAATTACGCTAAACGTAATTTCATCTGGCGGGATTTTGCCAACCGAATTAATAAATATTTGTAATAATTCAGCAACAACAATCAGTGCTCCAAGTGGCTTTTCTACTTATAATTGGAATACTTTAACTGTTCAGAATTCGCAATCCATGTCCGTTTCAAGCTCAGGAAATTATATCGTTACGTTAACAAGTGCGAATGGATGCACAAATACAAAAACATATACTGTAATTAATTCTGAACTTGCCACTATTACAAGTATTGAAGTAAATGATTTTGAGGAAAATTTAACGGCTTTAATTACTATTATTGGAAATGGTAGTTATACTTATTCAATAGACGGAGTAAATTTTCAAAACACACCCTTTTTTAACTTGCCTGAACCTGGAGAATACCGTATTTATGTAAAAGAAGAACAATGCGGAATAATTTCTGATACTTTTTTCGCAATTTCCTATCCAAAATTTTTCACTCCTAATGGAGATGCTTTTAACGATATCTGGCAAATTAAAAATTTAGATAAAAAAGGATTAGAAAACAGTAAAATTTATATTTTTGATAGATTTGGAAAACTCATAAAAGAAATTAACAAAACCAACACCAGTTGGGACGGCACTTTCGATAATCAAAAGCTTCCTTCAACAGATTATTGGTTTGTTATAGAAGTTTCAAACGAGAAAATTATAAAAGGACATTTTAGTTTAAAACGATGATAAAAAATATATTTTTAGTACTTCTTGGAGGCGGAATTGGCAGTGTAGTGAGATATTTACTAAGTTATTTTCTAACTAAAAACAGTACAACTCAGTTTCCTTGGGCTACTTTCATTGCAAATGCCTTAGGCTGTTTGTTAATTGGATTACTTTTTGGATATATTCAAAAAAATAATGTACAAAATGAAACGTTGAAACTTTTACTAATAACTGGGTTTTGTGGTGGATTTACTACTTTTTCAACATTTAGTTTAGAAAACATTCAATTTATTCAAAATCAAAATTATAACTTAGCGCTTTTATACACAATATCATCGATTTTTATTGGTTTTTTTGGTGTACTAATTGGTTTAAAACTATTTAACTAATGCAACATATAAACGAAAGTCAAATTTCTGAAATAAAACAACTCTTAGCAACTCCAAAAAAAATTGCTATCATTCCGCATAGAAATGTAGATGGTGACGCAATGAGTTCTACGCTTGGGTTATATCATATTTTAAAACAATTAAATCATCAAATTACGGTTGTTGTACCCAATGAAATTCCAGATTATTTACAATGGATTCCAGGTACAAATGACGCAACACTAATTTTTGAAGGCGCGCATACCAATAAAGCAACTTCTATCTTAAAAGAAGCAGAACTTATTTTTACTTTAGATTTTAATGCATTTCATCGTACAGGTGAGCGAATGGAAACGGTTTTAAAAACACTTTCTGCAACATTTTTTATGATTGACCACCACGAGAAACCTGATACCTATGCAAAATATATGTTTTCAGATATTGAGTATAGTTCCACTTGTCAAATGGTGTATGAATTCATCCAAAAATTAGAACTTGGCGACTACATAAATGTAGATGCAGCCACGTGTTTATATACAGGAATCGCAACAGATTCTGGTGGGTTTCGATTTCCAAGAACTACCGGAAACTTGCATCGTATTGTAGCCAATTTAATTGATATTGGCGTGAATAATTCACAAATTCACGTAAATTTATACGATAATGGCGATTATAATAAACTTCAAATTTTAGGAAAAGCACTTTCAAATATGAAAGTGTTACCCGAATACAAAACCAGTTATATTGCACTTTCGCAACAAGAACAAAACGAATTACAAGTTAAAAAAGGCGATACGGAAGGTATTGTAAATTATGGTTTAACCATTAAGAACATTGATTTTACAGCTTTTTTTACAGAAGTTACTGAAGAAAAAATTATTAAAATTTCCTTCCGTTCGCAAGGTGACTTTGATGTCAACCAATTTGCCAGAAATCATTTTAATGGTGGCGGACACAAAAATGCCGCTGGCGGAAAATCTTTTGATAGTTTAGAAGACACAATAACTAAATTTATTGCTATTTTAGCAATCGAAAAAAAATAAATTGACTAAAATGAATTCATTCAAAAATATTTTGCTTGTTGCTGTAACCATTTTCATTGCTTCGTGTTCTGAAAAACAAGCGCGTAAACCTATTTCTCAATCATCAGGTACTTTTATGAAAGAATCCATTGACAGAAATAAAAAGTTGAATGAACAAGAAAAAATAGCCATCACAAAAATCATTCAAAAAGATACTGCATTTATATACAATCGTTCAGAAAAAGGCTTTTGGTATGCTTATGAAACTAAAAGCACTGAGAATGTATTTCCAGTAAAAGGCGATGTAGTGAATTTTGATTATGAAATTACCGATTTATACGGAAATACCATTTATTCCGCCGAAGAATTAAAAACACAAACCTATTATGTAGACAAACAAAATATTATGAGTGGGTTAAGAAACGGCATCAAACTTATGCATAAAGGTGACAAGGTGAAATTTATTTTTCCTTCACAATCTGCATACGGATATCACGGTGATGATAAAAAAATCGGAACGAATCAGCCTATTATTTGTCACGTAACGTTAAATGAAATAAAAACAGAAACCCCAGAATAATTAAAAAAATGAAAAAGATACTAACATTCCTTTTTTTTAGCACGCTATTTATTTCTTGCACAGGCAAAGTTGAAAATGGTAATTTATCAGACGGCTTATACGCTTTAATTGAAACATCTAAAGGTGATATTACTATAAAATTAGAATTTGAAAAAGTGCCTTTTACCGTAGCAAACTTTGTTACATTAGCTGAAGGAAAAAATAATTATGTGAACTCAAAATACAAAGGCATTCACTTCTATGATGGATTAACTTTTCACAGAGTCGAAGCAAATCCGCCAATGATTCAAGGTGGTGATCCTGTAGGTTCTGGGCAAGGCGGACCTGGGTACAAATTTAAAGATGAATTTCACCCAGAATTAAATCACGGAAAAGCTGGAATATTATCTATGGCAAATTCAGGACCTAACACAAATGGCTCTCAGTTTTTCATAACAACAGATCAAACACCTTATTTAGATAGAAAACACAGTGTTTTTGGCGAAGTAGTAGAAGGATTAGATATTGTAAGTACAATTGTGGTTGGCGATAAAATAAATACTGTAAAAATCATCAGAGTTGGTGATGCTGCTAAAAAATTCGATGCGGTTAAAGTCTTTAAAGAATATTTTGATAAACAAGTCGAATTACAAAAAGTTCTTGAGCAAGTTAAAATCAAAAAAGTAGCTCAAATTGAGGATATTAAAGCGACAGGAACCAAAACCAAAACAGGATTAATTTATAAATTAATTTCTTCAGGAAAAGGAAAAAAACCAGTTTATAGCCAAGAAGTATTTGTACACTATGCCGGATTTTTTGTAGATGGCACGCTGTTTGACACAAGTTATGCGAATGTAGCCGAAGAAAATGGCGTATTAGATGTAGCCAGAAAAGAAGCTAACGGATATGCACCTTTTCCTTTTACTTACGGAAGTAAAACCGGCTTAATTCCGGGATTTATTGAAGGATTAGAAAATATGAAATTTGGCGATAAAATGGCCTTATTAATACCTGGGCATCTAGGGTATGGCGAACAAGGCAATGGTGCAATTCCACCAAACGCTACGCTTTTATTTGAAGTAGAACTATTAGATAAACAATAATTATTTTAAAAATGAAAAAGTTAGTATTACTATTGTGTGCAATAACTGCCACTGTTTCTTCGGCACAAACTAAAAATACGAAACCAAAACCAGTAGTTTTGGAAGGTGTATTTGCAGAAATTTATACCAATAAAGGTAAAATTGCCTTACAATTAGAATTTCAAAAAACACCTATTACTGTAGCCAATTTTATCACGTTAGCAGAAGGTAAAAATGACTATGTAACCAACGACAGAAAAGGAAAACCCTATTATGATGGTTTAAAATTCCATAGAGTTATTGCGAATTTTATGATTCAAGGTGGTTGTCCTTTAGGAACTGGAGCGGGAGATCCTGGATATAAATTTAAAGACGAATTTGATCCAAGCTTAAAACATGACAAACCTGGAATTTTTTCTATGGCAAATTCAGGTCCTGCAACAAACGGGTCCCAGTTTTTCATCACACATAAAGATACACCTTGGTTAAATAACAAGCACAGTGTTTTTGGACATGTAATTGAAGGGCAAAAAGTAGTAGATGCCATTGCTCAAGATGATGTAATTGAAAAAGTTGTAATTGTTAGAAAAGGAAAATTAGGTAAAAATTTCAATGCAGAAAAAGTATTTTCAGAATATATGAAAATGAAACCTGAATTAGATAAAAAAGCGACTGAGCTTAATTCGGCTCAATTAGAAGAGGCCAGAATCAAAGCAGAATCATCAGCTAAATTAGAAGCTGAAAAAAGGCAAAAAGATGCAGAAGCAAAAGCCATTGCTGATAAAGAAATGAAAGAAAAATTAGGTCCGCTTTTAGCCGCTAAAGTTGCTGAATTAGCCGCTTTAAAAGCAAAAACGACAACTACTGCTTCAGGTTTACAATATAGCATCTTACAAAAAGGAACAGGCGTAAAACCTGCAGAAGGTAAAGATATTTATGTGCATTATGCAGGATATTTAGAAGACGGTACTCTTTTTGACAGTAGCTATGAAGCCATTAACAAAATGTATGGTAAATTTGACCAAAACAGAGCCAACCAAAACGGTTACCAACCTTTTCCATTTAAATACGGCAGCAAAGGGGGGTTAATCCCTGGATTTTTAGAAGGAATTAACAATATGAATTTCAATGATAAAGCCATTTTCTTTATTCCAGCAAATTTAGGTTATGGCGAAAGAGGTGCTGGAAACGTAATCCCACCTAACAGTAATATTATTTTTGAAGTGGAAATTTTAGAAAGTTTACCTACTGCAAAACAATAAATACAGAAATATATATTTAATATCTCATCTTGATTGGTCAAGGTGAGATTTTTTATTTGTACTAATTCATATATTTACATAGGGTTTTACTTACTTTTGTATTTAAATTAATGAAATGGCACGAATTTTATCCATAGATTACGGACAAAAACGAACTGGAATTGCGGTTACAGACGACTTTCAAATTATTGCAAGCGGACTTACCACTATTCCATCTACAGATATAATTGCTTTTTTAAAAACCTATTTTTCTAAAGAAAATGTGGAAACTGTAATCATTGGCGAACCGAAACAAATGAATGGTTTACCAAGTGAAAGCACAGAAATTATTGAAAAATTTATAACGCAATTTCATACCGAATTTCCAAATATGAAAATGGAACGCGTAGATGAACGTTTTACCTCAAAAATGGCATTTCAAACTATGATTGATAGCGGTTTAAAGAAAAAACAACGCCAAAACAAAGGTTTGATTGACGAAATTGCCGCAACAATACTATTGCAAGATTATTTGAATTACAAAAAATAAAGCGTAAATTTGAATTTAAGATTTACGAGTTTAGATTTACGAAACCTGAAAAAAAATAAACAAAATAATGAATTTAGAAAGTCCAAAAACAAACGTAGAAAAATCAGCTGAATACATTTTTAATGCCTTATCAGATATTAAAAATTTCGAAAAATTAATGCCTGAAAATATGGCTAAATTTGAAGTTATTGATGAAAATTGCTTTGAATTTGGCTTAAAAGGTATGCCAGAAATTAAATTGGTTAAAAAAGCAAGCACGCCTAATTCAGAAATTATTTTAGGTGCTGCATCAAGTAAATTACCGTTTACTTTAACTGCAAAAATAGCTTCAATTTCTGAAAATGAAACCGATATTCAATTGTTTTTTGAAGGTGAATTTAACGCTATGATGGCAATGATGGTAAAAGGACCTATTACTAAGTTTATTGAAACGTTATCAAGTAATATGAATAAATTGTAATTTACGATTTACGAATTTAGATTTACGTAAACCTAATTGAGTTCAATTTTATCAATTACTAACTGAAAAGACTCATTTTTTTTATTGCCAATTAAAAAAACTAGTTCTTCAAAAGAGTTACTACTATAATTGGGTAAATCTAAATTTTGACCTCGAAAAGAAGGATATAAATCTTTCATATTAATACTAATTTGTTGCCAATCTCCATTAGTTTTAAATGTGGTGATATAAGAATAATATTTTGATATTTTGTCTTTAATTCTAATTTGGTAGTCTTTACCGTCACCTTTTATTTTTAAAGTAATTTTACTGTCTGCTGTAGTATTTATTTTGTCAAATTGATACCTTACAGACGAAAATCCTCCATAATTTTCAGTAGACACTGTACCCGAAAACACGCCATTCCCATCTTCATCGATAGAAAACCGACCATTGGAACGACCGCCCATAACAACATCATCAACTATTATCCAATCGGAAACGTTTGAGTTTTTAGAAAAATCATAAATTGAAATTGTATTCATAGTAAAGCAAAAGAAAAGTAATAAAAGTAACTTCATAACACGTATAATTTATAGGAATTATTTGTAAACTTACAATTTAAATTCCCAATTTCGATCCTTTGAATAAAATAACTGTCCGTTTTTAATTTCTAACGGGCAATCGAAATTATTGGTATATAAACCACCGGTTCCTAATCCTTGTGGCATTTTGTTGTTCAACGTATATGTAAATTGTGCAATCGCATTTAATCCCACATTACTTTCCAAAGCCGAAGTAATCCACCAACCAACATTTCGTTTTTCGGCTAATTCTATCCATTCTAAGCTACCTTTTATTCCGCCAATAAAACTAGGCTTCAAAATAATATATTGTGGCTGTATGGCGTCTAAAAGCATTGCTTTATCTTCATAGTTAAAAACACCAATCAACTCTTCATCTAACGCTATTGGAAAAGGTGTGGTTTTGCATAGCTCTGACATCTTGTCAGTGTTGTTTTTTTGAATAGGTTGCTCAATGCTATATAATTTAAATTCAGATAATTGATTTAATTTATTTAAAGCTTCATTTGAATTAAAAGCACCATTTGCATCTACACGAATTTCAATGGTTTTTGCATCAAAATGTTGACGAATAAATCGCAATAAACCCAATTCTTTTTCAAAATCTATAGCCCCAATTTTCAATTTTATACAGGTAAAACCTTCCGCTAATTTTTCTTCAATTTGTTGTTTCATATATGCTTCCTCACCCATCCAAACCAGTCCATTAATCAAAATTGAATCTTTCGATTTGGTAAAATCAGAAGGAAACAATTCAAATGGAGATTTAGCTTGTAAAGACAAAAATGCCATTTCAATACCAAATTGAATGGAAGGAAATTCAAGTAATACATCCCATAATTTATCCTTACCTAAATGAATATTTTCGCACACCCATTGCAATTTTTCTTCATAATCTGGTCGGTCATCAATAGATAAGCCTCGCAACAATCCGCACTCACCTATTCCAATTTTACCATTTTTTTCCAAGAGTAAAAACCAGGTTTCTTTTTCCGTCATCACACCCCGCGAAGTGCCACTTGGACGTTTAAAGTTTAGGATGTATTTTTTATAGGTAGCTTTCATTTTGTTACACAGAGTTTCGCAAAGATTCGCAAAGATTCGCAAAATTTGTGTGACTTTGCGTATTCTTCGTGCATCTCTGCGAAATAATTATTCAATTATTCTTAGTATTTTTTTAAAATTATTTATTGGAAAGCCTTTCTTTTCAAACTCAGAAAAATCAGATTTCGTTTGATTTACCCAACTTGTATTTGAGGCAATGTTTTGCGTTTTGTATTGACTATGAAGGTCTTTAGCTTCCGAAATACGATCTGTAAATAAATAGACGTGAGCCAATTGCAATTGATGTGTTAAATCGTTCTTATCTAACGCTATAGCTTTGTTTATGTTATCCTCTGCTTTAGCAAATTGTTTTGAAAACAAGTAGAAATTTCCCAATAAACCATAATCGATATGATTGGATGCTTTTTTAAATATAATTTCATTCTGAATTATAGAAATGGCTTCGTCAACTTTGCTGTCTTTAAACAACTTAACGGCTTCTGCACGAATGGTATTCAAATAACTTTCATATTGATTTGATTTTTTTAAAGCGATTTCTTGTACATCGTTAACCGCTTTTGTTTTTTCAATAGCCAATAATTGTTGGTACTCTGAATATTTATATTTATCTATAAAACTTGCTACAAATTGAGCTAAAAAAACAGCTTCATTTGATGATTTTTTATACCAATCTAATTTTTTTCCAATTGAAACGATTTCTTTTTTTGTTTCTAAATTCCAACCTCTACTGGCTGAATAATCTATCCAAGAGACTACTTCCAATACTATTTTGGTGCTTAATACCCAATTTTTATTTTCAAAAGCAAACCAAATATTTGGTGTGTTTTCAAAACATTTTGTGTTTTTAATAGAAATTACTTTACTGTCTTTATTTATAGGCTCTTTTTTAAAATAACAAGCCGTTTCTAACTTTCCGTCTTTTAAAAACTGATTTCCGGCCTTCTCAGACGTGTAAATTCCATATACACAAGTATCGTCACCAGAAAGTGAATTGGTTAAAAAAAGAGCTCCTGCAGCGCCTTGACTAATACCTGTTGGATCGGGTATGGCTTTTAAAACAGATGCCAAGCTATTTGTGATTTTTCCGTTTTCATCAATTAATAAAATTCGGAATACAAATTCAGAGGCACCCTCAGGCAAGTCGTCAATTTTTACTAACGTTCGGTTGCCCGATGAAAGTTTAACTTCTTTAGTAAACGCGCGTTCTTTATCCCAAAAACCATCTTTTTGAGCAAAAGAAATTTGAGTAATAAGCAGGAATAAGAATATTTTTTTCATGAAATAGTTTTTCTATTATTCAGCAATTTTGATACCAAAGTTTATAAATCGATGCTTTGTCCTATTTCTAATAACATTAAATCTTTTCCTTTTTGGAAGAATTTACGTTTGGCTTCTTCGTGATTAATTTCGATATAACCGAACGTATCGTAATGATAGCCTAATATTTTATCGCACTCTACAAAGTCTGAAGCTATAATAGCATCATCCACATCCATAGTAAAATTACTTCCGATAGGCAAAATAGCCAAATCTAATTTGGTTCGCAGCGGAATCAATTTCATATCCATTGTTAAAGCCGTATCGCCTGCGATGTAAATGTTTTTATGCTCGCCTTCAATTACAAATCCGCCAGGTTGCCCACCATAACTCCCATCAGGAAAAGAAGATGTATGAATTGCATTTACGTATTTAACATTCCCAAACTCGAAATCCCAACTTCCGCCGTGATTCATTGGATGATAATGAAACCCTTTAGTTCCATAATGTGAAGCAATTTCATAATTAGAAACAATTACCGCATCGGTTCGTTTGGCAATTATTTCTACATCTAAAATATGGTCTTGATGTGCGTGCGTTAACAATATATAATCGGCTTCAATTTCGTCTATAGAAATGTGCGACGCTTTTGCATTTCCTGTAATAAATGGATCTACCAAAATATGAATATCGTTGATTTGAATGCCCAAGCACGCGTGTCCGTAAAAAGTTATTTTCATAGTTACTATTGTTTTTATTAATATAAAAAGCTAATCCAAATTAGTATACTTAAAACAAATGTTCCTAATGCTACTTTTTTTAATTCAGGATCAAAATCTACAGCAGAAGTTGATTTTCTTACTTTTTCTAAATGTTTTAAAAAGAAAATAAAAACTAAAAAACTAAATAAGACCATTTTGTTTACTCCTATTGAAAAGACAAACAAACATAAAAACGGAACAATAATTAAGAAATGTTGGTATTTTTTAGCCCATTTCAATCCAAACTTCACCACTAACGTATTTTTATTTGCGATTCGGTCATTTTCAATGTCGCGCATATTATTTAAGTTTAAAACAGCGGTGCTTAACATTCCAATAGCCGTAGCGGGAAGAAATAATTTCAAATCGATACTTTGCGAGTACAAAAAATTACTTCCAACAACGGCTACTAACCCGAAAAAGATAAAAACAAATACATCGCCAAAGCCGCTGTATCCATAGGCGTTATTTCCAACGGTGTATTTTATGGCTGCGGCAATTGAAGCCATTCCTAAAACTAAAAAAGTAACCGAATACACAAAATTTTCTTGTCCGAAAGCAAAATAAATTAAAGCTACGGCTAAAACAAAGGCTACAACCGAGTTGATGATAATTGCCTTTTTCATTTGGGTAGAAGTAATTTCACCCGAAGCCACTAAGCGTTTTTCGCCAATTCTATTGGCATCTGTGCCTTTTATGCCATCGCCATAATCGTTAGCAAAATTGGATAATATTTGAAAAGATAATGTGGTACATAATGCCAACACAAAAATAATCCATTCAAATGTATGTTGGAAATACGCATACGCACTTCCTACCAAAATTCCAGAAATAGAAAGGGGTAACGTTCGTAAGCGAGCCGCTTGAATCCAAGGTTGTATTGTGTTTTTCATTAAACTAAAAAAACGATTAATAGTGTAATGATATTTAACGCCAAACTAAAATAGGACATCAAACAATTTTTGTTTTTAATTAGTGAATAGGTGTTTAGTATTGGCAAAACAATAAACAATATTAACATTGGAAGCCAAATAATTTCATAAAGCACACCTATTATAGTAATCTGATATATATCAATTGTTTTGCTAAGCAACCAATACAAGAGCATTGAACTACTTAAAACTAAAAGAAGTTTTTTATTTGTGAACACTTTTTACTTTTTACTTTTTACTTTTTACTTTTTACTTTTTACTTTTTACTTTT
>NZ_JBBALQ010000022.1:0-25356 GCF_040402955.1 Flavobacterium sp. | reverse complement strand
TTTTATTTAGAAATTAATTAACCATAAATTTGCTTTTTAACACAGTTCATTCTGAACTTGTTTCAGAATCTAAATTTACCAGATGAGAATCTGAAACAAGTTCAGATTGACAATTATAATATATTATTTAGTCTAACAAAAAAAGCAAATTCAATTGAATTTGCTTTTTTTATATCTAATTATCTAATTTGTCTAAAAATCTAATATTCTAAAAAACTATTTCCCCCATTCACTCGGATTACTATTCCAAGATTTAAGTGTTTCTAATTCTTCTTCCGAAACATATTGTTTTTCAACCGCTTTTTCAATTAAGTTTTCGTAATTACTTAACGTATACACGTCTAATTTTGCTGCTGCAATTTTTTCTTCAGAAATAGGAAATCCGTAAGTAAAAATAGCGGCCATTCCTTTTACATTAGCGCCTTCATTACGTATAGCTTCAACTGCCATTAAGCTGCTTCCGCCAGTTGAAATTAAATCCTCAACTACAATTACAGATTGACCTTTTTGTAAAAAGCCTTCTACCTGATTTTGTCTTCCGTGCTTTTTTGCTTCTGGTCTAACATATACAAAAGGCAATCCCATGGCTTCCGCTACCAGAATTCCAATACCAATTGCACCAGTTGCTACCCCTGCAATGACATCTGGACGACCAAATTTGGCTTCAATTTGCTTTACAAATTCATCTTTAATATAATTTCTAACCGCTGGAAATGAAAGAATTACGCGGTTATCACAATAAATTGGACTTTTCCAGCCAGAAGCCCAAGTAAAATGATTTTTTGTTTCTAATTTAATTGCGTTTATTTGTAAAAGCAATTCGGCTGTTTGTTGTGCTGTGTTGTTATTAAATATCATATTGCAAATGTATAAAGTTTTTGTAAACGAGAAACCACTTTTTTTAACAAATAAAATTGAAAAGGAAACAAATTTCAAAATTTATTTATTAGAAACGGTAAATATTCCAAAAGTAATCTCAGAATTATTTTTGAATAAAATACAAAGTGCCTACCTATATCACTCAGATGAAAAGTTAATTATGAAGACTTTGAAATCTAAAATCCCTGTGGCTAAAGCGGGTGGTGGATTGGTATTTAATGCCAAAGGCGAAGTTTTGTTTATTTTTAGAAACGGTAAATGGGATTTACCAAAAGGCGGCATTGAAAAAGACGAAACTATAGAAAACGCAGCCATGCGTGAAGTAGAGGAGGAAACCGGTGTTTCAGGATTAAAAATTACAGAAAAATTACAAAAAACCTATCACGTATTTAAACGTAACGGCGTTTTTAAATTAAAAATTACGTGTTGGTTTAAAATGCAAACCAATTTTACAGGAGCAACATGCCCGCAAGAAAAAGAAGGCATTTCTAAAGCGGTTTGGCTAAAACCCTCAGAAATTGAAGCCGCTTTGGGAAATTCCTATGAAAATATTAAGTTGTTGTTTGAAAGTGAAAAAGTGATTTAACAACGTTTTATGAATTAATCAATGAAGTTTTATTAGCTTTACATCGATGAAATACAATTTCAATAAATATCTATTTGTTTTTTTACTAAGTTTCTTTAGTTTTATTAGTGTTTTTAACAACACTATCGAAAACTATAATGCTGTATTGTTAGATTGTAACAAGGAGCAAGTATCAGAGCTAAAACACGATATTTCTTTTTTTAAATTAGTGGTTGATACCGAATTTTTTAAAGAAAACAACGACATCATCGAAATTGAAATTGAAGAAGACGAATCGTTAAGTAAAAAATTTCTAAACAATTTTCGATTTTCAGATGCTTACTTAAGCACTAATCTTTTAGAAAATCAAACCTCAGTAATTAAAAATGGTTTAACATCATGTAATTACGAGAAATACTTAGCATCCACTTATCCTTTAAACGTTAAATTCTCTGTTTATAGAATTTGATTAACTGTTTTTTTATAAAAGTTTAATAGATTATTTTTTAATCTTTAGACTACATTTTTTATTATTCAAAAAACATTTAATTAATTTTTATAAATATAGTTATGGCTAAAAGAATTTTTATGCTATTAAGCCTAGGTAGCGCTTTATTGCTAGCTAGTTGTGGTCACAAAGAAGAACCTAAAGAAGTAAAAACCGAATTTTTAGTAACAAATCCAATCATTAAAGATACCGTTGTTACAAAAGATTATGTTGCTCAAGTACAATCATTTCGTCACATTGAATTAAGAGCCTTAGAAAAAGGATATCTTCAAAAAATATATGTAGATGAAGGACAATTTGTAAAAAAAGGACAAATTTTGTTCCAAATTATGCCAAATCTTTACCAAGCAGAAATGCAAAGAGCAAAGGCAGAAGCCAATTTCGTTAGAATTGAATATCTAAACACAAAAAAACTGGCAGAAAGTAATGTCGTTGCTCCAAACGAATTATTAATGGCGAAAGCTAAATTAGATAAAGCTAACGCAGAATTATCTTTAGCAAATGTTCATTTAAAATTTACTGAAATAAGAGCTCCATTTGATGGATTTATTGATCGTTTTCAAGTAAAATTAGGAAGTTTAATTGACGAAGGAGATTTACTTACTAACTTATCTGATAACAGCAGAATGTGGGTATATTATAATGTGCCTGAAACGGAATATTTAGATTTTAAAGAAAATCAAAAAAACGGCATTAACACTAAAGTTAATTTAATGCTGGCTAATGCTAAGTATTTTGACTATCCTGGAATTGTAGAAACTATTGAAGCTGATTTTAATAATGAAACAGGAAATATTTCATTTAGAGCGACTTTTCCAAATCCAAAAGCACTTTTAAGACATGGTGAAACTGGAAATATTGTGGTTACATTACCTTATAAAAAAGCAATGCTAATTCCTCAAAAAGCAACTTTTGAAGTGCTTGATAAAAAATATGTGTATGTAATTGACAAAAACAACGAAGTTATATCTAGAGAAATTGTTATTGCTGCCGAATTACAACATCTTTTCATTGTGAAATCAGGTTTAAATGAAACAGATAAAATTCTTTTAGAAGGATTACGATTGGTAAAAGAAAATGAAAAAGTGAACATCAAATTTGAAAAACCAGAATCGGTATTATCTCATTTAGAACTTTACGCAGAATAATCAAAATCATTTAAAAAGAAAAAACATGTTTAGTAAATTTATACATAGACCCGTTTTTGCAATAGTAATTTCGATTGTTATTGTCTTTATCGGTTCTCTTTCCATCTTGAAATTGCCAACATCACAATTTCCAGATATTGCACCAACAACGGTCAATATATTTATCGCATATCCCGGAGCAAGTGCTGATGTACTAGTTAAATCAACTCTTATCACCTTAGAAAATTCTATAAATGGTGTGCAAGGAATGAGATATATGGCTACGGACGCAACTAGTGCTGGTGAAGCTACGCTTAGAATTATTTTTGAACCTGGAACAGATCCAAATCAAGCGGTTATTAGAGTCAAAACTAGGGTCGACCAAGTTATGCCTCTTTTACCAGAATTGGTTCAACGAGAAGGAGTTGTAATTACTCCAATTCAGCCAAGTATGTTGATGTATGTCAACTTATATTCTAAAGATAAAAGTATGGATGAAAAATTTCTTTACAATTATGCGAATGTAAAAATGCTTCCAGAAATCAACCGTATTAATGGAGTTGCCAGATCACAAATTTTAGGAAGTAGAACCTATGCGATGCGTGTTTGGTTAAATCCAGAACGTATGAGAGCTTACAACATTTCTACTGAAGAAGTAATGAATGCTTTAAAAGAGCAAAGTATCGTTGGTCGCCCCGGTCGTTTAGGACAAAGTTCAGGAATAAAAGCACAATCTTTAGAATATGTTTTAACCTACAAAGGGAGATTTAGCGAACCCAAAGAATATGAAAATGTAATTATTCGAGCCAATTCAAATGGTGAAAGTGTGCGTTTAAAAGATATTGGTAGAGCAGAACTTGGAAGCGAATTTTTTGATATTTATTCTAATTTAGATGGTCATCCTTCGGCTTCAATTGTATTAAAACAAAATTACGGTAGTAATGCCAACGATGTAATTAAACAGGTAAAAGCGAAGTTAGAGGAAATGAAAGAAACCTTTCCTCCAGGTTTAGATTATAAAATTAGTTACGACGTTTCTAAATTCTTAGATGCTTCTATTGATCAAGTAATTGTTACTTTGCGTGATGCCTTTTTATTGGTAGCGTTAGTAGTGTTTATTTTCCTTGGCGATTGGCGTTCCACATTAATTCCAATTCTAGCAGTCCCAGTTTCATTGATTGGAGCGTTTTTTGCCATTCAAATGTTTGGCCTTTCTATTAACTTGGTGACCCTATTCTCATTAGTATTGGCTATTGGAATTGTTGTTGATAATGCAATTGTCGTCGTCGAGGCTGTGCATGCTAAATTTGAAGAATTCCCAGATATAACACCTTATTTGGCAGTAAAAAAAGTATTAGGAGAAATAGGTGGAGCCATTATAGCAATTACAGCAGTTATGGTTTCTGTTTTCATTCCAATATCATTTATGTCTGGACCAGTGGGTACTTTTTACCGACAATTTTCTATTACAATGTCTAGTGCTATTATAATTTCTGCCATTGTAGCCTTAACATTAACGCCAGTTCTCTGTGCGATTTTATTGAAAAATAATCACGGAAAAGAAAAGAAAAAAAATATATTAAATAAAGCTTTAGATAAATTTAATAAATGGTTTGATGGTTTAACAGGAAGGTATGTAACTTTTTTAAGAGCCATTGTTAAAAGAAAATGGTTAACCATTGGCGTTTTTATTACTTTTTGTGTGCTAATATTTATTGAAGTCCAAATTTTGCCTTCAGGATTTATTCCAAATGAAGATCAAGGAACAATTTATGCTATTATTCAAACGCCACCAGGTTCTACATTAGAAACTACAAATGAAGTTTCTCAAAGACTTCAAAAAGTTTGTGAAAAAGTAGATGGAATTGAATCTGTATCTTCATTAGCAGGTTATGAAATCATGACAGAAGGTAGAGGTTCTAATGCTGGAACTTGTTTAATTAACTTAAAAACCTGGGAAGATAGAGATAAAAAAGTAACCGAGATAATGGAAGAATTAGAAGAAAAATCTAGAAATCTTGGTGCAAAAATCGAGTTTTTTGAACCGCCAGCAATTCCAGGTTTTGGATCTTCAGGTGGTTTCTCAATGCGTTTATTAGATAAAAGTACAACTGTTGATTATAAAGATTTTGACAAAATCAACAAAAATTTCATGGACCATCTAGAGAAACGTAAAGAGTTATCAGGATTATTTACTTTTTTCGCAGCCAATTATCCACAATATGAATTAGAAATTGATAATGAATTGGCCATGCAAAAAGGAGTTTCTATAGGGAAAGCAATGGAAAATCTAGATATTTTAATTGGAAGTACCTACGAACAAGGATTTATTAAGTTTGAACGTTTCTTTAAAGTATATGTACAGTCGGATCCTAAATTTAGAAGATTACCATCTGATGTTTTAAACTTATTTATAAAAAATGATAGAGGAGAAATGGTTCCTTATTCAGCCTTTATGAAATTAGTAAAAACGCAAGGTCCAAACGAAATTACACGTTTCAATATGTACAATTCTGCTGCCATTCAAGGTCTTCCAGCTAAAGGTTATACCACTGCAGAAGCAATTGAAGCAGTAAGAGAAGTTGCAAAAGAAACATTACCAAAAGGATATGATATTGCTTGGGAAGGTCTTTCTTACGATGAAGCAAGTAGAGGAAATGAGTCAATTTATATCTTTTTAATTGTATTGTTGTTCGTTTATTTCGTATTAGCTGCTCAATATGAAAGTTTTATTATCCCATTGTCTGTTATACTATCATTACCAGTTGGAGTTTTCGGTTCCTTCTTATTATTACAAGTAATGGGACTTCAAAATGATATTTATGCTCAAATTGGGTTAATTATGTTGGTTGGATTACTTGGTAAAAATGCCGTATTAATAGTCGAATTTGCCGTACAGAAAAACCAAGAGGGCTTATCTATTTTGGATGCAGCAATTGAAGGAGCAAAAGTACGTTTCCGACCAATTTTAATGACTTCATTTGCATTTATTGCTGGATTAATTCCATTGATGTTGGCTACTGGAGCTGGAGCGATTGGTAACAGAACACTTGGTTCAGCTGCCTTAGGTGGAATGCTTTTCGGAACTGTTTTTGGAGTAATTATTGTTCCTGGATTGTATTACATTTTTGGAACATTAGCAGAAGGAAGAAAATTAATCAAAGGCGAAGAATTTAATCCGTTATCAGAAGATTTCAATTATTATGATAAAAAATCAGAAAAAAGAAAAAATGAAAAGAAATAACATAAAAATTTTAGTGGTTTGCAGTTTATTTTTAATCTTGAATTCTTGCGGAATTCCAAAAATAGTAACCCAAGAAAATAAAGTAGTATTGCCAACAAATTATGGTGATAATTTGAATACAGAAAACAGTTCTGGTAAAGTAAAATGGAAAGATTTTTTTGAAGATCCCTATTTGCAACAATTAATCGATTCTACGTTAGTTAATAATAAAGAGTTGAATATTTTGATGCAAAAAGTAACTATGGCACAAAATGAAATTCAAGCTAGGAAAGGAGAATACCTTCCTAGCGTTGGTTTCGGTGCTGGTGCTGATGTTGATAAAGTTGGAGAATTTACTCGTAATGGAGCAGTAGAAAAAAATCTAAATATTCATGAAGATGAAAAATTTCCAGAGCCATTTACGAATTATAAACTCGGATTATATAGTAGTTGGGAATTAGATGTTTGGAAAAAACTTCGCAATTCTAAAAAAGCTGCAGTAATGGAATATATGGCTTCACAAGAAGGTAAAAACTATTTGGTAACCAATTTAGTTGCTGAAGTTGCGAATTCTTATTACGAATTAATTGCGTTAGATAGTAAATTGAAAAATTTAGAGCAAAATATTGAAATTCAAAAAAATGCATTAAAAATTGTAACTCTTTTGAAAGAATCTGCACGAACTACCCAATTAGCTGTAAAACGTTTTGAAGCGGAAGTGCAAAAAAATCAAAGCGAAATTTACAATCTAAAACAAGAAATTGTAGAAACAGAAAATAAAATCAATTTTTTAGTCGGACATACGCCTCAATCAATTTTAAGAAATTCCGATAATTTTATCAATTTACAACCAAAAGTTGTGAGTATGGGATTGCCATCTGAATTACTTGAAAACAGACCAGATATCAAGCAAGCACAATTAGAAGTTGAAGCTGCAAAATTGAATATAAAAGTGGCTAAAGCTAATTTTTATCCTCAATTTGCCTTAAAAGCTGGACTTGGTTATGAATCTTTTAATCCTAAATTTTTATTGAATACGCCACAATCTTTATTGTATTCTGTAGTTGGAGAAGCGTTTATGCCATTAATTAATAGAAATGCAATTAAAGCAACTTATAAAACGGCATCTGCAAAGCAAATTCAAACGGTTTATGAATATGAACAAACCGTTTTAAAAGCGTATACTGAAGTGGTTAATCAATTATCAAAAATTAATAACTTACAAAATTCATTTAATTTAAAAAATCAACAAGTAACCGCTTTAAACGAATCCATTGAAATTGCCAATCAATTGTTTCTTTCTGCAAGAGCAGATTATATGGAAGTTTTGCTAACACAACGTGATGCTTTAGAAGCAAAAACAGCATTGATAGAAACTCGCAAAAACCAAATGCTAACTGTAATTAATTTATACAAAGCACTTGGTGGTGGTTGGAATTAATTAGATTTATTTGAGTAAATTTAAACTAAAAAGTCATCTTTTCAGATGACTTTTTTTATTATTTCCAACTCCGTAAATGCCAAATCAATTCACTCTATAAACTGGATAACGCATAAACTCTTTTTCAAAGTACTTTGAATGTTTGTATACCCAATATAATTGGTCTTTACCATTTTCTGCGAAAGCTTTGTCGGTTTGTTTTTTTGTTTCGAATTCTTGTTTTAAAGTTGGGTTTTCCTCTAAAATTTGTTTCGCTACATCTTCAAAAACATAACTTGAATACCCTTCTTTTTGTTGTAAAATTGTATCGAAAAAATTCCAATTAAAATACGAATCCACGGCTTCTGGTTCAAGGGTTTCTAATAGATATTTCACGCCTAATTGATTAGTTGAAATTTTATAATCGCCAGCTCTAAATTCCATTTTCTCTATATTTTTTGTTACGGTGGTATTATAATGTCCGTAATGTCCTTCGTAAGCATTTTTTCCTGTTTGATAAGTGGCAATTTTATAGATTTCTACTTCTAAAATTTCATTTTGAGTAATAGGTGTCATTTCAATAGCGTTTAATTTTAATAACTCAATAATTTGCCATTGGCTTTGTGGTACCACATAATACTTCGGAATGGTCACAAATTTCGTTGGTTTATAATTTCCGTAAAAAGGGATTTTCTTTGTAAAAGGTTTATTTCTATCATAAAACAATCTGTCTTTTCCAGAGATTTCACTTGGTTTGTAGCCGCCTTCATAGCCTTTAAAATCCATATAAGACACTTTTGTAGAATCAATTAACCAACTTAATGGATATTGTTTTCCAGGTTTAAAATCTTCCAAATTTTCTTTTCTTACTTGTTTGATTTTTTCCCAATTCGTATCAGTATAATTTATAGCTGTTACCATAAATTCATACGTTGTTTTTACACGGTCTTTGTAGGGTTTCAACATATGCGTTTCAGGCACAAATCCTAACGTGTTAAATAACGTAGTATAACCAGTGGCATAACGTGGTGTATCCGTAAATTGTTCGTAACCTAAATCAGGTTTTGCACCGTGAATGTTGACATACGGAATCACGTCAATTTTCTTTTTAAGCATATCGTTTACCATTTCAGGATACATTTCATTTTTGAAAAAATTACCTAATTTCTCGCCTAAACGTTCGTGTTGAGTGGCAATACAAGTAAAAGTATATTGATAATCAGCGCCATTTGAAACGTGATTATCTAAAAATACATCCGGATTTACCGTATGAAAAAGTTCTTGAAAACTTCTTGAATTTCGAGTATCCGATTTTATAAAATCTCTATTTAAATCGTAATTTCTTCCATTACCTCTAAATCCGTAGGCTTCAGGACCATTCTGATTGGCTCTTGAAAAGGAATTTCTATTTAACATTCCATCAATATTATACACTGGAATAGCAACAACCATCGTGTTTTTAGGTACTTTTATTTTTGCATTGGCAATATCTCGCATTAACATCATAGTCGCATCAATGCCGTCTGGTTCGCCTGGATGAATTCCGTTATTGATTAATAAAACCGCTTTGTTTTGATTGAAAGTAAAATTTTTATTTTCAGAAAACACTATAATGTGCAAAGGTTTCCCGCTATCTGTTAGTCCCATAGTTCGCATTTCAATTTTATCTGAATTGGCGTCTAATAATTGGTAAAACGAAATGCATTTTTCGTATGTGGTAGATTGATTTTTGTTACCTTTTTCGAAGGGAGTTAACAAATTTATTTGAGCGTTTACAAATAAAGAAGCAAATAAAAACAGTAAGGTATAGCGCATAATTGAATATTTGAATTTCAAAAGTAAGAATTTTAAATGTTAATATCAATACTCCGTATATCGTATAATTGAATATTGGCAAATTAAAAACTACCTTTGCCCTATGAATAAAAATTTACATTCCAACAATATACTTTTGAATTTAGGTATCGAAAGTTTAAATAAAATGCAGGTTGCTGCAGAAACGTCTATATTAATTGATTCTGATGTAGTGCTACTTTCGCCAACAGGTTCAGGTAAAACCTTGGCTTTTTTGTTGCCTATTTTTCAACTTTTAGAAGAAGATAACAATAAAGTACAATGTATGATAATTGTGCCTTCACGTGAATTGGGTTTGCAAATTGAACAAGTTTGGAAGAAAATGGCAACTACTTTCAAAGTCAATATTTGTTATGGTGGCCATTCTATTGAAACGGAAATTAAAAATTTAAGCAATCCACCAGCAGTTTTAATTGGTACGCCTGGGAGATTAGCAGACCATTTAGAAAGAGAAACGTTTGACCCAAAATACATTAAAACCTTAGTTTTAGATGAATTTGACAAATCATTACAATTAGGATTTCACGAAGAAATGAGATTCATTATTGGGAAATTAACTAATTTAGAAAAACGAATTTTAGTTTCGGCAACAGATGGAGTAGAAGTTCCAAAATACACCCGAATTGAAAATCCGAATGTTTTAAATTATATTGATAAGAAAAAAAAAGAAACTAATTTAGATTTTAAATTGGTGATTTCTAAAGAAAAAGACAAGGTTAATTCTTTATTTCATTTAATATGTTCTTTGAAATCTCAGAATGCAATTATCTTTTGTAATCATAGAGATGCGGTAGAACGAATTAGTGATTATTTAAATGATAAAGGTATTTTCTCTGTATTTTATCACGGTGGATTAGAACAAGAAAAACGTGAAAGAGCGTTAATTCAGTTTAGAAACGGAAGTATTTCGTATTTAATTACAACCGATTTAGGCGCACGTGGTTTGGACATTCCAGAAATGAAAAATGTAATTCATTATCATTTACCTTCAAAAGTAGATGAGTTTACCCATAGAAATGGTCGTACCGCACGTATGATGGCTTCCGGAACCGCTTACATTATCATCCACGAAAGTGAGAAAAAAGTAGATTACATTGATTATGATATGAAAAAAATTGATGTTTCTAATTATAGCGTAATTCCGAAACCACCAGAGTTTAAAACCATTTACATTAGTGGTGGAAAGAAAAACAAATTAAATAAAGTGGATATTTTAGGTTTCTTTTCTCAAAAAGGAAAGTTAGAAAATGGTGACTTAGGTTTAATTGAAGTCAAAGATTTTGTATCGTTTGCCGCAGTAAAATATGCTAAAGTAGCACCATTACTGCAAAATATTAAGGATGAAAAAATGAAAGGGAAGAAATATAAAATTGAAGTTGCTCGAGACGTTGTTAAAAACGCATTAGAAAATCCATAAATTAAAAAAACCTTCAAAAAAAGAAACTTGAAGGTTTTTTTATGCTTTATATTTTACCAATAACTGAATCTGGAACAAAAGGAGAAGCATCGCCACCATTTCTTATCACGTCACGCACAATACTTGACGATATATATGATGTTTTTGAAGCTGTTAATAAAAACACAGTTTCAATTTTAGACAAACGTCTGTTAGTATGAGCAATCGCTTTTTCGAATTCAAAATCAGCTGGATTACGTAAACCACGTAATATAAATTGGGCTTTTTCTTCTTTGCATAAATCAATTGTTAAGCCCGTATAGGTAATCACTTTTACTTTTGGTTCGTTTTTAAAAGCGTCTTCTATAAAACGTTTTCTGTCTTCTAAAGAGAACATATACTTTTTATCTGCATTGATACCAATGGCTACAATTACTTCATCAAATAAAGAAATACCACGCTTAATTATATCGTAATGTCCGTTTGTAATTGGGTCAAACGAACCTGGGAAAATTGCTTTTTTCATAATTAATATTTTTAAATATTTGATTCTGTTAGAATACAAATTTGACTTATTTTTTCCAAATAGGTTTTCTTTCCAAAGCCAATTTAATTTCGTTTTCTAATAAATCGGAAAAATTTAAATTTGCGTAAGCAGCTTGCTGTGGAAATATACTTTGTGGACTTAATCCTGGATTGGTGTTGATTTCGATAAAATGCGGAATGTCGTTCATAACAATAAAATCGATGCGAGAAAAACCTTGCATTCCTAGAGCTTCATATATTTTGGCAGCAGATTGTTCTACTAATTCTGAAACTTCGTGAGACAATCGGGCAGGCGTAATTTCTTCTGATTTTCCTAAATATTTGGCTTCATAATCGAAAAAATCATTTCCAGAAACAATTTCTGTTATCCCTAAAACTCTTGTATTTCCGTTCAATTTCATCACACCAACAGAAATTTCGACTCCTTTTAGTTGTGATTCAATTAAAATATCGTTGTCTTCAGCAAAAGCAAATGTTAATGCTTTGTCTAATTCTGACAGTTCTTTTACCATAGAAATCCCTAAACTACTACCAGATTGATTGGGTTTTACAAAAAATGGAAATCCTAACGTTTTAGCAATTCTTTCACCATCAATTTCTTGCCCTTTAGTAACGTAAACCGAATTTGCTTTTGGAATATCAAATTTTCCTAAAACGGATAACGTATCGCGTTTACTAAACGTTAATGCGCTTTGATAGAACCCACAACCGGTGTAAGGCAAATCAATTAACTCCCAATAGGATTGTAAATGACCGTCTTCGCCTGGAGTACCGTGAATGGTGTTTACAGCCACATCAAATTTTACAGAATTTCCATTGTGTTCAAATGAAAAATCGGCTCTATTTATAGGTAATTTTTGGTCGCCCATTTTTACATACCAACCTTCATTTAAGATGTGAACTTCAAAAACTTGATATTTATCTTTGTTTAAATGGGTTAAAATAAGCTGTCCGCTTCGTAAAGAAATTACAGATTCGTCTGAATATCCGCCCATTACAACTGCTATGTTCATAAAAAAATATTTATTTCTGTTTTATACAAAAATATCATAAAATGTTTTACTTTTCTTATATTTGCGAAAATATATTTCAATGAGTTTAAGAAAGTTTTTAACGAGTTTCACATTTTTCAAAAATTTATTTTTTGCATTAGTGATTGTTATCCTATTTTTAGTAGTGTTTGTGAAGTTTTTAGATTTCAGCACCAATCACGGCGAAGAAATTAAGGTACCTAATTTATCTAAAATGAAATTAGAAATTGCAGAAGAGAAACTAGATGAGCAAGGTTTAGAAGTATTTTTATTAGATACCGTAGAATTTCGACCAGAATTTCCACCATATAGTATTGTTGAACAAGATCCGATAGCAAATTCTAAAGTTAAAGATGGCCGAAAAATATATGTAAAGCTTAATGCTGGCGGTTATGCTATGGTTACTTTTCCGGATTTAAAAAACAAAACATTTCGTCAAGCTACAAACGCTTTAAGAGCTTTAGGTTTAGTTGAAGGCGAATTAAAATATGTACCAGATTTAGCTAAAGATATTGTTTTAGAAGTATCATATAATGGAAAGCCTGTAAGAGCAGGAGATAAGTTAATGAAAAATTCTAAAATCGATTTTGTCTTAGGAGACGGGAAAGATATGTTTACAGATGAAGATTTAGATTCAATCCCAAATAATGAACAAATTAACGATAGTATAGAATAATGCAAGAATTTATAGATGAGAATGAAACGGCTGATGAAGATTTATTTGAACATCATCGGTTTGAGATAGCAAAAGGACAACAACCTTTACGAATTGATAAATTTTTGATAAACAGCATTGAAAATACAACAAGAAGTAAAATACAGAAAGCAGCTGATGCGGGAACTATTTTCGCAAACGATTGTGCTGTAAAATCTAATTATAAAGTAAAACCAGACGATGTAATTAGAGTGATGCTTGAACATCCGCCGTATGAACACTTATTAAAAGGTGAAAATATTCCAATTGATATTGTTTACGAAGATGATCAAGTTATTGTTGTAAACAAACCTGCAGGAATGGTAGTGCATCCTGGACACGGAAATTATTCAGGAACTTTAGTAAATGCATTGGCGTATCATTTTGATAATTTACCAATGAATAGCAGCGAAAGACCTGGATTGGTTCATAGAATTGATAAAGATACTTCAGGACTTTTAGTCGTTGCCAAAACAGAAGAAGCTATGTTGCATTTGACTAAACAATTTGCTGCAAAAACTTCAGAACGTGAATATTATGCTATAGTTTGGGGAAATATTGAAGAAGACGAAGGAACTATTGAAGGAAACATAGACCGTCATCCGATAAATAGAATGCAAATGCACGTTTATCCTGAAGGTGAGCAAGGAAAAGCAGCAATTACTCATTTTAAAGTTATAGAGCGTTTAGGTTATGTGACAGTGGTTTCTTGCCAATTAGAAACAGGAAGAACACATCAAATTCGTGTACACATGAAATATATCGGTCACACGCTTTTTAATGATGAACGTTATGGTGGTGATAAAATTTTAAAAGGAACAACCTTTACGAAATACAAACAATTTATAGATAACTGTTTTAAAACATTGCCAAGACAAGCGCTTCACGCTAGAACACTTGGTTTTGTTCATCCTACAACTAGTGAATTTTTACGATTTACAAGTGAAATACCTGAAGAAATTACGTCGTGTATTGAAAAATGGCGTGTGTATAGTAAAGCTGTACAAATTGAAGAAGAAGATTAATATTAAATACGAATCATAAAAAAAGCAATTATTTCTAATTGCTTTTTTTTATGATTTAATGAAATAATTATACTTTAACTGTCCAACCAAACGTGTCGTCTGCTAATTTGTATTGTATATTATTTAATTTTTCTTTTAAACCTAATGCAAATGAATTTTCTAATTTAGGTAATTCAAAATATTCTTCTTTATAACAGAAACCAACAATTGGATTAATAACTGCAGCAGTTCCAGCACCGAAAATTTCTTTCAACGTACCATTTTTTGCAGCAGCAACTAATTCTTCTACTAAAACAGGACGTACTTCAGTGGTTATATTATCTCTTTTTGCAATATCTAAAACAGATTTTCTGGTTACACCATCTAAAATTCGTTCAGAAGTAGGAGCAGTTAATAATGTATCTCCAATTCTGAAAAATACATTCATCGTTCCTGCTTCTTCTAATTTTGTATGTGTGGCGTCGTCAGTCCAAATAATTTGTTGATATCCTAAATCATTAGCTAATTTTGTTGGATAAAATTGTGCTGAATAATTTCCTGCCGCTTTTGCCGCACCAATTCCACCATTTGCCGCACGACTATAATGTTCTGCGATAATAACTTTAACTTCGCCAGAATAATAAGATTTTGCAGGCGATAAAATTATCATAAAACGATATTGTGAAGACGGTTGTGCAATTACGCCGCTTCCAATAGCAATCATAAATGGTCTAATGTACAATGAATTACCATTTCCAAACTTCACCCAATCTCTATCTAAATTCAGCAGTTGTTTTAATCCATCAATAAAAATTTCTTCAGAAACTTCTGGCATCGCCATACGAACTGCACTTTTATTAAATCGCGTATGATTTTCATCTGGTCGAAACAACCAAACATCGTCATTAGCATCTTTATATGCCTTCATTCCTTCAAAAATAGCTTGTCCGTAGTGAAAAACTTTTGCAGATGGGTCAATTGTAAATGGCTCGTAGGACTTGATAATTGGTTGTTCCCAAACCCCATTTTTGTAATCACAAATTAACATATGATCTGTAAATGTGTTTCCGAACGTTAAGTTTTCAAAGTCAACTTCATTAATTTTTGAAGTCTCATTTTTTATAATTTTAATATCGTTTGTAATGCTACTCATTATATGTTTTTGTATGAAAAGTTCCCCAAATATTTTTACAAATTTATTAAATAAATTACTCTTGAAGATTGATTTTTTGAATAATTATTAACAAAGTTTCGTATTATTGATTAATTTTGTTTTTTATTTCACTTAACAAATCAAGAATTATGAAGAAATTACTACTAATTTTATCCCTATTTACACTAGCAATTTCCTGTAATAAAAAGGAAACTAAAATAGAATCTAAACTCGTATATGCTTCTTTTGGAGAAAAAATTACGGAAGGAAGTGCTATTTCAAAAGAGGTATTATTAGAAAAATACAAAACATTAAAAAAAGGAGATACTTTAACTATTAAAGTGACTTCAAAAATTAATGAAATTTGTCAAAACAAAGGATGTTGGATGACTTTAGATTTAGGAAATGATGAAACAGCGTTTGTGAAATTTAAAGATTATGGCTTTTTTGTACCAATGAATGCACAAAAAAGAAAAACAATTATTGAAGGAAAAGCCTTTGTTGAAGAAACTTCTGTAGCAGAATTAAAACATTATGCTGAAGATGAAGGAAAATCGGAAAAGGAAATCGCGGAAATTATAGCTCCTAAAACTGAATATAAATTCCTAGCCTATGGCGTTTTAATTTCTAAATAATGAAGTATGTTTTAGTTATATTTTCAGTTTTATTTTTGAGTTGTAATCAAAATAAATCAGAAGATGAAAATTCCACTTGCGAAAAACCAAAAGAAGAATTAAAAATGTACGAAGCTTCTGAAATGGCTGCTTTAATGGAGCAAATGTATGTGCATAACAAACAACTTCGTGGAAAAATAATTAAAAAAGATTCATTAGGAGAAATGCCGAAATATTTCTTGAATATTTCAGAAGCGTCAATGACCAAAGGAAAAGAAAGAGATGCATTTTTTACTACGAAATCGGGATTTTTCTTAAAAACACAATCTGAAATTTACGATTCGAAAAACACAAAGGAAAGTTTTAATACTATGGTAGATGCTTGTATCAGTTGTCATGAAGTAAAATGCGGCGGACCTATAGCAAGAATAAAAACATTATACATAAAGTAAAACCGAATCAAAATATAAAACCAGAATTCAGTTCTGGTTTTTTTTATTTTTTTATTTCGATTGACAAAAGTTATAAATTCCTTAAAATTTACTATTTTTAAATCACGAGTGTAACTTTTTTGTAATTTTATAGAAATAAAAAATCATGAAAAATATATTTATTATTTTATTGGCATGTAGTTTTGTTTCGTGTAATAGTCAAAATAAAAATACAGAACAAGTAAAATCGACTTCAAAAAAAGACACTATGGATTTTAAAATTGTGAAAACAGATGAAGAGTGGAAAGCACAACTTTCACCTGAAGCCTATACTGTTTTAAGAGAAAAAGGCACTGAAAGACCCTACACAGGTGAATACGATAAACATTTCGAAAAAGGAATGTATGTGTGTGCGGCCTGTGAAAATCCGTTATTTACATCAGATACTAAATTTGATTCGCATTGTGGATGGCCTTCTTTTGATGAAGCGATAAAAGGTTCGACTATATATCATAAAGACAATTCTTATGGCATGATTCGCATCGAAGTAATGTGTGCAAAATGTGGTGGACATTTAGGTCATGTTTTTGATGACGGACCTCAAGAAACTACAGGGCAGCGTTATTGTACTAATTCTGTTTCTATTAAATTTTTACCTGCTAAATAAGTCAATAAGCAACAATTCAAAAACAAATAAAACTAAATTTTCTCTTTCTAATATATAATTTTATCTTCGCATCTGCGTTATTATAGAATAACAGAAAAATGCTTAGAAAACTTTTACCACTATTTTTTGTCTTTGTTTCGCCTATTTATTCACAAGTAGGAGGTCAGTCGGTATATCAGTTTTTAAACTTGGTTCAATCTCCAAGACAAGCCGCTTTAGGTGGAAAAACAGTAACTATTGTTGATTATGATGTAAATCAAGCCATTTTTAATCCTGCGACAATAAATCCAAAAATGCACAATCAATTAGCTACTAGTTATAGTAATTATTTCGGTGAAGTTACCTACGGTACTGCAAACTATGCATTTACATGGGACAGACATGTGCAAACTTTTCATATTGGTGCGAATTATGTAAACTACGGTAATTTTGATGGTTATGATGAAGTTGGAAATTTAACAAATAGTTTTACAGGTTCAGAAGGCGCTTTATCTTTTGGATATTCTTATAATTTACCTTGGACAAATTTTTATGCAGGAACTAATGTGAAATTAATTACATCTGCATTAGAATCATACAATTCATTAGGAGTAGCTACAGATATTGGATTTTTATATATTGACGATAAAAACGATATTAATTATGGATTATCTTTTAGAAATATTGGTTATCAAATTAAGCCCTATGAAATTACGAGAGAAAAATTGCCCTTTGAAATTACAGCTGGAATTTCTCAATTAGTTGAAAATGTTCCCATTCGATGGCATCTTACTTTTGAGAACTTACAACAATGGAACATTGCATTTGCAAATCCGAATAGAGCAAAAAGTAGCTTAGATGGTGCTTCGGAAGCAGAAAAAGTATCGTTTTTTAATAATGCTTTGCGACATACAATAATAGGAGCAGAGTTGTTTCCAGAAAAAGCATTTAATATTCGTTTAGGATATAATTTTAGAAGAGGACAAGAATTAAGCATTATCGATCAAAGAAATTTCTCTGGAATTTCAGCAGGTTTTAGTTTGCGATTTAATAAAGTACGATTTGATTTTTCACATTCACGTTATACAGTTGCTGCAAATTCAAGTATATTTGGTTTGATGATGAATTTGGATTAATTAGGTAAAAAGTTTTGGGTAAGAGATAAAGGGAAAACAAATGTTTATAATATGAAAAAAATCACCATAGCAATAGACGGATTTTCGTCCACTGGAAAAAGTACATTAGCCAAACAAATTGCTAAACAACTGGGTTATATTTATGTTGATACCGGTGCAATGTATCGTGCGGTAACGTATTTTGCAATGCAGCATAGTTTTGTTTCTGAAACGCATTTAGATGCTGAAGGATTAATCGAAAATTTATCTAATGTTACATTACAATTTCGTTTTAACGAAACATTGGGCTTTGCAGAAATGTATTTAAATAATGAAAATATCGAAACCGCCATTCGTACTATTGAAGTATCACGTTTGGTGAGTAAAATTGCAGAAATATCAGATGTTCGTACCAAATTAGTAGAACAGCAACAAAAAATGGGAGAAAATAAAGGCATCGTAATGGATGGTCGTGATATTGGAACCGTTGTTTTTCCTAATGCCGATTTAAAATTATTTATGACAGCAAGTCCACAAACCAAAGCCCAACGACGATTTGATGAACTACTTGAAAAAGGGCAACATGTTACTTATGAAGAAGTACTACAAAACGTTCAAGAACGAGATTATATCGACACACACAGAGAAGATTCACCACTTGTTAAAGCTGATGACGCCATTGAAATTGACAATTCTAATTTATCCAAAAAAGAACAATTTGAATTGGTGATGGAGTTGGTGAATGAGAAGTTGGAATAATTTAATTAAATTTTCTAATATTGTACCTCTAATTTCTTTAAAATTTATTTGTATTTATTAAAAAAATATTATCTTTGCACACCTTTTGGCAGAGTAGAGTTTTCAATTGGTAATCAAATATTTATGTAAATCACTGTTGTTGTTTTAACCTGCACAATAAAACTCAAACAAACACAACATACAAATTAAACACGCATGTCTGAATTAATCAAAGAACAAGAGTCGTTTTTAGCAGATTTCAACTGGCATAACTATGCTGAAGGAATTGACCCTATTGACGCAAGTAACCTTCAAGAATTTGAAGATTTAGTATCAAAAACATTCATCTCAACATCTGATGAAGAAGTAGTAGACGGAGTTGTAGTAAGAATCACTGACAGAGATGTTATTGTGGACATCAACGCTAAATCTGAAGGAGTTATCTCTTTAAACGAATTCCGTTACAATCCATCATTAAAAGTGGGTGACAAAGTAGAAGTATTAATTGATATCCGTGAGGATAAAACAGGTCAATTAGTATTATCTCACAAAAAAGCAAGAACAATCAAAGCATGGGATAGAGTTATTTCTGCTAACGAAACTGGAGAAATAGTTAACGGTTTTGTGAAATGTAGAACTAAAGGTGGAATGATAGTTGACGTATTTGGTATTGAAGCTTTCTTACCAGGTTCTCAAATTGATGTGAAACCAATCCGTGATTACGATCAATACGTAAACAAAACTATGGAATTTAAAGTTGTGAAAATTAATCACGAATTTAAAAACGTTGTAGTTTCTCATAAAGCGCTTATTGAAGCGGATATCGAAATTCAGAAAAAAGAAATTATCGGTCAATTAGAAAAAGGACAAGTATTAGAAGGTGTTGTTAAAAACATTACTTCTTATGGTGTGTTCATTGACTTAGGTGGTGTAGATGGATTAATCCATATTACAGACTTATCTTGGTCTCGTATTAATCATCCAAGCGAAGTATTAGAATTAGATCAAAAATTAAATGTTGTAATTTTAGATTTCGATGACGAGAAAACAAGAATTCAATTAGGTTTAAAACAATTAAATGCTCATCCATGGGATGCTTTATCAGCTGAATTAAATGTTGGTGATAAAGTAAAAGGTAAAGTAGTTGTTTTAGCTGATTACGGTGCTTTCATTGAAGTAGCTGAAGGAGTTGAAGGATTAATTCACGTTTCTGAAATGTCTTGGTCTACGCATTTACGTTCTGCTCAAGATTTCGTTAAAGTTGGTAATGTTGTTGATGCAGTTATCTTAACTTTAGATAGAGATGATAGAAAAATGTCATTAGGTATTAAACAAATGACACAAGATCCGTGGACTGGAATTACTGAGAAATATCCAGTTGGTTCTAAACATACAGGAATTGTAAGAAACTTTACTAACTTCGGAATTTTCGTAGAATTAGAAGAAGGAATTGACGGTTTAGTTTATATTTCTGATTTATCTTGGACTAAAAAAATCAAACATCCATCAGAATTTGTTAACGTTGGTGACAACTTAGATGTTGTAGTTTTAGAATTAGATGTTGAAGCTCGCAAATTATCTTTAGGACACAAACAAACTTTAGATAACCCTTGGGACAAACATGAAGCTGCTTATGCAGTAGGTACAGTTCACACTGGTACTGTTTCTGAAATTGTTGACAAAGGCGCTACTGTAGAATTTTCTGAAGACGTTCAAGGATTTGTTCCAACACGTCATTTAGAAAAAGAAGATGGTAAAAAATTAAAAAAAGGAGATTCAATTGAATTTAAAGTTATCGAATTTAACAAAGAATTCAAAAGAATTGTTGCTTCACATTCTGCTACATTCAGAGAAGAAGAAGAGAAAAACTTCAAATCTGCTTCAAACGAATCTAGTACTAATAATGTTGCTTCATCTTCAAACAATGCTGAAAAATCAACTTTAGGAGATATTGATGCATTAATGGAATTAAAAGCAAAAATGGAAAAATCAGAGAAAAAATAATTTTCTATTTTTTTAAATACTTAATCCCAATCAGAAATGATTGGGATTTTTTTATTTAATTTAGCCAATTCATAGTTTATAAATATGTTTAAAGATACCGAGTTTAAAATAGCGCTTCAAGAATTACCTGAAAAAGAAAAAGACAAACTTATTTTAAGATTGTTGCGAAGAGATATGGATTTAGCAGAAAAATTATTTTTTGAATTAGTAGATACAGATACCGTTGAAGACAAACGCAGAAATATGGTAACTTTAATTTCAAATGATATCAATCGAATTGCTGAAAATTATCATTCTTTAGATTTTATTGCTGTAGAAATGCGAAGAATTAGTGGGGAAATTTCGCATCATGTAAAAATTACAAAAGATAAGTTTGGAGAAATAAGCTTGAATATAAACATGTTAAATGAAGTTATAGAACAAAATACCTTTTCTTTAAGCCATTCTAAACCGCAAAAATCAGTAAAGTTTTATAATTATATTATTGTGCGGGCTTTTAAAATTTTACTTTTAATTCAGACGCTTCACGAAGATTTTCTATTAGATTTTAAAGAAGATTTGAATAGGCTAGGAGCAAATATTTCATCTAATAAAATGCTTTTGAAAACAGCAAACTATAACAGTTTAGATATCAACTGGATTTTAGAGGCAGAAATTCCCGAAAATATTCATCAAATTCATAAGGAAATAAAAGCGGCAGGTTTTTTAAAGTAAATAATTACGCAAAGATTCGCAGAGAAAGTACAGAGCTACACAAAAAAAAATCCTTTTAAGTTTTAAATTAAAAGGATTTATATATTCTATTATAATTATTTTATCTTAAAACCGCTTCAAATTTTGCTTCGAAATTGCTTTGTAATTTATTCATGATTTTATCAATCTGAACATCTGTTAGTGTGTTTGAAGTATCTTGTAAAACAAAACTTAAAGCATACGATTTTTTTCCTTCTGGTAGGTTTTTTCCTTCGTACACATCAAATAAGTTAATATTTTTTAATAACGATTTCTCTGTTTGCTTTGCTACTAGATATAATTCTTCAAAAGTCACTGATTGATTTACTAACAATGCTAAATCTCTTCTTACTTCTGGGAATTTTGGAATATCAACTAATTTTATTTTGTTTGAAATATATTTTTGAATGGCATCCCAATTTACATCTCCAAAAAATACCTCTTGTTTAATATCAAACTGTTTTAAAACTGATTTTTTAATGGAACCAAATTCGGCAATCACTTCATTCCCAATTGCGAATCCCATTCCTTCAGCAAAAACATCACTAGAAACAGGAACCGTTTTTACTTTTGTATCGATATTTAATTTTGATAAAATTGCAATAATGTATCCTTTAAATAAAAAGAAGTCACTAGGTTTTTGCACCACATTCCAATTTTCAGATGTAGTATTTCCAGACATGGTAATGGTTAAATGCTTTTTCTCTGTGTAATTACTCTCAATGGAATGATATGTTTTTCCGAATTCAAATAATTTTAAATCTGAATTTCTTCTGTTACTATTATAAGAAACTGCCTCTAAAGCCGAAAACAACATCGATTGACGCATTACAGATAAGTCGCTACTTAATGGATTTAACATTGTAACGGTTTCCTCTGAAAGAATTTGTTCAGAATAAGCAATATAATTTGAAGTGGTTAACGAATTGGCCATCATTTCATTAAATCCTAATGAACACAATTGATTAGCAATTATATTTTGCACTTTAAATTCCTCTGTTCTTGATGAATTTGAAACCGATGCGTTAATTTTATTGGGAATTTTAATGTTGTTGTAACCAAAAACTCTAAGAATTTCTTCAATAACATCAACTTCTCTTTGCACATCTACTCTGTACGGAGGAATATTTAATCCTAAACCAGCATCTGAAATACTATTTATTTTAATATCTAATGAAGCTAAAATATTTTTAATCGTTTCTTTTTTTAATTCTTCACCAATTAATTTATTTACTTTATCAAAAGACAGAAAAACATTAAAATCCTCAATCTTTTTTGGATAAATATCAACTAAATCCGAGGTAATTTCGCCACCAGCAACTTCTTGGATTAACAAAGCGGCACGTTTTAAGGCATAAACGGTTATTTCAGGATCGATACCTCTTTCAAATCGGAATGATGCATCTGTTGATAATGTATGTCGCTTTGCGGTTTTTCTTATAGAAACTGGATTAAAATAAGCGCTTTCTAAGAAAATAGTAGTAGTTGTTTCGGTTACACCAGAATTTGCACCACCAAAAACACCTGCCATACATATTGGACCTGATTCGTCACAAATCATTAAATCTTCTTCATGCAATGTACGTTCAATAGCATCTAAAGTTGTAAATTTTGTACCTGTCGATACTGTTTTTACAATTATTTTATTTCCATTTATTTTATTCGCATCAAAAGCATGTAAAGGTTGTCCTAATTCGTGTAATACGTAATTTGTTACGTCAACAATATTATTTTTTGGTGTTAGTCCAATTGCTTTTAATCTGTTTTGCAACCAATTTGGCGATGGTTTTACTGTAATTCCAGAAATAGTAACACCAGCATATCTAGGGGCTAATTTAGTATCTTCAACTTTTACATCTATTTTTAAAGTTCTTTTATCTACTTTAAATTTACTTACAGAAGGTGTAATGAATTCGGTAGTTACATTGGATTGCAGTAAACCTGCTTTTAAATCACGAGCAACTCCCATATGACTCATAGCATCCGCACGATTTGGAGTTAAACCAATTTCAAAAACTTCATCTACTTCAATGTTAAAGACTTGGCTAGCATGAGTTCCTGGTTTTAAATCATCAGCTAAAACCATAATTCCGTCATGACTAGTTCCTAAACCAATTTCATCTTCGGCACAAATCATACCATGGCTTTCTTGTCCTCTAATTTTTCCTTTTTTTATCTCAAATGCGTTTAATTCTTTATCATATAATTTTGTTCCAATAGTAGCAACAAGAACTTTTTGTCCTGCTGCAACATTACTGGCTCCACAAACTATTTGTACAGGTGCGTTTCCATCACCTAAATCTACTGTTGTAATTTTTAATTTATCAGCATCAGGATGTTTTTCACACGTTAAAACATGCCCAACAACAATGCCTTTAAGTCCGCCTGTAACACTTTCAAATGCTTCAACAACTTCAACTTCTAAACCTAAATCGGTAAGTAAAGCGGCTGTTTCATCTGATTTCCAGTCTATTTTAATAAATTGTTTTAGCCAATTATAAGAAATACGCATGTTGTGAAATTTTAATAAGATTACAAAGATAAGTATTTGATTAGAATTTAAAAGTAATTTTTACACTTCATACAGAATTTATTAGTAAAATATTTTTCCATAAAATTCAATTTGAAACATATTGTTTTTGTAATTTTGTCTTTCGTTTATAAAATTGAAAATGGAAAAAGGTCATCATGGCTTGCACAAACTTTCTGCAGCCGGTTTACTAGTAACGCTAGGTATTATTTATGGAGATATTGGAACTTCTCCTTTGTATGTTCTTAATGCAATTATTGGAAAAAATCCTATAGATTCAGATATCATAAAAGGAGCTATTTCATGTATTTTTTGGACATTAACCCTTCAAACTACTGTTAAATATGTTATTCTTACACTTAGAGCAGATAATAACGGTGAAGGAGGAATTTTTTCTTTATATGCTTTAATTAGAAAAGCTAAAGTTAAGTGGTTGTTATTTCCTGCAATTATTGGGGGTTGTACCCTTTTGGCTGATGGGATAATTACGCCACCTATTTCAGTTTCGTCTGCAATAGAAGGAGTGAAGACTATGTATCCAAGTTTTGAAGAAAAATATATAATGTACATTGTAATGATTATCTTGACATTATTATTTGCCATTCAACAATTTGGAACAAAATTTATTGGAAAGTTCTTTGGACCCGTAATGTTTGTATGGTTTGCTATGTTAGGCGGCTTAGGTTTATTACAAACTATAAATAATGTCGAAATTCTTTCTTCATTAAATCCTTACTATGCTTATAAACTTCTTTCTATACATGGTGGTTATTTATATTTAGGAGCCGTGTTTTTATGTACAACAGGAGCAGAGGCCTTGTATTCTGATTTAGGACATTGTGGAAAAGAAAATATTAGAATTAGTTGGATTTTTGTAAAAGCAACATTAATATTAAATTATTTAGGACAAGGCGCTTGGTTGCTTCAACACGATGGGCAAACTTTAGCACAAGCGGGTATTACGAATCCTTTTTATGGTGTAATGCCTGAATGGTTTTTACCTTTCGGAATTGCAATAGCTACTTTAGCCGCAATCGTAGCTTCACAAGCGTTAATTAGCGGCTCATTTACATTGATAAATGAAGCTATACGTTTAAATTTTTGGCCAAAAGTTAAAATCAAATATCCAACCGAACTACGAGGACA
>NZ_JBBALQ010000021.1:0-26107 GCF_040402955.1 Flavobacterium sp. | reverse complement strand
AAGAAAAATTTAGTAAAAATTCCTTTGAATGGTCAATCAGTTCCTCACGAACAAAAAGGTAAATTTGGTGGTGCACGTGTATTCTTAATTCCTGCCTCTCATGGTACAGGAGTTATTGCTGGTGGAGCTGTTCGTTCGGTTCTTGAATCAGTAGGAATTCATGATGTATTGTCAAAATCACAAGGATCATCAAATCCTCACAACGTAGTAAAAGCAACTTTTGATGCTTTGTTACAAATGAGAAGTGCTCTTACTGTTGCAAAACAAAGAGGAGTATCTTTAGACAAAGTATTTAAAGGATAAATCAGGGAGATATGAAAATTTTAGTAAAACAAGTTAGAAGTAAAATCAACTGTCCATTAGACCAAAAGAGAACATTAATCGCTCTTGGTATTAAAAAAATGGGTCAAGTTGTTGAGCACGATGCAAGTCCTGCTGTCCTTGGAATGGTAAATAAAGTTAAACACTTAGTTTCTGTAGAAGAAACTAAATAACAATATATATGTTATGAATTTAAGTAATTTACAACCAGCAGAAGGTTCTGTTCACAACCAAAACAAAAGAGTAGGTAGAGGTGAAGGATCTGGTAAAGGTGGTACCTCAACAAGAGGTCACAAAGGAGCCAAATCTCGTTCTGGTTATTCAAAGAAAATTGGTTTTGAAGGAGGTCAAATGCCTCTTCAACGAAGAGTACCAAAATTTGGTTTCAAAAACATCAATAGAGTAGAATATCAAGGTATAAATCTTGATACTTTACAAGGTTTAGTAGAAAACGGGGTAATCTCAGAAACTGTAGATTTTACAGTATTTGTTGATACTCGTTTGGCTACCAAAAATAGCTTAGTAAAGATTTTAGGAAGAGGTGAGCTAAAAACAAAATTAAAAGTTAGTGCTCACAAATTTACTGCAACTGCAAAAGCGGCCATCGAAGCTGCTGGAGGAGAAGTAGTAATCCTTTAATTAGTATCACTATGAAGAAATTTATAGAATCATTTATCAATGTTTGGAAAATAGAAGAACTAAAAAATAAAATTTTAGTGACTCTTGGAATTTTACTTGTGTACCGTTTTGGCTCACAAGTAACATTGCCTGGTATTGATTCCACAAAATTGCAAAGTCTTTCTAATCAAACAGAAGGTGGTATAGGTTGGTTAATTAATGTGTTTACTGGTGGCGCTTTTTCGGAAGCTTCTATCTTTGCATTAGGAATTATGCCTTACATCTCTGCTTCGATTGTAGTTCAATTAATGGGAATTGCGATTCCTTATTTACAAAAACTTCAAAAAGATGGCGAAAGTGGTAGAAAAACACTTAACCAAATTACACGTTGGTTAACTATTGCAATTACATTGGTTCAAGGGCCAGGTTATATTTTTAATTTAAAACAAACCTTACCTGCTGAAGCATTTGTTAATCCTGATTTCTTTACTTTCTTCCCTTTATTTGGGTCCGTATTAATCATCGTTTCGGGAACTATTTTCGCAATGTGGTTAGGAGAAAGAATTACAGAAAAAGGAATTGGTAATGGAATATCACTTTTAATTATGGTGGGGATTTTGGCAAGAATGCCAGAAGCATTCATTCAAGAAGTGGGAACTAACAGTAGTAATCCAATGAAAATCATTATTGAAATCATCATTTGGTTAGTGGTTATTATAGCTACCATATTGTTAGTAATGGCTTTGAGAAAAGTTCAGGTTCAATATGCAAGAAGATCAGTTTCTGGTGATTTTGAATCCGATTCAATGGATGATAATAGACAATTTATTCCATTAAAATTGAATTCTGCAGGTGTTATGCCAATTATTTTTGCGCAAGCAATTATGTTTATACCTGCTGCATTAGCTGGATTATCTAAATCAGACACAGCTTTAAGCATTTCAAATATGTTTAAAGATCCATTCGGTTTAGTTTATAATGTGGTTTTTGCTTTATTAATAGTTATTTTTACGTATTTTTACACCGCTATTACGGTACCAACAAATAAAATGGCAGATGACTTAAAGAGAAGTGGAGGTTTCATTCCAGGTATTAAACCAGGTGCAGAAACAGGCGATTTCTTAGATAAGTTAATGTCTCTAATCACATTTCCAGGTTCATTATTCTTGGCTTTAATTGCAGTGTTCCCTGCTATTATCCACGGATTGTTAGATGTTCAAGGAGCATGGGCTTACTTTTACGGTGGTACTTCGTTAATTATTATGGTCGGAGTTGCAATCGATACGATTCAACAAATCAATTCATATTTGTTAAACAAACATTATGATGGTTTAATGAAAAGTGGTAAAAATAGAAAAGCTGTCGCTTAATTAATTATGGCAAAACAATCAGCAATAGAACAAGACGGAAGCATTGTAGAAGCATTATCTAATGCAATGTTTCGTGTGGAATTAGAAAACGGACATGTTGTAATTGCTCATATCTCAGGTAAAATGCGTATGCATTACATTAAGTTGTTACCAGGAGACAAGGTTAAACTTGAAATGAGTCCTTATGATTTGTCTAAAGCTAGAATTACTTATAGATACTAAATAAGCCATAGGCGATAGGCAATAAGCAGTTAGCTTAAAGCATAAAGCATATAGCATAAAGCAAATTAAGATGAAAGTAAGAGCATCAGTTAAAAAAAGAAGCGCAGAATGTATTATCGTGCGTAGAAAAGGAAGATTATACGTTATTAACAAAAAGAATCCTAGATTTAAACAAAGACAAGGATAATTATGGCAAGAATAGCAGGGGTTGATATCCCAAAAAACAAAAGAGGAGTTATCGCTTTAACATACATTTTTGGTATGGGTAAAAGTAGAGCTATTGAGGTTTTAGAAAAAGCCAAAGTAAGCCAAGATAAAAAAGTATCTGATTGGAATGATGACGAAATCGGAGCAATCCGTGAAGCGGTTTCATCATTTAAAATCGAAGGTGAATTACGTTCAGAAATTACATTAAACATCAAACGTTTAATGGACATCGGATGTCAAAGAGGTATACGCCACAGAGCGGGATTACCTTTAAGAGGTCAAAGAACAAAAAACAACTCGAGAACAAGAAAAGGTAAAAGAAAAACTGTTGCTAACAAGAAAAAAGCAACTAAATAGTAAATAATATGGCTAAGGCAACTGCAAAAAAACGTAAAGTTATCGTTGAGTCTTCTGGAGAAGCACATATTAGCGCTACTTTTAACAACATCATCATTTCGTTAACAAACAAAAAAGGTGAAGTTATTTCTTGGTCGTCAGCTGGTAAAATGGGTTTCAGAGGTTCTAAAAAGAACACTCCGTACGCTGCCCAAATGGCCGCTGAAGATTGTGGAAAAGTAGCTCTTGAAGCTGGACTTAAAAAAGTAAAAGTTTACGTAAAAGGTCCAGGAAATGGTAGAGAATCTGCTATTAGATCAATCCATAACAGTGGAATTGAAGTAACTGAAATTATTGATGTTACTCCAATGCCTCATAATGGATGTCGTCCTCCAAAGAGAAGAAGAGTATAACAATTAGTATAAAACTTAGGTAGGAATTTAGATTATCGAAGGAAAGACCTTAATTCATAATCCCTACCTTAAATTAAAATTTGTAAAATGGCAAGATATACTGGTCCAAAAACAAGAATCGCCCGTAAGTTTGGCGAAGCAATTTTCGGAGAAGATAAAGCTTTCGAAAGAAGAAATTATCCTCCTGGTCAACATGGTTTGGCAAAAAGAAGAGGAAAAAAATCTGAATATGCTGTCCAGTTAATGGAAAAGCAAAAAGCAAAATATACCTATGGTATTTTAGAGCGTCAGTTCAGAAATTTATTTGAAAAAGCAGCTGCTGCTTCAGGTGTAACAGGTGAAATCTTGTTACAACTTTGTGAAGCTCGTTTAGACAATGTAGTGTACAGAATGGGTATTGCACCCACTCGTAGATCTGCACGTCAATTCGTTTCTCACAGACATATCACAGTAAATGGTGAATTGGTAAATGTACCTTCTTACCACTTAAAACCTGGCGATATTGTTGCTGTACGTGAAAAATCTAAATCTCTTGAAGCAATTGAAAGCTCTTTGGCTAACAATTCTTCTGTATATGAATGGATTACTTGGAATAATGATACGAAACAAGGTACCTTTGTAACGGTTCCTCAAAGACTTCAAATTCCAGAAAATATTAAAGAGCAACTAATCGTTGAGTTGTATAACAAATAATAATTGACATTAGTCGAAGATATGGCAATATTTAATTTTCAAAAGCCCGATAAAGTTATCATGATCGATTCAACCGATTTTGAAGGTAAATTCGAATTTAGACCTTTAGAACCTGGCTACGGATTGACAGTTGGTAACGCTTTAAGAAGAGTTTTACTTTCTGCATTAGAAGGTTTTGCTATTACATCTGTAAGAATAGAAGGTGTTGAACATGAATTTTCAACAATTTCTGGTGTAGTAGAAGATGTAACTGAAATTATTTTAAATCTTAAACAAGTACGTTTTAAACGTCAAATTGAAGATGTAGATAATGAATCAGTTTCCATCTCTCTTTCTGGTAAAGATCAAATTACAGCTGGTGATTTCCAAAAATTTATTTCTGGTTTTCAAGTTTTAAATCCAGATTTGGTAATTTGTAATCTAGATAGCAAAACAACTATCAACATGGAACTTTCTATCGAAAAAGGTAGAGGATATGTTCCTGCTGAAGAAAATAAAAAACCAAATGCTCCTATTGGAACAATTTTTACAGACTCTATTTATACGCCTGTAAAAAATGTGAAGTATTCAATCGAAAACTTCCGTGTTGAACAAAAAACAGATTACGAAAAATTAGTTTTCGAAATCAAAACTGATGGTTCAATTAATCCTAAAGACGCATTGACAGAAGCAGCTAAAACGTTGATTCACCATTTTATGTTGTTTTCTGACGAAAGAATCACTTTAGAGGCTGATGAAATTGCTCAAACTGAGTCGTATGATGAGGAATCATTACACATGAGACAACTATTGAAAACTAAATTAGTTGATATGGATTTATCAGTAAGAGCTTTAAACTGCTTAAAAGCGGCTGAAGTCGATACTTTAGGAGATTTAGTTTCTTTCAACAAAAACGATTTAATGAAATTCCGTAATTTCGGTAAAAAATCACTAACTGAATTAGATGAGTTAGTGGCGAATAAAAACCTTACTTTCGGAATGGATTTAGCAAAATACAAATTAGATAAAGAATAATTCATTCATATTTTGCTCTCCAAAGCGGATTGATGCAAGATGAAGATAAAATAATTACGTCATGAGACACGGAAAAAAATTCAACCATTTAAGTAGACAAACTGGTCATAGAAAAGCAATGCTTGCTAACATGGCATGTTCTCTAATTGAACATAAGCGTATCAATACTACTGTTGCTAAAGCGAAAGCTTTAAAACAATTTTTTGAACCACTTGTAACAAAATCAAAAGAAGATACAACGCACAACAGACGTATTTGTTTTTCTTATTTAAGAAGTAAATATGCTGTTACTGAATTGTTCAGAGAAGTAGCTGATAAAGTAGCGGATCGTCCAGGAGGTTATACGCGTATTATTAAGTTAGGAAACCGTTTAGGGGATAACGCTGATATGGCTATGATTGAACTTGTAGATTTTAATACAATTTATTCAACTGCTAAAAAAGAAGTTAAAAAAGCATCTACTCGTAGAGGTAAATCTAAAAAAGCAGATGAAACTGTAGCGGAAACTCCAGCTGCTGAATCAACTGAAACAACCGATACAACTGAAACAACCGAGGCTTCTGAATAATCATGAAACAATTGATTTAAAATAATTAAAAAAGGATAAACAAATTTTTGTTTATCCTTTTTTTTTATAAATACTATAACGTAATTTTGCAATATAAATAAGGTAACTCAAAATTAGATGTTTATCTCTTTTTTTAAAACTACAACAACTAATGAAATACAACAACAAACAACAAGCAGTTCTTTTACTTAAAGACGGAACTATTTTCTACGGAAAATCAATTGGAATTTCAGGTACAACTTTTGGTGAAATCGCATTTAATACAGGTACAACCGGTTATCAAGAAATATTTACAGATCCTTCATATTATGGGCAAATTATGGTTACAACCAATGCGCATATCGGAAATTATGGGGTAAATATAAATGAAGTAGAATCAGATGCTGTAAAAATTTCTGGATTGGTTTGTAAAAACTTTAGTATGAATTTTTCTCGTGTAGATGCTTCTGAAAGTTTGTATGACTACCTAGAAAAACAAAATTTAATTGTGATTTCAGATGTTGATACTCGCGCTTTAGTTAGCTATATTAGAGATAACGGCGCAATGAATGCAATTATTTCTACCGATGGCACTTCAATTGAAGAATTGAAAATGAAATTAGAACAAGCGCCTAATATGGAAGGGTTAGATTTGGCTTCAGTAGTTTCAACGAAAGAACCCTATTTTTTTGGAAATGAAAATGCCAATTTCAAAATTGCTGCTTTAGATTTAGGAATCAAAACAAATATCTTAAGAAATTTAGCAAAACGTGATTGTTATATTAAGGTGTATCCTTATAATGCTAATTTTAACGAAATGAAAGCGTTTAATCCTGATGGCTATTTTTTATCAAACGGTCCAGGAGATCCAGACCCATTAGCATCTGCGCAAGAAGTAGCAAGAAATATTTTATCTGAAAACAAGCCATTATTTGGAATTTGTTTAGGACATCAAGTAATTGCTTTAGCAAATGGAATTTCAACGTATAAAATGTTTAATGGGCATCGCGGTATTAATCATCCCGTAAAAAATCTGGTAACCGGTAAGGGTGAAATTACTTCTCAAAATCACGGTTTTGCTGTAAATAAAGAAGAATTAGAAAAACACCTTGATTTTGAATTAACGCATGTTCATTTAAATGACGGAACGGTTGCAGGTATGAAAATGAAATCTAAAAACTGTTTTTCTGTTCAATATCATCCGGAAGCCAGTCCTGGACCACACGATTCTAGTTATTTATTCGATGATTTTATTACGAACATAAAAACTTCTAAAAACTAAAACGTTATCGTTTATAAGTTTTAGCTTAATTACGAAATTCGAAATAAAATATATTTAACTTTGTTTAGTTAATAATTTAGAATTAAAAAAATAATAAATATGAGCATAATAATTAAAGTTCACGCACGACAAATATTAGATTCAAGAGGTAATCCTACTGTTGAAGTAGATGTAATTACAGAAAATGGAATTTTAGGTAGAGCAGCAGTTCCATCTGGCGCTTCTACTGGCGAACATGAAGCAGTTGAATTACGTGACGGCGGAAAAGCCTATATGGGCAAAGGTGTTTTTAAAGCTGTTGAAAATGTAAATGCAACTATTGCATCAGAATTAGTAGGAATGTCAGTTTTTGAACAAAACGCTATCGATAAAATGATGATTGATTTAGACGGTACGCCAAACAAATCAAATCTTGGAGCTAATGCTATTTTAGGTGTTTCTTTAGCTGTTGCAAAAGCTGCTGCAAACGAATTAGGTATGCCTTTATATAGATATGTTGGTGGTGTTTCTGGAAATACGTTACCCGTTCCAATGATGAATATCATTAATGGTGGTTCGCATTCAGATGCGCCTATTGCATTTCAGGAATTTATGATTATTCCAGTAAAAGCAACTTCTTTTACTCACGCTATGCAAATGGGTACTGAAATTTTTCACAACCTTAAAAAAGTATTACACGATAGAAATTTATCAACTGCTGTTGGTGATGAAGGTGGTTTTGCACCTAATTTAGCTGGTGGAACGGAAGATGCTTTAGATACAATTAAATTAGCAGTTGAGAAAGCAGGATATTCTTTTGGAGATGATGTTATGATTGCTTTAGATTGTGCAGCTTCAGAATTTTATGTAGATGGAAAATACGATTATACAAAGTTTGAAGGTGCTGGTGGAAAAATTAGAACGTCTGAAGAACAAGCAGATTATTTAGCTGAATTGGCTTCAAAATATCCAATTATTTCTATTGAAGACGGCATGTATGAAGACGACTGGAAAGGTTGGAAGTACTTAACAGATAAAATTGGTAATAAAGTACAATTAGTTGGTGACGATTTATTTGTTACGAATGTAGAAAGACTTTCTCGTGGTATTAAAGAAGGAATCGCCAATTCAATTTTAATAAAAGTAAACCAAATTGGTACGTTATCTGAAACTATTGCAGCTGTAAATATGGCTCATAATGCAGGATATACTTCAGTTATGAGTCACCGTTCTGGAGAAACCGAAGACAATACCATTGCAGATTTGGCAGTAGCATTAAACTGTGGTCAAATTAAAACCGGTTCGGCATCGCGTTCAGATCGTATGGCAAAATACAATCAGTTATTACGAATTGAAGAAGAATTAAACGAAGTAGCTTACTTTCCAGGCGCAAATGCATTTAAAGTAAAATAAATATTTTTTTTTCATACAGAATACGTTTCAGTATTTCATAAATTTCTTAAACAGAACACCTACTTGGTCCTAAAAAACCATTTAGGTGTTTTTTTGTGAACCTTTTATTTTTTTGATTAGTATTTTTGAAAGTTATATTTGTCTATATTTTTATTAGTTAGAAAAGTAACTCAGATTCCTTATATACTATAAATTTTATATATACCTATTGTGCAATTTAACTATATATTAATTTTAAAATTCAAGAATTAATTATTAAATTCGCAACTAAGATTATTACACTTACAAAATATACATATTATCATGTCAACAAATGCAATTTTAGAAATTAATGGTAACAAATATGAACTTCCTGTTATGGTGGGGAGCGAAAATGAAACAGCTATTGATATTAGTAAATTAAGAGATTTATCAGGAGCAATAACTTACGACCCAGGATATAAAAATTCAGGTGTTTGTAAAAGTGACATTACGTTTCTTGATGGAGAAGAAGGAATTTTAAGATACCGTGGGTATTCTATTGAGGATTTAGCCGCTAAAGGTAACTTTTTAGAGGTTTCCTATTTAGTAATTTTTGGTGAATTACCAACCAAAAAACAATTAACAGATTTCGAAAAAGGTATACATAAATATACTTTGGTTAATGAAGAAATGAAAAACATCATCGATGGTTTTCCAAAAACAGCTCATCCAATGGGGGTTTTATCTGCGTTAACCAGTGCGCTTACCGCTTTTAATCCAAAAGTAGTAAATGTTGAAAACGAAAAAGAAATGTATGAAGCCATTTGTAAAACTATGGGTAAATTTCTAGTTTTAGCCACTTGGACATACAGAAAAAGCATGGGATTCCCATTAAATTATTATGACAATACCATTGGATATGTAGATAATTTTATGCAATTAATGTTTAAATTACCTACAGAACCATATAGAATTAACCCTACAGTAGTAGCGGCTTTAGATAAATTATTTATCTTACATGCAGATCATGAGCAAAATTGTTCTACTTCTACAGTTCGTATGGTAGGGTCTTCTCATGCCGGATTATTTGCATCAATCTCTGCAGGAGTTTCTGCACTTTGGGGTCCATTACATGGTGGTGCTAATCAGGCAGTTTTAGAAATGTTAGAAGCCATTCAAAAAGATGGTGGTGATGCCGATAAATATTTAGCAAAAGCAAAAGATAAAAATGACGAATTCCGTTTAATGGGATTTGGACATAGAGTATATAAAAATTTCGATCCGAGAGCTAAAATTATCAAAAAAGCAGCAGATGAAGTTCTAGCTGAGTTAGGTGTGGATGACCCAATCTTAGCTATTGCAAAAAAATTAGAAGAATCAGCATTAGTTGATCCGTATTTTGTAGAAAGAAAACTATATCCAAATGTTGACTTCTATTCAGGTATTATATACCGTGCTTTAGGTATTCCTACAGATATGTTTACAGTTTTATTTGCAATTGGTCGTTTACCTGGTTGGATTGCACAATGGAAAGAAATGCGAGTAAATAAAGAACCAATTGGTCGACCAAGACAAATTTATACAGGCCATCCTTTAAGAGATTTTGTGAAATTTGAAGACAGAAAATAAATTAAATGAATCCCGATCAGCATCGGGATTTTTTATTTTTAAGTATTAGCTTTAATTTAGCATAATAGAAATGTATTTACTCTAAAACAAAAATATATTAGTAGATTTCAGAAATTTTCTTAATTATATCACAAAATAATACGGTGCAACCTTGTGTCTTTGCGATGAATTCAAAAATAAATACGTTTTTACTTGACAACGCCTATCTCACAATTGTATATTTGCACACGGTTTGAAACGCATAAACTTTTAAACCCTAAACTTTTAAACTCAAAACATGAAATTATCTCACTTCCATTTTAATTTACCAGAAGAATTATTAGCCGAATTTCCTTCAGAAAATAGAGATGAATCTCGATTAATGGTGATTCATAGAAAAACAGGTGAAATAGAACATAAGATGTTTAAAGATATTATTAACTATTTTGATGATGGCGATGTAATGGTGCTTAATAATTCTAAAGTTTTTCCAGCTCGTTTGTATGGTAATAAAGAAAAAACAGGTGCAAGAATTGAAGTTTTCTTATTAAGAGAATTAAATGCAGAACAACGTTTGTGGGATGTTTTAGTAGATCCAGCTCGTAAAATTAGAATTGGAAATAAATTATATTTTGGCGATGACGATTCGTTAGTTGCCGAAGTTATTGACAACACAACTTCTCGCGGAAGAACATTACGTTTTTTATATGACGGATCGTATGAAGAATTTAGAGAAAAATTAATAGAATTAGGTGAAACACCTATACCAAAATTCATTAATCGTGAGGTAACTCCAGAAGACGCAGAACGTTATCAAACTATTTATGCAAAAGTAGAAGGTTCTGTAGCAGCACCAACTGCTGGTTTGCATTTTTCTAAACATTTGATGAAACGTCTTGAAATCAAAGGAATTAATTTTGCCGAAGTTACTTTACACATAGGTTTAGGTACTTTTAATCCTGTTGAAGTAGAAGATTTATCAAAACATAAAATGGATTCAGAAGAAATGGTGGTTACGCAAGAAGCGTGTGATATTATCAACGGAGCCAGAACGAAAAAAAATAAAGTATGTTGTATCGGTACTACTTCTATGCGTGCCATGGAAAGTACCGTTTCTTCTATTCGAACTCTAAATCCCTATTCAGGATGGACAAATAAATTTATTTATCCACCATACGATTTTAGTTTAGCTGATGCGATGGTTTCTAATTTTCATACTCCAAAATCAACGCTTTTAATGATGGTTTCCGCATTTTGCGGGCACGATTTAATGAAAAAAGCATACGAAATTGCCATAAAAGAAAAGTATAATTTCTATTCTTATGGTGATGCGATGTTAATTTTATAATCGAATTAAATAATTATCTCTCTGAACCTATTTCAGATTCTTAAAATATAAGCCCAACATTTAGTTGGGTTTTTTTATCTCTTATTTTTTTGTTACTTTTACGCTTTAAAATCTACTAAAAATGAACTTTCAAAATACAAAGGAATTCGCAATAAGCTTAGATGCTCAAGATGAATTAAAATCATATAAAAACGAATTTTATTTCCCACAACATAACAATCAAAATGTAATTTATTTTACAGGAAACTCATTAGGTTTACAACCAAAAATCACCAAAAAATATGTAGATGACATTATGGATGATTGGGCAAATATGGCTGTTGAAGGTCATTTTTATTCAGAAAAACCTTGGTGGGATTATCATGAAAGATTTTGCGAACCTTTGGCTAAAATTGTTGGAGCTAAGCATTCAGAAGTAGGGGTTATGAATACATTAACTGTAAATTTGCATTTGCTTTTTGTTTCTTTTTACCAACCAAAAGGCAAAAGATTTAAAATATTATGTGAAGAAAAAGCCTTTCCTTCAGATCAATATATGTTGCAAAGTCAGGTAAAATTTCATGGTTTTGATCCAGAAGTTGCAATTGTTGAAATTAAAAGAAGAGAAGGTGAATTAACTACTCGACCTGAAGATATTTTAGCAAAAATTGAAGAATTAGGCGACGAGCTAGCCCTAGTTTTTATTGGAGGAGTAAATTATTACACGGGTCAAGTTTTCGACATGAAAACTGTCACGGCTGCTGGACACAAAGCTGGAGCAATTGTTGGTTGGGATTTAGCACATGCCGCAGGAAATATTGAATTAAATTTACACGATTGGGATGTCGATTTTGCTGCGTGGTGTAGTTATAAATATATGAATTCAGGTCCAGGAAATGCGTCTGGATACTTTGTGCACGAAAAGCATCATACCAATAAAGAGTTAGACCGATTTGCAGGTTGGTACGGACACAATAAATCTCGTCGATTTTTAATGGAACAAAATTTTGATGCGGTTGAAGGTGCAAATGGCTGGCAAGTTAGTAATTTACCCGTTTTATCTTTAGCACCCTATTTAGCAACTGTCGAAATGTTTGCAGAAGTTGGTATGGAAAAATTAATTGCGAAAAGAAATCGTATAACCTCGTATTTAGAATTTATTCTTCATGAAATTGATAAAGAAATTCCACAAGCAAATTTTGAAGTCATCACGCCTTCTAATCAATCTGAAAGAGGTTGTCAGTTATCAGTATATTTACACGGACAAGGTAAAGAATTATTTACTTATTTAATGCAAAACGGAGTGATTACAGATTGGCGCGAACCAAATGTAATTCGTCTAGCACCCGTCCCATTTTATACGTCTTTTGAAGACATTTATAATTTTGGACAAATTTTGAAAAAAGGAATATTGAAATAGAACATCCAAAATGAATAAACAACAAAAAATAGAAAATTTCGATCCATCACAACCTGGTTTAGCAGATGCTACAGTCTTTGGATTACCTTTTACAGCAGAAGAATCAGAAATTATTATTATTCCTGTGCCTTGGGAAGTAACTGTGAGTTATGGTTCTGGAGCCTCTGAAGGTCCTGCTGCTATTTTTGATGCGTCATTTCAAGTAGATTTATTGCATCAAGATTTTCCAGAATTATGGAAATTAGGTATATATATGGATGAAGCTCCAGAACAATGGGCAAAAAATTCTGAAAAATATAAAGATTTGGCGCAACCTATTATTCAAACTTTGGAAAATGGCGAAGATTTGGAAACGTTTCCATCTTTATTGGAGGATTTACATAAAATTAATACTGCATGCAGAACGCTTCATTCAGAAGTGAAAGAAAAAGTATTATTTTGGCAAAATAAAGGAAAAAAAGTAGCGCTTTTAGGTGGTGATCATAGTACACCGCTAGGTTATTATGAAGCTTTGGCTACCCAACACGAAAGTTTTGGTATCTTGCATTTAGATGCTCATATGGATTTGCGAGTGGCTTATGAAGGCTTTACCTATTCCCATGCCTCTATTATGTATAACACATTACAAATACCTCAAGTATCAAAAATTGTTCAAGTAGGAATTAGAGATTTCTGCGAACAAGAAGTAAATATAGTGAAAGAAGCCAAAGGAAGAGTTATTGTGCATACAGATGCAGATATGAAAGCGAAAGCATTTGAAGGGCAAACATGGAAACAACAATGCGAAGAAATCATTTCGCAGTTACCTCAAAAAGTCACTATTTCTTTTGATATTGATGGATTGTATCCTTGGTATTGTCCAAATACTGGAACACCTGTTCCAGGAGGTTTTTCATTTCAACAAGCTACTTATTTATTTAATTTATTAGCTCAGTCTGGTAAAGAAATAATTGGTTTTGATTTAGTAGAAGTGGCACCCGGAGAAAATGACGATTGGGATGGAAATGTAGGTGCAAGAATGTTATTTCATATGTGTGGAATTCTTGCTAAATCTCAAAAACTGAATGTTGGAAATCGAGTTCAGTTTTAAAAATCAAACAATATCGTATTTATTTAAAACTACATAAGTAGTATATAGTATATGTCAAAGCAAACACCAAAAAAAATTGCAATAGTAGGTTCAGGATTAGTTGGAACTTTATTAGGAATTTATCTTACAAAACGAGGTCATACTGTTCATATTTACGACAGAAGTCCGGATATTCGAAAAATGAATTTTACAGGACGCTCCATTAATCTTGTTTTGTCTAATAGAGGCCTAAAAGCATTGTGTGATGTGGGCTTGGATCAGGAAGTTTTAGGAATAGGAATACCTGTTGACAAACGTGCCATTCATACTGAAAAAGACACCGTTAATGAGCAATTTTACGGAAAAGATGGTGAAGTAATTTATTCGCTTTCTAGAGGTTTATTGAATAAAAAAATGGTAGACTTAGCGGAAAAAGCCGGCGTGGTTTTTTTCTTCGAAGAGAAGATATGGGATGTTGATTTAACTACCGCAACAATCTCTACAGGCGATTCTGAAAAAGGCGAGTGGACTACACATGATTACGATATTACTTTTGGTGCCGATGGAGCTTTTTCAAGAATCAGACATAAAATGCAACGCCAAAGTATGTTTAATTATTCGCAAGAATTTTTAAATATTGGATACAAAGAATTAAATATACCTGCCAACGCTGATGGCTCACATAAATTAGATAAAAACTCCTTACATATTTGGCCTCGAGGCAATTTTATGTTAATGGCTTTGGCTAATTTAAATGGTAGTTTTACCTGTACACTTTTTATGCCGCATGATGGTGAAAATTCGTTTGAATCCATTAAAAGCAAGGACCAATTGGTCGGTTTCTTTGCTAATCATTTCCCTGATACTAAAGAAGTAATACCAGATTTAGTCGAAGATTTTTTTAAAAATCCTACAAGTTATTTGGTAACTATGAAGTGTTTTCCTTGGACTTTTAGCGACAAAGTAGCGCTTATTGGCGATGCTTGTCATGCCATTGTTCCCTTTTATGGACATGGAATGAATGCGGGATTTGAAGACATTACCGTTTTAGAAGAAATGTTTGAAAAATATGGTGATGATTGGGCAAACTTATTAAATGATTACGAAAATTCTAGAAAACCAAATGCAGATGCCATTGCCGAACTTTCGTACAGAAATTTTATGGAAATGAGCTCCAAAACAGCAGATGCCAATTTCTTATTACAAAAGAAAATTGAAAAATGGTTTTCAGATAAACATCCTCAATTATGGGTGCCGTTATATTCTCGTGTAACGTTTAGCCATCAACCCTATTCAGAAGCTTTAGCAATTGGAGATAGACAAAACGAAATCATGCAAGACATATTACAAATGGAAAACATTAACCAAATTTGGAACAGCCAAGCAGTTGAAAGTAAGATTATTGATCTTCTAAAAAAGTAATTTTTTTCGGTGTGAAGAAGAAATAATTCCACAGTGCCTTGTTTCGAAACTTTAATTGTATATGATTTTGTAAAAATTAATCAAAAGCTGAAAAACTTTACAATAACTTAACATTAAAAGTCACATAATTATCTCAATTTTTTTGAATAATTATTAAAAAATAACACTAAAACTTGAAAATAATCTTGCTATGTCTGTTTTTTGGTATGATTGTTGCATATTTTCAAAAAGTTAATGTAAATTTTATAGAATTAGTTTTTTTTTCAAATCTAATTCACATAAATTTGCGACTATCAAAATAAAATTGAAATCAAATAATTAATCAATTCAAACTAAAAAATTTTAAAAAATGGGACAGGATTTAAACGTTTCTGTAGAGAACAAAGGAAGCAAAGGAAGTAGTGTTTTTGCAGCTTTAACTATCGTAATTTGTATAGTTATTGGCGCTTTATTATGGAAATTTGTAATGGGAGCACCAGCAAACTTTATTAAAGGTGATCCATTAGGACAGCCATTACCAGGAAACTATTTAGGAATGGTTTACAAAGGTGGTATGATTGTTCCTGTATTAATGGGATTATTATTAATGACTATCGTTTTCTCTGTAGAAAGATTTATTGTTTTGAAAAAAGCAGCTGGAAAAGGAAATTTAGATAACTTCGTAAAAGACGTTTTATCTCAAATTAAAACTGGAGATGTTCAAGGGGCTATTGCTGCTTGTGATGCTCAAGAAGGCTCTGTTGCCAATGTAATAAAAGCAGGTTTATTAAAATCAGAACAAGTTAAAAAAGACGGTTTAGATGTTGATACAGCTTCTGAAAACATTACTAAAGAAGTAGAACAAGCTACAGCATTAGAAATGCCAATGTTAGAAAAACACTTAACTATTATTTCTACTTTAGTATCAATTGGTACATTATTAGGATTATTAGGAACAGTATCTGGTATGATTAAAGCATTCGCTGGATTAGCAGAAGGTACTCCAGACCAAGCAGAATTAGCAAATGGTATTTCTGAGGCGTTAATTAACACAGCTACAGGTATCTCAACTTCTACTTTAGCAGTTATCGCTTACAACTATTTTACTTCAAAAATTGATACTTTAACTTATTTTATTGACGAAGCTGGTTTCGCAATTTCTCAAGCTTACAAAAGAGCTAAAGGAAGCAACTAAGATTTCATAAAATAATTATTAAGTTAAAATAAAGTAAAATGGCTAATATAAAAACATCTAAAAAAAGCACAAGAATCGACATGACGGCCATGTGTGACGTCGCGTTTTTGTTATTGTCCTTTTTTATTATGACAGCAACATCAAAAGTACCTGAGCCAAAGCCAGTAGATACGCCTGCGTCAACCATTAAAGCTAAATTACCGGAAAGAAACTTACTTACTATTACAGTTGGTGATAGCGCAGTATATATTGGAATGTCTGAAAGAGAAACCAGAATTGCTGCTTTAGAAGCTATGTCATTAAAATATGATATTGCTTTCACACCAAAAGAAATAAATGAGTTTTCTTTATTAGATTCATTCGGTGTTCCTTTGGAGCAATTAAAGTCTTTATTAGCTTTAAAAAATGCGGAAAGAAACAAACCAGGCACGCAAGTTGGTATTCCTTACAAAGGAGATATTTCTGAAAATGAATTGTCTTTCTGGGTATATTATGCAAATGCAGCTGTTGTTATGGAACAACAAGCTAAAGGCGCAGAGAAGATTAAGGAGATTGAAATAGCTATAAAAGGTAGTTCTAAAGAAAAATATCCAGTTGTAAAGAACGTATTTGACATACTTCAAAAACAAAACATGAATGATTTTTATTTAGTAACTTCTCTAAGAGATGAAGATTTTTAATTATAATAAAAAAATAACATGGCAGAATTAAATACCGGTGGCGGTGGCGGTAAAGGCGGTAAAGTAAGAAGTAAAAAATCGAATCCAGGAGTTGATTTAACAGCTATGGTTGATTTAGCTTTCTTGTTAATTACTTTCTTTATTCTAACAACCACATTGTCTAAGCCACAATCTATGGATTTAGCCTTACCAGATAATACAAAACAGGATGATCCTAACCCGCCAGAAACTCCGGCTTGGAGAACCTTAACGGTTGTTTTAGGAAAAAATGATAAGTTAGTGTATTATATTGGGATGACTGATGCACCATACATGGAAGATGGTTTAAATGGAAAACCAAAGTTAGATAACTATGGAGGTAAAGGTATCAGAAAAGTACTTTTGACACATAATAAATATGTAATGGACCGTGTTGAAAACCCTAAAACACAAGGAATGGTAGTGCTTATTAAAGCAAGTAAATCGGCTAACTATAAAAATTTAGTTGACATTTTAGATGAAATGGCAATAGTGAAACCGTTTTCGTATTCAATTGTTGATGTAACTCCAGGCGATTTAAAAATGCTTGAAGACAATAAAATTAAATAACATAACTTTAAATATAGAAAAATGAGTGAAATTCAAAACATTAGCGAAGCTAGTTTACTTGACAATATATTCGAAGGACGTAATAAAAGTTATGGTGCATACGAATTAAGAACTAATAGTTCAAAAAGAACCGTTTTAGCATTACTTGTTTCTTCAATATTTTTTATCGCGTTGGTTTTTGCTTTGTATCTTTCAATGAAAAGTAAAGATAAAGTTGAAGATAAAATTACCAAGGTTGAACTTAAGAAAGTGAAAACGCCAGTAAAAAAGGAAAAGAAAATTTTAGAACAAAAAAAGATAGAACCTATTAAAAAGGTAAAATCTGTGGTTGATATTGTAAAAAATGTGCCTCCAGTTGTTGTAAATAAAAAAACGGTTGATAAAGAAATTCCTCCACCTGACCCTGATAAAAAATCGGGTTCAGAAACAGCTAAAGGAGATGCAAATGCCAACCTTGATAAAGGTGCTGAATTAGCGCAAGAAGAACAAAAAGGAGATGATACAGATTATAATTCTATTTTTACAACCGTTCAAGTTCAAGCGTCGCCTCCAGGGGGTATGAATGCTTTCAGAAAACAAATAGCAAGCTCGTTCCGTTTACCAGAAGTAGACGAAACTACTACTGGAACTGTGATAGCAAAATTTGTAGTTTGGGATGATGGCTCTATTAGAGATGTTGTAATTGTAAAAGAAAGCCCTGCAGGATTAGGTTTAGGAAAAGAGGCCACGAGAATCTTAAATAAATCGCCTAAATGGACACCAGGTGTATACAATGGTAGAAGTGTAAAACAATACTATACATTACCTATATCCATTCAAATTACAGCTAACGAGTAATATGAATTGGTTAAATAAATTAAAACAGAAATCGCCCAAACAGCGATTTCTGTTTATTTTAGGACTTTTAATATTTTGCTTTTATTTAGTTTTAGCATATCTGGTTACTTTTTGGGATAATTTTCCTTTAGAAGTATCTATGACAAGAAGAATAATATTTGGAGGCTTATTAGTTTTATACGCAAGTTTCAGATTTTACAGATTAATAAAAAAAGATGATGAAGAGTAAAATTAATATAATTATATCCGTTTTTGTTTTTACTATTTTACTATTTTTTTCGTGTAAAAAATCTGAAAATAGCACAGAAGATGAATCTTATGTTAAAGGAAAAGCCGAAATTTATGTAGACGAATCTTTATTGCCAATTGTGGAAGATCAAGAAATGGTTTTTGAAAGTAAATATCAAAAAGCTGACATCACACTTATTCCTAAATCAGATTCGGATATTGTAAATTTAGTATTACAACGAAAAATTGATATTGCCGTTCTTTCACATGAATTGACAAAAGCTCAAGAAGAAAAATTAAAAGCTATTGATGTAATTGGCAAAAATACACCTTTTTGTTCGGATGCCATTGCTTTAATTGTCAACGCAGGAAATTCAAAAACTACTATTACAACTTCAGAAATTTATGATGTTTTAAAAGGAAAAAATTCTACTGTTCAATTTGTTTTTGATAACGAAAATTCTAGCACATTAAGCTATTTAATGGAAAAAGCGAATGTTAAATCATTATCAAAAAATGTAACGGCATTGAAAAATAACCTAGAAGTTATTAAATTTGTTTCCGAAAATAATAATTCAATTGGTTTTGTTGGAGTAAATTGGCTCCTGAATCCTTCAATTGAACTTGAAACCACAATTAAAAAAGTTAAAGTTTTAGCTGTAGGCGAAAGCATTAAAAAAGCGGTAAAGCCTACTCAATCATATATAGAAACAAAAGAATATCCATTTATAAGAAAAATATATTTGTTAAATTATCAAGGAAGAACAGGTTTAGGCATGGGTTTTGCTTCTTTTGTAAAAAGCGAAGTTGGACAGCGAATTACTCTTAAATCAGGATTAGCGCCAATAAAAATTCCAACAAGACAAATAAGAATTATAAAAAATAATAAAAAGAAATAAAAAGAAGAAATGAGAACAATTATTTTATCAAGTTTTGTAACTATTTTATCCGCTGTTGCGGTAAACGCTCAAGATGTAGAGCAAGTAAAGAAAACAATCGATGCAGAAAAATTTTCTGAAGCTAGAAAATCATTAAAGTCAATGGTTGAAACAGCGCCAGATAAGGGTAAAAATTATTTTTATTTAGGTCAAGTATATATAGCTTTAGAAAAACAAGATTCGGCAAAAGTATATTTTGAAAAAGGTAAAGTAGCTAAAGATGCCGGACATTTAAATTTAATTGGTTTAGGTCAATTAGACTTGTTAGATGGAAAAGTCTCAAATGCAGAAGCAAATTTTTCAGCAGCATTAGCATTAGCAAAAAAGAAAAACACCGAAGAACAAATTTTTATTACGCAAGCTCATTTAAAAGCAACTATCCCAGATGTTTCAAAAGCATTAGCTGCAGCAAAATTAGCTGTTGCAAGTGATCCAAAATCGGCATTAGCGCAAATTGCTTTAGGTGATGCTTTGGTAGCAAATAAAAACATCAACGATGCCTACGTGGCTTACAGAACAGCTGGAGAACTTGATAAAACTTCTTTAAGAGCTCCTTTGCAATTGGCAATTATTACTAGAAATGCACAAGCGTTTCCAGAAGCATTAAAAGCATTTAATGATATTTTGGCAATCAATCCAAGTTACGGACCAGCTTTTCGTGAAAAAGCAGAAACCAACTTGGCTTGGGCGTATGCAAAAAAATCGCTTTTTGAAGAAAAAATTGCTGCTGCTTTAGAAGATTATAAAAAGTATATGAGTTTGACTGATGTTTCTACAGATGCTAAAATAAAATATGCCGATTTCTTAATCTTATCAAAAAAATGGAAAGAATTAGAAGCGGAAGCTTTAGCGATTCAGAAATCTGACAAAGTAAATCCAAAAGTATTCAAATATTTAGGGTATGCTTATTCTGAAAACGGAAATCCTGAAGGCGCTATTAAGTCATTGACTGATTATATGACAAAAGTAGACGCTAAAAAAATTAATGGTAAAGATTATTTGTATTTAGCAAAAGCAAAATTAGCTACTTCAATGGATGATAAAGGAATTGTTTCTAATCAAACTAAATTCACAGAAGCCATTTCAGATTTAACAAAAGCTGCAGAACTAAATCCAAATTTAAATACAGAGTTTACCGAAATTGGAATTAAATTGTATACCGGAAAAGCTTATTTAGAAGCAGCGAAATTATTTGAATTGGCAGTTAAAAACACAAATTCAAAAAGTTACAGTCGTGATAATTTTTTATTAGGAAATTCAATTTTGTTCTATGCTGAAAGTAAAACAGCAGCTCAAAAAGCAACATTAACTGAAGAATTTGTAAAAGCTAATAATGCGTATGCTGAAGCAATTAGAATCTCTCCAAACACTCAAGATGTGTATTTTTACAAAGGACAATTAAATAGAGTTATTGGAACTCCAGAAGCTAATGCACAAGCCGTTTTAGATTATGAAGGATATGTAAAAACAGTAACAGCAAAAGGCGAAACAGAATTGGCAAAAGCAGCAGTAAGAGAAAATTTATTCGAAACGTATTCATTTATTGGAGCAAATTACGCTACAACAGATAAAGTAAAAGCAATCGATAACTTTAAAAAAGCAGCAGAAATTAATCCAAATGATGTTTTCGTAAAAGAATCATTACAAGCATTAAATAAATAAAAAACAAAATAATTTTTAAAACCGATAGCGAAAGTTATCGGTTTTTTTATGTCCTATTTCCAACTTATAAACTTTTACCTTTTACCCTTTACCTTTTACCTTAAATAAATTACCTTTGCACTCAATATATAAAATATGCTTAATAAAGAAACTCAAATATTAGTAGACAAAGGTGAAATGCTTCCTTTGATGGAAGAATTTTATACCATTCAAGGCGAAGGATTTCACACCGGAACTGCAGCATATTTTATTCGTGTCGGTGGTTGTGATGTAGGTTGTCATTGGTGCGATGTGAAAGAGAGTTGGAATGCAGATTTACATCCTCCAACAGCTGTAGAAAAAATAGTGTCGAATGCAAAATCTTATGCAGAAACCATTGTAATTACTGGAGGCGAACCCCTAACTTGGGATATGAATCCAATAACAACACAATTAAAAAACGCAGGGCTAAATGTTCATATTGAAACTTCTGGCGCTTACGAGGTAACAGGAACTTGGGATTGGTTTTGCTTGTCGCCAAAAAAAAATAAACTACCTGTAGAATCTGCTTACGCAATTGCAAACGAATTGAAAGTTATAATTCACAATAAACACGATTTTATTTTTGCAGAAGAACAGGCAGAAAAAACAAATAATAATGCCATTTTATTCTTACAACCCGAATGGAGCAAAAAAGAAGAAATGACACCGTTAATTGTAGAGTATGTTATGAACAACCCAAAATGGCGAGTTTCTTTACAAACACATAAATATTTGAATATTCCTTAATTAGGCACATTCCAATACTAAAATTCCAAATTCCAAAATTGAAACTTAAATTATTTACTATTTTTCAACACGGATTTAAAAGATTTTTAAAATTTCTTTGATCTGTGTTTCAAAAAATAGATTTTGTGTTTTTTGGGATTTTAAATATTGGAATTTAATTTTTTATTGGAATTTACAATGAAAGTGTCGCTAAATAATCAAAATGTTCACCTTCTAAAAGTAATTCGCATTTTAAACCATTAGCTATAGCTGCATTTTGAAGTGTGTTGTAATCCAAATACAACCAAGGAAAAGTGTCTTCCGTTTCTCCTTTATATTGAACAGTAAAAGTTAATTCGCCATAATAACCTTCTGCAGGAATACTATAGGCGCCATCTTCATCTTGATCATACATATAAATTAAATCAGAGGAATCAATTAAAATCTGACCATTTTCATGTAATAACGATTTTAATTTCTGTAAATAGTTGCCTGTTTCTTTTAAGGTGCCAAAAATCCCAGTTCCATTCATCAAAAGAAGAATAGTATCGAATTTATTTTCTACCTCTAAATCTAAAATATTGGCAACTTTGACATTTTCTATGCCACGAAGTTGACAAGCTCTTACAGCATTTTCCGAAATATCAATGGCAGTAACCTCTAAATTCCTTTCGTTTTGTAATGCTAATGTATGACTTCCAGCACCACATCCTACATCTAAAACGCTACCTTTTGCTAATTGTAATGCTTTTTGTTCCAATTCTGGCATTTCATTATAGGTTCTAAACAAATAAGAAACAGGCATTTCATCAGCTTCAGAAATCGAAGTTTCAGTAAGAATATCTTCTGGGGAATTATTCGTTTGGTAATCTAATATGGCTTTTCCAAAAAGGTCTTTCATCGTTATATTTCAAAATTCAACATTCGTTATTCTTAAATCTATATTCAAAATCGTAACTTTGTAGTTCATTCAGACAAATTAATAATGAAGCCATCGTTAAACGAAATTCAAAAGTTAGCCAAAGATACACATATTGAAACTAAAAAATATTTCGATAAGTTAAAAAAAAGGGTGCCAAAAAAATTAGATTATGTAATGCAAGATTTACACGATGACGAATTTAAAAAAACCGATTGTTTAGAGTGTGCCAATTGTTGTAAAACTACTGGGCCGCTATTTACAGATGCAGATGTGGAACGAATTGCAAAACATTTAAAACAAAAACCACAACAATTTATCAATCAGTTTTTACGTGTTGACGAAGACAATGATTATGTGTTAAAATCAGTTCCGTGTACATTTTTAGATAACGAAAACAAATGCTTCATTTACGATGTGCGCCCAAAAGCGTGTAGAGAATTTCCGCATACAGATAGAAAAAAGTTCAATCAAATTACCGAATTGACTTTACTAAACGTTGCCGTTTGTCCTGCTGCTTTTAATATTGTTGAAAAAATGAAATTAAAAATGCCTTTATAATTTAGTTGTAAATCAAATATTTTTTTCTCATTTCTTTAAAAGCATTCAAATTAGCTTCCCAACTTTTTCTAATGTCCTTTTCAGAAACGCCTTCAATTATTTGCTCTTGAAGTTTTTTAGTTCCAGCCAATTTGGTAAAAAAATCATTAAAAAAGACAGTTTTATCAGAAGTATTGGCATATGCTTTTATTAGCCATTTCAACTCTAAACGACTCACTTTTTTGATTTTAGACAAATCTTCTCCATAACATAAAATGTCTTTATGCATCGGTTCTTTTGCGCCAAAATTCGGAATAGGAGTAAATGAAAAATCTGTTTTCAGTAAAAATGGCGAGCCATATATTTGAAATTGTTTTTCCGTGCCTCTTCCCACGCTTACATTCGTGCCTTCAAAAAAGCATAAACTCGCATATAAATTTATAGATTGATCATTTGGTAAATTTGGCGATGGTTTTACGGGTAAGCTATATTTCATTTCTCTTTCATAGTTTGTACAAGGAATAACTTTTAATTTACATTGAATTCCGTTTGCTAACCATTTTTCGCCATTTATCATTTTAGCATATTCTCCAATTGTCATCCCGTGTAATACCGGAATGGGGTGCATCCCTACAAAGCTTTTATGTTCCATTTCTAAAACAGGTCCATCCACTATAGTGCCATTTGGGTTAGGTCTGTCAAAGACCAATAGAGCAATATTATTTTCTGCACAAGCTTCTATAACATAATGCAGCGTTGAAATATACGTGTAAAATCTTGCACCTACATCCTGAATATCAAAAATTACAATATCAATATCTGCTAATTGCTCGGGTTTAGGCTTTTTATTATTTCCATATAACGAAATAATAGGTAAATTGGTTTGTATGTCTTTCCCATCTTTAATTACTTCCCCAGCATCAGCAGTTCCTCTAAATCCGTGTTCTGGCGCATAGATTTTTTGTAAATCAACTTTATTATCTAAAAGAAAATCAACCAAGTGTTTTTTGTTTTCAACAATTCCAGTCGGATTCGTGACAATTCCAATTTTTTTATTCGCCAATAAAGGTAAATATTCTTTGTAGTTTTCAGCACCTGTTTTTAGGGCTAAGTTTTTGAATTTTTGGCTTGTTGTTTCGGTTACTATTGTTTTCGACTTTTGACTTTCAACTTTCGACTTTTTCACAGATGAACATCCAAAAGAAAATAATAGTATTAAAATAAATAAAAACGTATTTTTGAACTCAAATTTCATAAGTATATATTTTGAATTTAGAATATTTTATTGCGAAACGACTTATTGTTTCAAAAAGTTATAAAAGTAGTGTTTCTTCACCAATTATAAAAATTGCTATTTGGGCTATTGCTTTAAGTATTTTTATGATGGTGCTCTCAGTTGCAACAGGTATTGGTTTGCAGCAAAAAATACGTGAAAAAATCGCGGCGTTTAACGGGCATATCATCGTTTCAAATTTCGATGACAATCAATCTCAAGTTACTGGTGAACCCTTCGATTCTAAAACATTACCCATTTCTCAATTAAGAAAAAATAAATACATTACTCACGTGCAGCCCATAATTACAAAAGGTGCATTAATTAGAACTAAAACGGATGTTGAAGGCGTTGTTTTTAAAGGGGTAGACAACACCTATCAGTGGAAAAATTTAGAAGATTTTTTAGTCGAAGGAAAAATTCCTATCTATAAAGAAGGCGACATCAATCAAGTATTGATTTCTCAATTTTTAGCCAACCGATTAAAATTAAAAGTAGGAAATTCGGTTACTACCTTTTTTATGAAAACACAAGGGAAATTACCAAGTGTTCGAAAGTTCACCATTTCTGGAATTTATAACTCTGGCTTTCAAGAATTCGATTCGTCCTATATAATAGGTAATATACAACATTTACAACGCATCAATAAATGGGAGTCATCTCAATTTGGAGCCTATGAAATTTTTATTGACGATTTTTCAAAATTAGACGAACGCGCACAAGATATTTACAAAACCATACCGCCAACATTTAACAGTGTATCCATTTCCGAAAAATATTTCAGTATTTTCGAATGGCTAAAGCTTTTCGATTTTAATATTTTAGTTATCTTGATCATTATGATTGCCGTTGCAACCATAAATATGGTAGTAGCACTTTTGGTTTTAATTCTCGAACGTACCCAGCTAATTGGAATGTTAAAAGCACTCGGCGCTAACAATTGGTCTGTTCGAAAAATATTTTTATATAACGCAGCCCACTTAATTTCAAGAGGTTTACTCTGGGGAAATGGAACAGCAATTTTATTGTTATTTATCCAAAAGAAGTTCCAAATCATTACGTTAAATCCAGAAAGTTACTATGTATCTTCAGCACCGGTTGATATTAATTTCCTTCATATCGCACTTTTAAATGCAGGAACTATTCTAATTTGCGTCTTGATTTTATTAATTCCATCATATTTAATTACAAAAATATCACCAATTAAAGCGTTGAAGTTTTTTTAGCAGCTATTTCCTGCTCTCCGCTATATCTTTTTGCCTAGTGGTCTTTAAAAATAAGCCCACTATACAAAAAGGA
>NZ_JBBALQ010000020.1:0-27303 GCF_040402955.1 Flavobacterium sp. | reverse complement strand
TTTCTTTGTTAATCATTGCTGATTTACCAACCCCTCCATAGGTGAAAACGCCTAAGTTAGTTTCAGACCAACTCTGAACTGTACCTGTTCCTGTTTCAAAGGTTGTCCAGCCAGTTGGTGGAAATGTTGCGCCTTCAAAGTTTTGGGATAATTGTCCAAAAACGCTGAAACCTGCGAACATAAATAATAATAAAAGTAGTTTTTTCATTATAGTAATTTTGTGTTTAAGTTATGTAAGTATTAACAAATGTAATAAGATTATACAGTATTACTAAATTAATCGATAAAACGCATAAAAAAATCGTTAAAAAACAACATTGTTATTTATTGAAAATTATTGGCTATTTTTGTGAATATTTACAAAACTTATGCTTGAAGTTGAAAAACACATCTTTGAAAGAACTGCCATTGTAGGTCTTATCACTCAAAATCAAAATGAAGAAAAATTAAACGAATACTTAGACGAATTAGAATTTTTAACCTTTACGGCTGGTGGTGAAGTAGTGAAACGTTTTTGGCAAAAGACAGATAAACCTCATCCAAAAACATTTGTGGGTACTGGGAAACTTGAAGAAATTAAAACTTATATAAAAGAATACGACATCAATTCGGTAATTTTTGATGATGAATTAACGCCTTCGCAACAAAAAAATATCACAAGAGAATTAGATTGTAAAGTTTTAGATCGTACCAATTTAATCTTAGATATTTTCGCACAACGTGCCGAAACGTCTTATGCCAGAACACAGGTAGAATTAGCACAATGCCAATATTTATTACCCCGATTAACCGGAATGTGGACGCACTTAGAACGTCAACGAGGTGGAATTGGTATGCGTGGTCCTGGTGAAACAGAAATTGAAACCGATAGACGAATTGTAAGAGACCGAATTTCCTTACTTAAAGAAAAAATTAAGGTTATAGACAAGCAAATGTCTACTCAAAGAGGGAATCGTGGCGCAATGGTTCGAGTGGCTTTAGTGGGTTATACCAACGTGGGAAAATCAACTTTAATGAATGCTGTTGGGAAAAGCGAAGTATTTGTAGAAAATAAACTGTTTGCTACCCTTGACACTACGGTTAGAAAAACGGTTATTAAAAATTTACCTTTCTTGCTTTCCGATACGGTTGGTTTTATTAGAAAACTCCCTACACAATTGGTAGATTCTTTTAAAAGTACCTTAGATGAAGTCCGGGAAGCTGATTTACTTTTACACGTGGTAGATATTTCTCATCCTGAGTTTGAAGATCATATTGCGGCTGTAAATAAAATTTTATTAGATATTAAAAGTGCCGATAAGCCAACAATTATGGTTTTTAATAAAATTGACGCGTACAAATATGTGAAAATTGATGAAAGCGACGAAACTACTGAAAAAACATCCAAAAATTTCTCTCTTCAAGATTGGGAAAAAACGTGGATGAGTAATTTAGGCGAAAACAACACACTTTTTATTTCAGCTACCGAAAAAGAAAACTTTGAAGCCTTTAGAGAAAAAGTATATGAAGCGGTGCGAAGTATTCATATCAGTCGTTTTCCGTATAATAAATTTTTATATCCAGATTACAAAGATGTAATTGAGGAAGAAGAAAATTAGATTTCAAAATAGAAATTCCAAATTTCAAAATCCAAATACCAAAATTTTAATTTTTAGGAAATACTTACAACTTTTGTCATTATAATCTCAGAGATGCTTTCAGCATGACTAGTTTGCGTGTAAATGTAATGGACAAATTACTTCTTTTTAAACAAAGGCACTGCGGAACATGCTTCACCAAACATGATGCTTTTGGCTACTTTCATTAATTTTTGAATAGCCAAAGTGTACACTTCATTAGGTACTTCTTTTTTAGAACACCCTTTTAAAATGACTGATTTTTCAAAATAATCTGTGTAATCTAATTTGTTTAAAATGTCTTGATACCAATCGATAATCGCCAATTCTTTAGTGCCTTGAATTACTTTTAAAGCAAATGGCGCTAAATGCACAGCCACTAAAGCATAAGTCCAAGCAGGCAAAATGGCGTCTTCTGAACAATATAATGCCACGTATTTATCTTCATAAACAGACCAATCGGTAGTTTTTAACTGGGCTCTAAATTCGGTTTCCTTCAGAATAACACCACCAAACAACCATTGTGAAACATCAACTGCTATCACATGATTATCTGGATAATAATCTTCTAAATCGAAAACCATTAAGGCGCTGTTGGCCACTTTATTTACTATTTCACTCATAACTAGTAGTGTTCAGTGTTCAGAAATTAGTGTTCAGAAAACTGCCTACTAAAAACTGAACACTGCTAACTGATTTAAAGCATTCCTAATTCTAATTTAGCTTCTTCGCTCATTAAATCTTTACTCCAAGGTGGATCAAAAGTAATTTCTACTTCACACGATTTTATGGTATCAATTTTCGCTACTTTTTCTTCAACTTCCTTTGGTAACGATTCGGCAACTGGACAATTTGGCGATGTTAATGTCATTAAAATTTTAACTTCATTATCCTCGTTAATCATCACATCATAAATTAAACCTAATTCATAAATGTCTACAGGAATTTCTGGATCATAGATTCCTTTTAATGCAGTTACTACGCTTTCGCCTAAGTTTATTTCGTCTTTAAATTCTTCCATTTTTTGGTTTTTTATTTTAACATATAAGTTCTATTCATATGATTCACTTATGTGTTTAATTCTTAATTTCTTGCTTCAAATGCTAAAGCATACATTTTTATTTTTTTAATCATCGAAACCAAGCCGTTTGCACGAGTAGCCGAAAGATGTTCTTTTAATCCAATTTCATCAATAAAATCAGTATTAGCTTCTAAAATATTGGCTGGTGTTTGGTTGGAAAAAGCTCGAATTAAAATAGCAATAATTCCTTTTGTTAAAATGGCATCGCTATCTGACGAAAAAAACACTTTCCCGTCTTTTTCTTCAGCATGAACCCACACTTTAGACTGACAACCTTGGATAATGTTGTCGTCTGTTTTGAATTCTTCCGCAATTAAAGGCAATCCTTTTCCTAATTCGATAATGTACTCGTAACGCTCCATCCAATCGTCAAACATGGAAAATTCGGAAACAATTTCGTTTTGTATTTCTTTAATATTCATTGTTATTTTTCGGCTAGTTTCGTAATTTTAGTAACTAATTTTTCTATTTCTGCAGGTGGAAAACCGTGGTCAAAACCATTTGCTGGATATTTAACCCCTTTTGATTCGAAAATAATATTAGCAAATGCTGCACCGTCGTAAAATCTTTTTTCTGTTGGCCACTTTAAATCTTTAACTTTTTCTAAATCGACCGCTTTGGCTAATGCTGAAATCTCTTTCCAATCAGTATCTGAAATTTCAATTTTATTTGAATATTCTTTAAAATCTCGCTCATTAGATGTATAAAGTACTTGATTCTCAACTTTTATCGCAAGAAAAAAACCTCTGGTGTTTACTTCATAAAAAATGGTTGGCACATCGTTTTTGCTAAAATTTTTTGAACCACTACACGCCAAAACGGTAAGGATTAAAGTTGATAAAATTAAAAATCTTTTCATTTTGTTTGTTTTTAGTTAGGACAACATCGTTTTGGCTCGTATTAAAGCTGCTACAAATATATCAATTTCTTCTTTGGTATTGTAAAAGGCAAAACTGGCTCTAATCGTTCCTGAAATTTTATAAAAATCCATAATTGGTTGTGCGCAATGTTGACCTGTTCGTACCGCTATACCTAATTTATCTATAATCGTGCCAATATCATACGAGTGAATGTTTTCTATACTAAAAGAAATTACCGACGTTTTTTTATTCAAATCTGTTGGACCATAAATGGTTACGCCATCAATTTCATTTAACTTTTGTGTGCCATAAACTAATAATTCGTGTTCGTGTTTGGCGATGTTGTCAAAACCAACCTCATTCATATAATCAATAGCCGCTCCGAAAGCAATTCCACCGCAAATATTTGGCGTTCCGGCTTCAAATTTATGAGGCAAATCTGCATAGGTTGTTTTTTCGAAAGTCACGGTAGCAATCATTTCTCCGCCACCTTTGTAGGGTGGTAATTTGCGTAACCATTCTTCTTTGCCGTAAAGCATTCCAACACCTGTTGGACCACACATTTTATGCGCAGAAGTTATATAAAAATCAACATCTAACCCTTGCACATCGGGTTTAATATGCGGACAAGATTGCGCGCCATCAATTAAAACTGCTGCTCCAACGGCATGTGCTTTTTTAATGATTTCTTCAATTGGATTTAGCGTTCCTAAAGCATTTGAAATGTGATTACAACAAACTAATTTGGTTTTATTGGACAGTAATTTATCATATTCTGTCATAATTAATTCACCATGAACATCCATTGGAATGACTTTTAAAATCGCACCTGTGTGTTCACATAACATTTGCCAAGGCACAATATTACTATGGTGTTCCAATGCAGAAATCATGATTTCATCTCCTTTTTCTACTAAAGAAGCAAAACCATTGGCTATTAAATTGATACTTTCGGTTGTTCCTGAAGTAAAAATGATTTCGTACGGTTGTTTCGCATTAAAATGCTTTTGGATTTTAATTCTGGCTTGTTCATAGGCATCGGTAGCCAATTGACTCAAAGTATGCACGCCTCTGTGAATGTTTGCATTGTAATTGGAATAATAATCTACAATACTATCAATTACAACTTGAGGTTTTTGCGAAGTAGCGCCATTATCAAAATACACTAAAGGTTTTCCGTTAACGCTTTGAGACAATATAGGAAACTGCGCTCTTATTTTCTGAACATCGAACATATCAAAACTATTTGAGGCAAATTTACGATATGATTATTTAAAATAGGAATAAATAAGAATTAAAATCTACTTAAAAAATTAATAAAAAATAGCGACTGAAAACTCAATCGCTATTTTTTTTAGTCTTTATTGACTATTATAGTTATTTCTTCTTCAAATTTATATTCTCCTTTTTTAAAGACTTCTTTAGTGGAGAGTATAATTTCGTAAGCATAAATGCCTTTCGGTATTTCGAAAACGCATTCTTTTCCGTCATTTTGGACCACCAATTCTTTTAAAACTTTTGTGCCTTCTGAATCTTTTCCTTCTAGTTTTACAGTAATTTTTTCGGTTAATTTGTTTTTAACACAAACCGTAGCTACAAGTTTACTATCAACTGTTTTGTCTTTAGACTCTGTTATTTTTGAAGTTTTAAAAATTGAAAATCCTGTAACCAATAATTCTCCGCCTTTTATTATCGTTTCAAGTGTTTGGGCTTGAAGGAAGTTGGAAAAAAGAAATAAAATTAGAAATCTAATCTTCATCCTTTTTTTTATTATTCTTTAATGAAACATAAACAATTGATAGCAACATAACATATAAACCGTAATGAAAAAAATCGTCTATAAATTTATTTTTTAATTGGAAAAATATACTCAAAAAATAATAGATAATTCTAAAGAAAACAAATGTTAAAATGAAATATGCATGATATTTTTTCATAACTAATCTTGATCAGCACGATATAAACAAAAACCAAAATCTGCAATAGTAATTGCTGTACCAATTGGTCCTGCAAATTTCACTAAAACTTTTGTAATTGCTTTAGTAATAAATTTAATTCCCTTTTCTTTTAAAGTATGAATTCCGAATGATGCACCAAATCCTACACCAGCCGCTTCAATTGCACAATACCATAGCTCATCTGGAGTTATGCTTAATGTTTCAAAATTATCATCATTAATTGGAAAATCTGGATAAAAACCTGAATAAAATAATATCTCATCTTCATTTTCAACTAAAATGTCATTTTTTTTAATAAAATCCATAGCATACTTTTTTAATGGTTCTGAACTTTTAGCAATTTCCAAATTAGATTTTTCGGAAAGCTTCCTTTCGCCTAATATAATCTGTTCCTTAAATTTGTTTAATTCAACATCTTTGGGTTTTTCAGAATTCAATACTCTATCAACATTTACTTTATGATTTTCAATCATTTTTCGCCAACTTTCTTTTGAGATTTGAGCATTCCCTGCAACACTTAACATAACTGTGGCTACTAAGCCTAATAATATTTTTTTCATTTTTAATAAGTTGTAAAATTAATAATTTTTTTGTTAATTCAAAATTTTCTCGAGAATTTTGTTTTACAAATGTATTATTGCTTATAAAAAATGATTAGTACTAATTTACATATTTTAGTAAATAAAGAAATGAGATTAGTAAATATTTACTTATAAAAGTTATTTATGTATTGTTATATTTCTTAAATTTGTATGAAATTGCACCAAAAATACCTAAATAACTTAAAAAATAATTAGTATGTCAAACAACAACAATCAAGTAAAAATTGGAGATAAATTAAGAAAACTTCGTGTCAACAAAGGATACTCGCAAGAATCTATGGCAGAAACACTTCAAATTTCTCAAAAAACGTATTCAAATATGGAAAATGATAAATCATCAATATCTATTGAAAATTTAAAAAAAATTGCTGAAGAATTTAATGTGGATTTATTAGAATTATTATCTGACGGAAAAGTAATTGTACAATACAATACAGCAAATGATTCTTCTACCTTTAATGGTGTTGTAAACAACAATGTATCTGAAGAATTAATAATTCAATTAAAAGAACGAATTGAAGATTTAAAGATAATCATAGATGAAAAAAGCACTAAAATTTCTCAATTAGAAAAATTACTTTAGTCACAAAAACAAAAGATTAAAATAACAGAAAATTATGTTTTGTTTTTAGTTAAAACATCTTTTGTTGAATACAATTAGAATGCCAAAACCAGTAGAAATAGCTACATCGGCCACGTTAAAAATAGCGTTGAAAAAGGTAAAAGGTCTTCCGCCAATAAAAGGAACCCACTCAGGCATTGGAATGTCTTTAATTATTGGGAAATAAAACATATCCACTACTTCACCGTGAAAAAGTGTTCCGTAAGGTTTGTCAAAAAACATTGTAGCAACTTGACTGTAACTATCATTAAAAACTACTCCGTAAAAAACAGAATCGATAATATTACCTATAGCGCCTGCTAAAATTAATGTGATTGCGAAAGTTAAATAATTAGACAAGCCTTTTTTAATAGAATCAAACAACCACCAAGAAATACCGCCGACGGCAATAATTCTGAAAAGGGTTAAAATTAATTTACCATAATCCCCTGGAATTTCAGCGCCCCAAGCCATTCCTTCGTTTTCCACAAAGTAAATTCTAAACCAATCGAACACTTTTACTTGTTCGTTAATATAAAAATTTGTTTTGATGTAAATTTTACTAGCTTGATCAATAAGTAAAATCAGAAATACAAATAAATAGGCTTTTCTTAGGTTCATTTTTTAATGTTTGTGCAAAAGTAACAATTTTAACGAATAAAAAACGCCCCAAAAGGAGCGTTTTTATATTTAGTAACGTTTTTTAACGCTGTAAATTTTTAGCTTCAATGCTCATTGTGGCGTGAGGAACAATTTTTAAGCGCTCTTTATTGATTAATTTTCCGGTAACTTTGCATATTCCGTACGTTTTATTTTCAATACGAATTAATGCGTTTTTTAAATCACGAATAAATTTTTCTTGACGAATAGCCAATTGCGAATTCGCTTCTTTACTCATCGTTTCGCTTCCTTCTTCAAATGCTTTGAATGTTGGAGAAGTATCTTCCGTTCCGTTATTGGAATCGTTTAAATACGCACTTTTAATTAATTCTAAGTCGTTTTTAGCTTTGTCTAACTTTGAATTAATTAATTCCTTGAATTCTTGTAATTCTGCATCTGAGAATCTTATTTGTTGATCTATCATAATTGACATTTTTTTAAAATTTATTATTTCAATCAAATAGCCCCAAAAGGTTTTATTATTTTGAAATTAATATTATTGTTTTTAACTCATCAAACTCAATTTCCGTACCATTATTTATTTCTGATACAAAAATTAGTTCATTTGTTAGTGTTTCTGATTTGATGTACGATTCATTTGCGAGTACCGCTTGTTCAATACTATCATTTTTTAGAATTTGAACTTTAATTTTATCTGTAACTTCAAAACCAGAATCTTTACGAATATTTTGAATTCTGTTGACTAACTCTCTCGCTATTCCTTCCTTACGTAATTCTTCAGAAATTGTAATATCTAAAGCTACTGTAATTCCATTTGAATTGGCCACTAACCAACCCGGAATATCTTGAGAAGAAATCTCTACATCTTCGACTGTTAAAGTAATACTTTTTTCAGAAGTAAAAATAGTTAGTTCACCTAATTTATCTAATTCATTAATTTGATCTTGTGAAAAAGACTGTATCTCTTTGGCAATCAATCCCATATCTTTTCCAAAACGGGGTCCTAAAGCTTTAAAATTCGGTTTAATTTGTTTGACTAATACCCCAGAAGCATCTTCTAATAACTCGATTTCTTTTACGTTAACTTCAGCCTTAATCAGGTCTTGAATAGCTAAAATTTCAGCTTTAAAAGTAGTGTCAAGCACTGGAATCATTACTCTTTGTAACGGTTGACGTACTTTTATCATTTCTTTCTTACGTAACGATAAAACCAACGAAGAAATCGTTTGCGCCTTCTGCATTCTACTTTCTAATGATTTATCAACAAAGTTTTCAACCGAAATAGGGAAAGTAGCCAAGTGAATACTTTCAAATTTTTCCTTATTCGTATTGGCATTGAGGTCTTTATATAGCCTATCCATAAAGAACGGCGCAACTGGTGCGGCTAATTTCGCAACTGTTTCTAAGCAGGTATAAAGCGTCTGATAAGCGGCAATTTTATCTTGAGCATAGTCGCCTTTCCAAAATCTACGACGACATAAACGCACGTACCAGTTACTTAAATTCTCTTGCACAAAATCAGAAATAGCTCTTGTGGCACGAGTAGGTTCATAATCTGCATAAGCGGCATCAACCACTTGAATAAGCGTATGTAATTCCGATAAAATCCAACGATCAATTTCTGGTCGTTCTGCTAAAGGAACTTCGGCTTCACTGTAGTTAAAACCATCAATATTAGCATATAAAGCAAAGAAAGAATAGGTGTTATAAAGCGTCCCAAAGAATTTTCTTCGCACCTCAGCAATACCTTCTAAATCGAATTTTAAATTGTCCCACGGATTGGCATTTGAAATCATATACCAACGCGTAGCATCAGGGCCATATTCGGCTAACGTATCAAATGGATCGGCAGCATTACCTAAACGTTTTGACATTTTTTGTCCGTTTTTGTCTAATACTAAACCATTTGACACCACATTTTTATACGCAATTTTATCAAAAACTAACGTAGAAATAGCGTGTAGAGTATAAAACCATCCACGAGTTTGATCCACTCCTTCTGCAATAAAATCGGCAGGAAAATCTTTATTTTCGTCAATTTTTTCCTTATTTTCGAAAGGATAATGCCATTGTGCATAAGGCATCGCACCCGAATCGAACCAAACATCAATTAAATCAGTTTCACGTTTCATCGGTTTGCCTGATGCTGAAACCAATACGATTTCGTCTACTACATTTTTGTGTAAATCGACTAAATCGTAATTTTCTTCAGTCATATTTCCGATTTCAAATCCTTTGTATGGATTTTCTGTCATAAAACCAGCGGCAATTGCTTTTTCAATTTCTTGAACTAATTCTGCTACAGAACCTACTAAGATTTCTTCAGTCCCTTCTTCATTTCTCCAAATTGGTAAAGGAATTCCCCAATATCTTGAACGCGATAAGTTCCAGTCATTGGCATTTTTCAACCAATTTCCAAAACGACCTTCTCCAGTTGCTTTTGGCTTCCAGTTGATGGTTTCATTTAAATCGAACATTCTATCTTTAATTTCGGTTACTTTAATGAACCAAGAATCTAACGGATAATATAAAATAGGTTTGTCTGTTCGCCAGCAATGTGGGTAACTGTGTACGTATTTTTCTACCTTAAAGGCTTTGTTTTCTTCTTTTAATTGGATAGCAATTTCTACGTCGGCAGAACGTTCTGGTGCTTTGCCTTCATTGTAATATTCGTTTTTAACGTATTTCCCAGAATATTCGCCTAAATTAGAAATGAATTTCCCTTGTAAATCTACTAACGGTACTGCATTCCCGTTTTCATCTAAAACCAACATTGGCGGCACTTCTGGAGTGGCTTCTTTAGCAACTTTAGCATCATCTGCTCCAAATGTAGGTGCGGTGTGTACGATTCCAGTTCCGTCTTCGGTAGTTACAAAATCTCCTGCAATTACTCGAAACGCATTTTCAGGGTTTTGATACGGTAATGCTAATGGCATTAATTGTTTGTATCGAATTCCGACTAAATCTGAACCTTTACATTCGGCTAAAATGCTATAAGGGATTGGTCCAAATGGGACTTTCCCTTTAGCTCCTTCAAAAGATAAATTCTCGAAATTAGTAAAATCAAATTCGCTTTCAGATTCAAAAAATCCTTTCCCAAATTGTTTTCCGACAAGGTTTTTAGCTAAAATAACATTTACAGGCTCAAACGTATATTGATTGAATGATCTAACCAAAACATAGTCAATTTTTGGTCCAACCGTTAATGCGGTATTTGATGGCAACGTCCAAGGCGTTGTTGTCCAAGCTAAAAAATAGGCTTCCCCAAATCCTTCCAAAAGATTGGAACTTAAACGAAACGCTTTAGCAATATCGTTGGTAGTTCCCCCTTCGGGGGTTAGGGGGCTTTTAAATTGTGCTACTACAGTCGTATCCGTAACATCACGATACGAACCAGGCTGATTGACTTCGTGTGAAGACAAACCTGTTCCTGCTTTTGGCGAATACGGTTGAATGGTGTAGCCTTTGTATAGCAAATCTTTATTATAAATTTGTTTTAGTAACCACCAAACCGATTCCATATATTTGGATTTATATGTCACATACGGATCTTCCATATCTACCCAATAGCCCATTTTTTCGGTTAAGTCATTCCAAACGTCGGTATAACGCATAACTGTTTTCTTACACGCTTCGTTGTATTCTGAAACGGAAATGGTTTTTCCGATGTCTTCTTTTGTAATTCCTAAAGCGGCTTCAGTACCTAATTCTACTGGTAATCCGTGAGTGTCCCAACCTGCTTTACGCTTAACTTGAAATCCTTTTTGAGTTTTATATCGACAAAAAATATCTTTAATAGCACGCGCCATTACGTGGTGAATTCCAGGCAATCCGTTTGCAGAAGGTGGTCCTTCAAAAAATACAAATGGTTGGTTTCCTTCACGTGTAGATACACTTTTTTCAAAGATGTTGTTTTCCTTCCAAAAATCAAGAACTTCTGATGCTACCGTTGGTAAGTCAAGTCCTTTGTATTCTGTAAATTTTGTGCTCATTTTATCGCTATCTTAAATCAATTTGCGAAAGTAAGGATTTAAAGAGAAAAGGCAAAAGAGAAAAGGCAAAAGTTGTAGGTTAAGAAAAAACTTCTTTTAAAACGTCTAAAGATTTTGGTTTTTTAAAACCATCTAAGTGAATGGCATAATAATCTAAAAGGATTTTTAACAATATTTGTCGCTCTGTTCCTGCAAATGCTTTCTGATTGTCGTCATATCTTAATCGTAAAGCTTTTTTAAGCAAGTTCGTTTCATGTGCGTTTAGGCAACTTGTGCCTTGAAAAGGAGAAAAAACACCGTCAATCATTTCAAAATAAGCAAAATCTGTTTCTTGTATTTGTGGATAAAACCCTAAAAATTTTGTGAGTTCTAAAAGGAAAATTAGGTGAAAATTCGAGATGGAATCATTCGCATCTAACCACAATAAAGACGTTTCTAAAAATGAAAATAAATTCTCGTTTTTTTCTTCTTCAAAAACACTATTATGAATTACTTCTGACAAGAAAAAAACCATAGCGCTTTTTACAATGTCCGTATTTATATTTTGATAATTATACGCGAGTTTTACTTCTTTAAAGTGCTCTAAAGCGCCTTTATTTTTATGGTTGGCTTCTATTTCTAAAAGGTTTAACGGTTGAAAATACGCCATTTTTTGATTGGACTTTTTGGAAGAAAAAGCACTGGCTATAAAATAAGATTTTAACCCGTCTGATTGGGTAAAACATTTAACAATTAAACTTTTTTCTTGGTACTTAATAGCACTTAAAACAATAGCTTTGGTTTTTATTTGCATTATCTAACTACCATTATTTTTTTTACGGTAGTTTCTGCGGCATCGTTTGACGAAACAAAAACCATATAAACGCCAGAGGCTACTTTATATTTTCCAAACGCAGTGGTATCCCATTCTACCGTTCCACCAGAAGAGGTTGTTTCAAAAACTAAATTTCCTTCAATGTCAGTGATTTTTAAATTGACTTTATCCATCAATCCAGATATTTTTACTGTTCCTGAATATTCTGGTCGAACCGGATTTGGATATATGTATACGTTTTGTAAATCATCGTCTCCTCTTGTGGCTGATCCTAAAAAAGAAACCAAACCTTTATCAGTAGCAAAAAACACTTCGCCTGAAACCTCATCAATTTCAATATCTAACACATTATTGCTGGGTAAAGGGGAATTGTCTTTTGTAAATCTTCGTAACGTAATTTGTCCATTTGCACTAACCTGAAAAACGCCCGCGTCTGCAATAGCTACCCATTTGTTGTTGGCACCATCTACTTTAATATCCTGAATTACTTGTTGGTAAAACAATTCCTGAGCCAAATCGCCATCCTGAATAACAATATTCGTTGTTGTTAATGATGATTCGGAAATAAATCTGTCTACGCTATTTAAAATTCGTAACCCTTTAAACGTTCCAATCCAAAGTTGGTTTTTATTATCTACTGCCACGCATCGCACATCATTGTTAGGCAAGTTTCCGTTTTCTTCGTTAATGATTATAAATTTATTATTATATTTTTCATTAAAAGCAAGTACGCCACCAGCATACGTAGCCGTCCATTTTGTACCATTTTTATCGATGTCTATATTGCCATAATTCAATCCTTTTGGATTTTGAATAATGTTATTTAAATTATAGGATTGCCAAGTATTATTGTTTTTCAATACTTTTAAGCCGTTGTCAACTGAAGCGTTTGTAAGCCATAAATTACCGTCTTTATCATATTTCATTCCGTTTATTCGCACCGAGATATAGTTTTGGTCTGGCGGTGGCAACAGCAACGATTCTAAAAAATTGGTTTGATTGAATAAAAAAGGATTTGTTTTATTTGTGAATTTCAACAAACCACTTTGTCCAGAAGCTACAAAAACTTCACTGCTATTTCTTGGGTTTTCTACTATTGCGGCTAGCGAAACAGCACCTAATACTTGGGTATTTGGGATTTTAGCCCAACCCGTATTGGAGTTAAAAATACTTATGCCTTGTAATTTATAATCTGGTGTATAGGTTCTGTCATAACTTCCGTGAGTTAACCATATATCGGTTTTGGTTTTGGCTACTTTAAAGGCCAAATCTTCAATAGGTCCGTTGGGTGAAATGTTGGTAAAAACTAAATTACTGCTTAAAGGCGCTTCATATAATCCGTTTTTTGCAGTTCCTATATATAATTTGTCATTTTTGGTAATGGCACAAGTAAGTAATTCTGAAACACCAGTTACTTGAAATGTAGTTGCTACAAGTGTTAAATTACTATTGTATACATTTACTTGATACTGACCCGTAAAAGTTAAATATTCGCCATCTGTTCTTAGCTTTAATGGAGCTGTATAATGTGTGCTAAAAACTTGTGGTGTATTTCCAATAAACCTATAAATATTAGTAGAAAAATCTGTTGCAATTAGTTGATTACTAAAAACTACCAAACTAGACCAATTTAAAGAATTAAAAACCGACCATTGCGAAAAATCGTACAAAAAAGGATTGGTTATACTTGCTTTTTTAATGCCTTGGGTTCGGGTTACTGCAAAAATTTCATTATTAAAAATTGTAGTTTGTAAAACATCTATAAATTCCCCTGAATTTCCAATATAAAAACTGGATTCAATTTCAAAATTAGACAACTTAATTACGCTAATTCCGTATTGTGTAGACACGTATACTTTCCCGTTGTACTCATAAAAACCGTTAATTTTTTTTCTATTGGCTGGCACAGGCACATCGGTAATAATATCAACTTTATTAAGCGTTGAGCCATCTGGTTTTATAAGAATAATTAATCCGTTTTTATTTCCAATTAAAGTATGATTATTTGATGTCTGGAAAATGGCAGTAATCTCATCTGGTTTTACATCGTTTACTGAAGTAAAAGTGGTTAAAATATTTGAAGATACATCTTTATTAAAAACAGAATTTTTTGTACTTGAATATACCTTTTGGTCAGAAATACAAACATCTGTAATTTCATTATATGAAAAATAGCCTTTCCATAATTTCTGTTGTGAAAAAGAAAGTATCGAAAAACAAAAAAATAAATAAGAAAGTATTTTTTTCATTTGGAATGAATGGCTGTTTTTTGTTTGTGTATTTGTACAAATATACATTAAACAAAATTATATTCTAATTATTGCGTTTACACGTTAATAATTTGTACTAATTGTTGTAGTTTTTCAAAATCCAATTGCATATTTCCATCAGATGTTGGCATATATCTTACTTTTTCGCAATTTTGTAACAGTCCTATAAAATCGTTAGTGTTTTCTTGAGAAATGTGGTTTTCCTGAAATTTTTGAACGATGTTTTCTTTATTTAATTCTGCTTTTTCTAAACCAAATTTATAATGTAAAAACGCATTAATTTTAAGTTCCATTTTCTGATAAAACACTTCCTTTTCTGTCAAATAGATTTGAATATCGTTTACAGAAAAATCCTTTTTTACAGATTTTATTTCTGTTTTTACCTCTTCATCCGTTTCCGATTTGTTTCTTTTTAATGCAAAAAACAATAAAGTCAATCCTACTAAAGTTACACCTCCAATAAAATGCATAAACGAAAATTCAAAACCAGAGGATTTTTCGCTTTTTTGAGATTTATTTTCCAATTTAGATTTTGAAACCGAGGTAACATTCGCTTGATTTTCTCCTTGAAGTACATCTAAATCTATAGCTTCAGATGAAATGGTTTTGTAGGTTTTTGATTTGACATCGAAAAATGAAAAATACTGTTGTTTTAATTTGAAATCCCCTTTTTCTTGTGGGATAATGGTATAACTATCTTTAATTTTTCCAGAAATTCCGTTTATGTTTTCGTTTACAAATTCTTGATGTTTTGGTTCGTAAATTTCAAAATTAGCTGGTAAATTAGGTTTAGGGATCTCGAACAATTTTAAATTTCCAGTTCCAGAAACAATCAAGTCTAATTGTAAGGACTCGCCTGATTTTAAATTGTTTTTAGATACATTTGCTTGAAAATCAAAAGTTCCAACAGCACCTGTGAAGTTTTCGGGCTTTCCTTTTTCTGGCAATGAACTTACTTGAAGATTTTTTGTATTAGAAACAATTTCTCTTCTGGCAACATCAAATTCTGGATCGCCAAAAAAATCAAAATCTCCTGTTGGATAACTTATGTTTAAGTCTAAAGTAATAGGTGATATTTGAAGTTTCCCGGTTTTTTGAGGGTACAAAATGGCTTTCTTGAAAATCTTAGATTTGTATACTCTATTATTTACGACCTTTCGCTCCCATCCGCCTTGTACATCTTCCGTTTGACTCCAAAAATTATTGAATTTTGTAACCATGTTTTTGTTCAGCTCAATCTCTAAATTAGGAGCTAAATAAATACGATAAAACACCTCAACTGGTTCATTTACAAATGCGGTGGTTTTACTAACTTCTACATCAATAAATAATAAATTATTTGCGCCAGAAATGGATTTATTTACTGCAGCGGGTTTCGGTGCGTTGGTTGAATTTTGGTTTCTCTGTATGGCATCAGCAGCTTTTTCGTTGGAAACAGAAACCGTTACAGATTTTGATGCATACGTTTTTCCATTAAATTTAATTGTTGCTGGAGAAATAAGTAATCTTCCTGCTTTGGCCGCCTGAATTACATAGGTATATACTTGTTGTATGGCATAATCCCCATTTATGTATTCTTCATTAGAAGAAACGTACGAACCGCCCTTATTAAACCCATTAAAATTAGGAGGTGTGAAGTTTGAGCCTTCTTCGTTAAAAATATAAGTAACCTGAATTACTTCACCAATTTTAAGGTTCGTTTTTTCTGCTTTTACCTCTAATTTTACCTGAGAAAAGGAAAAAAAAGGGAAAAACAATAAGGTTAGTAGTATTTTTATTTTGTTATTCATTTTACCAATCTTTTTCTGTACTTGTTGTGTTCGTTTTTGTTTTATTTGCGTTTACTTTTTCCTGCACTTTTTTTTCTTCATTGCTAATTGCTTTTAACACGTTATCCATTCGTTGTTTGTTTGCGCTTGGTTTTTTTGGCTGACTTTTTTGTTTGTTTTTATTGTCTTTCTTGTCTTGTTGCTTTTTGTCTTTTTGGTTTTTTTTCTTGTTTTTATTTTTCGGATTTGGTTTTGGCGGATAATTTTTTAATAATTTTTTTGCTAACGCTAAATTGTATCTGGTTTTTTCATCTTTAGCGTTCGCCTTTAAAGCATTTTTGTAGGATGCAACTGCCAATTTATAATTTTTATCTTGCATATATGCGTTTCCTAAATTATGATACGCTTTGTGTTTTTGTGCAGAAGTATTTGCTAATAAAGCGGCATTTTTATAATTGCTTATCGCTTCGGCATACTTTTTATTTTTATAAATGGTGTTTCCTAAATTATATTCTGCAGGTTGTTTTTGCTTTTTTTCTTTGGCTTTTATCCAACGTAATTGCTTTTCTTTTTGTTGCGAATTATCCGTGTTTTTTTCTTGAGAAAAGGCCGTTCCTGAAGTTAAAAACACGAGCAAAAATAGATGTGCCTGGTGTTTTGAAAACCAATTTTTGATGTTTAAATTACTATTTGTAATAAAAAATTCGAGCAAAAGTAATAAAAATGCAATGCCTAAAAACCATTGAAATTGCGATTGTTTTTGTGCCAATTGTTGGGCTTTAAATTCTTGTTGTTTTACGGATGCTAATGCCGAATTTATTGAAGTAACTACTTTTGAAATTTGATTGTCATTGCAATACGTACCATTGGTTTCTGAAGCTATTTTCTGTAATACTTCTTCCTTTAGTTTTGTGGTTACAACTTGCCCGTTTTTATCTTTTTTAACTTGTTGAAAACCCAATTCATCAATAAATTCAATTGTACCACCGTTTGAAGTTCCTATACCAACAGTAATTATTTTTACATTTTTTTCTTTTGTTACTTTAGCTACATCGAAAGAAGTGTTTTCGTGATCTTCACCATCTGAGAATAAAATAATAGCTTTCCCCGAAGTTGGATTATCAAAGAAATCCACACTAGTTTTAATGGCACTTTCAATTGCCGTTCCTTGAGAAGATATTATATCTGTACTCAAACTTTGTGTAAACATTTTTGCCAATTCATAATCTGTTGTCATTGGTAAAACAGGATAGGCACTGCCCGCATAAGCTACAATTCCAATTCTATCACTTCCAATAGATTCAATCATTTGTGTCATTATTTGCTTGGATTTTTCCAAGCGGTTGGGCTGAATGTCTTTACACAACATACTTTTTGACACATCAATGGCAAAAACAATTTCAACTCCTTTTGCAGGAACTATTTCAACTTTTGAACCCAATTTTGGATTTACCAAAGCTAAAACAATGAAAAAAACAGCCATTATTTGCAACATAAATTTAATACGCGATATCTGTTTCGGTGAATTTACAAGTAGTTTTTCAAGGGCTTGCAGTTCACTAAATAAAGCTTGTTTTTCCATTTGCCATTTCACATAGGCTTTCTGTGCCACTAATCCAATTGGAATTAGTAACACTAAAATAAAATAATATGGCGATTCAAAATCAAACATTATACAAAACTTTTAAATAGCGTGCGATTTAAAATCATTTCTAAAACCACAAAGAATAATCCTAAAAGTAACCAAGTACGAAATTGTTCATCAAATAGCATTAAGCGATTTTCTATAATCTTAGACTTTTCTAAACCGTCGATTTCATCATAAATAGCTTCTAATTTATTATTGTCAGTAGCTCTAAAATATTTCCCTTTTGTAATAGAAGCGATTTCTTGCAAAATTTTCTCGTCAATTTCCACTTTTTGAGGTTGAAAAACGATGTTTCCATTACTGTCTTTTGCTACTGGAAAATTTGCCATTCCGTTTGTTCCAACACCTACCGTATAGACTTTTATACCATAATCTTTAGCGATTTCTGCTGCCGAAATGGGATCTAAACTTCCCACATTGTTTACCCCATCCGTTAATAAAATGATAATTTTAGATTTTGCTTTGCTATTTTTAATTCGATTAATGGCAGTTCCTAAACCAATTCCTATTGCGGTTCCGTCTTGTAAAACCAATCCATTATACTGCACCTCTCTTAAAGCGTTTAGCAACATAATTTTGTCTGAAGTTACTGGCGTTTTGGTGTAACTTTCACCGGCATACACCACTAAACCAATTCTATCATTGGTTCGTTTTTGTATAAATGATTCGGCTACTTTTTTTATAGCTTCCAATCGATTTGGTTTAAAATCGGTAGCCAGCATACTTCCCGATACATCGGTAGCAATAACAATATCAATTCCGTTTTTACTGTCGGTAAAATTTGATTTTTGTGTGTTTCTTGGTCGGGCTAATGCTATAATTACAAATCCTAAAGACACAAGCTTTAACAAAAACAAAAACGGTCGACACTTTATAATCCACGATTTTTTGATGGATAATCCTTCCGTGGTGCTGATTTTTAAAGTTGGATTTTGTTTGTTCGCTTTTATGTATTGCCAAAACGCCGCTATCGGAAGTACCAATAACAGCCATAAAAAATGGGGATGCATAAAAGCACTATTCATCTTCCTCTTGGTTTACTTGTTCGAGACTATTTGTAACACGATCTATGAAATCTTTAGCTAATTTGTCCTTAGCATCGTGAGTAATTCTTACTTTTTGTAATCCGAAATTATCCGAAATAAAAACGGTAAAAAATCGCATTTGTTTGGTTTGGTTGGCTGAATTAATTTCAAATGTACCTTCTAAAATATCGCCAGATAAATCCTTTACATTTTTAAATTTCTTAGCAGTTGTTTGAATTTTAGTGGCTTGCAATTGCATCATTTCGCTCATTTCATCATTAAAAATTGCTTTTAAATCTGTTTTTATAGAATCTTTATAAGCAATCGTTTGTAGCGAAATGGCTAATTTATCCTCTGGATTTTGCCAAGAAAATTGCGCGATATTTTTAATGTTTGGATTTTTTAAAGTAACCAAATCACGAACTAAAACTTCCGGCGTTTCTACTTGCAAAATAGGCAATCCGTATTCAGAAACGATCCATTCTTTTTTTAGATAATAATCGGCATCTTTTCCGTTAATTTTTGCAGAAAAATAATTGGTTACATTTTGCCATCCAAAAAAGAAAACTACAGAAATTAATGCCACTAAAAAAGTAACAATAAATGCCGTTTGTCTGATGTTTTTATATTTATTTTGTTGCTCTATTTCTGCTATTTTAGCTAAAGCAACTTGATGTTCTTCGGCAGAAACGGGTAAGGTTTTATGAAAAACATTAATTAAATTTTCCGAAGCTATTTTATCTGCATTTTGTTCTGGTAGAGAAATAATAATCTTTGCAAACTTTACTAAATCTGCCTTAGTAAAAAGGGTTTCAATTTGTGAAATAGACGTTTCTGAAATTTGAAATTTCTTATTTTGTACCGCTTTTTTTAGTTTAAAAATAAATTGTTCCGTAGTGCTTTCTAACGCAGAAAATTCTAACGTTTTTTCAAAATACGATTTTATTATTTGGGTTAAATTAGAATAATATTCTTTAGAATTGGCATTGGCGTTTACTTCTGAAAAAGCTAAAAAAGCTTTATTATATGGAGAAATATAGGCTTCTGATTTTGTTTTTTTACGCTGTTTTATTCGCAAAAGTATATACAATATCCCTGCTATGAAAAAAGCAGAAAATAATCCTAAAATTAGTTGAGAATCTGAAAGCTCTTGTTGCTTTTTCTCTGGATTTATAGAAAGAATTTCATCTTCTTTAATATCATACATTTTTTGCTTTGTAGTATCTACTTCTACGTCAATTACGGAAATTTCAATACTTTCAGATTTGGTTTTTTTGGTATTTATAAGTACTTCTAATGCAGGAATTTTATAGGTGCCTGCATCAAATTGGGTAAGATTATATTTTTTTATCCATTCGGTTTGGTTGCCTTTTTTGTTTTTTTCTGGTGGAAAAGATTGCACCACTTCCAATTTGCCTATCGAATCTAAATCTGGGAAAAATACGACCTCTTTTTCGTTTACTTTTGTTTTTAAAGTAAGCTGAATTTGTTCGCCAATTTTAATTTCCTTTTTAGACACAGTCGTCCCTATCGTTTGGGAAAACCCTACAACAAAAGAAAACAAGAAAAGAAAAATGAATTTAATTCGCATTAGGCTCTACTTTTAAAATAGGTTACTAATTTTGTTACGTAACTTTCATTAGTTTCTGTTTCTACTAATCCTGCGGCACATTTACGAAAGGTGTTTTGGCAAATTTCAACCTTGTTTGTGTAGTTTTTCTGATAAGCCAAACGAGTAGTTTCAGTTTGTGTATCTAACCAAATTAATTGTCCTGTTTCTACATCTTGCATTTGAATAATGCCAACATTTGGAAGTGATTTTTCACGTGAATCAAAAATTCTAATTCCTGTTACATCGTGTTTTTTAGACGCAATTTGCAACGGTTTTTGGAAGTCGGAAGTCATAAAATCGGAAATTAAAAACACAATCGCTCTTTTTTTTATTACACTTGACAAAAATTCTAATGCAAATGCCACATTGGTAGTTTTGCTTTTCGGTTGCCATTCGACTAATTCACGGATAATTCTTAAAACGTGTGATTTTCCTTTTTTGGGTGGAATATATAATTCTATTTCGTTGGTAAATAAAACTAACCCAATTTTATCGTTGTTTTTTGTGGCTGAAAAAGCTAACGTTGCAGCAATTTCGGTTACCATATCTTTTTTGTTTTGTGCGGAAGTTCCAAAATTCTGAGACGCTGAGCAGTCGATAACTAACATCATGGTTAATTCGCGTTCCTCTTCAAATATTTTTACAAAGGCATCGTTATTTCTTGCGGAAACATTCCAATCTATAGCTCTAAAATCGTCTCCATATTGGTATTGTCGCACTTCAGAAAAAGTCATTCCTCGTCCTTTAAAAGACGTGTGATAGTGTCCCGAGAAAATATGATCGCTCAATCTTCGGGTTTTAATTTCAATTTTTTTGACTTTCTTCAGTAACTCTTTCGTCTCCATTTTCGTGTTTAGTATTTCGTAACAAACGCTTTACTAATAACTTTAAACTCTTCCTTCATTAAGGTACTTGTACCTGATTTAAAACTTTATTGATAATGTCTTCTGAAGTGATGTTTTCGGCTTCGGCTTCATAAGTAATACCTATTCTGTGGCGTAATACATCGTGTACCACCGCTCTAACATCTTCAGGGATGACATAGCCTCTTCGTTTGATAAAAGCATAACATTTCGCAGCTAATGCCAAATTAATACTTCCTCTTGGCGAAGCACCAAAACTAATTAGTGGTTTTAAGTTTTCTAATCTATATTTTTCTGGATAACGCGTGGCGAAAACAATATCTAAAATATATTTCTCGATTTTCTCATCCATATACACTTCCTTTACGGTTTGTTGTGCTTTGATGATTTGCGCAATGCTAATCACAGGATTTATAGTAGCCGTATTTTCCATTAAACTGTTACGAATAATAAGTTGTTCTTCTTCCATTTTCGGATAATCGACAATGGTTTTTAACATAAATCGGTCTACTTGTGCTTCAGGTAACGGATAGGTTCCTTCCTGTTCTACTGGGTTTTGTGTAGCTAAAACTAAAAAAGGCGTGTCTAATTTATAGGTAGTTTCACCAATTGTAACTTGCTTTTCTTGCATAGCTTCCAGTAAAGCTGATTGTACTTTTGCAGGTGCTCTATTGATTTCATCTGCCAGAACAAAATTGGCAAAAATGGGACCTTTTTTTACAGAAAACTCATTTTCTTTGAAATTGTACACCATCGTTCCAACCACGTCTGCAGGAAGCAAATCTGGTGTAAATTGAATACGATGAAAACTACCGTGAACGGCTTTGGATAATGTATTAATGACTAAGGTTTTTGCCAAACCTGGCATTCCTTCTAACAACACATGTCCTTGACCTAATAAGCCAATTAACAAGCGCTCAATCATTGCTTTTTGACCTACAATTACTTTGCTTAATTCTGAAGTTAGCAAATCAATAAAAGCGCTTTCGTTTTCAATTTTTTCGTTAAGCGCGCTTATGTCTATCCCTGTATTATTTTCTTGCATTTTATTTTGTATTATTTTCAATAAATTTTAAAAAATATTTTAACAACGCAAGATGTTACATTAAAACAATATAAGTTGTTAATTGTCCGTTAAATTATAAGATTTTGGGTGTTTTTTTAGAAAAAATTAAGAAATGTTAGTGTTTTCAGCATAAAAAAAGCAACTTTTAATTCTAAATTAGAACTAAAAAGTTGCTTTTTAATTTTCTTTAACCTGATTATTAATACCAATCTGAATGGTATTTGTTTTCTCCTAAATAATAGATTAACCCAAATGAAAAATTATAGTAACCTCCAGATTGCGGCGTGTAGTCTTTATTTAGTAAAACACCATCAAATCCGTAATGTTGCTTCATGGTAAAATTATGAGTAAAATCAGCTGTTAAGGCAAAATTATTTGAGATGTTATACATTGGTGTAAGTCCAATTCCAACCACGCCAATTTTTTCGTGTTTATTTTGACCAATCATATATCCAAATGCAATACCAGCATCTAAGTGGGCATTTATTCCTACTTTATCTCTTGTTAGATAAGTTAAACCCAATTGTTTTCCCAAATTATAAATTCCAGATAGAGCAACTGCGCTATATGTAATTCCAACTTTTCCTCCAGGGTCATTCACAAAATGGTCTAATTTATAGGCGACTTTTGCTCCGAATTTTTCATTAAACATATATCTAATTCCTATATTAAAATGATTAAATCCAGAAAAATTAGATTTATACAACTTTTGATAGGGCCCTATAGCGCCGGTATAACCATAGCCGGCCTCAAGAGATAAATTATTCACATTAAATTGTGCAAAAAGTGAAGAAGTCATCACTAAAAAAAAGAAGATTTGTAATTTGCTTATTGTTTTCATAATTGTATTAGTAATTGAGTGCGAATATAAAAAATTTGTACTTATATCTTATGTTTTTGAGTAGTATTTTTATCGAAAGTAATGAGATAATTAGAAAATTAGCGAATTAGTGCGAATTTGCGCTCCCTTTACCCTGTGCCAAAAACCTTTTGCCAAAAAAACCGCCTCGTTGGAGGCGGTTTATGCTATTTATTTAACTAGTTTTCTTTTATGAATTAGCCAATATGCTATTGCTATTGCTGTTATAAATAACGCGGGTAAGTAATCATTTACCGGCACGTCTTGGGTGTCATCTGGAAAGGTTTCTTGTGCTTGAAGTAATCCACAAACTAAAACAAATGCTAAACTGTATATTTTTTTACTATTATTTTTCATCTTATTGCTTTTTATTATTCAACAATCCATTTTAATTTACTTGTTTTTTCCTCTTGTGTAACCATAATATGATACACACCTGATGCTAAACTCTGTTTGGCTTGGTAATAACCTGAATTATTGGTTATTGCAATTTCTTGGCCTATCGTATTGTATAGTTTTACCGTTGCTTGTGCTGCTGAAGGCAATTGCAAATAGAAACCATTTCCTTTAGAAGGATTTGGGTATAAACCTACTTGACTAGCAAATTTATCTGTACTAAGCACCACGTTTTGAAATACTATTTTAAAACGATTTTCATTGTAAGATGCCACATTGCTTGTGGTAACAAATGATGCTAAATATGCTTGTGAAGTAGTAATCTCAGTTTGCGTGTTTAAAAAAGTATCTACTAAATACGGTGTTAAAGCAGTATCAAAATTTGTAGTTTGAATTTTAAACGTATAGTTCTTATTCGCTCCTAAACGAATCGTTTTCATTGCTAACTCATCAGATGTAGTTACTGGTGCTGCGGCATCAATGGCTAGTTTGGTATTGTTTCTAAACCATGCTATGTTTTCGCCTGCTGCTTCCAATTTCGTAGCATCACCAAGACCTAATTCGTTTGTGTACTCTGAACCAAAAACAGCTTTTGTAGCATCTATAGGATACCCTCCAATTGCTAGTTCGTTAGGATCGTATAACTGCATACTTAATGAAGCAGGGTTTGCACTTTCAGTTTGATTAGCGGTTCTAAATACATTAGCACTAGTTGTCGCTTTATGTGCTTCTTGGAAGGTTAATGTACCTGCTGTTCCTGCAACCGTATTCTTTACAAAAAAGGCTTGACCGGGTTGAATGAATTGACCTACTTGTGAACCTACATTATTAGTACCCGTTGAAACATTATAAGCTACATAATTACCTCTAGCAGCTCCTGTTCCCATATTTGGATCCCATGCATAATACGTAGCGTCGATACCCGATTTTGTTACTGCATGCCAGTCTACTGCACTTTGGTATGGGTTACCCACTAAACTAAAATCAGCAGTAGTCGTGTTTGCTGTATTATTAATCGCTGGTGTGCTGCTTGAACTTAAGGCAACGGTTCCTGTCTTCAAGGTTCCTGTAGCACTTAATGTAATGGCTGCATTCATGTTATCAGTTGTAGCAGCTGTTATATTAGTAGGGGTTCTATCTCCTCTAACCAACATTCTATATCCTACCCCTGCTATTAAATTGGTTGCATTGGTATTGGCAATTGCTGTCCAACCCGTACCTGATGCAACTTGGTTGTTATACGTAAACATAGATGGATTATTGGTTTCAGTAACATCAAAGCCGCCTGAAGCGCCACCCGTAATGTGGGTTTGTCCTTGCCAGTTGCCTGAGATAAACGTTGTTGTGGTTACTGCCGGACTTAATAATCTAAAAGCACGTTTGCCAGATGGGATGTAGCGTTCGACTTTCACATTAGTAGCGTCTGAAAGCGTTCCGGTTAATGTCCCTAACATAGCAGTACCCGTAACGTCTGATTTGAATGTTACTACATTTCCACCAAAATCTGCTGTTCCTGCAATGGTTAAAATTTTACCTGGATTTATGGTTAAACCACCTGTTCCACTAAGAGTTAATGTTTTTCCTACTGGTAAGGTGTAATCAACGTCCAAAACCGGGCTACCTGATGAAATGGTAATGTGGTCACTGCTTGTAGGTACTGTGGCAAAACTCCAGTTTCCAGCCGTATTCCAGTTTCCATTTGCTCCAATCCAATTGTTTGAGATATTGAAAGTATAGGTAGGCCAATTTCCGTTGGTAGTGGTAGATGTATTGCCTGTTGTTAAATTGGCTATATTATGGATATGACTTCTCATATCTGCTAAACTTCTATTGTGTGTTGCTGCTGTTACATAAGAAGAACCAAATGTAATATCTCCCAAGGCCACAAAATTAGTTCCGCTTGTTAAACCTGCAGGTACATATGTTGCAGTTGCAGTGGTAACACCGGTAGTAATTACTGTTCCAGATGTATAGCCAGCCACAAAAGTTGGTGAAGTTAATGTTCCTTGATATGCAAATAACTGCTCTCCTGCTGACCCTAATCCAGAATTTAAGCCTCCTGTTCCCAATGTTGCGCCACCCGCAGCATCAAATTGAATAACTGTTCCTGCAGCAATGGCACTTCCTGTTGTATTTGTCCAAACATTATTACCTTCTCCAGAGAAAAAAGATAATGTTCCGCCATCCCAAGATTTGTCGGTAAACCAAATTCTGGTATTGTTCGGAATATCGTTTAAGGCTACAATTCTATATAAATCTAGTGTTGCGCCTTGAAATGCCACAAATGCTATTGCGCCAGCTGATAAATTAGTTACCTCTCCACTAACAGCAACATTTTGTGTAGTCGCTCCAGTGGTAGATATTGAAATGTTTCCACCAACTTGATCGGACAATGCAGTTGGGTTAAATCTGGCATAAATAGTTGTTGTTGCAACAGTTCCGCTGGATTGTGTTAATGTAATTGGGTTTGTAGGAGAAAAGCTACCACCAGTAGAAGTTGAAATTTGATAACCAGTTGGAGGAGTTATTACTATATTATCTGCTAAAGTTGTGCCAGCAACTGTAAAAGTTTGCTCAGCAGATTGACTACTTACTGCAGATGAAATAAAAGTATTTAATAACCCTGTTTGTGTGATATTTGGACCGCCAAGAGAAGACACGCTTCCAGTTAAGCTAATTGAAGAAGGGCCACCTGTCCCAGTTCCTGCAGAAGCATTCCATCCATAAATTCTAATCTCTATACTAGACAAACTATTGTATCCACTAGAAGGAATTGTTATGGTTTGAGAAGTTGCTGCAGTTAAATTTGCGCCAATTTGAGCTGAAGTAGATGCGAATCCACCAACTGAACTATAAACACCATAAGTTTGAGGACCTGTTCCAGATGAACCCAAAGAAATTGATAATATAGCCGAATTGAGATTTATTGCATAACCAGAATTTGCAGTTATTGTAAAAGTATAATAATCGTCATTACTAATTGTTAAAGTGGCTCCTGAAGCAAAACCATTCGAACTAAATCTAGATGTACTTGATCCTGCTGTTATCCCAGAACCTCTAGACATAGTTATTGTTCCGACATTTACAGCTGTAGTCGTGGCATTTACTGTTGCAGGAGACCCCGACCATGTATTATTGAACGCCGCAATTTGCCCCATCACCCCATTCATTCCAACCATAACCATAATTAGCGCTAGCAGATTTCTAAACGATTTGCCTTCAGGGTTGCTTGTTGCAAAAGGCGTTAATAAATTAAAAAGTGGTTTGTTTTTCATAAAAATTATATTTAAAGATTTGAGTTTTTTACAAATTCAAAATTAGTTAAATAGAATTATAAGAAATCAAGGGAATATTGAGTGTTTGTTAATAAATTGTTGGTGGCGGTTGGGATTTGTCTTTTATTATCAATAATTTATTTAATATGGTTTACATACACTATCTATACACTATCTATACACTAACTTCGGAGTATCTATACACTATCTCCTTTTTTGAGTGGGTGTTGAAATGGGTGTTGGGTGAAGGGTGTGGGGTAAAGGGGTTTGTGTTCACAGGTGAACAAGGTGTCCTACTGCGTAGGAGATTCTTCGCAAGCTCAGAATGAACTGTGTTAAAAAGCAAATTTATGGTTAATTAATTTCTAAATAAAA
>NZ_JBBALQ010000019.1:0-30105 GCF_040402955.1 Flavobacterium sp. | reverse complement strand
CCTATTTTTTTGCCACAGATTTCACAGATTTCACAGATTTTATCGGTGATAATCCGCTAAATCCGTGAAATCCGTGGCAAAATTTTTCATTTGATTGCATCACATTAAAAAATAAGGCGAAATGTAATTTAAGCAGTTAAACAGTTCGTAATCATAGCTTTAAAATTATATTAAAATTTTTAATCGGACAACAATGATTTTATTTAGAAAAAATTAAAAAAGTGAAGCTACTTCTTCGTTTACAAATTCTAAAAAACGTTCATCTGCTTCTGTAAATGGATCGATAACGTGACTGTCAATATCAATTTGACCAATATTTATCCCGTTTACAAATAAAGGCACCACAATTTCAGATTTTACAGTAAAGCTACAAGCAATATAATTATCTTGAGCAGAAACGTCAGGAACAACAAAGTTGGCATTGCTTTCTGCTACTTGTCCGCAAATTCCTTTTCCAAATGGTATAACGGTATGATCGGTTTCAGCCCCAACATAAGGACCAAGATGTAATGTTTTGGTTTCGTGATTTGCAAAATAAAATCCAACCCAATTGTAATATGAAATGGAATCTTGTAATAATTGACAAATACGAATAAGCTTTTCATCTCTATTTTCATTACTGTTAATGATGTTTTTTACTTCTGATTTTATATTTTCAAATTCCATTTTTTATTTTTTTGTAAAATTATACATAAATAAGAAAGTAAAAATTATATTTTTGTTAAAATTAAAATTTTGAAAAACATATTTCAGCAACATAAGGTATTTTTTATTTTTCTGGCGAAATTTCTTTTGTGCTATTTTATAGTTACGATAGTATACTCGTTTTATTTAAATCAATGCCACACACAAAATAATGAAATTGATGGTATTACGCATTTTGTAGCAGAACAAACAAAAAATACGCTTGTTTTTTTTGGTGCAGATTGTGAGATATTCAAACATGAATTTGAGCCATCATATAAAGTCATCTATAATTCCAAATACATTGCCCGGATAGTTGAAGGTTGTAATTCGGTAAGCGTAATTATTTTATTTGCTACTTTTATATTTGCCTTTTCAAATAAATTTATTGCTACTTTTTTATATATTTTTTTGGGTTCGATATTGATTTTCATATTGAATATTTTTAGAATTGCTATGCTAACTACAGGGCTTTATAAATATCCAGAATACGGCACTTTTTTACACGACATTCTTTTCCCATTGGTTATTTATGGAGTAGTTTTTATATTATGGATTGTTTGGGTGCTAAAATTTTCAGCGTATGCAAAAGAAAAAAAGTAAAATCTTAGATATTGCAATTATTGGCATTTTGGTAATTGCCCTATTGCTAATAAGAATGTTTGAAAAAGAGTTGTTTTATGATCCTTTTCTAGATTTTTTTCATAGTGATACGAAAAATAAAATGGCACCTGAATTTAATACTTTTAAATTGTTTTTAGGACTTTTATATAGGTATTTTATGAACAGCATATTTACAGTTATGATAGTTTATTTTTTATTTAAAGACATTTCAATAGTAAAACTTACCTCTTTTTTATTGTCATTATTTTTTATTATTTTAATTGTAATCTTTTTCAGTTTATTACATTTTTCTAAATCGCCAGATTATTTATTTGTTTTCTATGTTAGAAGGTTTCTGATTCAACCTTTATTTTTAATTTTATTTGTTCCAGCTTTTTTTTATCAAAAAAGTGTTAATAAACAATAAGTTATTTAAAAATATCATAAATTTGCGCTAATGAATTTTAAAAAACACACAAGTATTTTTTTAGCATTATTTATTTTATTAGTAAATAGTAGCGCTAGTTTGGTATTGCATTTTTGTAATGACCAAATTGCTTATGTCTCTTTAGTATATCAAAATAATAAATTAATTGATTCTGCATCTGAAGATTCTTGTTGCGCTTCAGATTCTATAGAATCGGAAGAAGAAGGTTGTTGTTCCAATGAGGAAATCAATACCGAAAACAAAATTGATTATTCTATTTTAAAAGATTTTCAATTTGATTTTTCTGCTGTACATTTTTTAAATGAAACACCTGAATTTTTTGCTAAAACAGCTTGCTTTTATTCAAATAAAAAAAATGTAGATTACTATTGTAATTCTAACGCACCGCCTTTTTATAAACTCTATTCTCAACTTATTTTTTACGCATAATTTATATCGTTTTTAGTTTTTTAAATTATAAACTTTATTAATTAATTATGTATAAAATCTTATTTTTGGTCTTAATGCCATTATTTTCTTTAGCACAAAGTAGCGTTCAAGGAAAAATTATTAACAAGGAAAATTCTCCTGTCGCAAAGGTAAAAATTACAATTTCAGAATTAAATTCCATTTTGTATTCTGATGAAAATGGCTCGTTTACTTTAATTCAAGGAAACCGAAATCTAGTATTAATTTTAGAAAAAGAAGGTTTTCAAACACTTCAAATGCAACAAAGTGTCAAATCTGATTTTACTATTCAATTAGAAAAAACAGCTTCTGAAAGCAATATTGCAACTGTAACTATTGTAAAGAAGCAAAATACGTTAGGTAGAAAACAGAAAGCAGTTACCAATACGCAAAATTTATCGCAAGGCGAATTACAAAAAGCGGCGTGTTGTAATTTATCGGAAAGTTTTGAAACAAATCCGTCTATTGATGTAAATTTTTCTGATGCCGTTACAGGTAATAAACAAATTAAAATGTTAGGATTAACTAGTCCGTATATTTTAATGAGTGAAGAAAATATTCCAGCCATTCGAGGTGCGTTGCAGGCAACAGGTTTAAATTTTATTCCTGGAACTTGGGCAGAAAGTATTCAAATTACAAAAGGGGCGGGGAGTGTAGTAAATGGATATGAAAGTATTTCGGGTCAAATAAATTATGAGTTAATTAAACCTCAAAAAGAAGACCCGTTTTTTGCTAATGTTTATGCCTCTAATGATGGCAGATATGAGATTAATACTCATTTTGGCAATAAATATTCAGATAAATTAAGTTCATTAGTTTTAGTTCACGGAAATACCAGAACTAGTAAAAATGATATGAATCACGATGGGTTTTTAGACAATCCCTTAGGAAAACAAGTTAATATTTTAAATCGTTGGCAATACAATCATGCAGAAAAAGGAATCGTTTCGTTTTTAAATATAAAATATTTTTCAGATGAAAAAACGGGTGGAACCATAAACGACAATTCGCATGAAATGGTGATGAATCCCAATTTATGGACAAGCCATGTGAATACAGATAAAATAGAAATTTCCAACAAAATTGGATATGTTTATCCAGATATGCCTTTTCAAAGTATTGGTTTTCAACAAGCCTTTCAGTATAATAAAATGCATTCTGAATTTGGAGATAAAACACATCATATTCATCATAAAAATTATTTTTCAAACCTTATTTTTAATTCGATTATTAACAATACAAAGCATAAATTCATTACGGGTTTGAATTTTAATTATGATACATTTGAAGAACATTTAGAAGCCAATTTTATGGCGGAATATGACAGAATTGATACTTCAATTGGTTCGTTTTTTGAATATTCTTTCGATAATTTAAATAATTTCAGTTTCGTTTTAGGTGCCAGAGCGGACAATCACAACAGATTGGGCTTATTTTTCACACCTAGAGCTCATATTAAATATAATCCGTTCGAAAAAACTACGTTCCGTTTTTCTGCAGGAAGAGGAAAAAGAGCCTCAAATATTTTTGCTGAAAACATAAATGTTTTGGCTAGTTCTAGAGATATTGTTATTAAAAATGATAACGGAAAATTATATGGTTTAAATCCAGAAATAGCATGGAATTATGGAACAAGTTTTATTCAGAAATTCTATCTTTTTGGAAAAGAACATGAATTGGTTGTGGATTATTATAAAACAGATTTCAGCAATCAAATTGTGGTGGATTTGGAAAATGCAAGGCAAGTGACTTTCTCTAACTTAAATGGAAAAAGTTTTGCAGAATCATTTCAAATTGAATGGAATATTAATTTAATGACGCATTTAAATGTTAGAACGGCCTATAAATATTTAAATGTTAAAACCGATTATGCGACCGGATTATTAGATAAACCTTTACAAGCTAAAAATCGTTTCTTTGCTAACATAGCTTATGAAACGCATATTTTGGAAAAAGGACAGCAATGGAAATTTGATGCCACTTTTAATTGGATTGGTCAGCAAAGATTGCCAAATACACAAGCAAATCCAGTTCAGTATCAATTGACTGAATATACGCCAAGTTATCAGCTTGTAAATGCGCAAATAACACGAACATTTTCAAGTACATTTGAAATGTATTTAGGAACCGAAAATTTAGGAAACTTTAAACAGAAGAATGCCATAATTGCTTCGGATAATCCGAACAGTCCCTATTTTGATAGCACCATGATTTATGGCCCAGTTTTTGGTACGATGTATTATGCAGGAATACGATTTAAAATAAAAGATAAAAAAGAAGTAGAAAATCATAATAATCATTAAAATAGTGCAACACAGATTAAACAGATTTTTTAAAATTTAAATAATTTATATAATCTGTGTTCAAATAAAAATTATAGATATTAACTTGAGGATTAGTTGCCAAGTTCCTCGTAAAAACCAAATTTATGAAAAAAATAGTAGTAGTACTTTTAATTGCCTTTTTGGGAATGAACGCAAACGCACAAGAACAACTTAATAAAAATAAAAAAGTAGAAGTTGAAGTCAATGGCGTATGTGAAATGTGTAAAAAACGAATCGAAAAAGCCGCTTATTCTGTAAAAGGAGTTAAAAGTGCAACTTGGCATGCAGATCATCAAGATTTACATTTAATTATTGATGAAACAAAATGTACTGTTTTAGACGTAGAAAAAGCAATTGCAAAAGCAGGTCATGACACTAAAGATGTTAAAGCTACTGACGAACAATATTCGAAAATCCATGGCTGTTGTAAATATCGAACCGATGATGTACATTAAAACTAGTATTTTTTACTAGATAATTAGAATTAACATTTATTTATAAAATAGAAGTCCTACATTTGTGGGACTTTTTTATGCCTTGGAAAAAATTACTATAAAAATATTCGAAACTTGTAAAAACTTGCCAGAAAATTGGAATGCAGTTGCTGCTGAAAACCATTTTCTGCAATTGCCTTATTTAGAGGTTTTACAACGCTCAGCTCCAACAAATATGCAATGTTTTTATATTGGATTTTATGAAGATTCTGAACTAATTGGTGTTTCTTTAGCCCAATATTTAGATTTAAATAAATTAGAATCGTTTGGTGAAAGAGATAATCATTTTAAAAAAATTATACGTAATTTTATTTTTCGAAATTTTGCTTCACATACATTGTTTATTGGAAATAACATGATTACCGGTCAAAATGCTTTTGCTTTCAACAAAGATATTAGTTTTAAAGATATTAGTTTTATTTTGAGACAAAGTTCAAAACAATTAGAGGCGTATTTCAAACAAAAAGGGATTAAAATTCATTTGGTTTCGTTTAAGGATTTTTATCAAAATTGTGCTGTCGAATTTAAAAAGTATGCTTTCGATAAAGTTTACGAATTCAAAACACAACCTAATATGATTTTCGAAATACCATCAAATTGGAATTCAAATGATGATTATTATAACGCCTTTTCAAAAAAATATAGAGACCAATACAAAAGAGCGCACAAAAAATTTGAAGGAATTTCTGTAAAAGAATTAGATGTAAATGAGGTAGTTTTATTTGAATCAAGAATAAATGAATTATATCATTATGTAGCTAAAAACGCACCTTTTAATACTTTTTTCTTGGCAGAAAACCATTTTTCAACATTTAAAAAACAATGTGGAGATGGCTTTAAAATTTTTGGTTATTTTTTGGAAGAAAAACTTATTGGTTTTCATTCTGTTTTAATAAATGACGATGTTTTAGAAACGTATTTTTTAGGATACGACGACCAAGTTCAAAAAAATAAAATGTTGTATTTGAATATGTTATATAACATGACGGAATTCGGAATTTCTCATAATTTCAAAAAAATTATTTTCGGAAGAACGGCATTAGAAATTAAAAGTTCTATTGGAGCAACACCAGTTATGATGTCGGGTTTTATTTATCACAGCAGCAAATTAGTCAATACATTTTTAGGAAAAATATTTAAAAATCTAGAACCCGAAACCGTTTGGCAGCAACGTCATCCTTTTAAATAAATAAAACAAGTATTAGCAGCTCTTTTTTATTGAAAAAAACGAAATGTTTTCTTATTTTTGAAAATAATTTAAAATTATGAAAAAAATTCTATTCCTTTTCTTACTCTTTTCTCAATGCATGTTTTCTCAGACTTTATTTGAGAAAGCTGAAAAGTTATACAAAGAAAAAAAGTTTGAAGAAGCCAAAGGATTGTTTGAAAGTTATTTAAAATCGGCTCCCAATCATCAAAAAACAATTGAGTATTTAGGTGATATTGCAGGAAATTCAAAAAAATGGGATGTTGCAATTTCTTATTATAAAAAATTAAAACTTCAAAATCCAAACAGTGCTACTTATTGGTATAAATATGGCGGCGCATTAGGAATGAAAGCCAAATCTATTAATAAGTTTAAAGCGCTTGGTATGATAAGCGATATAGAAACTGCTTTTTTAACCGCTGCCAATTTGGATAAAAAACACCTTGAATCCAGATGGGCGTTAGTAATGTTATATATTGAATTGCCAGGAATTATTGGCGGTAGTGAAACCAAAGCAGTAAAGTATGCTGATGAACTTATGGCCATTTCAAAAGGTGAAGGTTATTTAGCCAAAGGCTATATTGATGTGTATTACAAAAGATATAAAGCTGCAGAAGTAAATTTGATAAAAGCACATCAATTAGGTAAATCAGCCATAACGTATGATAAGTTGTATGATTTATATATGTATAAGTTAAAAGACAAAGAAAAAGCACAAAATATTAAAAAGTAATTAGTAAAGGGTTTTTGGTAAATGGTATACGTTACCTTTCACCAAATGCCTTTAACCATTAACCATACAAAATGCGTACACATTTCATAGCCATTGGCGGAGCAGCCATGCACAATTTAGCATTAGCGTTACATAATAAAGGATATCAAATAACAGGTAGCGATGATGCTATTTTTGAACCTTCTAAATCTCGTTTAGAGAAAAAAGGACTATTGCCTATTGAAATGGGTTGGTTTCCAGAAAAAATCACAACGGATATCGAGGCAGTTATTTTGGGGATGCACGCAAAAGAAGATAATCCAGAATTGTTAAAAGCACAAGAATTAGGATTGAAAATTTATTCGTATCCTGAATTTTTATACGAACAATCTAAAAATAAAACTCGAGTTGTAATTGGTGGTTCTCACGGAAAAACAACTATTACTTCTATGATTTTACACGTTATGCATTATCATAACATTGAAGTGGATTATATGGTTGGCGCACAATTAGAAGGTTTTGATACGATGGTGCATCTTACAGAAACTAACGATTTTATAGTTTTAGAAGGCGATGAATATTTATCTTCTCCTATGGATAGACGACCAAAATTTCATTTATATCAACCAAATATTGCCTTACTTTCAGGTATTGCTTGGGATCATATCAATGTGTTTCCTACGTTTGAAAATTATGTAGAACAATTTAGTATTTTCACTTCGCAAATTACAAATGGTGGTATTTTAGTATATAATGAAGAAGATGTAACCGTAAAACATGTGGCTGAAGAAACTACGAATCCAATTCGTAAAATTGCTTATCAAACACCAAGTTATACTGTTGAAAAGGGAACGACTTTGTTAGACACGCCTGAAGGACCAATGCCTATTGAAGTTTTTGGCGCCCATAATTTGAATAATTTAGCAGGAGCCAAATGGATTTGCCAATGTATGGGTGTAGATGAGGTTGATTTTTACGAAGCGATAGCTACTTTCAAAGGCGCAAGTAAGCGTTTAGAAAAAATTGCAGAAAGTAGTAATAAAGTGGCTTACAAAGATTTTGCTCATTCACCAAGTAAAGTTTCAGCTACTACAATAGCAGTAAAAGATCAATATCCAGATAGAAAACTAATTGCTTGTTTAGAATTACACACTTATAGTAGTTTGAATGCTGAATTTTTAAAAGAATACGAAGGCGCATTAGACGCAGCAGATGTTGCGGTTGTTTTTTATTCGCCAGATGCGGTAAAAATCAAACAACTAGATGAAGTTTCTTATGAACAAATTGCACAAGCATTCAATAGAAAAGATTTAATAATTTATACCAATCCAACAGAATTTAAAGATTATTTATTTGCTCAAGAATTTAATAATTCCGCTTTACTTTTAATGAGTTCGGGGAATTATGGTGGATTGAATTTTGATGAAGTGAAACAATTGGTCGATTAGACAATTAGTCAATTTGCCAATGATTTAAACCTCCATGAGTTATCGACTCTCGTAGGGTTTTTTGTGTATAAAATATTATTTTTTGGTTTCATTTTTTTTATTAAATTTGATTTTTATAAACACCAAAATAATTTTTTTATGTACACGCCAATTCATCAGTGGGCCGAAGACGATCGCCCACGAGAAAAACTTCAACTTAAAGGTAAATCAACCTTATCCGATTCGGAATTATTAGCTATATTAATAGGTTCAGGCTCCAGAAATGAAAGCGCACTACAATTGTGTCAGCGAATTTTAGCCGCATCAAACCATAATCTTAATCAGCTTAGTAAACTTTCAGTTCATCAATTAGTTCAATTTAAAGGTATCGGAGAAGCTAAAGCCATAAGTATTGTTGCCGCTTTAGAATTAGGCAGAAGAAGAAGGTTGGAAGAAGCAACCGAATTACCAAAAATCACTTCAAGTAAAAACGTGTATGAAATTATGCAACCCATAATTGGAGAGTTACCCCACGAAGAATTTTGGGTGTTGTATTTAAATAATTCTAATAAAGTACTTCATAAATCGCAAATTAGTAAAGGTGGCATCACAGGAACTGTGGTTGATAATAGAATGGTTTTCAAAACGGCTTTTGAATATCATGCCACTTCAATAATTTTATGTCACAATCATCCTTCTGGCAAATTACAAGCAAGTGAACCCGATTTACAATTGACTAAAAAGCTAAAAGTTGCAGGTCAAACTTTAGACGTTTTAATATTAGATCACATTATTATTACTGAATTTGGTTATTTAAGTTTTAAAGATTCAGGTATTTTTTAGTATGGGTACAAAGATTTATTCTTGATAAAAAAAACTTATGTGCCTATGTGTTTAAAATAGAAAATGTACTTTTGCAAAATAAATTTACAGTCAATACAATGAACGAATTATATCAATTTACCAAACAAGATTTAAGATTAGTTTCACAAATAAAACAGCATCAAAATATTTCGGCTATTTTTTATCATTTTTGGATTAATTTAGTCAATCCTGAAGAAAAATTTGTTTTTGTGGACACTATTGAAATTGTTTTTGATAAAACAACTACTTATTTTTTCAAAATTAATGAAGAAGATAATGGTTATACAATTTCTTTAAACTACAATTTTGAGGAAGAACAAAAAATGTTAGACGAAAAATTTCAAGAAGTACTTTCGTTAAAAAGAGTAGATGTGAGCGCAGCTACTATTTGGAAAGATAAAATTAAAACACCTCTTTTATCTGTAAATACAGTAAATGATTACGAAAACAGAAACGAAAACTTTATTCATTTTGATTTTATTGATGGCTCATTAGCAATTTATTACAATGAAGAAAAAGGATTATTAGTTGAAGATTACGAAGCATAACTGCTTTTTGATTGATTGAGATAAATTTTTGTTAATACGTTTTCAATCTTATTTCAATATTCTTATCTTGCCACATAATACAGAACAAAATGATAAGCACAAAAAATATAACATTTTCTTACGATAAAAATCAAAATTTCATTATGCCTGATTTATTTTGCCAGGCAGGAAGTACCATTTTGGTTACAGGAAATTCAGGTAAAGGAAAAACCACCTATTTGCACATTTTAGCAGGTTTATTGCAACCCAATTCTGGTGAAATTTTTATTGATAATACCGATTTCACAAATCTTAAAGCTGGTAAAGCGGATACTTTTAGAGGTAAAAATATTGGTGTGGTTTTTCAAAAATCTCATTTTATTGCTTCGCTTTCCGTTATAGAAAATTTAGAAATGGCAAGTTGGTTAGCTACTGGCAAAAAGCACACAAAACGCGCCAAAGAATTATTAAACAAATTAGATATTTTAGAGCAAGCGCACAAACAACCAAGTCAATTGAGTGTTGGGCAACAACAGCGTGTTTCTATAGCAAGAGCATTAATTAATGAACCTAAAGTGTTGTTAGCCGATGAACCCACATCAAGTTTAGATGATAAAAATGCAGACAATGTAATTGAGTTATTGGAATCATTATCTAAAGAATATAAAGCCGCTTTAATTATTGTTACGCATGATAGTCGTATTAAAGCCAAATTCACCAATCAAATTACAATGGTATGATCGGAAAATTAGCATGGAAAAATATTTGGTTTAAACCATTAAACACCATTTTGAGTATTTTGTTATTAACTGCTTCAGTAGCTATTATAACAGTTTTAATTTTAGTTGAAAAACAATTCGAAGAAAAATACCAAAGCAATTTAGATGGTGTCGATTTGGTACTTGGAGCTCAAGGAAGTCCTCTTCAACTTGTACTTTCATCAGTATATCAAGTTGATGATCCAACAGGAAATATTAGTTACGATTCAGTCAAAGTTTGGATGCAACATCCGTATGTAAAAAAAGCCATTCCGTTAGCGTATGGCGATAATTATGTAGGATTTAAAATCGTCGGAACTACTCCAAATTATATAGAAAAATATCAAGCTAAAATAGCTGAAGGGAAATTGTTCGAGCATAATTTTGAAGTAGTAGTTGGCGCTGATGTTGCTGAAAAATTAAATTTAAAAGTAGGAGATACTTTTAAAGGAACACACGGAAGTGCTGCAGAAGGCGAAGTACACGACCACGGAGAATATATCATTGTAGGAATTGCTACTAAGACTGGAAAAGTTATAGATAATTTAATTTTATCGAATATTCCAACGGTTTGGCAAATGCACCACGAAGAAGGTCACGAAGAAGTTGCCGAAAATCCTGCTCACGGGGAGCCTGGACATGTGCATGAAGATGAAGAGCATGTTCATACAGCAGAATGTAATCATGATGCTCACGAATCGGATATGACTATAGATGAGCCAAATATGGAAATAACTTCTGTTTTAATTGAGTTTAAAAACAAAATGGGTGTTTTTATGTGGCCAAATATTATCGCACAGAACACAAAAATGCAAGCTGCTTTGCCTACGTATCAAATGAACAGATTGTTTGATATGTTTGGAGTGGGTTTAAATGCGTTGAAATATTTAGCATTCGGAATTATGCTAATTTCAGGAATATCAATTTTCATTGCTTTATTCAATACCCTAAAAGAAAGAAAAGCTGAATTTGCCCTTTTACGTGTAAATGGTGCCAAAAAACATCAACTGCTTTTGGTTGTTTTACTTGAAAGTATCTTACTTTGTATTGTAGGGTATTTTTTTGGAACTATTTTAGGTAGAGTCGGAATAGTCTTATTATCAAAAGCATCAGAATCTGATTTTAAATTAGGATTTAATCCTATGGAAATTATTTGGGAAAAAGAAGGACTTTTATTTGGTTTAACTTTGTTAGTTGGATTAATAGCTGCCTTAATTCCTGCTATAAAAGCATACACTATTAAAATATCAAAAACTTTAGCAAATGCGTAATTCAGTAAAAATAATAATGGCCTTATTAATTGGCGTTTTTTTATTCAGTTTTCAAAATCAAGGAGAAGTAACCACTTATACATCTTCAAAAAGAGTTTTTGTTTCAGCAGATACATTAACTTGGAAATTGTTGGGCGAAATTAAATATTTGAAGAAAAAACACGCTTCTTATGGCGAAGTTGATTTTCCGGTTATTAACACAAAATTGAAAAAATTAGCTAAGAAAACCATTGTAATGAGTGGATTTATTGTACCTATTGATAACAAAAATTATGCTTTAAGTAAGAATGTTTTTGCTTCTTGTTTTTTCTGTGGGAAATCAGGACCAGAAACTATTATGGGGATAAAATTTAAAGGCGCTACACCAAAACTTAAAACGGATACGTATTTAACAATAAAAGGTACTTTCCGTCCAAATGAAGACGATGTAGAAGATTGGATTTATAATTGTGATAATGCTGAAATTGTAAAAGGAAAATAAATTTGGAAGATATAAAACATATTTTTTTTGATTTAGATCATACGCTTTGGGATTTTGAAAAAAATTCGGCTTTAGCTTTTGAAAAAATATTTCAAGAACTAAATTTCAATATCAATTCTCAACAATTTATGGATATTTATAATCCAATTAATGTTGCGTATTGGAAATTGTATGAAAAAAATGAGATTGATCAAGAAACCCTTCGTGTGAGTCGCGTTAAAGACACTTTTGAAGCACTTAATTTTGAGATTTCATTAGATCAAATAAATACCATTTCACATTTGTTTATTGAGTATTTAACTTCAAATAATCATTTGATAGAAGGTACAATTGAAACGTTAGACTATTTAAAAGATAAATATGTTTTGCATATTATTACCAATGGATTTTCATTTGTACAAGATGTAAAATTACAAAAAAGTAATTTAGATAAATATTTCGTTACCATCACCAATTCGGAAGCAGCGGGGCATAAAAAACCCCACGAAAATATTTTCAAACACGCGTTAACTTCTGCAAATGCTTCTAAAACAGAAAGCATAATGATTGGTGATAGTTTTGAAGCAGATGTTTTAGGAGCCCAAAATTTCGGAATAAAAGCAGTTTATTTTAATCCAAAAGCGGAAATGATTTCGCAAAATCAAATTATTCAAATACAAAGTTTAACCCAATTAAAAAATTTATTATGATGAAAAATTTTTCAATTTTAGTACTCGTTTTCTTATCATTCACTTCTTTTGCTCAACAAAATAAAGTGATTATTATTTCTAACAAATACGAATTTCAAAAAGAAAAAAACACGTATAATATTAATACTATGCTAAAAGCTATATTGATATCAAATAGTTATCAAGTGTTTTTTGATGATGAAGAATTGCCTATAGAGATTGCACAAAATAAATGTAATGCTTTAACAGGTGTTTTAATTGACAATAGCAATTTGCTTGTAAGAAAAATCAAATTTCAAATTAGAGATTGTCAAAATAATTTGTTGTTTGAAACGGCGGAAGTAAAAACTAGAGAAAAAGACATTCAAAACGCTTATATTGAAACAATTAAATTGTTAAGCCCAGAATTGAAAAAATACAAACCTGATGTAACATTTACAAAAGAAGTTGTTGCAACACCAGAACTAGTTGATACACCAAAAATTTCAGAATTTAAAACGTTTTTAAATTGTAGTTTTGAAAAAAGTTTAGATTATTCTCGTGATTTTGAAATTGGAGGGACGGAGCAAAATGTTTTATTGTTTCTGCAAAAAACTAAAAACTTTAATGTTTTTATTGCTTACAAAGAGGGTGCAAATGGTGTTTTTACAAAAACAGATAAAAAAGGTATTTTCGAATATTATATTGATGGTAAATATATGGTTGAAGAGTATTTGTTTTAGTAAAAAGGTTAATTTCCTTACGACTAACACCCTATACCTTTCACCTAAAACCCAACACCCAATCAATACCCATATTTATTCTTCCATCTGTTTTTTAAAAACTGACGAATTTCTTTTTCCCTGGCATTTTCGCCTGGTTCAAAAAATGTAGTTTCAGAAATTTCGGTTGGTAAAAATTCTTGTTCAGCAAAGTTATTAGCAAAATCGTGTGAATATTTATATTCCTCCCCGTAACCTAATTCCTTCATTAATTTAGTTGGCGCATTTCGTAAATGGATTGGTACCGCTAAATCTCCCGTTTGTTTCACTACTTGCTGGGCTTTTCCAATGGCCATATAACTGGCATTACTTTTTGCAGAAGTGGCTAAATAAATCGCACATTGACTCAAAATAATTCTGCTTTCTGGATAACCAATTGTACTCACAGCTTGAAAGGCATTATTCGCCATAATAAATGCTGTTGGATTGGCGTTTCCAATATCTTCACTTGATAAAATTAGCATTCTACGAGCAATAAATTTAACGTCTTCGCCACCTTCAATCATTCGGGCTAACCAATATACTGCGCCGTTTGGGTCGCCTCCACGAATTGATTTTATAAATGCTGAAACAATATCGTAATGTTGTTCACCTGTTTTATCATACAACACTGTGTTTTTTTGAACCAATTGCATTACCTTTTCATTAGTAATTTCTATTATTGCTGAGCCTGTCAAAGTATCGGTAGCATTAATTACCAATTCAAAAATATTCAATAACTTTCTACCATCACCACCTGATAATCTAAGTAAGGCTTCTGTCTCAATTAAACTAATATTTTTGGTTTTTAGATAGTCATCTACAGCAATTGCTCTGTGTAAGATGTTTTCTAAATCTTCTTTTGTAAATGCATTTAAAACATATACCTGACATCGTGACAAAAGTGCAGGGATGACTTCAAAACTTGGGTTTTCAGTTGTGGCGCCAATTAAAGTTATCCAGCCTTTTTCTACTGCCGCTAAAAGCGAGTCTTGTTGCGATTTACTAAATCTATGAATCTCATCAATAAATAAAATAGGATTTTTAGCTGTGAATAAACCACCGCTTTGTTTTGCTTTTTCAATTACGTCTCTAATGTCTTTTACACCTGAATTAATAGCGCTCAATTCGTAAAACGGGCGTTTACTTTCCTGTGCCATAATTTGTGCCAAGGTAGTTTTTCCTGTTCCTGGAGGTCCCCATAAAATTAAACTCGGAATAATTCCTTTTTCAATTTGTTGGGTTAACGAGCCGTTTTCGCCAACCAAATGAGATTGGCTAATGTATTCGGATAAAGTTTTCGGACGTATTCGTTCTGCTAAAGGTATTGTCATAAAGCAAATTTAAACAATGCAATCTTCTCAAACAATTTTTTTTAATTTTAATATGATATGCCAAATTTTCATATCTTGTACTTTGGCTTCATTTTTGACTTTTCTTAAATATGATTAAATCGTCTATAGATAAAAATTTTTATTTTTCACTTTCTGTGCTTCTATTTCCGTTGCTCTTTGTAATGATGTTATGGATGACGTATTCTTTGAATTTGCATTATTTTCCAGAACTGTATCAATACGGAATTTTACCTAAGACGGTTAAAGGTTTACGAGGCATTCCGTTACATATTTTTATTCACGGAAATTTCAAACATTTACTTAATAATTCTATTCCGATTTTCTTTTTGGTGATGGCCTTGAAGTATTTTTACCGCCAACAGTTTTTTAAAGTATTATTTTTAGGTATTTTATTTACAGGATTAGGAACCTGGCTTTTGGGTAGAAACTCCTATCACATTGGTGCAAGTGGATTGGTGTATTGTTTGGTAAGCTTTATTTTTTTTAAAGGAATTTTAACTAAATATTACCGATTAGTCGCCTTATCATTAACCATTGTATTATTATATGGAGGTATTATATGGTATATGTTTCCCAATGCAGAAACGTTAAACGGAGGCGTGTCTTGGGAAGGACATTTTGCTGGTTTTGTAACGGGTTTGATTATGGGAATTTTTATAAAAACACCTCAATTTTCGGCACCAATTTTTTATGATTGGGAACATCCAGATTTTGATCCAACAGATAAACCTTTCTTTAAACAATTTGACGAAAACGGCAATTTTATAAACCCACCAAAATCTGAAAGTATTGAAGAAACAGAAGTAGATTCGTACTTTAAATCTTCAGTAAAGGTGATTTATGATTTTTTGAAAATGAAAAATTAGATAATTGTCTAATTACAAAAGACGCTGCCTAATAACTTCATATAAAAAAGCACCACAGGCAACGGAAACATTTAAAGATTCAATAGTTCCGTACATCGGTAATTTTGCTTTTTCATCCACCACTTTTAACACAGAAGGGTTTACACCACGTTCTTCATTACCCATAATAATCGCTACTGGAACTTTAAAATCGATATCATAAATGGTGTTTTCTGTTTTTTCTGTAGCAGCTACGGTTTTGATGTCGCAACTTTGTAAATGAAAAACGGCATCCTTAATATGGTCTACTTTACAAATTGGAATATTAAATACGGCACCAGCACTTGTTTTTACAGTGTCGCCATTTACTGGAGCGGAACCTTGTTTTTGAACAATAATTCCATTAACGCCAACACATTCGGCTGTTCTAATAATTGCACCAAAATTTCTCGCGTCTGATAATTGATCTAAAATTAAAAACAATGGCGTTTTACCACTTTCTAAAGTTTGTTCAATTAACGTATCTAAATCGTGAAAAGCAATTGGCGAAATTGTAGCCACAGCCCCTTGGTGATTTAAAGAAGTAAAACGATTCAGTTTTTCTACAGGTACATAGCTAAAATTGACATTATTCGCTTTTATAGCTTTCATTAAATCTTTCATTAAGTCGCCCTGAGCTTCTTTCTGAATAAATACTTTATCTATAACTGCGCCCGAATGTATGGCTTCAATAATGGCTCTAATTCCAAATATCTGATTGTCGTTTTTCATAGGTGCAAATATAGGTAAGTTTATTCAAATTTATTTTAAAAATACGTTTTAAAACTAATTTGAACTATAGAATTAGATAGTTTTATGGTTTGGTTTCCAGTATTTCCATTGGCATACACTAAATTAAATAAGCCACCATTGCTAAGTAATCCGAAACCAAAACCCAGTCCGTAAAGTTGGTCTTCGGTATTATTGGCTTTGTCTTGGTAATATCCGAAATCAGTAATACTGTAAAAATATAAATTGGGTGAAGCGACATAGCGATATTCGGCAAAAAGACCAGTAAATACGTTTCCTTGCAAGCTATTTTCGTTAAAACCTCTAATGGATTGAATGCCTCCAAATCGGTATAGTTCATTAGTAAAATAATCATTGCTTTGAAGAAAATAGGTATCTGTTTTAATATGAATAACATTTTTTTTGTTGAGTTCGAGCAATTTTTGTAGTTGAATTTGAGCAAAAAACTGATTCGTTTTTACGGCGCTTGCTGTTCGGTTACCCATTCCGAATTTTGTAAAAACGGTAAATTTATCTGGAAATAAAGAATCGTCAAAACTAACTTTTTTATGTTCAAAAACAGAAGTAATAAATGTGGATTTTAAATCTTTAATGGTTGAAGATGTTGCTTTTTGAATCGCTTCCGAAACATTATCCTTATAGCCTATAAAAACTTTTGTGTTGTAATTTATCATATAACCCAAATCGAAATCGAAACTACTATTTTGAAAAATGGTATCTTGTTTAAAAATTCTTAAATTTGTTTTTAATGCCAACCGACTCTTAAAAATGTAAGCTAAATCTAAATTAACATTGAACGTACTTTGTTTATTTCCGTCATTTTTCCAATATAAATTAAATCGCTCTCCAGAATTTAAATTATTATACAAGTTCAAATCCAAATAGCCATTAAATTGTAATTTCTGAGTCGCTTCTTTGTTTCCAAATCCTAAAAAACCATCAAAAGTATTGTTCTTTCTTTTTTCTAAATACAAATATACTTTTGTAGAATCTGTTGTTAATAAAACTTCAGGATATTTTAGCTGTGATACAAAAGGCAAAGCATTAAAATCGGAATGAATTTTTTTAATAACATCTTTGTTAAAAGGTTTTGCGTTGTATTTTCTTAAAAAAACTATTTTAATACCTTCAGGAAATTGGCTGTATCCTTGAAAAACCAATTGGTTAATCTTTCTAATTTTGTTTAATTCAATTACTAAATCAGCTTGTAATAGGTTGTTGGTTTTGGTAAAATTTCTTAAATGTATTTTCGATTGAGCAAAACCCTTCTTTTCTAAAACATTTAATTTTTCGTTAATGTAATTTTCTGTATTAGAAAGTAAAATGATTTCAGAAGTGGTTAAATTTAAAATTTCTTTCACTTCATTTGATAGACTATCGTTTTTAATTTCAATATTCCGAGTTAAATTCCCTAATCTATACATAAAGGTAAAACTACTGTCGTTATTTTTTTTGGATTGAAGAAATTCGTTTTCTAAATAGCCAATTTTTAATAAATTGTCATTGAATTTTTTTTGAGTTTCTAAAATATTCTTTATATCGATATGCTTTTTAGTGTAGCCAATGCTATCAATTATTTTATTTTCAACAGAAGAACTTCCTTCAATTTTTAAATAAAATTGCTGACTATATATATATGGTGACAGAAAAAATAGAAAAAACAAATATTTCATAGTCCAAATATAACGTAATTTTTCTTGAATTTATTTTGTTGTTTAATTTTAAAAGTAACACAAATTTAAGACTTTGGATATTTTAACTTAAAGCCATTCGACTATATCTGGTTATCAAAAAGTTAGAAAATTAAAAATAAATAATATAGAGTTTGTATAATTAAAAATAATTTCTACCTTTGCATCCCTTAAAATAAGGTAACAATAAACAAAGTTTAATTAAAATTTAATTATGCCAACAATTCAGCAGTTAGTTAGAACAGGAAGAACCAAAATAACTAAGAAGAGTAAATCGGCGGCTTTAGATTCATGTCCTCAAAGAAGAGGTGTATGTACTCGTGTTTACACAACGACTCCAAAAAAACCAAACTCAGCAATGAGAAAGGTAGCTAGGGTTCGTTTAACAAACGGAAACGAAGTAAATGCATACATTCCTGGAGAGGGGCATAATTTACAAGAGCACTCGATAGTATTAGTTAGAGGTGGAAGGGTAAAAGATTTACCAGGAGTTAGATACCACATTGTGCGTGGTGCTTTAGACACAGCAGGTGTTAAAGACAGAACACAACGTAGATCTAAATACGGTACAAAACGCCCTAAAGAAGCAGCTAAAAAGTAATTATTTAACACTTTTAAAGAAAAGACATGAGAAAAAGACAGGCCAAAAAAAGACCTCTTTTGCCAGATCCAAAATTCAACGATCAGTTGGTAACACGTTTCGTAAACAACTTAATGTGGGATGGTAAAAAATCAGTTGCTTTTAAAGTATTTTATGATGCTTTAGAAATAGTTGAAACAAAAAAACAAGATGCAGAGAAATCAGCATTAGAAATTTGGAAAGATGCATTAACAAACGTTATGCCTCACGTAGAAGTACGTTCACGTAGAGTGGGTGGAGCTACATTTCAAATTCCAATGCAAATTCGCCCAGATAGAAAAGTATCTATGGCAATTAAATGGTTAATTCTTTACACTAGAAGAAGAAATGAAAAATCTATGGCTGGTAAATTAGCTGCAGAAATTTTAGCAGCGGCCAAAGAAGAAGGTGCAGCAGTTAAGAAAAGAATGGATACTCACAAAATGGCAGATGCTAACAAAGCATTCTCTCACTTTAGATTTTAATTTGAATAGAGATGGCTAGAGAACTTAAATATACAAGAAATATTGGAATTGCTGCTCACATTGATGCTGGTAAAACAACAACAACTGAGCGTATATTATTCTATACTGGTAAATCACACAAAATTGGTGAAGTACATGATGGTGCTGCAACAATGGACTGGATGGCTCAAGAACAAGAAAGAGGTATTACAATTACTTCAGCAGCTACAACTTGTGAGTGGAATTTTCCAACTACACAAGGTAAATTGTTGCCAGAATCATTGCCTTATCACTTTAATATTATTGATACTCCTGGACACGTTGATTTTACTGTAGAAGTAAACAGATCTTTACGTGTTTTAGATGGTTTAGTTTTCTTATTTAGTGCAGTTGATGGTGTTGAGCCACAATCTGAAACTAACTGGAGATTAGCAGATCAATACAAAGTACCACGTATCGGTTTTGTTAACAAAATGGACAGACAAGGATCTAACTTTTTGATGGTATGTCAACAAGTAAGAGATATGTTAAAGTCTAACGCAGTTGCAATTACTTTACCTATTGGTGAAGAAAATGATTTCAAAGGTGTTGTTGATTTAGTAAGAAACCAAGCAATTGTTTGGGATGATGCAGGAATGGGAGCAACTTATGAAGTTGTTGATATTCCAGTTGACATGCTTGATGAAGTAAAAGAATACAGAGATATCCTTATTGAAGCAGTTGCAGATTACGATGAGAACTTGCTTGATAAATACATGGAAGATCCGGATTCAATTACTGAGGAAGAAATCAATATTGCATTAAGAGCTGCGGTTATGGATATGGCTATTATCCCTATGATTGCAGGTTCGTCTTTCAAAAACAAAGGGGTTCAATTCATGTTAGATGCTGTATGTAAATACTTACCATCTCCAATGGATAAAGAAGGTATTGAAGGTATTCACCCTGATGATGCTGAATTATTAGAAGAAGATCAAACTAAAATATTACGTAAGCCAGATGTTAAAGAGCCATTCGCTGCTTTAGCATTTAAAATTGCTACTGACCCATTCGTAGGTCGTTTAGCTTTCTTCCGTGCTTATTCAGGTCGTTTAGATGCTGGTTCTTATGTGTTAAATACACGTTCTGGTAGTAAAGAAAGAATTTCTCGTATCTATCAAATGCACGCTAACAAACAAAATCCAATCGAATATATCGAAGCTGGAGATATTGGAGCAGCAGTTGGTTTTAAAGATATTAAAACTGGAGATACATTGTGTGATGAAAAACACCCAATTATTCTTGAGTCAATGAAATTCCCTGCGCCAGTAATTGGTATCGCTATTGAGCCAAAAACAAAAGCAGACGTTGATAAAATGGGTATGGCTTTAGCAAAATTAGCTGAAGAAGATCCAACATTTACTGTAAGAACAGACGAGGCTTCAGGTCAAACTATTATTTCAGGAATGGGTGAGTTACACTTAGATATTCTTGTAGATAGAATGAGACGTGAATTCAAAGTTGAAGTAAACCAAGGTGAGCCTCAAGTTGAATATAAAGAAGCATTCACAAAAACTGCTACACACAGAGAAACATACAAAAAACAATCTGGAGGTCGTGGTAAATTCGGTGATATCGTATTTACATTAGAACCAGCTGATTTAGTTGATGGTAAAGCTCCTGTTGGATTACAGTTTGTTAATGCGGTAAAAGGTGGTAACGTTCCTAAAGAATATATTCCATCTGTTGAAAAAGGTTTCCGTGAAGCTATGAAATCTGGTCCTTTAGCAGGATACCAAGTAGATAGTTTAAAAGTAACTTTAACTGACGGATCTTTCCACCCTGTCGATTCTGATGCGCTTTCTTTTGAATTAGCAGCAAGAATGGGTTATAGAGAAGTAGCAAAAGCTGCTGGAGCAATCGTATTAGAGCCTATCATGAAAATGGAAGTTATTACACCAGAAGAAAACATGGGAGATATCGTAGGAGATATTAACCGTCGTAGAGGTCAGGTGAATGACATGGGTGACAGAAACGGAGCTAAAACTATCAAAGCAGATGTGCCATTATCAGAAATGTTCGGTTATGTAACTACATTAAGAACATTGTCTTCAGGTAGAGCAACTTCAACAATGGAGTTCTCACACTACGCTGAAACACCTGCTAATATTTCAGAAGCGGTAATTAAAAAAGCAAAAGGTAACGCTTAATTCTTAAGAAAATGAGTCAAAAAATCAGAATAAAATTGAAATCTTACGATCATATGTTGGTAGACAAATCTGCTGAGAAGATTGTAAAAACTGTAAAGAGTACAGGTGCAGTAGTAACGGGTCCTATTCCATTACCAACACACAAAAGAATTTTCACAGTATTACGTTCTCCACACGTAAACAAAAAATCTAGAGAGCAGTTTGAATTAATGTCATACAAAAGACTTTTAGATATTTATAGTTCTTCTTCAAAAACGATTGATGCGTTAATGAAGTTGGAATTACCAAGTGGTGTTGAAGTAGAAATTAAAGTATAACTTTATTTCATTATAATTAAAAAACCGAGTTGAAATACTGCTCGGTTTTTTTATATTCTCAAGGGAAAAAAAGTAGATTTTTATTGTTTTTAAAAATAAGTTAACATTTATTTTTGAGAATAATAAAATATTTATATATTTGCACCCTTGAAAAAATTCAGCAATCGTGCTGAAAATCAATGTTTAATTAAATAATATGTATTTATGTCTGGGTTAATCGGAAGAAAAATCGGTATGACTAGCATCTTTGACGAGAATGGGAAGAATATTCCATGTACCGTTATTGAAGCTGGACCATGCGTTGTGACCCAAGTCAGAACCAATGCAGTTGATGGGTATGAAGCCCTTCAATTAGGTTTCGATGACAAAACTGAAAAGCATACAGTAAAAGCTGAAGAAGGTCACTTCAAAAAAGCGGGTACTGCTGCTAAGAAGAAAGTTGTTGAATTCCACGGTTTTGATGCGGAGTTTAAGTTAGGAGATTCAATTGATGTAAACTTATTCACTGAAGGTGAATTTGTTGACGTAGTTGGAACTTCAAAAGGTAAAGGATTTCAAGGTGTTGTAAAACGTCATGGTTTCGGTGGGGTAGGTCAAGCCACTCACGGTCAACATAACCGTTTACGTGCACCAGGATCTGTTGGAGCGTCATCTTATCCCTCTAGAGTATTTAAAGGAATGAGAATGGCAGGAAGAATGGGTGGAGATAATGTAACAATTCAAAACTTAAAAGTATTGAAAGTTGTTGCAGAGAAAAATCTTTTAGTAATTAAAGGGTGTGTACCAGGGTGCAAAAACTCTTATGTAATCATTCAGAAGTAATGGAAGTAAAAGTTTTAGATATAAACGGAAAAGAAACAGGTCGTAAAGTAAATCTTGACGATACCGTTTTCGCTATAGAACCTAACAAACATGCTGTATATTTAGATGTTAAGCAATACTTGGCTAACCAAAGACAAGGAACGCATAAAGCTAAAGAAAGAGCTGAAGTTGCAGGTAGTACACGAAAAATAAAAAAACAAAAAGGTACAGGTACTGCTCGTGCAGGATCAAAAAAATCTCCTTTATTTAAAGGTGGTGGTACTGTTTTTGGACCAAGACCAAGAAGTTATTCATTTAAATTGAATAAAAACTTAAAAAGATTAGCACGTAAATCTGCTTTTTCTATAAAGGCTTTGGAATCAAATATTCTTGTTGTTGAAGATTTTACTTTCGACGCACCAAACACTAAACAATTCATCAATGTATTGGGTTCTTTAGGGTTAGAAAACAAAAAATCTCTATTTATATTGGGTGATTCAAATAAAAATGTATATTTGTCGTCGCGTAATTTAAAAACAACTTCTGTTGTAACTAGTTCAGAATTAAGTACTTATGCGATTTTAAACGCAAAAAGTTTGGTTCTTTTAGAAGGTTCAATTGAAGCGATAGAAGCTAATTTAAGTAAATAATTCAGATCATGAGTGTTATTATCAAGCCAATTGTAACTGAAAAGTTAACTAAAGATGGTGAAGTTTTTAACCGTTTTGGTTTTATAGTTGAAAAAACAGCTAATAAAGTACAAATCAAAAAAGCTGTTGAAACAGCGTTTGGTATTACTGTAGTTGCTGTTAGAACAATGAACTATAGAGCTGATAGAAGTGTAAAATACACCAAAAGCGGATTAATCAGTGGAAAAACAAATGCTTACAAAAAAGCAGTTGTTCAAGTTAAAGAAGGAGAATCGATAGATTTTTATACTAATATCTAATATACAACAATGTCAGTTAGAAAATTAAAACCTATTACCCCAGGTCAGCGTTTTAGAGTTGTTAATAGCTTTGACACTATTACAACTGATAAGCCGGAGCGTTCATTGATCGCACCGAAAAAAAACTCTGGAGGTAGAAATAGTCAAGGAAAAATGACCATGCGTTATACAGGTGGTGGTCATAAACAAAAGTATCGTATAATTGATTTTAAAAGAACAAAAGTTGGAGTTCCTGCTAATGTGAAAACAATCGAATACGATCCAAACCGTTCAGCATTCATTTCATTATTATATTATGCAGATGGAGCAAAAACTTACGTTATTGCACAGAATGGTTTACAAGTTGGGCAAACTATAGTTTCAGGAGAAGATGCTTCACCAGAAATTGGAAATGCGTTACCTTTAAGTAAAATTCCATTAGGAACAGTTATTTCTTGTATCGAATTAAGACCTGGACAAGGTGCAGTAATTGCACGTTCGGCAGGTACATTTGCTCAGTTAATGGCTAGAGATGGAAAATATGCAACAATTAAAATGCCATCAGGAGAAACAAGATTAATCTTGTTAACTTGCTCGGCTACAATTGGAGCAGTATCTAACTCTGACCACCAATTAGTAGTATCTGGTAAAGCAGGTAGAACTAGATGGTTAGGAAGAAGACCTAGAACAAGACCAGTAGCTATGAACCCAGTTGATCACCCTATGGGAGGTGGAGAAGGACGCTCTTCAGGAGGTCATCCACGTTCAAGAAAAGGTTTACCAGCTAAAGGTTATAGAACTCGTTCTAAGGTGAACCCGAGTAACAAGTATATTGTAGAACGTAGAAAGAAATAATAAGATATGGCACGTTCATTAAAAAAAGGACCTTTCGTTCATTATAAGTTAGAAAAGAAAGTTGAAGAAAACATTGCCGGTGGTAATAAAGGAGTTGTTAAGACTTGGTCTAGAGCTTCTATGATTACTCCAGATTTTGTTGGACAAACAATAGCAGTTCATAACGGTCGTCAATTTGTACCAGTTTACGTAACAGAAAATATGGTAGGTCACAAATTAGGAGAGTTTTCACCAACAAGATCATTTAGAGGTCACGCTGGAGCAAAAAATAAAGGTAAAAAATAAGAAGCAATGGGAGTTCGTAAAAGAGAAACAGCAGATGCGAGAAAAGAGGCTAATAAGTCTATTGCTTTCGCGAAATTGAATAACTGCCCTACTTCACCTAGAAAAATGCGCTTAGTAGCAGACTTGGTTAGAGGTCAGAAAGTGGAAAGAGCTTTGAATATTTTAAGATTCAGCTCAAAAGAAGCTTCAAGAAAATTAGAAAAATTAGTATTGTCTGCTATCAACAATTGGGAGCAGAAACATGCTGAAGGAAATGTTTCTGAAGCAGGTTTATTTATAAAAACTATAACTGTAGATGGTGGAATGATGTTAAAAAGACTTCGTCCAGCACCGCAAGGAAGAGCACACAGAATAAGAAAACGTTCTAATCACGTTACAATCGTATTAGGATCAAACGATAACACACAAGCAAATTAAGTAAGATGGGACAAAAGACAAATCCAATAGGAAACAGACTTGGGATCATCAGAGGATGGGATTCAAACTGGTATGGTGGAAATGATTACGGTGACAAAATCGCTGAAGATTATAAAATCAGAAAGTATATCCATGCTCGTTTATCAAAAGCTAGTGTATCAAAAGTAATCATCGAGAGAACTTTGAAACTTGTAACCGTTACTATCACTACTGCTAGACCTGGTATTATTATCGGAAAAGGCGGACAAGAGGTAGACAAGTTAAAAGAAGAACTTAAGAAAATTACAGATAAGGAAATTCAAATCAACATTTTCGAAATCAAAAGACCTGAATTAGATGCTTACTTAGTCGGTAACTCTATTGCTCGTCAAATCGAAAGTCGTATTTCTTACAGAAGAGCTATCAAAATGGCTATCGCAGCAGCAATGAGAATGAACGCAGAAGGAATTAAGGTTCTTATTTCTGGTCGTTTAAATGGTGCAGAGATGGCGCGTTCTGAAGGCTTCAAAGAAGGAAGAATTCCATTATCAACTTTCAGAGCAGACATTGATTATGCATTAACTGAAGCGCATACTACTTATGGTAGAATGGGTATCAAAGTATGGATAATGAAGGGTGAAGTTTATGGTAAAAGAGATTTATCTCCTTTAGTAGGTATGGACAAAAAAGGTCCAAAATCAACTGAAAGAGGTGGTTTTGATTCAAAAGGAAAAGGCGGTAAACCAGCTCCACGCAAAAGAAAGTAATTTTTTAAATTAAAGACAAAATGTTACAACCTAAAAGAACAAAATATCGTAAGGTACAAAAGGGAAGAATGAAAGGGAACTCTCAAAGAGGGCACATCCTTTCAAACGGAATGTTTGGTATTAAATCTATGGATTCTTCTTTTATCACGTCTCGTCAAATTGAAGCATCTCGTATTGCTGCAACTCGTTACATGAAAAGAGAGGGTCAATTATGGATTAAAATATTTCCAGACAAACCTATTACAAAAAAACCACTTGAGGTACGTATGGGTAAAGGAAAAGGAGCAGTCGAATATTGGGCTGCTGTTGTAAAACCAGGAAAAATTATGTTTGAAGTAGGTGGAGTGCCTATCTCAGTAGCTAAAGAGGCGTTACGTCTTGCAGCACAAAAACTTCCTGTAAAAACTAAGTTTATCGTTGCTAGAGATTTCGAAGCATAATAAAAATTAATTATGAAACAATCTGAAATAAAAAATCTATCTGTAGCTGACTTACAAGCAAAGCTTGTTCAGGTAAAGAAAACGTATAACGACCTTAAAATGGCTCATGCTATTTCTCCAATAGAGAATCCGCTTCAAATGAGAACATTAAGAAGATCTGTGGCAAGAATTGCTACTGAAATTACTAAAAGAGAGTTACAATAATTGTATTCTGCTGAAAGATGGAAAAAAGAAATTTAAGAAAAGAAAGAGTTGGTGTTGTTACTAGTAATAAAATGGATAAATCTATTGTTATTTCAGAAACAAAAAGAGTAAAACACCCTATGTATGGTAAGTTCGTGTTAAAAACTAAGAAATATGTTGCACACGACGAAACAAACGACTGTAATATTGGTGATACTGTAAAGATTAGCGAAACGCGTCCTTTAAGTAAAACAAAATGTTGGAGATTAGTTGAAATCATTGAAAGAGCTAAGTAATTATGGTACAACAAGAATCAAGATTAAAAGTAGCAGATAACACGGGAGCAAAAGAAGTTTTAACTATCCGTGTTCTAGGTGGAACGAAACGTCGTTACGCATCTGTAGGTGATAAAATTGTAGTTTCAATAAAAGACGCAGCTCCAAACAGTAATGTTAAAAAAGGATCTGTTTCAACTGCAGTTGTAATACGTACCAAAAAAGAAGTGAGAAGAGCCGATGGTTCATACATTAGATTTGATGATAACGCATGCGTATTATTAAATGCTGGTGGTGAAATGAGAGGTACTCGTGTTTTTGGTCCAGTAGCTAGAGAACTTCGTGAAAAACAATTCATGAAAATTGTATCATTAGCACCTGAGGTGCTTTAATTCTCAAAGAAATGATGAAAATTAAAATAAAATCAGGAGACCTAGTACGTGTTAATGCTGGTGATCATAAAGGACAAGAAGGTAAAGTTTTACGTGTAATTCGCGACAAAAACAAAGCTGTAGTGGAAGGATTAAACATGGTTTCAAAACACACGAAACCAAGTGCAAAAAGCCCACAAGGTGGAATCGTGAAAAAAGAAGCTCCTATTCATATTTCTAACTTAGCATTAGTAGACTCTAAAACAAAAGAGACTTCTAAAGTTGGTTTTAGAATGGATGGAGAAACAAAAGTAAGATTTTCAAAAAAATCTAATCAAGTTATATAGTTATGGGATACTTACCAAGACTAAAGGAAGAATATAAAAGCAGAATAGTGTCTGCTTTGAAAGAAGAATTTGGTTACAAAAATGTAATGCAAGTTCCAAAATTGGAAAAAATTGTTATTAGCCGTGGTGTAGGTGCTGCTGTGTCTGACAAAAAATTAGTAGATTATGCTGTTGATGAGTTAACTAAAATTACTGGTCAAAGAGCGGTTGCTACAATTTCAAAGAAAGACGTTGCGTCATTTAAACTAAGAAAAGGTATGCCTATTGGCGCTAAAGTTACTTTACGTGGTGAAAGAATGTATGAGTTTTTAGATAGACTTATTACATCATCTTTACCTCGTGTAAGAGATTTTGGTGGAATCAAATCTACTGGATTTGACGGAAGAGGTAATTATAACTTAGGTGTACTTGAGCAAATCATTTTCCCAGAAATTGACATTGATAAAGTAAACAAAATTTCAGGGATGGATATTACTTTTGTTACTTCTGCTGAAACAGATAAAGAAGCGAAATCATTATTAACTGAATTAGGTTTACCTTTCAAAAAGAACTAAGTTATGGCTAAAGAATCAATGAAAGCCCGTGAGGTTAAAAGACAAGCTGTTGTAGATAAATATGCTGAAAAAAGAAAAGCTTTGAAAAAAGCCGGAGATTATGAAGCATTACAAAAATTACCTAAAAACGCTTCGCCAATTCGTTTACACAATCGTTGTAAATTAACGGGTAGACCAAGAGGGTATATGCGTCAATTTGGTCTTTCACGTGTAACATTCCGTGAAATGGCAAATCAAGGGTTGATTCCAGGAGTTAAAAAAGCTTCTTGGTAATCTCGCAAAAAGTTATTACTTTTGCAAACCAAAAAATAATTTTAATTGATTAAAGGTTCAAGAAGCGAATGCTTCCTGAAAACCATAATCGCAAATTTATACATATGTATACAGATCCAATTGCCGATTATCTTACTAGAGTAAGAAACGCAGCAAGAGTAAACCACAAGGTGGTTGAAATACCTGCTTCTAACTTGAAAAAAGAAATCACAAAGATTTTATTCGATCAAGGATATATCTTAAGTTACAAATTTGAAGATGCTACCGTTCAAGGTACTATCAAAATTGCTTTAAAGTATGATAAAGATACTAAAGAGTCAGTAATTAAAGATATCCAAAGAATTAGTAAACCAGGTTTACGTAAATACGCAAGTTCTACGAATATCCCAAGAATTTTAAATGGTTTAGGTATTGCTATCGTGTCAACTTCTAAAGGAGTGATGACTGGTAAAATGGCTAAACAATTACATGTTGGTGGTGAAGTAATTTGTTACGTATACTAATTTTAAAGACCATATAAGATGTCAAGAATAGGTAAAAATCCAATTGCAATTCCAGCAGGAGTAACTGTAGAAGTGAAAGACGCTGTAGTTACAGTAAAAGGAAAATTAGGCGAGCTTACTCAGGAATATTCTGATGTAACGATCAAAATTGAAGATAACAATGTTATCGTTGAACGTTCATCTGACCATAAGAATGAGAGAGCGAAACACGGACTTTATCGTTCATTAATCAATAATATGATTATTGGAGTAGCAGACGGTTTCACAAAACAATTAGAATTAGTTGGAGTAGGATATAGAGCATCAAACCAAGGGCAAAAATTAGATTTAGCTTTAGGTTTCTCTCACAATATTGTACTTGAAGTAGTTTCTGAAGTAAATGTGGAAACCATCTCGGAAAAAGGTAAAAATCCGATAGTGAAATTAACTTCATTTGACAAACAATTATTAGGACAAGTTGCTGCCAAAATCAGAGCTTTCCGTAAACCAGAACCGTACAAAGGTAAAGGGGTTAAGTTTGTTGGTGAGGAAGTAAGAAGAAAAGCAGGTAAATCAGCTTAAAATATAAAGTTATGTCATTAACAAAATCTGAAAGAAGACAAAGAATACAGTTCAGAATCAGAAAGACTGTAAGCGGAACTGCTGCTCAACCTAGACTTTCTGTTTTTAGAAGTAATAAGGAAATCTATGCGCAAATCATAGATGATGTAAACGGTATTACTTTAGTTTCTGCTTCATCGAGAGATAAAGGGGTTACTACAGGTACTAAAATCGAAACTGCAAGTGCAGTTGGTAAATTGATCGCTGAAAAAGCACTTAAAGCAGGTGTTTCTACTATCTCTTTTGATAGAGGAGGAAACTTATACCACGGACGAGTAAAATCGTTAGCTGAAGGCGCTAGAGAAGCGGGACTTAAATTCTAAGGTATGTATCAAAATTATAAAAACGTAGAATTAGTGAAACCAGCAGGTCTTGAATTAAAAGACCGTTTGGTGAGTGTTAATCGTGTTACTAAAGTAACTAAAGGTGGTAGAGCTTTTGGTTTTTCAGCTATTGTTGTAGTTGGAGATGAAAACGGAGTAGTAGGTCACGGTTTAGGAAAATCTAAAGATGTTTCTGAAGCAATTGCGAAAGCAGTAGAAGATGCTAAGAAAAATTTAGTAAAAATTCCTTTGAATGGTCAATCAGTTCCTCACGAACAAA
>NZ_JBBALQ010000018.1:0-31189 GCF_040402955.1 Flavobacterium sp. | reverse complement strand
ACTATCCCAACAAAAAAATCTCAAGTTTTCTCAACGGCTGCAGACAACCAACCAAGTGTTGAAATTCACGTTATTCAAGGTGAAAGAACAATGGCAGCAGATAACAAAACTATTGGTCGTTTCCATTTAGATGGTATTCCACCAGCAGCAAGAGGTATTCCTCAAATTGAAGTAACTTTCGATATTGATGCCAATGGTATCATTAAAGTTTCTGCAACTGATAAAGGAACTGGAAAATCTCACGATATTCGTATCGAAGCGTCTTCTGGTTTAACTGCTGAAGAAATCGAAAGAATGAAAAAAGATGCTGAATTAAATGCTGAATCAGATAAAATTGCTAAAGAAACGGCTGATAAAGTAAATGAAGCAGATTCTATGATTTTCCAAACGGAAAAACAATTAGGTGAATTTGGTGAAAAATTATCTGAAGATAACAAAACAGCGATTAACTTAGCTTTAATTGAATTAAAAATGGCTTACGAAGCAAAAGATGTTGCTGCAATTACGCCTGCTTTAGAAAAAATCAATACGGCTTGGACAAACGCATCTGCTGAAATGTACAACACTGGAGATGCTCAAGGAGCTGCACAAGCAGAACCAGAAGCTTCAGCTGATACTACACAAGATGTAGAATTTGAAGAAGTAAAATAATTTACGAGTTACGAAGTAAGATTTACGAGTAAACCTTAAATTTAAATAGCAAAAAACCGAGTAAGAAATTACTCGGTTTTTTTGTATATCTATATTTAATAACAATCTGGGTTTAAATATTCTTTTTAAGTTTATCGTATTTATTATGAATATATAAAATTAATATTCCAAATACAACAGAAAAAACCAACAAAATATCATTCAATATACCTTCTGTGTTAAAAGATAACTTTATCATTATAGTAGATATAATAAAACCAGAATTTCTTATTACAGTACTGAATTTGTCTGAATGTAAAAATGAAAAAAGTAAAATTAGTACATCTACCAAAATTAAAACCGTGAAGAAATCCTCAAAAAATATTTTATTAATATCTTCAAAATTATATACTAAGGCATTCACAGAAAAGAAACTTTTTATAATCCAATCGTAAAAACTATAAAAGGATAAAATCAATAAAATAGGTACTAAAAAAGAGGCAATTCCGTTCTTTATACTAATAAATCGCTCAAGTTTATTACCAATAAAAGCCTCCTTTTTTTGTAAGTCACTTAATCTGTAAAAAATAAATATCAGAAAAAATAAAACTATAACGGCTACAATATCATATAAAAAAATTAAATCGTACTTAACAGCAAACCAATCTCGAGTTAATTCTAGATTTGAAATGTCTTTAAAAATTCTTCTGATAATGATTAATAAAATAATTTCATATTGTTTACCTATATATATTGTAGTAGATTTTGGTAGATAATAGACCAATAAATATACTTCATAAATAAGAATAAATGAAAACGGCGTATAAATTGCGGCTATTGGATTGCTGAATAAACTTGAAACAAGTGCAAGATTAAATAAATTAAATTTATTTAAAAAAATAAATAACAAATGAATAATAAAAGCAAAAATTGAAATATATATAATAACATTTTCGCTCTTATCTTTAAACTTTTCACTTAAAAAAAAGTTGAGTAACGTTTGTATTTTTTTCATAATCTTAATTTTTTAAAATGAAATAATAAATTTAAAAACTTAATAAAGTTCAATAACAAGAAGGAAAAAAATTACTTGGTGTATTTAAACTTTCTAATCATATTGTATATAACAAGCACATGCGGAAAAGTTATTGCTGCTAAAAAACTAAAAAATAATGAATTAAACAATTTCAATTCATTAGAAAAAAAATAAAACAGTCCTAATCCAAATAAAGAAATTAACCAATAAGGAAGAGCTGTTTTAAAATATTTTAAAAAATTGTTAAAAGAAAAATCACCATATAAAAAGCTCACCTGATTCATAATTGATGGTAAACTGTGCCAAATTACAAAATAAATAGTGAATCCCCAAATAAGTGAAGCTACTTTAAATATGATAGAAAACACCAATAAGTAAAATAATTCTTTAATAAGAAAATCTTTATATTTTAGATTTTTTTTCAAAATAACGATAGAAAAAATAGAAAATAAAAATACTATTGTATACAAACTATAGGTAATGAGTTCTGGATGTAGAGAAATCTTTGAAATATCTGAAATAACGGAAATGACTTCTTTATTGTGAAATTCAAATAATAAAAACAAAATCAATAATCCATATAGGGTTTGATAGGATTGTAAAAACAAACTACTACTAGATTCCGTTTTATTATTTAAAAATATAAGTTGCTGTTCTCCAAAATGATAACCACTAAATAGAATAAACAAGAATAATATTAAAGAAGGAAAATAGTAAAAAAGTAAAATACAGCACAAAATAAATAACACATATAGCACTAAAATTTTAAAAAACGAAAAATTTTCATTTTTTATTAAAATTTTTTTTAAAACAAAAATATCATTCGATCCATGCAAGATTCCAAAACTTAAAATGAAAACAAACCCAATAAATAATTGATTTACGGGCGAAACAAACGAACATAACCACAGACTAAAAAAACTAATAATTATGGAAAATTTACTGATAAAATTCATTTTGTTTACTCTTTTTTTAAAACTAATAAACAAAAAATTTGTTTATTAAAAATTGTTTTTATAATTTTGATAAAACAAATTAACATTTATTATTAACTAAAAACAAAAAATTATGAAAAATTTATTATTAATGAAAGAAATGTTACCAAATGATTACGTAGGCTTTACTTTCTTTGTGGGATGTATGGCAATGATGGCAGCTTCTGCTTTTTTCTTTTTATCATTAAATCAATTTGATAAAAAATGGCGTACATCTGTACTGGTTTCTGGATTAATAACATTTATTGCTGCAGTTCACTATTTCTACATGAAAGAATATTGGGCTGAAGTTGGACAATCTCCAACATTTTTTAGATACGTTGACTGGGTTTTAACAGTGCCGTTGATGTGTGTAGAGTTTTTCCTAATCTTAAAAGTTGCTGGTGCAAAAACAGATTTGTTATGGAAAATGATTTCCTTATCTGTAGTGATGTTAGTAACTGGTTACTTAGGTGAAACAGTTTACAAAGATTCAGCTGCTTTATGGGGTGGAATTTCAGGATTAGCTTATTTTGTAATTGTTTATGAAATTTGGTTAGGATCTGCATCTAAATTAGCAAAAGCTGCTGGTGGAAACGTATTAGCTGCTCACAAAATCTTATGCTGGTTCGTATTAGTAGGTTGGGCTATCTATCCTTTAGGATACATGATGGGGACAACAGGATGGTACAACTCAATGATTCCTTCAGGAAATATTGATATTGCATACAACATTGCTGATGCTATCAACAAAATTGGATTTGGTTTAGTGATTTACAACTTAGCTGTTCAATCTCAAAAAGACTAATTCTTTTTAAAATATAAATCAAACCGTCAAGAAAATTTCTTGACGGTTTTTTTTATGAAAATTATTTTGTACTTTGGTAACACCAAAATCTTAATAATTTTCAAAATGAAAAACGTACTACTTACTTTACTACTACTATTAACTACTGTTAGTTTCGCTCAAAAACCTAAAACACCTGTAAAAGGAACTCCTACAGCTTTAGCCACTTTTGAAAATTTAAAAGCCGAAATTATTACCGAGGGCAGCAAACAAAAATTAGCGATATTACTTGATAATGCTGGAAAAAAAGAAACCATTATTCTTAAAGAACTAACTGCAAAAGACAAAGCACAACAACCTACAAATTTTAAAATCAAATCGTTTACTATTGGTACTGTAAAATTATATCACTTTAGTTATACCGAGAATATTTTGACTGAAACCAAATTAAAAAAAGAAAACGCATTAATCACTTCCAACGAAATATGGGAACTATCTACCACCAAACTAAAAATTATAGGAAACATTCAAACGGTAAGTCAAATTACAGAAATTGAATTTTTGGATAAAAACAAAACAGCGTCGCAAACCGTTGATAAAACAAGAAGAGAAGGGTTTGAATTTACTTTAACCAAAGATTTTGAAGTGCATTTATCTACAAAAACTCAAATAAATAAATATAAGTTCAACGCCATTACGCGTCGCTACGATCCAAGAAAATAAATTTTAGAATAAAAAGACTTTGCATTCTTCTGTGCTTAAATTTCATATGTACACCTATTATTTTTAGTATATTTGAATAAACTTACAAATATGTCAAAACTTCAATTAACCGAAATTTTAAATATAAAACACTCCATAATTATGGCGCCCATGTTTTTGGTATCCAATACAAGAATGGTTATTGAAGGTATGAAAAGCGGTGTAGCGGGATGTATTCCAGCCTTAAACTACAGAACTTTAGAAGAATTAAGAAGTGCCATCATCGAATTGAGAAATGCTAAAGTGGAAGGCGGTAGCTTTGGTTTTAATTTAATTGTAAATAAATCGAACCTTAAATACAAAGAGCAATTACGTGTTTTATGTGAAGAAAAAGTCGATTTTATTTTAACGTCATTAGGTTCACCAGAAGAAACAATTAATAAAGCACATAAAGTTGGAATCAAAGTTTTTTGTGATGTCACCGATTTAAGCTTCGCCAAAAAAGTGGAGCGTTTAGGTGCAGATGCATTAGTGGCTGTAAATAATGAAGCTGGCGGACACAGAGGAAATATTTCGCCCGAAGACTTAATCAAACAATTAAACGAAGGCACTACCCTACCCGTAATTTCAGCTGGTGGTGTAAGTAAAAAATCGGATATTGATAAAATGCTTTCCTTTGGTGCAATTGGTGTTTCTGTTGGAAGTCCGTTTATTGCTTCAACAGAATCTGGCGTTTCGCAAGAATACAAACAAGCCTGTGTAGATTATGGCGCTAAAGACATTATAATGACTGAACGTATTTCTGGCACACCTTGTTCCGTTATAAATACGCCTTATGTTCAAAAAGTAGGCACAAAAACTACTTGGTTAGAACAAGTTTTAAACAAAAACAAAAGCTTGAAAAAGTGGGTAAAAATGATTCGTTTTTACATCGGAATGAAAGCAACAGAAAAAGCAGCAACTGAAGTAACTTACAAAACAGTTTGGGTTGCAGGACCAAGTATTGAAAACACGCACGCCATTTTACCTGTTGCAGAAATTGTAAAAAAACTGACGGTTTAATATGTACGAGACTATAAGTTGCTATATAAAGAGAAAAGAAGTTTGAAAGTTTAGCCCCAAAGCGCGCAAGGTGTTTCGCAAAGAACTCAAAAAAAATCTGCTTAAAATCATAAAACAAACAATAACATTCCGCCAAATCTGCGTACCTATTCAAACAAAAAAAGCCTGTAAGAAATTCCTACAGGCCTTATATATAGTTAAAAAGCGTTTATGACAAAACCGCTTTTAAGTCGCCATTCATAGCTCGTACCGCTTCTGCTGATTTTGCGAAAGTAGCTTTTTCAGCATCGTTTAATTTTACGTCAACAATTTCTTGTACTCCGTTTTTACCAATAATACAGGGTACACCTAAACAAATGTCTGATTGTCCGTATTCACCTTCTAATAAAACAGAACAAGCAATCATTTTATTTTGGTTATTTAAGATAGAATCTACTAAATACGCTACAGAAGCTCCTGGAGCATACCAAGCTGAAGTACCTAATAAACCTGTTAATGTAGCACCACCTACCATAGTGTCAGCCGCTACTTTATCTAATTCAATTTGTGATAAATAGTTAGACACTGGCGCACCATTATAAGAAGCCAAACGAGTCAATGGAATCATAGTCGTATCACCATGACCACCAATAACCATGCCTTGTACGTCATTAGCTGGTTTGTTTAATGCTTTTGATAAATAATATTTGAAACGTGAGCTATCTAAAGCACCACCCATTCCAATAATTCTGTTTTTTGGTAAACCTGTAGCTTTTAAAGTCAAATACGTCATAGTATCCATAGGATTAGACACTACTACGATAATGGTATTTGGAGAAAATTTTAAAATGTTTTCTGCAACAGATTTTACAATTCCAGCGTTGATACCAATTAACTCTTCACGAGTCATTCCTGGTTTTCTTGGAATTCCAGAAGTAATTACTACTACATCTGAATTAGCTGTTTTAGAATAATCATTTGTTACTCCGGAAACTTGTGTATTGAATCCTGTAGTTGTAGCACATTGCATAATGTCCATTGCTTTTCCTTCAGCAAATCCTTCTTTAATGTCTAATAAAACTACTTCACTTGCAATTCCTCTGTAAGAAATTACGTCAGCACATGATGCACCTACATTTCCTGCTCCTACTATTGTTACTTTCATTGTATAAATTATATTGAGTTGTTATTTTTTTACAAAAATATTGATAATGAAACAATTTTACGTTATTTCACGATTATTTTTTTTATGATTTGTTTATCATTTGTGTTAATTTTAACAAAATACATTCCTGCTTGAAAAGAAATAGGAATTAGTTGGTCTTCATGAACTGTTTTATCAAAAACTTTCGTTCCCAACAAAGAGAAAATTTCCACTTTAGAAATATTCGCAATACCTGAAACAAAAATATGTTCTGTAGCCGGATTTGGATATACTTTTACATCTGTAGTTTCAAAACTTTCTGAAGCCAAAGCCGCAAACCAAGGTTGTCCGAATTGCGCTCCAAAAATATAATTCGCCAATAACGGATAATCTATAAATGGATTTCTGTTTTGTTGCCAGGTTTGAATATAATTGTTTCTATTCATTTCAAAGTCGTCTCGAGGATCCGAGGCATTCCAAGTTAATAAAGTTGCTAAATCACCTATATTTCCTGAAGGATTTGCGCCATTGTTTTCGCTTGGATCACCATTTACAACATTTAAACCATTAAATCGAACCGCCATATAAAAACAAGCTCTTGCTACATCACCACGCCAAGAACCTTGAGTTCCTGTAGCTCCTGCATAAACAGTTGCGGAATTCACCGGGCCATAATTTTTATTATTTCTGGATGAATTTTCTTGTCCGTTTACTGCTCTTATATGATGTGCGTCTGAAACACCGTCTACAGTTGCAGCAGCACTCGTGGAAGTCCAAACCCCTATTCCATCTGCAAAATCATTATTAGCTACTTCAAAACCACCTCTCGATTGACAAAAAATGTGTTCTCTATTCCATTTACCCACAATACTTGAACTTTGTTGTTGGTCTATTTTAGACATCGTTTGTTCCAAGTAAATTTCCCAAATTTGGCCACTATTCAAAGGATTTTGATCCGAAGTTTTTAAAATTTCCCAAATATCAGCATAACTATGTAATCGTACCACAGATGGGTTCGCAATTATATTTTGAAGAGCTTGTTTTAATGCCGCACCAGAAAGTCCTTCTAACGAAGCGTAATAACCTGCTGGAGCAGTACTTGAAACCGTGTTGTAAGTAGGCGCTAAAGGTGTTCCAAAATTTAAGACTTGGAAATCCGTATCTGCCACTCGCCTTACGATTGAATTATTATTCGAAACCACATTTACGGGTAAACCCGAAATAAAAAGGACAAATTCTTCATCGCCTTCTTCCAAAGTATCATCAATTAAAGTAATTGTTTTTGTAACTGAAGTCGCACCAGAAGGTATGGTTACTGAATTAGTAGTATCAAAAGTATAATCTGCTGAATTAAAATTTCCATTGTTTAAAGAAATGGAAAAAGTAGTAGTTGCGGTTACTGGCGTATCTGTAGTAAATGTAATAGTAACGGTTTGTCCTTCAGTATAGGTATTCGCATTAAAAGTGGTAGTCATATAATTTAAAACAATTCCTGTTCCATCATTATTCATTCCAGGTGTTGGCAATTTTACTTCATACGTACCATCAGCTTTTCTTTGAATTGAATGATTGGCCGCATTTGATGTTGCATTTTCGTTTACACAAATCGTTACATTTAAAATAGCCATTAACGCCGATGGTTGTGTGGTACCATTGCTTGAATACGCAATAGCATGTATCAAACCCGTGGCTGTTGCAGGTGTATTTAAAGGAAAATCGGTATCATTTGCTTGATACAATGCAATAGCATCAGGTCCGTTTTGCAGCGTAGCATCCAACATTGACAAGGCAGGTGTTGGTGAAAGCAAAACATTACCAACTAAAAAATTCCCATTTACATCTGTAGTATAACCATCTAAATCAATAGCGTTATAACTTAACGTTCCAGCGTAAGGGCTTGTACTTGAAGCATTAAAAAAAACCAATACATACCCATTTAATGAAAAATTGGATGTAGCGGATTTTAATTCGATAAATTCTTTTTGATCTGTAGAAGGGGTATCCGGGTCTATTTCATTAATTACAACTTGAGAAAAAGTAATATTGGAAATCAGAAGTAATAAAAATAATATTATTTTCATTTTATTTTCATTTGAAAAGTTACACAAAATTAGTTATAATTAAAGTGATTTCTTATGATTATTTCCTTTTTTTTAGTAATATTGGCTTCTTTAAAGAAAAAATGACAAAAATTAGAATCGTATTTTTTATTTTATTTGCCCTACAATCCTTCTCCCAGAATGAGATTACTATTGAAGCAAAACTCCTTGAAAACGGAAAGAAAGTAACTGTTTTCCAAGAAATTACGATTAAAAACACTTCAAATACTACGCTAACAGAAATTATCCTAAACGACTGGAATCATGCTTTCTCTAGTAAAAATTCAGCATTAGCAAAAAAGTTTTCAGATGAATTCAATAGAAGTTATCATCTTTCAAGCAAAGCAGAACGCGGAGAAACCAATATTATTGAAATTACAGATACAAATAAAAAGTCGTTATTGTATTTCAGAAAACCAAATCAAATCGATATTGTTATCATTCCTCTCGAAAAACCTTTGGCTATAGGAGAATTTACTACTATCAAAATTGCATATGAAATAACGCTGCCTAACTCTAAATTCACAAAATTTGGCTACTCAGAAAACAAACTGTATTTAAGAAATTTTTTTTTAACACTTTCTAGGTTTCATTCCGAACAACAAAGCGAAGAAAATAGCGATGATTTAACTTCAGAGATAGCGAGTTATAGTATTCAAATACAGCATGATAACTACATTATAAATTCTGATTTGGAAGTGGAAAACACGACTCCAAATTCTTCTAAATTAATAGGTGATTTTCGCACTAATTTTGTAATTGTACTAGAAAAGAAAAATAGCTACCAAACCTATAAAAATAACGAAATAACAACTATCAGCAATCTAAAATCTGTAGATTTAAGTGAAAACCAAAAGAAACAAATTATTGATAAAATTACCAATTATGTAACTGATAATTTAGGGAAATCTCAACAAAATAAAATTATGGTTTCGCAGGAAGACTATGACCGTGAAGCGTTTTATGGATTAAATGAACTGCCTTCTTTTATTTCTCCATTTAACGATGATTTTGTTTTTGAATTGAAATTCTTAAAAACCTATTTAAATAATTATTTAATGGCGAATTTGAAAATTAATTTCAGAAAAGACCATTGGATTTTAGAAGGCATTCAGCATTATTATTTAAAAAAATATATCGATGAAAACTATCCCGAAACTAAAGCTTTTGGAAAACTATCTCGATTTAAAATACTAAAAAAGTATAAGATAATTTCTATGAATTTTACCGAACAATTCATTTATAATTATCTTTTAATGGCGCGAAAAAATATTGATCAACCCGTTGGAACAAATAAAACCACACAAATAAAATTCAATGAAAGAATAGCCGGAAAGTTTAAATCCGGGCTATCACTTCATTATTTAAACGCTTATTTAGGAGAAAATTATGTAGAAAATTCAATTAAACAATATATTGAATTAAATAAATTCAAATATACTGATAATTATAATTTTAAGTCAATTTTAGAATACAATTCAAAACAAGATTTAAATTGGTTTTTTAATGAATTAATTTATTCGAGAAATAAAATTGATTACAAAATTATTCAAGCAAAAAAAACAAACGATACTATAAACGTAACAATAAAAAATGCAGGTGATGCTAAAGTGCCTATTTCTATTTCAGGATATCATAAAAATAAATTAGTCAGTAAAAATTGGATAGAAAATCAATCCGACATTTTTAAATTTTCAATACAAAACGATAGTATAACTAAGTTCGTTTTAAACGATACGTATGAAATTCCAGAATTAAATAACAATAACAATTCGTACAAATTAAAAAACCGATTTTTTGGGAACAGAAAAATAAGATTTACTTTTTTTAAAGACATTGAAAACCCAAAATACAACCAAATATTTTTTGTGCCCACAACCGAATTCAACTTGTATGACGGATTGTTACTTGGTATGAATTTCAATAACAAATCGATAATAGATAAGCCATTTATTTACGACATTACGCCAAATTATTCTACAAAAACAGGAACACTTGCTGGAGGTGCTGGATTCAGCTTCAACAAGCTAAACCGAAACAGCACTCATTTTAGCACTCGATATGCTATTTCAGGAACTCGCTTACACTATGCTCCCGATGCTTTTTATACTAAAATTACGCCAAGTGTAAATTTCAGATTTAGACATCCAAATTTTAGAAAAAATGAAGGCGAAGGCTTTTTTATACGAAATGTTTATGTAAACAGAGAAAAATCAAATATAGTTTCTACTAAAAATTCCGAAAACTACTCTGTATTTAATTTACGATATGGTTATGCTACTAGCGAACTTATAGAACAATTTTCTTACGGAACTGATTTTCAACTTTCAAAAGGCTTTGGGAAAATTTCAGGGCAAATTCAATATCGAAAACTTTTTGAAAACAATAGGTTTATCAATTTAAGAGCTTTTGCTGGTGTTTTTACCCATAACGATACCTCTAACGATTTTTTTAGCTTTGGAATTGATAGGCCTTCCGACTATTTATTTGATTATGCCTTAATTGGACGAAGTGAAAGTACGGGCTTGTTTAGTCGGCAGTTTGTAAATGCAGAAGGCGCTTTTAAATCTAAATTTACGACTCGTTTTGCCAACCAATATATTCTAACCGCAAATGCTAGTTTTACCATTTGGGATTGGATAGAAATGTATGGCGATGTTGGAACGTTTAAAAATCAGGGTTATAAGTCGCAATATATCTATGATAGCGGCATTCGTTTAAATTTAGTTCAAGACTATTTTGAATTATATTTACCCGTATATTCCTCTAACGGTTTTGAACTTAACGATAAAAATTATGGCGAAAGAATTCGATTTATAATTACTTTGAGTCCAAAAACGCTGACCTCATTATTTACAAGACGTTGGTTTTAAATTTTATTTTATTTAAATAAAATTCAATTTATTATTTTGTGCCTTTTATGCATTATTCGTAAATAAAACATAATATAATGAAATAAAAATATGTTTTTTACAACCAAACATCAATATTTTTATTCATTATTCATAAAAATATCCATTACATAGTAACATTTCGTTTTTTTGTTTAAATTTGTAACATAGCAATGTAGTATTATGAGCAAAACTAAAAATGCAGACGTATTATCTTTCGAAGATTTCAAAAAAGAAGTTTTACACGATTTCAAAATCGCATCCGTTAGTCGAGAATGCAGTCTTTTGGGACGAAAAGAAGTACTAACAGGAAAAGCTAAATTTGGTATTTTTGGAGATGGTAAAGAAGTGCCACAATTGGCTTTAGCCAAAGCCTTTCAAAATGGTGATTTTCGTTCAGGATATTACCGTGACCAAACGTTTATGATGGCCATTGGCGAATTGTCAATTGTTCAGTTTTTCGCAGGATTATATGGGCATGCCGATATTAATTTTGATCCGATGAGTGCTGGTCGTCAAATGGGTGGGCATTTTGCTACACACTCGTTAGACGAAAATGGAAATTGGAAAAATTTAACCCAACAAAAAAATTCAAGTGCCGACATCTCTCCTACTGCTGGGCAAATGCCTCGTTTATTAGGTTTGGCACAAGCTTCAAAAATATATAGAAATGTAACTGAAATTCCTGCTGAAAATAATTTTTCAGTCCAAGGAAACGAAGTCGCATGGGGAACAATTGGAAATGCATCTACATCAGAAGGGTTGTTTTTTGAAACCATAAACGCTGCCGGAGTGTTGCAAGTTCCAATGGTAATGAGTGTTTGGGATGATGATTACGGAATTTCTGTACACGCCAAATATCAAACTACAAAAGAAAACATATCCGAAATATTAAAAGGATTACAACGTGATGAAGCAAACAACGGGTACGAAATTTTCCGTGTAAAAGGTTGGGATTACCCAGCGTTAGTTGACACCTATCAAAAAGCATCTGAAATTGCCAGAACAGAACATGTGCCAATTTTAATTCACGTAAACGAATTAACGCAACCACAAGGGCATTCTACTTCAGGTTCACATGAGCGATACAAAACCGCGGATCGTTTGGCTTGGGAAATAGAATTTGACTGTAATGCGCAAATGAAAAAATGGATGATAGAAAACAATATTGCTACTTTAGAAGAATTAGACGATATTGAAAAAGCATCTAAAAAAGAAGTTTTAGAAGGTAAAAAAGAAGCTTGGGCAAATTATTTATTAACCATAAAAGAAGACCAAGTGGCAACTGTTGCCATTTTAAATCAAGTCGCACAAAACTCTGAAAATAAAGTTTTTATTGAAAAATACGCCAATGATATTGCTGCGATAAAAGAACCAATTAGAAAAGATTTATTAGTAGTGGCTAGAAAAGCACTAAGAATGCTCTCTGGATCAGACAGAGCGACTTTAGCAACTTATATTTCAAATTTTATTGCGCGTATTCAACCTAAATACAGTTCGCATTTACATTCAGAATCAAATCAAAATAGTGCTTCAACTACTGAAGTAAAACCAATTTTCGATGAAACTGCCGAAGAAGTAGATGCACGATTAATTTTAAGAGATAACTTCGATAAAATTTTCGCAACCTTTCCAGAAACTTTGATTTTTGGTGAAGATGCAGGAAATATTGGTGATGTAAACCAAGGTTTAGAAGGCATGCAAGAAAAATATGGCGAAATGCGTGTTTCAGATGCAGGAATTCGTGAAGCCACTATTTTAGGTCAAGGTATCGGAATGGCGATGCGTGGTTTACGTCCGATTGCTGAAATTCAATATTTAGATTATTTGTTATACGCCATTCAGATTATGAGTGACGATTTAGCTACTTTACAATATAGAACGCATGGTCGCCAAAAAGCACCTTTAATTATAAGAACTCGTGGTCACCGTTTAGAAGGTATTTGGCATTCAGGTTCTCCAATGGGAATGATTATTAATGCCATTCGTGGAATTCACGTTTTGGTACCAAGAAATATGACAAAAGCCGCAGGATTTTATAATACCTTATTAAAAACCGACGAACCTGCTTTAGTAATTGAATGTTTAAATGGCTACCGTTTAAAAGAAAAAATGCCAACCAACTTAGGGGAATTTCAAACGCCAATTGGTGTGGTAGAAACCATCAAAGAAGGAAAAGACATTACGTTAGTTTCATACGGTTCTACGTTAAGAATTGTAGAACAAGCAGCAAAAGAATTATTAGAAAACGGAATTGATGCTGAAATTATTGATATTCAGAGTTTATTGCCTTTTGATATTTCGCACGATATAGTAAAATCAGTAGCTAAAACAAACCGTTTATTAGTAATTGATGAAGATGTTCCTGGTGGAGCAAGTGCTTTTATTTTACAAGAAATTATCGAAAATCAAAACGCGTACCAACATTTAGATAGCGCACCGCAAACCTTAACCGCTAAGGCTCACCGCCCAAGTTATGGAACCGATGGTGATTATTTTTCTAAACCAAGTGCCGAAGATATTTTTGAAAAAGTGTACGAAATGATGCACGAAGCAAATCCGAGCAAGTTTCCTAAATTATATTAATTTTAATAAATAATAAAAGCGCTTCTATTTCCTTACATTCCTTATATGGTAAAATATAAACCATCTGTAATATAAGGAAGGAATAAAATATAAGTTTTAAATAAATCCAAATGGCTAACACCTACATCGCATACCATTTTACAATTGAACCGACTGAACTGGGTTCGCAAATATTAATAGCTCAATTAGAAGATACCGCTTTTGAAAGTTTTGAAGAAACAGAAGAAGGCGTTTCGGCTTACGTTCAAAAAGACGTTTGGTCTGAAAATATTTTAAACGAGATTGAAATTCTTACGAATGAAAATTTCAAAATTTCTTACACAAACAATGAAATTGAGCCCGTAAATTGGAACGAAGAATGGGAAAAGAACTTCTCTCCTATTGATGTGGACGGAATTTGTCACGTTCGTGCACCATTTCATCCAGCAACAAATGCCAAATATGAAATCGTAATTGAACCAAAAATGAGTTTTGGAACAGGTCATCACGAAACTACGCACATGATGATTCAACATCTATTAGAGTTAGACGTTACCAACAAAAAAACCATTGATATGGGTTGCGGAACAGCCATTTTAGCCATTTTAGCTGAAATGAAAGGTGCATATCCAATTGATGCTGTAGATATTGACAATTGGTGTTACTTAAACTCAATAGAAAACGCGGAACGTAATACTTGCAAACATATTTCAGTATACGAAGGCGATGCATCTTGGTTAAATGACGGTCAGAAATACGATGTGTTTATTGCCAATATCAACAGAAATATATTATTAAACGATATGGCGACTTATGTAAACTGCATGAATGACAATTCAGTTTTATTATTAAGCGGATTTTATACAGAAGATTTTGAAGCTATCAACGAATGTTGCGAAAACTTAGGGCTAACTTTTGAATCGAAGAAAAAAAGAAACAATTGGTTAGGTTTGAAATATAGTAAAAATTAGTAATTTTGCATTACACTAAATCATTAGTTATGAATACATTAACAGAAACATTAGAAGACGTATTAGTTGAAGAAGCCATTGGTGTTAACAACGAAATTGTTTTATATAACGATGATGTAAATACTTTTGATCACGTTATTGAATCACTAGTTAAAATTTGCGACCATACTTGGGAACAAGCAGAACAATGTGCCATTTTGGTTCATTACAAAGGACAATGTACTGTGAAAACTGGTGAATTACCGAAGTTAAAACCCCAATGTGCTTCCTTGCAAGATGCGGGTTTAAGTGCAGTAATCATATAAAAAAAATCGACCAATCGGTCGATTTTTTTTTGCTACTTTGTCATTCTGAACTAGTTTCAGAATCTCGAGCAATAAATTATAGAATCTGAAACTAGTTCAGATTGACAAGAATAAAACATATTTTAAGAAGTTATTTTTCCAAAAGCACAACTCACGTACGATTTAGCTTTTGATGTTAACGAATTGGCTTCGCCATCTTCTGGATAACCAATATCGGCTAAGGCTAACTTTACTACATCTAAAGTATGTGCTTCTGTATATTCAAAAGTAACAGAATTGTCCTCTGTTTCAACAAGAACATCGGAAACATCATCTAAAGAATTTAATTTTTTTGAAATCGTATTGGCACAACCGCCGCATTTCAAATTTTGGATATGAACTATTGTTTTCATTTTTAATATTTTATAAAGTAAATTTACAAAATACTATTAGATAAAAACCTGATAATTATCATTTTATGAGAAAATTAATGCGGTAATTTATTTTTAAAAATCCCATAAATATATGTACCTAATAAAGCGCCTAGTAACACAACACAAATTGACAAAACACCATTTCCTATTAAAATAAAAATCGGACCTGGACAACAACCTACCAATCCCCATCCCAATCCAAACATAGTGCCACCAATACTATATCTTGAATACGAAAAATCTTTATCTTGAATATTTATTTCAGCGCCTTTAAAACCCTGAATTTCTTTTGATTTTATTAATTTAATTCCGCAAATGCCTACTAATATAGCTGTGGCGATAATTCCATACATATGAAAACTCTGAAACATGAACATTTCATAAATTCTATACCAAGAAACGGCTTCCGCTTTAGTTAAAACAATTCCGAAAACAATCCCAACTATAAAAAACTTTACTAATTTCATTACGAACCAAAAATTAAAGGAATTAAAAAATGTGCCGAAATTAATCCGCCAAGAAAAAAGCCAATTACTGCAATTAAAGAAGGTATTTGCAAATTGCTTAACCCAGAAATAGCATGACCAGAAGTACAACCACCTGCGTAAGGGGTTCCAAACCCAATTAAAAACCCACCAAATAGCAAAACAAAAAATCCTTTTAATGTAAATGCATTTTCTAAACTAAATAAAGCATCAGGACCTAACTTACCATTAGGGACATCAATATTTAATTGTTGTAAACTAGTAATTGTTTTTGGATTTATTTGAAGTACACTTGTAGCATCCATCAAAAAATAAGAAGCTATAAAACCACCAACTACAGCACCCAAAGCAACAGATAAGTTCCATTTTTGTTCCTTCCAATCAAAGTCAAAATATTCGATTTTCTTTTTGGCAAATGTCATGCTACAAATATTTCTTAAATTAGACGACATGCCAAAGGTTTTACCAAAATAGGTTAAAACCAACATGATAAGTCCGATTAAAAAACCAGAAATAGCCCAGTGCCAGGTACCTTGAATTACTTCCATATTTTGTGAAATAGTATTTAATGAATTACTATATTTGTTTTCGATTTCGTTTGTAACTATTTAATATAAAAAGTAGTCCATTTGAAATACAATTAGAAAAAGTTATTTATTGTTGCAGACTTTTTAAAACCGACTTCAAAGATACAAAAAATGAATAAATTTAAAATAGAATTTAAATGGGCAATATACTGCACTTTTTTAGGAATTATGTGGTTTCAACTAGAAAAATATTTAGGTTTTCATGATACAAACATTGCCAATCATCCTGTATTTACAAATTTAGTATTTATTTTAATATTCGGAATTTACATTCTTTTTTTATTAGATAAGAAAAAAAACTTTTTCAATGGCATAATGACTTGGCAACAAGGGTTACTTTCTGGTGTAATTTTAGCTGTTTTCGCTATGATTTTAACACCCTTTGCTCTATATTTTTCCTTAAAGTATGTGAATCCTGATTTTTTTACAAACATGATAAACTATTCGGTTTCTAAGGGGATGAAACCAGAAAATGCTCAAGCTATGTTTGACATAACCGCATATATGATTTTTGCAACTTTTGGAACGTTATCATTTGGTATCATATTTGCAGCTTTAGCAGCATTACTTGTAAAAACTAAAAATAAATAATAATGAGAAAGTTAAGCCTCCTTAGTTTCATTCTTGTACTTTGCGTGTCATGTGTAAGTACAAAAAACACCATTCAAAATATAGATGACACAGCTGTAATACCAAAAATTGTTGCAGAACAATTTGAATTAACAGAAACAGCCACCGATTTGCAATACGGATATAGTGAATTTTATCCAATAAATTTAGGTTTTTCAACGTATGAAAACAGCAACAACCAAAACGTGAATCGATTTTTTAATAGCTTTACGGGTATAAACGGCGAAAAAGTAACCTACAAAATTACCGAAACGTGTTGCCCGTTTCCTAGCAAACACAATAAAATGGGTGCTGGAACTTTAGTGTTATATGAAATATACTTAGACGGAAAACCTGCAAATAAAAAAATATACGTCAATACATTTGAAAAGGGCAAAATAATGTGTCCAAAAGGATTTATAATTAAAAAAAGTGAAACTTCTAGTAACTAAAACGCGAACCTTTGTTATCTTTGCACCTTAAAATTCAACAACATGAACTTAGACCATATTCCACAAATTAAACATACAAAAAGCGGTAATTTTTTCGTTTTAGCGGGGCCTTGCGCCATTGAAGGTGAAGAAATGGCTTTACGAATTGCTGAAAAATTAGTTACAATTACAAATAATTTACAAATTCCGTTTGTTTTTAAAGGTAGTTTTAAAAAAGCAAATCGTTCAAGAATTGATAGTTTCTCTGGAATTGGTGATGAAAAAGCATTAAAAATACTTGAAAAAGTTTCAAAAGAATTTGGTGTGCCAACCGTAACAGATATTCATACCAACGAAGATGCTGCAATGGCGGCTACGTATGTTGATGTCTTGCAAATTCCTGCGTTTTTAGTTCGTCAAACAGATTTAGTTGTAGCTGCTGCCAAAACAGGTAAAACAGTAAACTTGAAAAAAGGACAATTTATGAGTCCGGAAAGCATGAAACACGCGGCTCAAAAAGTAAAAGATTGTGGCAACGATAATTTTATGATTACCGATAGAGGAACGATGTTTGGTTACCAAGATATGATTGTAGATTTCAGAGGCATTCCAACAATGAAAGAATTTGGAACTACTGTCTTAGATGTAACGCATTCACTTCAACAACCTAATCAAACTAGTGGCGTAACTGGCGGAAGACCAGATATGATTGAAACCATTGCCAAAGCAGGAATTGTAACAGGTGTAGATGGAATTTTTATTGAAACCCATTTTGATCCAGCAAATGCAAAAAGTGATGGTGCAAATATGTTACATTTAGACTATTTTGAAGGTTTAATGACAAAATTAGTAGCCATCAGACAAACTATTAACAAATTTTAATACATAGAAGTAGCAACTTTCCAAATGAAAAAAATAGTAACACTTTTAATTGCCTTACTTACGATAACAAGTTTTGCACAAACTGAAAACTTAGTTGATTTACCAATACAAAGCGAAAAATATACCGCACACAACAAAGGAAAATTCTTTTTTTACTGGGGTGGGAACAGAGGCTATTACTCTACTTCAGATATAAGATTTACTGGTGCTGATTATGATTTTACTTTAGAAAACGCTACAGCTCACGACAGACCAAAAGGCTATCATATTGATTATATAAATCCAACTAAAATGACGATTCCACAAACCAATTTTAGAATGGGTTATTTTTTTAATGACCATTATAATATTTCTGTGGGAGTGGATCATATGAAATACGTAATGTCTCAAAATAAAGTGGTTTCTTTTAGCGGAAATTATCCAAATGAAGGCACTTTTGATGAAAGTTTGCCAGGAAACGAAGTGTTACTTACCGAGAAATTTTTGACATTTGAACATACAGATGGTTTAAATTACATTAATTCAGAAATAACACGTGTAGATGACATTTCAAAATGGTTTAATTTACCAAACACGGATAAATTTCAAATTAATTTATCAGAAGGATTTGGTGCAGGTGTTTTATTACCTAAAACCAACACCAAATTATTTGCCAAAGAAAGATATGATGAATTTCACTTGTCTGGATTCGGTATTTCAGCAAAAGCGGGATTGACCTTTACGTTTTTCAAACATTATTTCATTCAAACCGAATTAAAAACGGGTTATATTGAAATGAATGATATTAGAACCACATTCAGTACAGCAGACAAAGCCCAACAAAACTTTTGGTTTTTACAAAGTACGATTGCCTTTGGCGGGATATTTAAAATCTAGATTACAGTATACTAATAAAAAAGTCCGTCAGAGTTTGAATTCTGGCGGACTTTTTTTATGTTAAGAATGAATCGTTTTTAATGACCTCCTTCAGATTCAATGGTATCAATATTAATATTTTGATGTTTTAATGATTTTTTAATTAATAATGTTAAAATCAATAATCCAGCAAAACAAAAAGCAGCAATCAAATAAGAAAAATGTATATCCCATGAATCTCCAATTGCTCCTTGGAATGGAGGAATAATAGCACCTCCTAAAATCATAGTAATTAAAAAAGCTGAACCTTGGCTTGTATGTTTTCCTAATCCTGTAACTGATAAAGCAAAAATACAAGGCCACATAACAGAGCAAAACAATCCGCCTGAGATAAATGCAAAAACAGATACTATCCCGGTTGTAAATGTACCAATTAGCATAGAAATAATTGCTAATGTGCTAACATAAATCATTGTTTTAACAGGCTTTTCATTTGACATTAAAAAAGCAACTATTCCAATTAAAATAACAATTGAATAACTATATAAGTCTGAAACATCTGTACCTTTTAATGAGTTTGCATACAAAATAATACCAAAAGCTATAAAAGGTACAATTATAGTAGCGATTATTTTTGGTACTCTACTTAATTGAAAAACACTTATTGCCCCTATCCATCTTCCAATCATTAAACTTCCCCAATATAACGAAATGTATTTAGAAATTTGCGCATCATTTAATCCATCAGGTGTCAAATAACCTGGTGTTTTTAATAATGCTCCGAAATTATTATCTATTGAAACTTCAACTCCAACATAAACAAAAATAGCAATCATACCATAAACTAATTGAGGATATTTCATTGCACCCCAACCTTCCGAATTTTTTAGAGCAAGTTTATTTGAATATATTAAAATACCAAGAATAGATAGTAATAAAAGCATCAATAATATTGTTTTAGAAACTGATGTCACATTTCCGATTAATATTAAACCTAAAATAGCTATAGTAATGGCAATTAAGGCTTTACTGGCTTTTGGTGAATTTTCAATAGATTCATCATTTTTTCCAGAAGGCAATTTGGAAAAAATAAATATTAATGCAACAAATAAGAACACACCAGCTAAAATTAAATACAAAGTATTTATGTTTGATGGTGATGGTTCTACTTCAGAAGTTAAACTCCCAAATAAAAAATAACTTACAATTATAGGTCCAACAGTTGTTCCTAATGAATTAATTCCACCTGCAAAATTCAACCTATGAGCACCAGTTGTTTCATCTCCTAAAGAAATTGCAAAAGGTTGTGCTGCGGTTTGTTGAAGTGAAAAACCTAATGCCACAATAAACAATGATAATAACATTAAGCCAAAAGAATTTACATTTGTACTTGGTATCATTATTAGAGCTCCAACAATAGAAATAAATAATCCAATTATAATGGCTTTTTTATAACCAACTTTATTTACAATATCATATTTTAAAAATGCAGAACCTAAATATAAAATTAATGAACCTATAAAATATGCACCAAAAAAAGCTGAACCAAGTAATTGAGATTCAAAATTTGTAAGCTTAAAATGATTTTGACAAAAAGGAATTAATATTCCATTTGAAGCAGCAACAAATCCCCAAAAAAAGAAGACTGTAACCAGAGTCAATAAAGCTGGGTAATTTGTTTGTTTATTTTCTGAATTCATAGTAAATAGTTTTTTTTAATAGTTGTTTGATTAGTTGTTTGCTAAATAACAAAAATTTTATGTCATTAAATTATAAAAACAAAAAAAAATAACGAAAACGAAATAGTTGGATTTTATAAGGTTCTCTTAATTGTAATAATTTATATTAAATCATTATTCTCCCTCTAAATACGTTTGCAAATAGTTAAATCTTGGCGTAAGTTTTCCATTTTCAGTAATTTTAGCTCTAGCTAAAACACCTGAAGCATCGCCATTAAAAAAAGCCGGAACCACGTGTTCTAAAAACATTTCTCCAAAACCTTCACTGGCATCTTTTGGCAATTCGCAAGGCAAATTATCTACTGCCATTACTACAATAGCGCTGGGATGAAACATATCCACTTCTTTATGTTCGCTAGGCAAATAACCATAATTTGGATTAGCAATAGTACTGGCGCGTAACGTACAGGCTATTGGACCGTCGATGTCACAAGAAATATCAGCAACCACTTTAATTTTACAATTTGGAGCGTCTAACATGTCTTGTGTTAAAATTTCTGGCGCCCCGTTGCCATAAAAATGACCTGCCATAAAAATATCAGATACAGTTGTGAAACGTTCAAAATTAGAAGTAAAATGTTCTGGATTTGAATAAAATTTAGATTTATTAAAAGCAACGCCTGACTTATTGCTATTGTAATCTTGAACATCAATCATCGTATACACTGGATAAGTATACGTTTTAGATAGATAATCAGATACAGAAACTTCTTTAATTTTCATGCCATCTAACATTTCTTTGGCACCAAAAGCTACTTTTCCTTTTCCTGATAAGACAATTTTTATTGGCGGTAAAAAAGGTTTCTTAAGTTGAGAAATCAAGGCGTCTTGATTGGCTAGTGTTTCTGCTTTTGGTAATGAAAAAATTTCAAATTTTAACCCGAAGGCTCTAATTCCGTTATATGCTCCTACAATTCCAGCATATCTTCCAAAACCAATTAAACGTGTATTATTTTCATTAACTACTGTTTCGTGGTCATACAACTCGATTTTTTTATCTATACACGCTTGTAATAAATCCCTATTATAAGCTTGTTTTTTAATTGTATGAGAAAAGAAAAAATATTTTTTATTTGGGATTAATGCTTCAACAGGGACTTCCTTTACGCCAAGTAGCACGTCACAATCATCCATGTTTTCTGAAACTTCAAAACCATTTTCTGTATATTCTAAATCTGAAAATACACGAATGTCTGAGGTTTGAATTTTAAAATCAGCATTTGGAAACTGCTTTTTAACTTTTAAAAGTTCTAATGGAGAAAACACCACTCTTCTGTCTGGCGGTGATTTTCTTTCTTTAATAATTCCGAATTTCATTTTATTTAGGTTTAGGGCTTTTTGTATGTTTTTAACACAATTTACTTGTATTAATTTACAAATATAACATTTTTGATTTTGAGTGTAAAACTTTTCTGCTTGAATAATTTATTGTAATTTTGGCATCCATTTGATTTGAAGGTATAGTATTCATGACTTGATATATTAAATGAATATGGGGTCGACTGGTTTTGACAGCAAGTGGCACTAATTAGTAAGCATGTCGAGCATTGTATTTTTGGCTCGTTAATATCAATGATACACACTTTTTAAACGGCGAAAATACTTACGCTTTAGCTGCATAATCCGAATTATAGTACGATAATGCCATGTCCCAACCAGGTTGGGAAGCTGGATTTCTCTCAAAAGCCTTGGTTTGTGGCGGTTGATTTAGAGGAATGGTAAAAATAAACCTAGGAATGGTAAAACTTTAAATCCACTCTGACATTCATAAAGTTAAGCGAATAGTGGCTGTTTTTGGCCAAGCTATTTTGTCGAAAATCTAAACAAAAACTAAACATGTAGAACGCTTTTTGATGGCTTGTTTGGACGAGAGTTCGATTCTCTCCGACTCCACAGAAAACCAAAAGACCTCAAATAAAAATTTGAGGTCTTTTTATTTTTTATTATAATCTAAAAAGAAATAAAATTTTGTTTTGTTAATAAGACGATTCAGTTCTGTTTCTTTTAATTGATATTTTTTACTTGACTTTATTTTTATCATTTTCAACTCAATTATTAATCTTTGAATTTGGAAATAATCATGCATTATAAAAATTATATCTTTTGAATGTATTCTCTTCAATATACTTTTTGATTCTGACACTTTACCCAATTGAAACAAATTTATAGCTTTAATCAAGTCCAATGTCTCAATATAACCTTCATCCATTGAAAAATCAGGTAATCTTTTATAATCCAATTCACAAATTTCAAGCACTTCACTAGCTTCTTGTGGCCTTTCAATTAGATTTAAAACATCAGCAAGTATAAATTGAAAATATGGAAAGTTTATATATTCTCTTTTCCATTTACTTATATTTGAAGCCTCTTTAATACTTAAATTTATCCATTTTTCAAGTTCAAATTCGTTTTGGTTTAAATAATGCTCTAATATATTGGAAGCAAATTTTCTAGCTAAAGGAAAGGGATGATATATTTGTTCTTCAGGAATGGTATTAATTAATTTAAGAACATCTGACCTTTTTGAATTATTTGACATAGCATAACCAAAATAGAGTAAGCTCATGCCAAATAATTGTGATTCATAATTATTTTTTTCTTTAAGATATTTGGACAAGTGAATCGAGTATCCTGATGATAAGCCATCTATAAAGGGAAATCTTTCATAAAAAAATATTTGAGCAGATTTATTTTTAGCCAAAAATGTAGAAGTACTATTCAACAAATCATTATCCCTAAGTAGTAATTTTGCAATATTTTTACTAGCGTTGTGATAATTTTCGTCTAAACTAGGGTTTTTAGGATTTATTGAATAAAATAATTTTATGTATTTTATGTCTTTTGAATCTACTATTTTAGTATTATCATTATATAGTTTAATGAAATCTTTATAGTTTTCATAACCACAATAAACAGCAAGATAATTTAATGAAGTATTGGATATTTTCACGCCATCATCAATAAAATTCATTAACCTTCTAAGGGTCTGTGCACTAATTCTGACCTGAATATTATCATAAATATCATCTGATAATAGTATACAATCTTTTGAAAACATTACATTGCTCCCAAAGGTTTTTTGAACACAATCAACTAAGTCTTTATATTTTTTTTTCAAAATGGAATAAAATGGATTTTTTTATAAAAGTATTAAAAAATAATTTTATCAATAATTAAATTAAATACAAAAAAGAAAAAAAAGTTTTTAAAAAATGAATTTAAGCAATTTACAAAAATTAAATAAGTATTTATTTAATTTGAAATGGTTACTTTTTACACTTTTATTAATTGATATTATTGGTAGAATATCCATAATTATCATAAATGATGTAGATTTTGCAAATAGGTTTACAATGTTTATTTTTTTATTATTTCAAATATTTTTTGGAAGTTTCTTTTTTGTTAAAAATTTTAATTTTAAAGTACCATTTAAATATTATTTGTTCCTTGGGATTGGAGTTAGTATAGTTTTATTTATTAATCTCTATCAAATGATTGGTTTGATAATTGATGCAAATAATATATTATTCTATAATTATAATTATATAGGCAATTATTCTAAAGATATTTTACCTAAGTATAGCCCCTATTTTATAGTGTTTGATTTACTTATTACGGTATCAGTTGCGATATTTATTTTAACAGAACAGATATTTGAAAAAAAATTAAAATTCTTAAAAAAATGAAGAAATACTTAAAATAATCTTGTTATTATTGTTTGCAAATCAAGGCTTTTCACAGATAGACGAAATTAGAGTCAATTTATTAAGAGCAAAAAATCAAACCATTGAGATAAATAGAAACTACAAATTAAACGTTCAAGTTTATCCTGAATTGCCTAGAAATGGAAATTTTGCAATTATTGATGATAAAAATAGAACTATATATCAAGATGAATACATTGAAGCAGATTTTGTTATCATAGATTTCAAATGGTTTGCAAAAAAAATTAAAAACGGTAAATATTTACTGAGGTTTAGAACTGAATCCGAAGATTCTGAAAATGTTGAAGAAGAAATAATAACACTTAAATTAAAATAAGATTATGAAATATATTAACCTAGCCTTTTTTACAGTTGGAGTAACTTTAATTATATGTTTTTTTGTAATTCAAGATTATTATAAGTTTCATATTTATCTCAATCCTACTCATGATCATCAAAATGATTTGACATTGCAAATGCATGTGTTTACTATTTGGAAAATTTACTTAAATACTTTAATAATTTCAATAGTACTTTATACTTTACTTTCACTATCAAATTTTATATTTATTAAAGTCAAACAAAAAAAACAATAATATAAGAATATATGAATTATAGAGATTATATATATTTTGATTTAGAAGTTAATTGGAAAGAAAAAAAATGGGTTTCGATAAAGAAATGTTTTCTGCTTCTCGCTTTAATTGTTATCCTTTTATATAGAACAACTAAAATAATAAATTTAGAAATAAATAATGAAGATAGGTTTTTTACATTTTTATTTACAATGTATCCAATGATTTTATCTTTATTATTGGTAATGAAAATAAATACAAATAAAATTTATGTAAAATCAATTTTTATATTTTTAATTAGTCTATTTGTTTTCTTATTAGTTTTAAACATATATTTTGCTAGAGGTTATTTTTTTACAATGTTAGGTGATGATTTTACAGTTTATGAATTGATAATTACTTTTTCAACTAATGTATTTATTATTGGACATCTAAACACAAACAATCGATTTAAAAATTAAATTATCAAAAATCAATACAATAATTTAAAACTAATTTATGAAAAAACTTATTCTGAATTTCTATATTTTACTATCAATCAATTTTTCTTTTGCTCAAACAGATTTAGTTAAAAAGAAAATCATTGAAAAATATAATATTAAAAACTTCGAAGTTTTAGAGCCTTTTAATGGCGGCTATGAAATAAATTATTCAGAATGTATTAACTATTTAATAAAATTACAAGACGGTTCGTTTAAAATTTATGACAACAGTAATACTATTTTGTTATCCGATCATTTTATTAATTATCAAAACTGTATTTCATACAAAATTTCAATAAATACAACTTTAAATGGCAATAAAGAATGGCTTATATATGAGAAAGGATTTCCATTTTATAGTAAACCTTGGAGCCCAATCCGAATTCCGTTTGAAACTTACGATAAAATACTTCTAGGAGATGATTCTGAGTTTCCAAATTTAATTGGTGTTAAAGGAAAAATGAAAACCAAATTTAGTTTAGATTTTTCAAACCAAAATTTAATAAATAGTCAAAATATTGATTTTTATGGTGATGCCGATTTTTTAGAAACAAACAAAACCTATTTCCCTTATGGCTATGGTAGAATTGCACCTTATGAAATTGAAAAAAATACTAATTGTAAAGACGATACCAGTCCCTATTGCAATAAAGGCAAAATAATTTATCGGTATTCTGATGATTTAGAGGAAACAAATAGCAAATATAATGTTGACTTTGATTCAATTATTGCCAAAGTTTCTGATAAGTGGACTAAAAGTTTAATAGTAGAAAAAGAGGGGTTTTTACATGTATTTAATCCCGAATATGATGGCTATGAATTAAAAAAAATAGATGGTTTTACAGATCATTTTGCTTATAATAATCAAGGGATTTATAAATTTTTTAAAGAAACTGATCCACCACGAATATTTTTACCTATTCATTTACCTAAAGATGTAATCATAAAAAAAGACACACTTAATGGGGATGTAATATACTCATTCAATGAATTAAAAGTTAATTCATTGACTACAATTCTAAAACTTAATTTTACAAAAAGCACCATATCAATAATTCATAATTCTGTAGAAGAAAAAATGAGTTTTGAAGAGTATGCGCTAAAAGAAACAGAAAAAAGAAAAGACAATTCATTACAAAAATTGGAATCTAAAAACCCCATTTATGACCTATCATATAATGATGCTTCTTACGAAGTAAAATTTTATGTCTTTGAAAATCTAGAATCATATAATATTGATTATACTGAAAAAACAAAAAATTACTATGAAAATAGCGATAGCCTTCCGTTCTACTATCAATATTTTAAATCAATTCCTCATTTTTTTGATATTGATGATATTCAAATAAAATTAATTTTAATTGAGAAAGATAAAACATATCATGGAGCTGCACTGTTTTATGATAATTTCTATAATTTTGAAGGGGCCTCGGCAAGTGCAAGATTAAAAGCATTAGATGAAATTATAAAATTATTTCCAACAATCAGTGAGCTCTATTATTATAGGAGTTATCTAAACTTTAATTTAAATAACAACCAGGAAGCATTGGATGATATTAATAAATGCGTTGAATTAGATCCAACAATTCGTAATTATATTCGAAGAATTGTACATTCATCCTACTCTGTTTCATCATTCGAAAAAAATAAGCTAAATATTTATAATGACATAAATGCTGCAATTAATTTACTAAAATTATCTGAAGGTGAAAATTATTGGGTTGATTATTGTTTATACTGGGCAAAAATTAATTTTCTTTTAGAAAATAAAATACTATCAAAAAACAAAAAAAATGAAGAAGTTTGTATACAAGTAAATTCAATCTTAGATTTATTAAATAACAAATTAATTGATAGAAAAGATTTATTACAAGGTGAATTAGAAAAAATTGAAAATATTAAACAAAAAAGTAAATGTAAATAACTTTAATTATGGCAAAATGTTCAAAATGTGACTTTAAATATGCTACACAAGATAAATGCCCAAACTGCGGTGCAGAAGATCCAGTTAGTACATCTGAAGAAATTTCAAAAATTATGAATAGAATATTAATAACCGCTTTAATACTATTTATATGCTTCATAATTTGGCCTACCCAGGTAGCAAAAGTATTTGCCGCGTTTTCAATTTTAATAAATGAATTTATTAAAGGATTCGGCGGTTAGTTAAATCGGTCATGTTTTATCAATCTCGTATTCAAAATTTCTAAAACAAATCTTCTATCTCCACAACTCAAACCAAAAGACCTCATATTTTCATAAGAGGTCTTTTTATTTTTATAAATTTAGACTACTACTAAAATCGTCTGTAAAAGAAATAGATCTAAATTAAACCAAAAATTAATTCTTTATAAATTTCATAGGAGAACCTCCCTCAATTTTCAAAAAGTACAAACCGGTTTTCAAAGCAGCAACCGAAACTTCGGAAGAAGTGGCTGTAATCGTTTGTGTGCTTACCGTTCTTCCCAATTCATCAATAATTTGATACGTTTTTCTAATGTTTTGGGCGTCAACTTCCAATTGAAGCATAGTTGTAGCTGGGTTTGGAAATACGTACACTTTAGAAGCAGAAAAATCATTCAATCCTAAAGCACTTTGATATAATATAGCGACTTCATTAGGATTTATGGCTCGGTTCCAAATACCAATGTCATCCAAACTACCCGCAAAATAATCTCCTGAAACCCCACGACCAACCCAGAACGGAAGAGCAGCTTGGCTCACACTCGTATGCGTATTGGTGGTAGTTCCCTGTAAAACACCATTTCTGTAAAACGTCATCGTGTTTCCGGAATAAACACCTACATAATGTTCCCATTGATTGAGGACATAATTAGTTGTTGCATTGGTCCAAAACCATGAAGATTGTTGTTTGTTGGTTCCAAAAATAGCCTTAGTTGCGTCACATTGAACCAACCATATGAAATTCAAACTGGCTGTACTTCCGCTCATAATGGCAACATTACCGCTAGTATTATTTGCTTTTTTGACCCAAATAGACACTGAAAAACTTCCGGCCTGCGTAAAGGTGTGTCCGAAACTTGTTCGCGTTAAATAACTCGAAGTGCCATTAAAAGAATATGCTGAATTTGCATTTCCAAATCGATCGGTTGTTGCAGTTAGATTAAAAGGTGTCAAAGTGTTTCCATTACTTGTTGCGTCAGTTGCATCAGTCATACCCCACCAAGCAAGTAAGCCTGACGTAGGAACATAAGCAGGCGGTTGTGCAAAAATAATAGAAGCACAAAAACAAAAAAGTATTGTAAAGTAGTTTTTTACGTTCATAAACAGTTGGTTTTAAAGTTATTATATACAAACTTAACAAATTTAACAATCTATTTATAAAATAAGTCGACATTTCTAAATTATTTTATTAAAAAAGAATAGAATTAAAAAATGTTAGGAAATGTCAATTGCTTCAAGACTAATATAAATATTCTTGTTTACAACTTCAAATTAAATTGGAGTTTTACTTTAACTGAAAAAAGAATTAATGGTATAATGAAATAAATTATTGTAAAATTAATTTATTTTATAAAGCATTTTTATTACCCAATACCAAAATGCAACTAAAATTGCTATGCCTATTATTGTGCCTACTACCCCTACAACTTTAATAAGTTTAATAGAAAATATATCTAAATTTTTATTTAAATCTGACGTATGTTGGAGTTGTTCACCTTCGATTTTTTCTTTTAAAAGGATTTCCGTTTTTTTCTTTTTAAGTATCATTTTATTCTAGATGTTAAAGGAATTCTAAATATAGAAGCTAGTAATAAACCGATTGCTGTTTCTCCTAAAAGTCTACCCAATATAGGATTCACATAATTATCAGGAGGACTAACAAAATAGTAAATAAATTGAAACCAACTAAATAATGTAATTGAAATACCAACAATTAAAAAAAACCAATTAAAAAGCCCGAAATTTAGTTTTCCAAATAAAAATAAATAGGTCATATATGGTACTAATACACAATCTAATATTTGAAAAAATAAATTCAAAATTGAATATCCAAAGTTCATTTTAGATACCTTTAAATTAGGCTCTGGAAAATGATATTCTGCTTGATCTGGCAAAGGTATCAGCTCGTCAAAAAGTTCACGTAGTAATCCCATTTCGTTTCGTAAATAAAGTAATTATTATTATTAATATTGCTATTGCATTGGAAACCAAGGTTGATAATCCCAAATAATACCAGCCAACATCAACCTTAACGCTAGATGTTTTAAATAAACTAAAAGCCAAAAGACCAAAAAACAAAATACAACAAAGCGCTAAAAACATCCATCCAAATCCAAATTTTCCTTTTTTCCTGGATCTATAAGCTAAAATACTAAATGCCAATCCAGCAAAAAAAGAAAGTAGTAAATAGAGTATTACAAATTTTAAAGATCCATTAGGAGACGTATTTGTTTTTGGCATTATTTAAAAAATAAGTTTATAATTTTTCTACCAATTTTTCGTTCTATACCACCACGTGTAGTTGGAATTCCAGTTTTACGTGCGATACTATTTTTAGCTCCGGCTAGTCCTATTAAACGACTTAGTGAAAATGATAATCCGTATTTACCTTTAAATCCAAACATGATTATTTTTGTGTATTTGATAAATTATTAAAAGCGTCTAACAATTGTTGCAATAAATCGGTTGATAAATCTGAAGCGCTTGTTAATTGAACTGTTTTTCCTGAAAATTCAAATTGAATATTATTCTTTTTAAATCTAATAAACAAAAAAGTTTTGCTTCTACCTTTAGGAAACAAACATGTAAAGGTTATGAAATTTGGAGTGTAATTTACTTGGATTAGTTTGTCAAATTTATTTTGAATGATATCATGAATTCCTTTTAAATTTGTAATATATTCTACTGGAAATTTATTTATTTTTAAAATCTCAGCTAATCCATCAAAACCATCATATCTGACTTTTTCTCCTTTTGATATTGGCTTAACAACAACATCAAGATTTACGCTTGTTACAGCACTAAATCCAATTATTCTTGAAATTTCTTCTGAAAAATTTAACCCTTCAGGAACTAATTCAACTATATAATTTAACAATTGTGATAACTGAAAAGTTCTGGAAGTCATGTAAGGATCTCCTTGACATTTTCTGAAAAGTACTTTTTCCCATTCGTCGTCAAATTCACTGGTACTATTTAAAATAATTAGTTGAGATTCTGTTAATTCTGGTAAGCGTAACTTTTTAGCAGTTTGTTCTGTCCAATTGCATATTCCGGTGATATTGACCACCCAATTCCAATTTAAAGTGACCACCTGA
>NZ_JBBALQ010000017.1:0-37888 GCF_040402955.1 Flavobacterium sp. | reverse complement strand
GTTCTTGGAATGTGAGTAATGTGACTAATATGCAAGGTATGTTTTATGGCGCTTCCGCATTTAACCAAAATATAAGTTCTTGGAATGTGAGTAACGTGACTAATATGTCTAGTATGTTTCAAGATGCTTCTGTCTTTAACCAACCATTAGGTTCTTGGAATGTGAGTAATGTAACTAATATGAGTAGTATGTTTTTAGGAGTAGTACTTTCTACAACTAATTATGATGAGCTACTAATCGGTTGGTCAACAATAAGTACAAATGAAGTTCCATTAAAACCAAATGTTGTTTTTCGGGTGGTAATTCAAAATATTGTAATGGCGCTTCTGCTCGAAACATATTGGATTTTTCCCCTAATAATTGGACTATCACAGATGCAGGGCAGGATCCTAATTGTGTTTTAGACACAAAAGAATTTGAAACGAATAGACTAAAACTATACCCAAACCCTGTAGTAAGTGTGTTAAATGTAAAAACTGAAAACAATCTAATTAATCAACCATATGCTATTATTGATGGTTTAGGAAGAGTTGTTTTAAATGGAAAACTTAATGAAGTTGATAGCAATATAAATGTAGAGCAATTATCAAAAGGTATTTATTATCTGAAAGTAGCTGGTAAAAGTGCAACTAAGTTTATAAAAGAATAAATAACATAAGTTATCTGATGCAGATTTAGAAAATTATTATTCATAAATAAAAATAATGAAAAATGTTCAATAATTTCAAACCCAAAAACATTAAACAAATTATTGGATTAATAATATATTTTGGAATTATTGGATTCTATTTATTTGTTTCGATAAATCAAAATGTAGATTGGGAAAATAAAGTTAAGATATGGAGACAAACAAATATTAGAAACTCGCCAACCGTATGTATCACAAAGACAGGAGAAAAATACCACAATTGTTATCACTATTCAAATAGAAATAAACAAATATCATTATTAGAAGCAAAAGAATATGGTTACACACCTTGTGGCACTTGCGACCCACCTACATTAATTAAACAATCAATAAAACCAATAGCACCAGATTATTATTTTCGCCATTGGTTTATTGTTTCAATTATTTTTTCGTATTTATACTTGTTCATGTATGAACAATTAAAAAAAATTAAATAATTTACTTCAAATCCCCTAAACTATTGACTGTCAAATATCTTTCAACAGTAAATCCTTCAGCGAAAGCTACGCCCACTAAACGCCCTAAATCCATAGCACGGTATTCAATACTATCTAAAAAGTTTTTTGAAGTAATTGGTGTATTGGGTTCGTTGGAATTTGGATTATAAAATTGGGTTGCATAGGCTTTTACTGCTTTCATTTTTACATCCATAAATTCGGAAACATCCACTACAAAATCGGGTTCAATAGATTGCCATTGTATGTAATGATAGACCAATTTCGGTCGGTAATGCGTTTGTTTTTCGCCATTAAGCTCGGTTTCAATTTTAGTTAAACCGGATAAAAAACAAGCGTCACTTACTAATTTACTTCCTTTTTCGTGGTCGATATGTCGGTCTGAAATAGCGTTACACAACACAATTTCAGGTTGGTATTTACGAATCATTTTGATGATTTCCAATTGATGTGCTTCATCATTCACAAAAAAACCATCTCTAAAATTCAAGTTTTCTCTAACTGAAACCCCAAGAATTTTCGCAGCTTCAGCAGCTTCTTCATCTCGGGTTTGAGCCGTGCCTCGAGTACCTAATTCACCACGAGTTAAATCGATAATTCCAACTTTCTTACCTAAAGAAATTTCTTTGGCAATAGTTCCCGAACAACCTAATTCTACATCATCTGGATGCGCACCGAATGCTAATATGTCTAATTTCATTTTTAAACTTTTATATTTTAAACACATAGAAACATAGTTTTTCTTTGTGTTTGTTTTTAGTCGTTTCACTTAACATAGTTAACAAAGCATCACTATGTGAACTATTTAAAATAAAATGCCTTTATAAAATTTTCTATGTTCCTATGTGTTTCCAATTTTATTCATAAATTAAAACACTCAAAATCGTTTTGGCTTTATTTTCTGTTTCTATAAATTCTTTCACAGCTTGGCTGTCTTTTGTAATGCCGCAACCTACGTAAATAGTTATCAAATCATTTTCAATTTCACAACACCTCAAATTTACAAATAAATTCGTTTGTTCTTGCATTCGGAATTCGCCTAAAAAACCAGAATAATATTTTCTATTGTACTTTTCGTTTTCTAAAATAAAATTTCTGGCAATATGTAAAGGCATTCCACAAACTGCAGAAGTTGGATGTAAGGCATTAATTAATTCGTTTTCAGAAATAGCTACTTTTAATTTCCCTGAAATATCTGATTTTAAATGTACTACATTTCCTGCTTTCTGCGTATATACTTTCGAAATTTGTATGTTTTCAACTAAATTTTCTGTGCTGTTTTTTATATAATCGGTAACCAATTGATGCTCTTCAACTTCTTTTTCTTGCCAAATTACGTTTTCTGAAACCACTTGCGTTCCTGCTAAAGAAACGGTTTCAAAAGTATGGTTTTTAATTTTCGTCAATTGTTCTGGCGTGGCGCCCATCCATAATCCCACTTGAGGATGATACCACAAATATCGAAAAGCAGTTGGATAGGTTTTTAAAAGTTTTTGATACGATTTTATAACATCTACCGATTGCGAAATTTCAATTTTACGAGACATTACCACTTTTTGAAACGTCCCATTTTCAATTTCCGAAACCGCTTTTTTAACTAAATTTTCAAATGATTTTTGAGCGTTTTCATCAGAAGTATGCTCTAAATTAAAAGTTTGCGCTTCTACATTAAAAATAATTTCTTCCAGAAAAACTTCGGAATCTGTTAATGGAAAAACAACATTTGTTTCGTTATAAAAACCAGCAAAAACAAATCCATTTTGATTTTCAAACACGTATAAAGTGTCATTTTTTTGAAAAACACCTTGTAAAACAACATCATCTGGTTTCGCATACACTACAAAAGGCAATTGATTTTGAAAATAAAAAAGGGCTTTTTCTAATAAGCTCATTACTTAACTCTTCTGGATAAAACCATATTAGACAATTTACACAAAGAAATTAGTTTGTCGTTTTCATCTACAATTCTAATTTCCCACAAATGAATACTGGCGCCTTTATGTATAATTTTTGCCGTACAAAAAACAGTTCCTTCTCGTTTACTGCGTAAATGATTGGCACTTATTTCGATACCACGAACTTCTTGTTTTTCTGGATTTATGAACATTAATGAAGCGGCACTTCCCACACTTTCTGCTAATGCCACTGTAGCACCGCCGTGTAACAATCCCATAGGCTGATGCACTCTGGAATTGACAGGCATTTTCGCTTTTAAAAAATCTTCACCCGCATCAATATACTCTATTTCAAGCGTTTCCATTAACGTGTTTTTAGACCATTCGTTACAAAGTGCTAAAAATTTTTCTTTATTAAACATAAATAGTTATTTTTACAAAGTTACAAATTTATATTTCTATAAAAATATACCAAAACGAACATTTTTTCGTTTTATATAATTATATAAATTATAGCCACGAATTTTCGAATTAAAAATTTGTTCAAAAATAATTCGTATCGACTTTGTCGATAATTAATTTGAATTAATTTCATATTTTAAGATTACAAAAATTCGGCAATTGGTGGCAAATAAAAAAACATAAATAAAAAAATAAATATGCGTCAGTTACTACTTTTTCTTGGAATAATTGCTACTTTTTGTTTCACATCGTGCAGAAACGAGCTTGATTTTGAATCGAGTATTGGTACCTTAACTTTTTCCAAAGAAACCGTGTATTTAGATACCGTTTTTACAAATATTGGCTCAAGTACCTATACACTAAAAGTGTACAACAATAGCAATAAAAATATCTCTATTCCAAAAGTGCGATTGGGAAAAGGACAAAGTTCAAATTACCGATTAATGGTGGATGGAATGCCTGGAAAAGAGTTTGAAAATGTAGAACTTTTAGCCAAAGACAGTTTGTTTGTATTTATAGAAATTACCTCAAATATTGCCAATGCAAATCCAGCCGATTTTTTATATACCGATAGAATTGAGTTTGGCGAAACGAATAATTTTCAAAAAGTAGAATTGGTAACGTTAATTCAAGATGCTGTTTTTATTTATCCTGAAAGAACGGGTAGCCCAAATAATTATACCTACGAACAAATTAATTTAGGAACAAACACAGCACCCGAAAACATTACTGGTACCAATTTAAGTGAAACAGATGCCACAAACGGAAACGAGCTGCATTGGACAAATACCAAACCCTATGTAATATACGGTTTTGCTAAAATTCCTGAAACAAAAACACTTGTTATTGATCCTGGAGCAAGGGTGCATTTTCACGCTAATTCAGGTTTAATTGTAGCTGCAAATGCGCATTTACAAGTGAATGGAAATTTATCTACAACCTACGATTTAGAAAACGAAGTGATTTTTGAAGGCGATCGTTTAGAACCAAATTATAGTGATGTAGCTGGGCAATGGTTAGCCGTATTATTTATGGGAGGTAGCAATCAAAATGTTATAAAAAATTTAACCATTAAAAATGCAACTGTTGGTATGTTGGTTTCAAATAATGATGGAACCACTACTCCAACTATTGATATGATGAATGTACAAATTTACAATTGTGCCAATGTGGGAATTTTAGCCCGAACTGGAAATATCTCAGGTAAAAACGTTGTAATTAATAATTGCGGACAGGCCAGTTTAGCGTGCACGTATGGCGGAAGTTACGACTTTACGCATTGTACGTTTACCAATTATTGGAATTCTCCAAATCAAACCAGTTTGGTGTTAACCAATGAAAATTTAAGTAGCACGATTCAAACGTCTTTAACACAAGCCAATTTTAAAAATTGTATATTTTATGGATCCAGTAATTTTGGTATCGCCTTAGAAAAAACAGGAACCGTATTCAACTATAAATTTGATAATTGCTTGATTAAATTTGTGGATTATAACAACCAAATTAGTGCGAATCCGTTATACCAATTTTCTACAAATACATCAAAATACGTAGGATGTATTTTCGCAATCAATTCAACAGCAAACAATCCAGGATTTAAAAATGTAAGCCTAAATGATTTCCGAATTAATGAAAATTCCATTTGCAGAAACAATGCTAATTTTACCTATTCATTTCCGTTAGATATCCTTGGAACAAACCGGACAAATCCTTCCGACATAGGTGCTTATGAATATTTACCATAAATTTAAAATTTAGAGCGGTTTTTACCGCTCTTTTTTTTTTACTTTACTAAGAAAGTTTAACTTTGCAATTAGAAACAACTAACACAACTGAAATTACATTCAGTTCAAGCAACTCAACTTTATGATTTTTTTCTTTGGAAACCAAAGCAATACCGTTTTTGCAGTTCAGTCTCAATCTGAAATTTCTACCGAAAACATACAAAAACTTAACTGGTTATTTGGTGAAACACAACAAATAAACAACAAAACAATTTCTGAAAATTTTGTAGGACCTCGTGCCGCTATGGTTACTCCTTGGAGTACAAATGCCGTTGAAATTACGCAAAATATGGGCATTTCAGGAATTATCAGAATTGAAGAATTTGAAAAAGTAAGTTCAGATTTCAATGATTTTGATCCAATGTTGTTTCAAAAATATGCAGCATTACAACAAGAAATTTATACGATACATATTCAACCTGAACCAATTTTAGAAATTGACGATATTGCATCGTACAACAAAACGGAAGGGTTAGCTTTAAACCCAGAAGAAGTCGATTATTTAAACAATCTTTCTACTAAATTAGGAAGAAAATTAACCGATTCTGAAATATTTGCTTTTTCACAAGCCAATTCAGAACATTGCCGTCATAAAATTTTCAACGGAACTTTTGTTGTAGATGGTGAAGAACAAGCAACTTCGTTATTCAAATTAATTAGAAAAACATCTGAAACCCATCCAAACGAAATTGTTTCAGCCTATAAAGATAATGTGGCTTTCGTTAAAGGTCCAAAAGTAACACAGTTTGCCCCAAAAAGTGCTGACAAACCCGATTTTTACGAAGAAAAGGAATTTGATTCCGTACTGTCATTAAAAGCAGAAACACACAATTTCCCTACAACTGTTGAGCCTTTTAATGGAGCAGCAACGGGTTCGGGAGGAGAAATTCGTGACCGTTTAGCTGGAGGTCAAGGTTCCTTACCTTTAGCAGGAACAGCGGTATATATGACATCGTATTCTCGTTTAGCAGAAAATCGCCCTTGGGAAAACGATATGGCAGCTCGCCCTTGGTTGTACCAAACACCAATGGATATTTTAATTAAAGCCTCAAACGGAGCATCCGATTTTGGAAATAAATTTGGGCAACCGTTAATTACAGGTTCTATTTTAACTTTTGAACACGAAGAAGCAGCGCGCAAATTAGGTTACGATAAAGTAATTATGCAAGCGGGTGGAATTGGCTATGGAAAATTAGACCAAGCGATAAAAAAGAAACCAACAGCAGGTGATAAAATTGTCATTCTGGGTGGTGAAAATTATAGAATTGGAATGGGTGGTGCCGCCGTTTCTTCAGCAGACACAGGTGCTTTTGGTTCAGGAATTGAACTAAATGCCATTCAGCGTTCCAATCCAGAAATGCAAAAACGTGCCGCCAATGCCATTCGTGGATTGGTAGAAAGCGATAACAACCCGATAGTTTCTATTCACGACCACGGTGCCGGTGGACATTTAAATTGTTTGTCTGAATTGGTAGAAGAAACAGGAGGTTTAATTGATTTAGATAAATTACCTGTGGGCGACCCTACCCTTTCTGCAAAAGAAATTATCGGAAACGAATCGCAAGAAAGAATGGGATTAGTTATTGGTCAAAAAGACATCGAAACCTTACAACGCATTGCCGATAGAGAACGTTCGCCAATGTATGAAGTGGGTGATGTAACCAACGACCATCGATTTACTTTTAAATCAAAATCAACGGGATTAAAACCAATGGATTATGCTTTGGAAGACTTTTTTGGAAGTTCGCCAAAAACCATAATGAACGACAAAACAATTACAAGAAATTATAGTAATTCAGAATATAATACAAGTGAAATTCCAACCTATTTAAATCAGGTACTACGATTAGAAGCCGTAGCTTGTAAAGATTGGTTAACCAATAAAGTAGACCGTTGTGTAGGTGGAAAAGTGGCCAAACAACAATGTGCAGGTCCGTTACAATTGCCTTTAAATAATGTAGGTGTAATGGCTTTAGATTATAAAGGAAAAGAAGGAATTGCCACTTCTATTGGGCACGCTCCTATTTCAGCTTTAATTGATCCGATTGCAGGAAGTAGAAATGCCATTGCAGAATCGCTTTCAAATTTAGTTTGGGCGCCTTTAAAAGACGGTTTAGCATCGGTTTCTTTATCGGCAAACTGGATGTGGGCGTGTAAAAACGAAGGTGAAGATGCCCGTTTATACGAAGCTGTAAAAGGATGTTCGGATTTTGCTATCGAATTGGGAATCAATATTCCAACTGGAAAAGATTCCTTATCAATGAAACAAAAATACCCAAATGACGAAGTAATTGCACCAGGAACGGTTATTATTTCGGCTGCTGGAAATTGTTCGAATATCACTAAAGTAGTAGAACCTGTTTTACAACGAAATGGCGGAAACATTTACTACATCAATTTATCACAAGATACATTTAAATTAGGAGGTTCTTCATTTTATCAAACGCAAAATAAAGTTGGAAATGAAACGTCAACTATTAAAGACGCTGCGTTTTTCAAAAAAGCATTCAACACCTTACAAGATTTAATAAAAGAAAGAAAAATTAAAGCCGGACACGATATTGGTAGTGGTGGATTGATTACTACTTTATTGGAAATGTCATTTGCAGAAGTAAGTTTAGGAGCATCCTATGATTTAACCGTCTTAGGTGAAAACGATGCTGTTAAAACGTTATTTAATGAAAATATTGGAGTCGTTTTCCAAGCTGATGCTGAAGTTGAAGCTACATTTAAAGTTAATGGTATTAAGATACATAAAATTGGTACCGTAACTGAAGGCGATGTGGTTTCTATTACTAATTTTAATGATTCGTTTACTTTCTCGATAACTGAAACCAGAAAAACTTGGTTTGAAACGTCTTATTTATTAGACCAAAAACAAACTAAAAACGGAAAAGCCAACGAACGTTTTGAGAATTTTGATAAACAAGCATTACAATTTACATTTCCATCGCAATTTGATGGTAAATTACCTGTAATTCCTGCTGGTGCAAGACCAAAAGCAGCTATTATTCGTGAAAAAGGAAGTAATTCTGAACGAGAAATGGCGAATGCAATGTTCTTAGCAGGATTTGATGTAAAAGACGTTCATATGACCGATTTAATTTCGGGAAGAGAAACTTTAGAAGACATACAATTTATTGGTGCTGTGGGTGGTTTTTCTAATTCAGATGTATTAGGTTCCGCTAAAGGTTGGGCTGGTGCCTTTTTATACAATGAAAAAGCAAACACTGCATTAAAAAACTTCTTCAAAAGAGAAGATACACTTTCTGTAGGAATTTGTAACGGGTGTCAATTGATGATGGAATTAGAACTGATTAATCCAGAACACGAGGTGCACGGAAAAATGAAACACAACGATTCTAACAAACACGAAAGTGGCTTTACTTCGGTTAAAATTCAGAAAAACAATTCGGTGATGCTTTCTACATTAGAAGGCGCTACGTTAGGCGTTTGGATTTCGCACGGTGAAGGAAAATTCAATTTACCAATGCCTGAAAATGCGTATAATATTGTTGCAAAATATGGTTACGAAGGCTATCCTGCCAATCCAAATGGTTCAGATTATAATACGGCTATGATGTGCGACACAACTGGAAGACATTTGGTTATGATGCCACATATTGAGCGTTCTACTTTCCCTTGGAATTGGGCAAATTATCCAGACAGAAATCAAAAAGATAAGGTTTCTCCTTGGTTAGAAGCGTTTGTGAATGCCAGAAAGTGGATAGATAACAAAAAATAAAATTTAAAAATCAGCTTTCAATAAGCTGATTTTTTTTGTAATATTGCGTTTTAAAAAAAAGTATGAATCATTCTACAAAATGTCTAAACTGCGACCAGGAAATTAGTGGGAACTTTTGCTCTCATTGCGGGCAAAAAACAGCTATTCATAGAATTGACTTTAAAAATTTCATAAAACATCATTTCTTGCACGGTCTTTTTCATATTGAAAAAGGAATGTTATTTACTGCAAAAGAATCATTAATACGCCCTGGAAAAGCAGCATTAGATTATATTGAAGGTAAAAGAATTAGATACTACAATGTTTTTTATTTTATCTTATTGCTTATCGGTTTAAATTTATTTTTATCTAATTATCACGCTCAATTAGTTAACGAATATTTTGACCATCCAACAATAGTAATAAAAGATACTTTTGGTAATAAATTTCAACCTTTTTTAATTAAAAATGCTAAAATTTTAATTTTTTCATTCGTTCCGCTATTTGCCATAAACAGCTTTATTCTGTTCAGAAAACGTAAATTAAACTTCAGCGAACATCTAATTATTGCAGGAATTACATTCTTAGGAATATTACTAATCAATACACTTGACACTATAGTTTCTTTTTTAATATTTACAGAATATTTTGATATTATTTATAAAATTCTCACAATAATTATTGGAATTACTATTATTCTACTTCCAATCTTTAGCTATTATCAAACATTTAAAGAGTATTACAAAAAAGGTACTTTTGCTTTTCGAGTAATTTTATTTATTCTTTTAACCTTACTCGAATTGTATGTATTTGCTTTTTTTATTGTCGGATATTTAAGTAATTGGAAATTTGGTGACGTTCAATTTAACACATAAAAAAAGGGCTGTTTCAATGAAACAGCCCTTTTACTTAATATCAAAATTATCTGATTAATTTCTTATATTTAATTCGAGTTGGCGTAACATCTTTACCTAAGCGTTTGCGTTTGTTTTCTTCATATTCTGTAAAACTTCCTTCAAAACTATATACTTGTGACTCGCCTTCAAAAGCTAAAATATGTGTACAAACACGGTCTAAAAACCATCTGTCGTGCGAAATAATTACGGCACAACCTGCAAAATTTTCTAAACCTTCTTCTAAAGCACGAAGCGTGTTGACATCTAAATCATTTGTTGGCTCATCTAAAAGCAAGACATTTCCTTCTTCTTTTAATGTCATAGCTAAATGCAGACGGTTTCTTTCTCCTCCAGATAATGTAGCTACTTTTTTGTTTTGATCACTTCCACCAAAATTAAAACGAGATAAATACGCACGTGAGTTAACTTGACGGCCACCCATCATAATTAATTCTTGTCCATCACAGAAGTTTTCCCAAAGTGTTTTATTCACATCAATATTCGAGTGCGATTGATCCACATAAGCAATTTTTACCGTTTCTCCGATATCAAAAGTTCCGGCATCTGCTTTTTGTTCACCCATAATCATTTTGAAAATGGTAGATTTACCTGCTCCATTTGGACCGATAATTCCAACAATTCCCGCTTGTGGTAATACAAAATTTAAATCGTCGTATAATAATTTATCACCAAATGCTTTCGCCACATTTTTGGCTTCAATTACATTAGTCCCTAAACGAGGTCCATTAGGAATATAAATTTCTAATTTCTCGTCTAATTCTTTTTGATCTTCGTTTAATAATTTATCGTAATTCTGTAAACGTGCTTTCTGCTTGGTCTGGCGACCTTTTGCTCCTTGACGTACCCAATCTAATTCGCGCTCTAAATTTTTTCTTCTTTTAGAAACTACTTTTTCTTCTTGTGCCATTCTGTTCGATTTTTGCTCTAACCAAGATGAGTAATTTCCTTTCCACGGAATACCTTCTCCTCTATCTAACTCTAAAATCCAACCCGCAACATTATCTAGGAAATATCTATCGTGCGTTACGGCAATTACCGTTCCTGAATATTGTGCTAAATGTTGTTCTAACCAAAGAACCGATTCGGCATCTAAGTGGTTGGTTGGCTCATCAAGTAATAATACATCCGGTTGTTGTAATAATAAACGACATAAAGCCACACGACGCTTTTCTCCACCAGACAATATATTTATTGGTGTTTCAGGGTCTGGAGTACGAAGCGCATCCATTGCAATTTCTAACTTAGTATCAATTTCCCACGCACCACAAGCATCAATTTTATCTTGTAATTCCGCTTGACGATCCATAAGTTTTTCCATTTTCTCTGGATTCTCATAGACTTCAGGTAGACCAAAATCGTCGTTAATTTTATTAAATTCTGCTAATAATTCAAACGTTTCAGCAGCGCCTTCACGAACAATGTCAATCACCGTTTTTGTTTCGTCTAATTGTGGCTCTTGCTCCAAATATCCTACCGTGTAACCAGGTTGAAAAACTACATCGCCTTGATAATTTTTATCAATTCCGGCAATAATTTTTAATAAAGAAGATTTTCCTGAACCATTGAGACCCAAAATACCAATTTTAGCTCCGTAAAAGAAACTCAAATAGATATTTTTTAATACTGGTTTATCTGCACCTGGATAACTTTTACTCAATTTTTGCATTGAGAATATTACTTTCTTATCGTCTGACATAGTAATTGTTTATTTTTTATTTTAATAATCTTCGTAAATCTTAAATCTAACTTCGTAATTTAGAATTACATTCTTCCTTTTAAGGCATTGAATACCCAAGCGTTTGCAAAAAAACCAATTCCTACTGCTGCAAAGCCCCAACCTGCTACATCGTCATATCTATATATAGCTAAACTGATTATTATTAATCCCATAATAATCATAATACCTGTAGCCCAAGCTAAAACTGTATTTTTATTCATTTTATATTTTTTTATCCCTTTTGGGTTGCAAATATCGTGATTTTTTATATTTTTTTTGTAACTATACTTCTTTATTTAATTAGTTGAAAATTTTATACACTAACTCCTTCAACATATCATCTTCTTTCATCGATCCGGATCCTACTCCTTTGCTTTTTACATCCATATCACGAATAATTTCAATAATTTGACTCACTTTTCGCATGGGATAATTTCTACTAGCTGTTGCATATTCATCCATAAAAAATGGGTTTACACCCAACACTTTTGCAGCATTGAATTTTGATTTGTCTTTTAATCCGTGATATTGCAACAATTGAGCAAAAAACGCAAACATTTGTCCGCTAATGACAACAATTGGGTTGTCTTTTGGATTTGCCGCAAAATTATGAATGATTGTATAAGCTTTTTGCTGATTTCTGGTTGCTATTGCGGATTTTAGTTCAAACACATTATAATCTTTACTAAAACCAATGTTTTCTTCAATGTTTTTTGGTGTAAAAATATGACCTTCAGGAAAAACAATTTTTAGCTTTTCCAATTCGTTATTAATTTTAGCTAAATCTGTACCTAAAAATTCGGCTAACATAGCGGCTGCTTTAGGTTCAATTCCATAATTCTGACCTTTTAATACTTTCACAATCCAATCTGGAACCTGATTGTCGTATAATTTTTTACTTTCAAACCAAACGCCTTTGTCTTTAATAGTTTTAAATATTTTTTTTCTTCCATCAGGTTTGTCTCTGTAAGCAAAAACTAAAATAGTAGTAAATTGTGGGTTCACGGCATACGACTCGAATTTATCAAATGTTTTAGATAAATTTTGCGCTTCTTTCACAATCACCACCTGATAATCTGCCATCATAGGAAAGCGTTTTGCCGTTGACACAATTTCTTCTACTGTGGTATCCCTTCCATATAACACCACTTGATTAAAGGATTTTTCGTCTTCAGTAAGTACCGATTTTTCAATTAAATCTGAAATCCTATCTACATAATAGGTTTCTTCCCCACATAAAAAATAAATGGGTTTGTAATTTTTAGATTTAATATCGTTAACTATTTTAATAACGTCTGTCATTTTGGTTTATTGTTTTTGGTTTATGGTTTATTGTTAAACTTCAAACCTTTAATTTCAGAATTATTTAAATATTTCATAAATGCACCAATTTTGTTTTTTACTAATTCTATTTTTTCAGAAGTTATACGAAATTGTTCATCAGAAATTATTTTTTTATCCAAAGATCGATACAATTGCGATTTTAATTCGCCGCACGAACCTTTTGAATAACTCAAGAAATTAATAAATTCTCTGTTGCCATTTCTTTCAAAACCCTCTGAAATATTATCCATTATTGAACCAGAACTTCTGTCCATTTGGTCTTTTAATGGATATCTTTTTCCTAAACTCGTCGTTTCAAACAAGATTTCAATATCTTTACAAATATCACGAGAAATATTCCAAATTTCTAAATCCTCAAATTTTTCTATTTTTGCCATACAACTATAAACTATAAACAATAAACAATAAACAATAAAAATTGAACAAGTTACATTTTCCATCGTATTCTTTTCGTTTCAAAAATAGTGAAAATAAAGTTGCTATTTTTGATGAAATTAGAAAAAAATTTGTGGTGCTAACTCCAGAAGAATGGGTTAGGCAACATACTATTAAGTATTTAATACAAGAATGCAAGTATCCAAAATCGCTGATAAACGTTGAAAAACAAGTAAAAATTAACGGAATGAGTAAACGATATGATATTGTAATTTTCAATTCGGATGGTAGTATTTTCTTGGTGGTTGAATGCAAACAACCGGATGTAGCCATATCTCAAAACACATTCGACCAAATTGCGAGATATAATTTTACTCTGAAAGCCACATATTTAATGGTAACGAATGGATTAAATCATTATTTTTGTCAAATGGATTTTGAAAACGAAAAATATTCTTTTTTAAAAGAGTTACCAAACTATAATCTAAACATCCAATAATCTAAGAAGTCTGAATGAAAACAGCCGTAGTCATACTAAATTGGAATGGTGCCAAATTATTGCAGCAATTTTTGCCTTCCGTGCTTCAGTATTCTGGGGATGCTACCATTTATGTAGCGGATAACGCCTCTACAGATACTTCTATTGCCGTATTGAAAAACGAATTTCCAACTGTAAAAATTATTGAAAACACCGGAAATTATGGTTTTGCAAAAGGATATAACGAAGCACTAAAATATGTTGAAGAACCTTATTATGCTTTAGTGAATTCGGATATTGAAGTTACTGAAAATTGGCTGCAACCTATTGAAACTATTTTTGATAACGAACCAACCACTGCCATAATTCAACCCAAATTATTAGATTATAAAAAGAAAACACACTTTGAATACGCTGGTGCTGCTGGGGGTTTTATAGATAAATTTGGATATGCGTTTTGCAGAGGTAGAATTTTTGATACTCTGGAAGAAGATTTGGGACAATATAACACCGAAACTGAAATTTTTTGGGCAACAGGCGCTTGTTTTTTTATAAGAAAAGAGGTTTTTAGAACTTTACAAGGTTTTGATGCCGATTTTTTTGCGCATCAAGAAGAAATTGATTTATGTTGGCGCGCTAACAGTTTAGGCTATGTTATAAAATACTGCCCTATTTCAGCAGTATATCACGTGGGCGGTGCTACTTTAAATGAAGCGAATCCAAAGAAAACTTTTCTCAATTTTAGAAATTCGTTATTGATGTTAACTAAAAATCTTCCTAAAGAAAAACTGGTTCCAATCATTTTTATCCGTTTGTGTTTGGATGGCTTAGCAGGTGTTCAATTTTTATTCCAAGGAAAATTCAAACATACTTTTGCCATATTAAAAGCTCATTTTTATTTTTATCATCTTTTAAAAAGAAATCTTCAAAAAAGAAGTAACAATCAAAAAACCAATTATTTCTTCACAAAATCTATCGTTTGGAATTACTTTGTTCAGAAAAAGAATACTTTTAAAAGAATATAGAAAATAGACTTTCGACATTTGACTTTCGACTTTATACGTTTGTCTTATCAATAATGCTAAAAAAAAACATAAATTTTACGGTTCAACTTACTTTGGTATGATTTTTTCTACATAACTTTGTAAAAAATATATTTCAATGAAAAAAATATTAATTTTAGCGGCCATTATTCCTTTTGTACTTACTTCGTGTGTGTCAAGAAAGAAATTTGCTATGCTTGAAGTAAGAGAAAAAGCAACTCAAGATTTACTTAATACAGCAACTGTAAAATTAAACAGCTGTTTGGATGAAAAAGAAAAATTAAATACAGACAACACCAGTTTGGCTTCACAGCTGGAGTATTTAAAGAAAACAAATTCAGATTTGATGATTATGTCTAAAGATATGGCTATTTTATCTGCTAAAGGTTCTGAAAATTTGGAAAAATCTTTAGAGAGTTTGAAAGAAAAAGATTTAAAAATTACCCGTTTACAAGATGCTTTAACTAAAAAAGACAGCGTAACGTTAGCGTTAGTTACAAGTTTAAAACGTGAAGTAGGCATGGACGATCCAGACATTAATATTAATGTTGAGAAAGGTGTGGTAATGATTTCTATAGCAGACAATTTATTATTTAAATCTGGAAGTTTTGAAGTAAATGCTAAAGCCAAAAACGTATTGGCTAAAGTAGCAAAAGTAATTAATAGCAAACCTGATTTTGAATGTATGGTAGAAGGCCACACGGACAATGTACCCTATAAAAGTGCCGTTTTATTAGACAATTGGGATTTATCTGTAAAACGCTCAACGGCAATTGTACGTGTGTTACATAACGACTTAGGTGTGAATCCAAAACAATTAATACCAGCTGGAAGAAGCTCTTATGTGCCATTAGTGGCTAACAACACACCTGAAAATAGAGCTAAAAACCGTAGAACACGCATTATTATAATGCCAAAAATTGACCAGTTTTACGATATGTTAGAAAAAGAAATGAAAAACTTAGGGAAAAAGTAATTCTCAACAAATAGATTTTAAAAAGCGACTTTTATAGTCGCTTTTTTTGTTTAAAAAAAATTTGAAACAAATCTTAACCTTTTACCCAAAACCTTTTAACTTTTACCCTTCACCCATTTTGTAGTAATCATTCTACAAAGAAGTTTGAAAATGATTTATTATATTTGGGTTAGAGAAATAGGAGAAATAATACTTCGCATATTTACCCAAAAACAGATGTATTTTAGGAGTTTTGTTCGGTATTCCTTCGGTAGTTGTTCGGTAGGGCTTCGGTAAAAGAGGGGTTTTACCGAAGCGTTACCGAAGGAATACCGAACAAAACCCGAACAAACTAGAATTAATTAATGAGGTTTATTCCATCAGAAATGATCCTTGAGAGTGTAACGTGAAATTTATAAAAATAAAATATAAAATATAAAAAATGAAAAAGTGCGAAAAATGTAAAACACCATTTTCTTTCAGGATTATTTATAAATCATTCTGGGGAGGATATAAAAACTTTGCTTGTACAAATTGCCAATCGCAATACAAATTTAATACTAAAGATAGACTAATTGGAGGTTTAGTTGTTGGGCTTACCACTTTTATTTCTTTTATAATTATGAATTCTTTTGTGTTTGAAATTATATCGAAATTAAGTTTGGGGTTAGTTGCAATGTTAGTCTCAGGCATATTCTTAAGTGCTTTGAGTACTTCACTTTTTTCATTTGAACTGGATAAAAAACCAAATAAGTAGTAATCAAATAAACCTAGAAACATGAGATATACAATACTTACAGAATCAACAATGTGGTCAACTGAGACGTTAAAACAAAAAGTAGAAAGAATACTTAATGAAAAAACCAGAGACGGCTATGAAATTGTTTCAGTAGCTTTTGGTGTAAATATGTGGTGGTTACCAACTGCATTTATTACGTTAAGAAAAAATTATTAACAAACCGGACCGCAAATTTATTTGTAAATTCAAATTAATGGAAAAAGAAACAGAGTTGCCAAAAATTGCACAATATTTGTTAAACGGGTCAAAAAGTGAAATCTATTAAATAAAACAAAATAAATTCCCAATTTGGGAATTTATTTCTAAATTTGTAAAAAAAATTGAGAGTAATAGCTAAGAAGATACTAAGAGATTTTTGGGAAAAACATAAAGATTGTGAACAACAATTAAAAGTGTGGTTTCACGAAGCAGAAAAATCTGAATGGGAAAATCCGAACCAAATAAAAGAGGAATATCCAAGCGCAAGTATTCTGAATGATAATCGAGTAATATTTAATATCAAAGGGAACAGTTACAGGTTAGTTGTGAAAATAAGCTACGAATACCAAATGGTTTGGATTCGATTTATTGGAACTCACGCAGAATATGATAAAATTAACTCTAACACAATTTAGATTATGAACATACAACTTATAAAATCAGAAAACGATTACAATCAAGCCTTGAAAAGACTTGAATTAATCTTTGATGCAAAAAGAGGAACGGAACAAGGCGACGAATTGGAAGTTTTAGGAATGTTAATTGAGCAATATGAAAACGAACATTTTCCAATTGAATTACCAGATCCAATTGAAGCCATAAAATTCCGAATGGAACAAATGGGGTATAATCAAAATGATTTGGCTAAAATACTTGGATTCAAAAGCCGTGCCAGTGAAGTGTTAAACCGAAAAAGAAAATTGTCGTTAGAAATGATTCGACAATTACATATTGGTTTAAATATTCCAACTGATGTTTTAATTCAAACCTATTAACAAAAACAGCCAACAGCGCTAATAGTAAACTAAAAAAGCGTTTAAAAAAGTAATAGTAACATCAAATTTTACTTATTAAAATATTTTTTTCGCAACCAAAACGCTACATTTACTAAAATAATTAAAGCCGGTACTTCTACTAATGGACCTATAACACCTGCAAAAGCTTGTCCGCTATTGATGCCAAAAACACCTATAGAAACCGCAATAGCCAACTCAAAATTATTACCCGATGCTGTAAAAGATAAGGCCACCGCATCACGGTAATTGGCACCAATTTTTTTAGACACAAAAAACATCAAGAAAAACATAATGGCAAAGAAAATAACTAACGGGATGGCTATTCTAAGCACGTCCAAAGGTAAATCTACAATCATTTCGCCCTTTAAACTGAACATAATGACGATGGTAAACAACAACGAAACTAACGTTATTGGAGAAACAAAAGGGATAAATTTTTGATTAAAAAAGGTTTCACCAATATATTTTTTTATGGCATACCTACTAACAAGCGCTAACCCAAACGGAATGCCTAAATAAATTCCAACAGTTTTGGCAATTTCTACAATGGTTATATTTAATTGCAACCCTTTAATTCCAAACAACGGCAACATAATCTCAAGATAAAAATACGCATACAAGCTAAAGAAAAACACTTGTAGCAAACTATTAATTCCAATTAAACCAGCGGTTAATTCACGATTGCCTTCGGCTAATTCATTCCAAACTATAACCATTGCGATACAAGGTGCTAAACCAATAATAATTAAACCCGTCATATATTCTGGATAGTCTTTTAAGAAAAAAGTCGCCAACAAAAACATTAAAAATGGACCTACGATCCAAGTTATAAAAAACGAAGCGGTAAGTAATTTTGGTTTTTCAAACATTTTAGGCACTTGCGAAAAATCAATTTTGGTTAATGGCGGATACATCATTAAAATTAATCCAATTGCCAAAGGAATGTTCGTAGTTCCCGAAGAAAACGAGTTAATAAAATCAGCTGAATTTGGTATAAAATAACCAATAGAAACGCCAAGTAGCATCGCTAAAAATATCCAAAGTGTTAAAAAACGATCTAAAAATCCTAATCTTTTTTTCATTTTGATTTAGTTTATTTGAGAAAACACAAAATACATTTCTGAAGCAATTTGCAAACTACGTTCTGCGTATTTTTCGTTCATTAATTCGGTGCCATCGAAAGCTTTTGGATCCTCATATTTAATTGGAAATCTGGCCTCTGCACCAAAAACCATAGGACAACCTTCATCGGCGTTGTTACAAGTCATTATGGCTGAGAAATTCGTTTTCGGATTAAAATCATCAAAATACGTTTTAGAAAAACAAATGATGGAATGTTGATTTTCGTCAAATTTTACAGCATACACAGGATTTTGTTCTTGGCTTACTTGCTGAATTTGAAATCCTTGATTTATTAAGGTTTCAGCTACTTTTGGAAACATAGCTGTAGCTTCCGTTCCGCCAGAATAGCAAAAAACATTTTTTATATTGAAATGAAACGCCATAGTTTGTGCCCAAATTTGAGACAAATGACTTCTTCTCGAATTATGTGTGCAGATAAAATTCAGACGAATTTCTTCTTGTTGTTTGACTTTGTTTTGAATGTAATCCACTAGCGGTTGTAATACTGCTTGTCTTTCAATCGAAACAGAGATTTCTTTTGCAATTTCAATGGTTTTTGATAGATTTTTAAACATATTATGGCTTATTATAATGACAAAAGATAAAGTTCTGAGTTGTTTCAAAAGGGGTTTCGTGATCTTCTGTAAAACAATTTTCTAACTCGAAATCCAATCCAAAAACTGCTTCCATTTTTTCAACTGAATATTGTGTAATTTCTAATCCGCTACATTTTAAAGGACCTTCTTCTGAAAAAGTTCCGATTAATAAATATGCGTTTTTAGTGGTTGATGCTAATAGATTTGCTTTATATTGCGCTATTTCATTTGAGTCTGTAAAAAAATGAAAAGACGCTCTGTCGTGCCAAATATCAAATTTAATATCGGATTGAAAATGCAAACTGTCTGAAACTATAAACGTTACATTTTGTACGCGTTCGCCTAATCTGTTTTTAGCCCTATTAATAGCGGCCTCCGAAATATCTAATAAAAATAAATTGGTATAGCCCAAATCTAGTAAATTATCAATTAAGTAACTATCGCCACCACCAATATCAATAATAGTTGCATCTTTAGCTACTTTACAAGCTTGAATTAATTGAATAGATGTTTTGGGTTGTTTTTGATACCAACTTACTTCCGTTTCTGTTTTTGTGGAAAAAACGTTTTCCCAATGTTCTTTTCTTTCAGTCATTTCTCTGTTTATTTTTGATGCAAAAGCGTAAAATATTTATTTAACAACATTTGGCGTCTAACTTAATATACATTCCCATAAAATAACGTCCAATAGATTCAAATACGTCTTTATTCAAACAATAACAAATTGATTTACCTTCAATGGTACCTTGAATGATATTGGCATTTTTTAATTCTTTCAAATGTTGAGAAATGGTAGGTTGTGCCAATGGCAATTCGTTTACAATATCACCACAAATACAAGAATCGACCTTTAATAAATATTGAATAATAGCTACTCTAGCTGGATTTGCCATAGCTTTAAACAAGTTGGCCATATCGTTTTGTTCTGTTGTAAAAGATTCAGATTTTGTAATTCCCATTATATCATATTTATATATTGCAATATTACGATATATGTGGATAACAAAAAAATGTTTCATGAAAAAACAGAAACATTTTATATAATTTAATTTAAAACCAATTACGTTTTTTGAAATAAATAATCATAGATACAAACAATAAAAACATGCCCGCTACTACATAAAAGTAGCCATATTTCCAATGAAGTTCTGGCATGTTATCAAAGTTCATTCCGTAAACTCCTGCAACAAAAGTTAACGGCATGAAAAACACAGAAACCACAGTTAAGGTTTTCATCACTTCATTCATTTTATGACTTTGTAATGAAAAATAAAACGAAGAAGCACTTTCTAACGAACTCAAATCGGCATCCACCTGATCTAATAATTCTAAACATTTCTGATGCAATCTTGAGAAAAAAGTATAATTTTCAACTGTTATTACATTAAAAACATCGTCATCTTTCATACTTTTTATGGAGTGTAAAGAATCGCGAAGCGGCACAATGGAACGACGCAAAAAGTTTAAATTATCTCTATGGCGTTCAATTTCTTCTAAAATTTTTGGATTGGGTTTGGTTTTGATTAAATCAATAACCGCATCAATTTTTTGCTCTTCGCTTTCTATGGTTATATAAAAGTTTTCCATAACGGCGTCTAAAAGCAAATAGAGTAAATAATCGACTTTTCTATCTCTAACAATTCCAGCTTGTTGTCGCATTCTTTCTCGAATATGAAGGAAAAAATCACTTTTTTTCTCCTGGAACGAAAACAAGAAATCATCACGTAAAATAAAACTTATTTGCTCTACATCAATACCATTTGAATCTGGAAGTAAGGACTTAATATTAAAAAATAGGGTATGATTGTACTCCTCAACTTTAGATCGTTTCAGAATATTTAAAATATCACCTAAAATAAAATCATCAATTTTAAATTTTATACCAATTTCCTTAATTAAGGTAATGTCCGACAAGCCGTGCAAATTAATCCAATTGTTTTTTGTGTAATCTAAATGTTTATCTAATTGAGATAACTTTATATCCTCAAATTCAGATAATTCCTCAGAATTGTACACAAATAGTTGCATTTCAGGTGTTGCATTTTCATGTTTACCTGTATACTCTATTAGAGTTGGTATAACTTTTCGTCCTTTTTTGTATAATAGTTTTCGCACTTTATATTAAATAAGTATTTTTACCTTTTACAAATATAACTAAATAACCTAAAAGGTTTCAAAAACCTGTTAGGTTTAAATAATAAAAATGAATCAAGATAAATTTGAAGCTGGTGTAACGTATCATATTTTCAATAGAGGGAATAATAAAGAAAATATATTCTTAGAAACGGACAACTATACTTATTTTTTAGGTTTAGTAGAAAAATATTTATTACCTATTTGTGACATATATGCATATTGTTTATTAAAAAATCATTTTCACATAGTATTGAGAATTAAGGACATTGAATACTTACCAGAGAATATAATTAATAAATTACACTTGCCTTTTTCAAATTTATTCAATTCTTATTCAAAAAGTATAAATAAAAAATACAATAGAACTGGAAGTTTGTTTCAAGAGCACTTAAAAAGAAAAAAAGTTGAAAACGAAGAATATTTAATACAACTCATTGCTTATGTTCATCTGAATCCATCAAATCACAACCTAATAGATGACTTCAAAAAGTATAAATTTTCATCATATAATACATATATTACTACTAAAAAATCTAAAATAAGTAAAGAGTTTATATTTAGTTTAATTGATTTTGATAATTTTGAATATTGGCATAATGAGAAATATCTGATGAACAAAATAAATGAAGAGGTACTAAAAGGAATGGAAATATAAAATAATCGTTCAAATGAGTTATAAAATAAAATTAAGCAAATCAGACCTAACAGGTTTCAAAAACCTGTTAGGTCTTTAAAAAATAAATTTCATCATTATAAACATAAAAAAATAACTCCAAATGAGAGAAACTAAAATTTAATGAGAAATATCTGATGAACAAAATAAATAAAAAAGTGCTTAAAGGAATGGAAATGTAATATAATCGTTCTATATAAGTTAAAAGAAAAGTAAGGAAATCAGACCTAACAGGTTTCAAAAACCTGTTAGGTCTTTAAAAAAAATAAATATGCAAACCATAATTATAAATATAAAACAATTACTCCAAGTTAGAGAAACTTCAATTAAAAAAGTTTCAGGTTCGGAAATGGCGCATTTACCCATTTTAGAGAATGCTTTTTTAGTTTTGGAAAATGATCTTATTTCTGATTTTGGTTTGATGGAAAATTGTCCAAATGTAAAAAATGCGACAGTAATTGATGCTACTGGAAAAATTGTAATGCCCAGTTTTTGCGACAGTCACACCCATATTGTATATGCCGGAAATAGAAGTGGCGAGTTTGTAGATAGAATAAATGGGTTGTCATACGAAGAAATTGCCAATCGTGGTGGCGGAATATTAAATTCAGCTAAGAAATTAAATGAAACTTCCGAAGAAGAGATTTACAACCAATCGAAAAAACGTTTGGAAGAAATCATTTCCCAAGGTACCGGAGCAGTTGAAATTAAATCAGGTTACGGTTTAACTGTAGAAGGCGAATTAAAAATGCTTCGTGTAATCAAAAAGCTAAAAGAAAACTATCCAATTGCTATAAAGGCAACTTTCCTTGGTGCACACGCATTTCCTAAGGAATACAAAAAAAATCATCAAGCGTATATCGATTTGATTATCAATGAAATGCTACCCAAAATCGCAGCAGAACATTTAGCCGATTATATTGATGCTTTTTTAGAAACGGGTTATTTTAGTGTTTCTGAAACCATTCAGATAATGGAAGCAGGTAAAAAATATGGTTTAAAACCAAAAATTCACGTAAATCAGTTTACAGCAATTAACGGAATAAAAGCTTGTGTAGAAAACGGTGCTTTAAGCGTAGACCATTTAGAAATTGTAACGGATGAAGATATCGAAATTTTAAAAGGTTCTGATTGTATGCCAGTAGCTTTACCAAGTTGTTCGTATTTCATTTCGATTCCGTACACGCCAGCCCGACAAATGTTGCATGCTGGTTTACCTTTAGCCTTAGCTTCAGATTTTAATCCAGGAACAACGCCTTCAGGAAATATGCATTTTGTGGTTGCAACGGCTTGTATCAAAATGAAAATGACTCCAGAAGAAGCCATAAATGCAGCGACAATTAACGGTGCCTACGCAATGGATTTAAGCGAATCACACGGAAGTATTACAAAAGGCAAAAAAGCCAATTTGATTATTACAAAACCTTTACATAGTTTCTTTGAAATTCCGTATTGTTTTGCTACTAATTTGATTGATGGTGTTTGGTTGAATGGGGAAATATTTAACCGCTAAGTTCACAAAGATTGCCTCTTTGCGGCAAACCTAAAACTCCGCTTCCACCAAAATCTCCATAATTTCCTTTGAAATCGGATGTTCAAACTGAATATATTCGGCGTGAAGATGCAATCTATTGGCTTTCGTACCATATAAATCATCACCTGTTATTGGTGTATGAAGTCCTAAACTATGAGAAGCGTGTACACGTAATTGATGTGTTCGCCCCGTAATCGGATAAAAATGAACTTTCGTTTTACCGTTTTTAATTTCAATTATTTTCCACTTGGTTTGTGCCGATTTTCCGTGTTCGTAACAAACCAATTGCCTTGGTCTGTCCTCTAAATCTACTCGCAAAGGCAAATCAATATATCCGTGAGATTTTTCCAACAAACCATCTAAAAGTGCCACGTAACGCTTTTTTATCGTTCTATTTATAAACTGACTTTGTAATTGTACGGCTGTAGTTTCATTTTTCGCGATAAGCATAATTCCAGACGTTGACATATCCAATCGATGTACAATTAAAGGACCTGTGGCATCCGGATATTTTTCCTTAATTCGAGCATAAACTGAATCTGAAATGGTTTTTCCTGGAACGGATAAAAATTCCGTAGGTTTATTTATGGCAAGCATAACCTCATCTTCATATACAATTTCAATGTCTTTTCCTGCTGCGTGATTCATAATAAATGGATTTTCTTCCATTTCTAAATCTTTAAGCATATGTCCCATCAAAATAGGTTCGCATTTACTTTTACAAGATGGGTAAAATTGCTTGTGTTGTCGTACTTCAGAATTTGGCGATTGTCCCCACCAAAATTCGGCCATACAAATGGGCTTTAAATCATTCTGAAATGCATAATGCAATAACTTTGGTGCGGCACATTCTCCGGCACCAGCAGGCGGATTGTTATTAAAAATTTCGGCTAAACTTTTCTTCTCTTGGTATTGATTATAAAAGGAATATTCTGAAAATAATTTTTGTTGTAAAGCTGCCGATTTTGCCTTTCTTTCTTCTTTTAATTGCATCAATTCATTCGAAAAAACCAATCCTTTTTCTTCTAAAGTTTGTAAAGTCAATTTCCAATATTTGGTCATTTTTTTCAACAAAATACTTTCTTTCTTACTTTCTTCAGCTAGTTGATTGTTAAATTCAAATAATTCTTCTTGATTTAAGATGGATTCTATTTGAATTCTTCTTTCGTCACGAAGTAGTTTTTGTTCTTTAATTCTAATTTTCTGATTTTGCAATTCGGTTGCTGCTTGAATCTTTGTTTTCTTGAAATTATCTAATTCCTTTAAATAATTATCGGAATTTTCTAAAATTTCAACGGTACGATTGATAGCATTTAATACTTCTTCTTCTTTACGAAAAAAGCTGTCTTCTGTCAACATATCAAAAACCGTTGGCACAAAGTATTTGTGATGGTTTTCATTTGCTAATTTTCCTGAAAACGACCATAAATAGCCTAATTCACCTTTTTCATTTTGACAAACCAAAACACCAAACATTTTTCCAATAACCAAACCTTTCTGAGCAGAATCTAATCCAAAATTATGATCAAAATTAGTTTGAGTGGCTAAATAATCTTGCAAAGATGTAGCCGCAATTTCACTCAATTTATGTGGTTGATAATAAAACGGAAACGTAAATTTTTCAGGTAACGAAATTCCTGAAATATCGGCTGAAAAAGGTTGAAAAAAATCGTTTTGCATTTCGCAAAGATAACATTTAAAAATTCCAAAAGTGAAATATCAAAATCCAAAAAATCCCGCAGCAATGAAATACATATTTTTAAACTAAAAAAAAAGGGCAAACATTTTTTTTTACTGTTTGCTTATTTTATTTTTGCAATCATATATAAATCCAAAACGAGAAATGGGAAGAGCGTTTGAATTCAGAAAAGGAAGAAAAATGAAGCGTTGGTCAGCAATGGCTAAAGCATTTACCAGAATTGGTAAAGACATTGTAATGGCCGTAAAAGAAGGAGGTCCAAACCCGGAAGCCAACTCGCGTTTAAGAGCCGTTATACAAAACTCTAAGGCGGTAAATATGCCTAAAGAAAACGTAGAACGCGCCATTAAAAAAGCTACAGACAAAGACACCGCAAACTATAAAGAAATATTATTTGAAGGATATGCGCCACACGGCATTGCCATTTTAATAGAAACCGCTTCTGATAACAACAACAGAACGGTTGCGAATATTAGAAGTTATTTTAATAAATGTAATGGTACAATGGGGACGCAAGGTTCAGTAGAATTTATGTTTGATCATACTTGTAATTTCAGAATTCCTGCTGCTGGACAAGATATTGACGAATTAGAATTAGAAATGATTGATTTTGGTGTAGAAGAAATTTTCGCTGATGATGAAGACGGCATTTTAATGTACGCGCCTTTTGAAAGTTTTGGAGCCATTCAGAAAGAATTAGAAACAAGAGGTTTAGAAATTTTATCTTCTGGATTTGATAGAATTCCGCAAGTAACTAAAGAATTAACACCAGAACAAGTAGCTGATGTTGAAAAATTATTAGAGAAAATTGAAGAAGACGATGATGTGATGAACGTGTTTCATACTATGTTGGAGAATTAGATAATTAGGCAATTAGATAATTGGCACATTGACTCATTGGCACATTAATTAATTATTGATGATGATACGGTTCGTTATTCAAAATGGTAAACCCTCTATAAATTTGTTCAATTACAAATAAACGCACCATTTGATGTGAAAAAGTCATTTGAGATAAAGCGACTTTTCCTTGTGCTTTTTGATAGACTTCTTCTGAAAATCCGTAAGGTCCACCAATTACAAATACTAACGTTTTAATTCCAGAGTTCATTTTCTTTTGTAAAAAATCAGAAAATCCAACACTAGTATATTCCTTTCCGTTTTCGTCCAATAAAATTAATTGATCGGTTGGTGCTAATTTTCCTAAAATAAGTTGCCCTTCTTTTGTTTTTTGTTCGGATTCCGATAAATTTTTCACGTTTTTTATATCCGGAATCACTTCCAAATCGAACTTAATATAAAACCCCAATCGCTTGGTATATTCTTCAATTAATGGGTTAAGATTTTTATTATCTGTTTTCCCTATGGCGATAAGTTTGATGTTCATTTGGAATCATTTTAAACACATAGATAGTTGCTATGTTATAGTTTTATAATATATATATAGTTAGCATTCAATCAATTATCTAATTGACTCATTAGCTTCACGCACTCCACCGCCTCTTTTACATCGTGAACTCTTAAAATAGTAGCGCCTTTTTGTAAACAAAACGCGTGTAAAAAAGTTGTTCCATTTAAAGCTTCTTCTGGTGCCGTTTCTAATGCTTTATAAATCATAGATTTTCTTGAAATACCAGCTAAAATAGGTAAATCGTGAAATTGTAGCAGTTCTAAATTCTGTAGCAATTCGTAATTCTGTTCTAAGGTTTTCGCAAATCCAAAGCCAGGATCGATGATGATGTCGTTTAAACCAAAACGTCTCGCTTTTGCAATTCGTTCAGAAAAGTAAAAATTCATTTCTTTTAGTAAATCGTCATAATTGGCTAAACTTTGCATGGTTTTAGGTGTGCCTTTCATATGCATCATAATATACGGAACTTGCAATTTAGCGACTGTTTCAAACATATTTTCATCTAACAATCCGGCAGAAATATCATTAATTAAAGCTGCACCATTTTCGATGGCTTGTTTGGCTACTTCACTTCTAAAAGTATCGATAGAAAGTAAAATATCCGGGAAATTTTCAACTAATAACTTGACAACAGGTATTACTCGATTCAATTCTTCTGCTTCGGAAACAAATTCGGCTCCTGGTTTACTGGAATAGCCACCTAAATCAATAAATGTAGCACCTTCTTGAAGCATCTTTTCTACCTGAAATACAACAGCATCAGCATCGGTAAGTTTTCCACCATCAAAAAATGAATCTGGCGTTACATTAACAATACCCATTACTTTAGGTGTTGATAAGTTGATGAGTGTTCCTTTACAGTTTATTGTTGACATCGTATTTTTTACTTATATTTGAAGTTTGATACAAATATAAAATAATAATGAGCAATACCTCACAAGAATACGACAAAGTTATAGCTGTTTGCAGAGAATTATTTACAAAAAAAGCGCACGATTATGGTACGGCTTGGCGTGTTTTACGTTTGCCATCATTAACCGATCAAATATTTATTAAAGCGCAACGTATTAGAAGTTTACAAGAAAATGACGTAAGAAAAGTAGATGAAGATGAAACGTCAGAATTTATTGGAATTATCAATTATTGCGTAATGGCTTTAATTCAAATGGATAAAGGAATTGCCTCTCAACCTGATTTATCAGCAGATGAAGCGATAAAATTATTCAATCATAAAATTGAAATCACGAAAGAACTAATGGAAGATAAAAATCACGATTATGGGGAAGCTTGGCGCGATATGCGTGTGAGCTCACTAACGGATTTGATTATTCAAAAGTTATTACGCGTGAAACAAATTGAAGACAACCAAGGAAAAACATTAGTTTCTGAAGGTATTGATGCCAACTATCAAGATATGATAAACTATTCGGTTTTTGCTTTGATTTTGATGAAATTTGGAGAGTAATTGTTTCACAGAGATTCGCAAAGTTAATCGCAAAGACACGCAAAAAATTACATTTAAAAATCTCTGGAAATACAATAACATTTCATTAACAACAGGTATCAATTTACTAACTTATATTTGATAAATTAAAAAACTCAGTGAAGCTCTGTGTAATCTTTGTGTAACTCTGCGTAACAAATAAAAAAATGAACAAAAAAAATATTTCTTGGACGCTAAGAATAATTATTGCCTTACTATTTATAGTTTCAGCAATTGCGAAAATATCTAAAGGATGGATTTCTGATTTTCCATTTATCGATTTTTCTCCCTATTTTGCTATTTCTACTTTTGAAGTCAAACAACTTTTAACTTTAGGATTTTCGGAATCACTTGCACCCTATTTTTCAAGAATTTTAATTGGAATCGAATTTGCTCTTGGCTTTTTATTGCTTAATAATCATTTCTTAAAACGCATTACTATTCCTGCAACAGTGGGATTGTTAAGTGTTTTCATCATTCATTTGAGTTATGTAACTTTTTTAAGTGGCGGAAATTCAGGAAATTGTGGTTGTTTTGGCGAATTAATACCAATGACACCAATTGAAGCCATTATTAAAAATATCATCGCAGTTGGATTATTAATTTGGTTATGGAAAATTTCAGAAAACGATAAAAAATCGAATATTTGGATGTTAACCAGCATCACATTGTCTTGTATATTAGGATTATTTATGTTGGCCCCAATGAAAGCGAGTTCAGTTTCAATTTCAAATAGTAATGACAATATCAATATTTCAACTGATACAATATCAAAACTAACGGATTCAGAAAAAATCGAGGAAATTAAAACCATCGATTCATCCAAATTAAAAACAGATAAACCGGTTGAAGAAATCAAAAAAGAAGTAGGTCCAAAACAAGCCATTTCTGGTTATTCCGACTTATATGCAGATATTGATAAAGGTCAAAAAATAGTGTGCTTTTTCGTTCCAGGTTGCGAACATTGTAGAGATGCTGCAAAAGACTTAAATGCTTTACAAAAAAAACATAAAGATTTTCCTGAAGTACAGATTGTTTTTATGGATGAAGAAGCGGAAAAAATTCCAGATTTCTTTAAATATGCTGGAAAACAATTCCCACATAAAGTAATAGACGTCATTCCTTTTTGGACGAAATTAGGCACAGGAAAAGACACGCCTGGTGTAGTATATTTACACAACGGAAACGTAATTAAATTTTTTGATGGAATTGCCGAAAAAGCATTTAACAGTAAAGCATTAGAGAAAGTTATATACAAAAAATAATAACGCAGAGATACACAAAATTACACAGAGAAACACAAAATATTTTTGCGAATCTTTGCTTTAACTTTGCGAACCTTTGCGAAACAACTAAAATCAGTATTATGAAAAAAATCTTAGCTACATTAGCATTAGGACTTGGGTTAACATCTTGCCAAGCACAAACCGAATTTTCAAAAGAAAGTTTAACTGCAAAATTAATCAACTCTGAAAATCAAGAGATTTCTTTCGACGAAATTTTAAAGCAAAATCAAGGTAAAACTGTGGTAATTGAAGTTTGGGCATCTTGGTGTTCTGATTGCGTCAAAAACATGCCGGAAGTAAAAGATTTAAAAGCCAGATATCCAGAAGTTGCTTTTGTGAATTTATCTTGTGATAAAACCTTTGATGCTTGGAAAAACGGCATTGAAAAACACGAGGTTACGGGCGAAAATTATCTAATTAAAGACGGAATGAAAGGTGAATTTGGATCTTCAATAAAATTGGACTGGATTCCTCGTTTTATTGTAATTAACAAAGAAGGAAAAATTGTTTTATTCCGCGCCATCGAAAAAGACTTCGATAAAATCATTGAAAGTATAGAAACATCTAAATAAAATATCATAACCCAAAGAATCTTTTTTTATTATTTAAACACAGATTGGAAAAATTTTAATAATATCAATAATTTCTCCAATCTGTGTTTAAAAAAAATATTGTAACTAAATTAAAAAATGAGAAAAAACATCGTAGCCGGTAACTGGAAAATGAACAAAACCTTACCGCAAGCCATTGAATTAATCAATGAAATTAAAAACAATAAGCCAAACAATTCAGCGGAAGTTATTTTAGCTACTCCTTTTCCTTATTTAGCAAAAGCTATTGAATTAGTAGCGGGTTCAGACATTAAAATCGCAGCACAAAATATGCATCAGGCAGAAGGTGGCGCGTTTACAGGTGAAGTTTCTGCATCAATGTTAACCAGTATTGGCGTTAGTACTGTTATTTTAGGACACAGTGAAAGAAGAGCTTATTTTCACGAAAATGATGCCTTATTAGCCAATAAAGTAGCTACCGCATTAGCACACGATATGACCGTTATTTTTTGCTTTGGCGAAGAATTAAAAGACAGACAAAGCGACAATCATTTTAACGTTGTGGAATACCAATTACGTGATGGTTTGTTTCATATTTCAAAAGAAAACTGGAAAAATATTGTTTTGGCTTACGAACCTGTTTGGGCAATTGGAACGGGTGAAACGGCCTCTCCAGAACAAGCACAAGAAATGCATTTATTTATTAGAAATTTAGTAGATAAAGTATTTGGAAGTGAAATTTCGGAAAATGTTTCCATCCTTTACGGTGGAAGTGTAAAAGCAGACAACGCCAAAGAAATATTTACTAAACCAGATGTTGATGGCGGATTAATTGGAGGAGCGGCATTAAACGCCAACGATTTTTTCGGAATTATTAATGGAATATAATTTTTGTTTCAAGTTTAAGGTTTCAAGTTAATTAAAACAACCTGAAACTTTAAACTTTAAACTTTAAACTTTAAACTCAAAAATGGAATACATCCTAATTCCTATTGTAGCATTACTTGCTTCTGCCCTAACCTTTTTCTCTGGTTTTGGATTGGGAACCTTATTATTACCTGCATTTGCTTTGTTTTTTCCTGTAGATGTCGCGATTGCTTTAACAGCGATTGTACATTTTTTGAACAATGCATTTAAATTCGTTTTGGTTAAAAAACATATTAATTGGAAAATTGCAGTACAATTTGGAATTCCTGCTTTGATTTTTGCATTACTTGGGGCATTTTTGTTAGATAAAATTACCAATGCCAATATTTTAGGAGAATACACCATACAACAATACGTGTTTAAAATTACATTGATGAAAGTTATTGTGGCTGTTTTACTAATTTTCTTTGCTATATTTGAATTACTTCCGAAACTAAAAAACTTACAATTTCCAGAAAAGTATTTGCCTCTTGGTGGTATATTAAGCGGCTTTTTTGGCGGACTTTCCGGTCATCAAGGTGCATTACGTAGTGCCTTTTTAACAAAAGTTGGTTTGTCTAAAGAAGCTTTTATAGCTACAGGCGTAATTATCGCTTGTATGATTGATGTGAGCAGAATGTCGGTGTATTTTACCAACATTTCAAAAGTGAAAGATAGTTTACACTGGAATTTACTTATTGTTGCAACACTTGCTGCGTTTATAGGTGTATATTTTGGAAACAAATTGGTAAAAAAAATAACCATAAACACCATTCAGAAAATTGTGGCATTTATGATTATTGTATTTGCGATTGCTCTTGGATTGGGGATTGTTTAGATGGGTACACCGATTGAACGGATTGAACAGATTTGCACAGATTAAATTAAAAAGCTTGTCAATCTGAACTTGTTTCAGATTCTATTTTCTTTACTCTATATTCTATTATCTAATCTCCCTTTTCACATAATTATGCAAAAAATCGCCTTTTGGTTTTCCTAAATCGAAAGAACTAAACTTGGTTAAAAAACGGGTTTCTTTTCTGGCTTCGTCTCTGTCCCAATTTTCATATTCTATACGATAAATGGCAGAATACATTTCAGCTCTTCCCACGCCGTGAAAACAATGAATAAGCACTGGATAATTTGCTTTGTTGTCCATGATTTTAAAAAAAATGTCTAAATTTTCAGGTTTTGGCACTTGATCTGAACCTAAATTAAAATAATTCAACCCCTTAATTTTAGCAGCCGCTTCTTTTTCTGCAATAAGTTCTACTGGAATTTCTGGATTATTAATATCGTCACCGGTTCCTGGAAAACGTAAATCGATGATACTTTTAATTTGGTGCTCTTTTACAAAATCAGCAATATCTTCTGGTGGAATCACCCCGCTTTTATATACTTTACCTTCAGAAATTACTTTAAAATTATGATTTATTTTATAATCGTAAAAATAACTTTTTGCCCAAAAAAGCGCAACAATTACTACAACTGAAACTAATATTTTCTTTTTCATTTTACTATAGTTAAATCACTTTTTACTTAAAAACCACTTTTATCAATAATTAAATTAAAGTGTTATTGTTGCAAAATTAATACTATTCAAAGTTTTTCGGATAATTTTTTTATAAAGTTACAATTTTTTTATAAATTGCAGTTTAAAAACTATTTCATATGAAAAATGTAACACGACTTTTTGATTTTCCTTATTATCAGCTAGAAAATTACAACTTACCAGATGCTTTGGTAACCAAATACGGTACTGACTGGATTAAAACTTCTACTCAAGAATATTTAAATAAAGCCAATGCTTTATCAAGAGCTTTATTAAACATTGGTGTAGAAAAAAACGATAAAATCGCTATCATTTCTTCAAATAACAGAACAGAATGGCACATTTCAGATATTGGAATTTTGCAAACTGGAGCACAAAACGTTCCTATATATCCAACAATATCTTCTGAAGATTACGAATATATTTTAAATCATTCTGAAGCAAAATACTGTTTTGTATCCGACCAAGAAGTGTATGATAAATTAAAAGCCGTACACGCTAATATTCCATTATTAAAAGATATTTATTCGTTTAACGAAATTTCTGGTTGTAAAAAATGGAGTGATTTGTTAGAAACAGGTAACGATACCGCAAACCAAAATGACGTAGAAGCTCGTAAAGATGCGGTTTTACCTTCCGATTTAGCAACTATAATTTACACTTCTGGAACTACAGGCCGACCAAAAGGTGTAATGCTTTCGCACGACAACATTGTTTCTGATGTTTTAAATTCAGATAAAAGAATGCCATTACGAAAAGGAAGCACGCGTGCGTTGAGTTTCTTACCGATTTGTCATATTTTCGAAAGAATGTTAACGTATTTGTATCAATATGGTGGTATATCTATTTATTTTGCGGAAAGTATTGAAAAAATATCTGACAATTTAAAAGAAGTACATCCACACGTAATGTCAGTTGTACCAAGACTTTTAGAAAAAGTATACGATAAAATTTACGCAAAAGGAGCCGATTTAACAGGAATTAAAAAGCGATTATTCTTTTGGGCATTAGATTTGGGTATGAATTACAAACCTTACAACGCAAATGGTGCTTTTTATAATTTCCAACTAGGTATTGCCCGAAAATTAATTTTTTCAAAATGGCAAGAAGGTTTAGGTGGCGAACTGGAAATGTTAGTTTCTGGAAGTGCGGCTTTACAAACGCGTTTAACAAAAGTATTTACCGCAGCTGGAATTCCGGTTATGGAAGGTTACGGATTAACAGAAACGTCTCCAGTAATTTCTGTAAACGATATGCGAAATGGCGGTTTCAGAATTGGAACTGTTGGTAGAGTAATTGAAAACGTAGAAGTTAAAATTGCGGAAGACGGCGAAATTCTTTGTAAAGGACCAAACGTAATGATTGGCTATTACAAAGACGAAGCACAAACCGCAGAAGTAATTAAAAACGGTTATTTCCATACGGGCGACATTGGTGAGATTGATGCCGATGGCTTTTTAAAAATCACTGATCGTAAAAAAGAAATGTTTAAAACGTCTGGTGGAAAATATGTTGCACCACAAGTTTTAGAAAACTCTTTCAAACAATCTCGTTTTATCGAGCAAATTATGGTTATTGGCGATGGCGAAAAAATGCCTGCGGCTTTCATTCAACCTGCATTTGATTTTGTAAAAGAATGGGCATTAAGACATAAAATTGATTTAGGAAATTCTAATGAAGACCTTTGTAACAATCCAAAAGTTATTGCACGTATTCAAGAAGATATTGATGAAGCTAACAAAAAATTTGGTAATTGGGAACAAGTAAAACGTTTTGAATTAACACCCGATTTATGGTCTATTGATGCAGGGCATTTAACACCAACAATGAAATTAAAACGTAAAATAATCAAAGAGAAATACCAAACCCTTTACGATAAAATTTACAACTCTTAATATGAAAAAAATATTCTTCATATCGTTAGTCTTCGCTTGTTTTTCTTGTAAAAAGAGCGAAGATTTTTCGTTACAGCGCTACCATACTTTTGATTCAAAAGAAGACCAATACACGGGTGGTATTAAAATGATTCCTATAAAAACACCAAAAGGTACTTTTAAGGTTTGGACAAAACGAATTGGAAACAACCCGAAAATAAAAGTATTGCTTTTGCACGGCGGACCTGGTTTAACGCACGAATTATATGAATCTTTTGAAGGCTATTTTCCAAAAGAAGGTATCGAATTTATTTATTACGACCAATTGGGTTCATATTATTCCGACCAGCCAAAAGACAAATCGCTTTGGACGAATGAACGCTTTGTAGAAGAAGTGGAACAAGTACGCATAGCACTTGGTTTAAATAAAGATAATTTTTACATTTTGGGACAATCTTGGGGTGGGATTTTAGCGATGGATTATGCCTTGAAATATCAGAAAAACTTAAAAGGATTGATTATTTCTAATATGGTTTCAAGCATTCCGTTGTATAACAAATATGCTAAGGAGGTATTGGGTCCGCAATTGAACAAAGACGTGTATAACGAAATTATGCAATTGGAAAAAAATAGTGATTTTGCCAATCCACGTTATACGGAATTGCTTTTTGAACATTATTATACCCAACATATTTTAAGAAAACCACAAAAAGAATGGCCTGAATCCATTACCAGAAGTTTTAAACATATCAACTCGGAAGTGTATATTTCTATGCAAGGCTATAGCGAATTTGGTATTACTGGTGATGCCTACATTAAAAACTGGGATGTTTCCAAACGATTAAAAGAGTTGACCGTTCCTACCTTAACCATTGGCGCAAAATATGACACTATGGATCCTGAACACATGAAATGGATGGCGACACAAGTACAAAACGGACGTTTTTTATTTTGTAAAAACGGCAGCCATTTATCACAATACGACGACCAAAAAACGTATTTTACAGGTGTAATTCAGTTTTTAAAGGATGTGGATGAAAAGAAATTGTAAGATAAAATTATAAAAACTTCTCTCATTTTTGTAGGAATCATTCTACAAAGAATATTGGAATCGATTTGTTAACTTTGAAAAAAGATAATAATGGATTTTGTAAGACATATTAACCAAAAATTTGGGTAGATAAGTATGATTTTGACAGATATATATACAATTTAGCTGCAACCATAAATAACAACTAAATATGGCCTTAATTACAGAGTTTGAAGCTAGACAAAGAAACCTAAGTGGTTGTGATGTATTCAAACGAACCCAATTAGCATATAAGGACAACTTTAATAGAGACCATTTTGTTGTTTCACTTAATATAGAGGCTTTAAAAATATTCAATTTATCTGTTACCCTTGGACAGCACCGACAACTGAAAATTCAATCTGAACAGACTAAAAAAGAACTTTTGGTTGGTACATTTGATATTCATAAGTATCAGATTTCAGTTGAACAATGGAGACTAATGAAATTTATAAACCTTGAGTTTTTTTACATTGCGACAGGATTTGAACTACACTTTAAATCTTGGTTATTGCAAAATGATTATGTCGTTAATGTTATTGATAAAAGTGAACCATTTAAAAACTTAAAAAACGAACAATTCAAAAGACCTATTACTAAAGAAGAATTTTTCAATTTTGGAAGCTTTAAATACGACACAATAAAACAAATTAACATTTTACAAGGCATCACAGAGCAGAGTCTTAGTTTTAATACAATATGCAATGAGACTGACTATGCTAATGCCTTAACTGTTTCAAGCGACATTATTGGTATGGTAGAAGATTATCGTAATTTACGAAATCAAATTCACTTGCCAGGGGACATATGTGATACTCCAAACATTACAAGAATTGGAGAAAATGCGACTGACAAATTGATAGATTTTATAAATGAAAGAGTTGTTGAAAACAGTAATCGAATTATAAAACAATATAAATTTAATTTTGAAAATTTACAAAAACTTTAAGCAAATGGCAGCAGCTAACAACGGTTTAGCAAGTTTGCGAATTTTACGAAATTTGTAGTAAATACTAGTTAATCAAAGCGTTTTAAATTTAATAAATAAGATACTGAAACAAGTTCATTATGACAAAACGAATAAAATAAATATTCTATAGAAAACCCCGCTACCGCGCGAATCCTTTCTCGTGGTTTTAAATATAACTAAAGGAAGCGTTGAAAATTAAGGAAAACTGATACCAAAAAATTAAACAATACTTTCAATAACGTGAAACGTATAAATTCAAATTACATGAAAAAACTCTTACTCTTCATCATAATAATTATTTCTGTTTCTGGACTTGCACAAAATCCAAAAAAGACATACACTTTACATCTTGGCGAAAAAGATAATGATACTTTGGTATACGAAATGGAGTTATATGAAGATTACACTTTTGTAAATCGTAAATACTCGAAAAAAATATCAGATACTACAAAAGATTATAAAAAATGGATGGTAGATATAAGAAAAGGTACATTCAAAAAAGAAAATGGTTTTTTTAGACTTACTCAAATTGACGGGGACCAAAGTTTGAATGACGGTTTGATAAAGATTGTATTTCGTCAAATTTGGTTTTATAGTTGCCCCGATGAAAAGGGAAAAGTGAAACATTGCAAATCAATCACATATCATAGGATTGATTAATAAAGTCAACCCAAAACCTACTGAAGTTTAATAAATTCAGATACTGAAACAAGTTCATTATGACAAAACGAATAAAATAAATATTCTATAGAAAACCCCGCTACCGCGCGAATCCTTTCTCGTGGTTTTAAATATAACTAAAGGAAGCGTTGAAAATTAAGGAAAACTGATACCAAAAAATTAAACAATACTTTCAATAACGTGAAACGTATAAATTCAAATTACATGAAAAAACTCTTACTCTTCATCATAATAATTATTTCTGTTTCTGGACTTGCACAAAATCCAAAAAAGACATACACTTTACATCTTGGCGAAAAAGATAATGATACTTTGGTATACGAAATGGAGTTATATGAAGATTACACTTTTGTAAATCGTAAATACTCGAAAAAAATATCAGATACTACAAAAGATTATAAAAAATGGATGGTAGATATAAGAAAAGGTACATTCAAAAAAGAAAATGGTTTTTTTAGACTTACTCAAATTGACGGGGACCAAAGTTTGAATGACGGTTTGATAAAGATTGTATTTCGTCAAATTTGGTTTTATAGTTGCCCCGATGAAAAGGGAAAAGTGAAACATTGCAAATCAATCACATATCATAGGATTGATTAATAAAGTCAACCCAAAACCTACTGAAGTTTAATAAATTCAGATACTGAAACAAGTTCAGTATGAACTGTGTTAAAAAGCAAATTTATGGTTAATTAATTTCTAAATAAAATTCAT
>NZ_JBBALQ010000016.1:0-38479 GCF_040402955.1 Flavobacterium sp. | reverse complement strand
CACATAAAGTGGCTTATCCAAACCATGATTGGAAAGCATTCGGATCGCAATTTGTGGAAGAAACGTTAGGACTGCGTCATTCGTTTCCAACTACACAAATTGAACATTATGATCATTTTGCTGCTTTTTTTGACGCGTTAAAGCGAATAAATACGATTCTAATCGACTTAGATAGAGATGTTTGGACATACGTTTCAATGGACTATTTCAAACAAAAAATTAAAGCAGGAGAAATTGGTTCTTCAGCTATGCCACACAAAGTAAATCCTATTGATTTTGAAAATTCGGAAGGAAATTTAGGAATTGCCAATGCGATTTTCGAACATTTATCTGCAAAATTACCATTGTCAAGATTACAACGTGATTTAACAGACAGTACCGTTTTACGTAATATTGGTGTGCCAATTGGACATACACTTATTGCTTTTGAATCGACATTAAAAGGGTTGAATAAGTTGTTATTAAATGAATCAAAATTCGCAGAAGATTTAGAGAAAAATTGGGCAGTTGTAGCAGAAGCTATTCAGACTATTTTACGAAGAGAAGGCTATCCAAATCCATACGAAGCGTTAAAGGATCTAACAAGAACGAATACGGTTATTAATAAAGATTCGATTCATGCGTTTATTGAAACCTTGAATGTTTCTAATGATATTAAAACAGAATTAAAAGCGATTACGCCAAGTAATTATTTAGGGATTTAATTTTAATTCTAAGTTTTATGGGTAAAGTATTAAAATTATTATTGTTTTGTTTCTTGTGTTTTTTGAATTCTTGTAAAAAAGAATCTAAAATTAAAAAAACGGATGAAGATTTAAAATCAATTAAAGTTGATTCTTTACAGCTTTCAAATGACGATGAATTTAGGGATTTAACAATTGCTTTTTTTAATTGGTATAAATTAAATATTAATAAGCTAGAAAAAATTGAATACTTAAAAGGCGGTTATGTTACTGAAAAGGATTCTATTGCTTACTATATTGATGAAACCGAAGTAATCAAATACGTTAAAGAGTTTGATAAAACGGGCTATGTCAGTCATTCATATGTTGAAAATTTAAAAAATCATTTGCTAAGTGTTGGAAAGGATTTAAAGGAAGAAAAAATTTATGATGGAGTAGTTTCTGGTTTAGATTATGATTTAATTACAAAATCGCAAGAAGATGAAGAAATTTTTTCAAATATGTCTAAAATTAAGCTATTAAGTCAAAAGATAATAAGTAAAGATGATGTCGAAAATTATTATGAATTAAGAAAAAATACATTATTCTTAAAAATAAGCTATACTTTCGAAGATAAATGGAAGATAAAAGATTACGAATTTGAGTATAAACAGGAATAGCTATTCTAGATAAAAAATCCATTCCGATATTGGGAATGGATTTTTACTTTTCAGACCTGACAGGTTTCAAAAACCTGTCAGGTCTTATATTATACTATCTCGAATAATTCGGAGCTTCTTTCGTTATTGTAACATTATGTGGATGACTTTCGCTAATTCCGCTTGAGGTTAATCGTACAAATCGGCTTGTGGCTTGTAAGGTTTCAATGTTTTTGGCACCACAGTAGCCCATTCCGGCACGAAGTCCGCCAATAAACTGTTGCATACTTTCGTTTAATTCGCCTTTGTATGGTACGCGACCTACAATTCCTTCTGGAACTAATTTTTTTACATCATCTTCCACATCTTGGAAATATCTGTCTTTTGAACCTTCTTTCATAGCTTCAACAGAACCCATTCCTCGGTACGATTTGAATTTTCTTCCTTCAAAGATAATAGTTTCACCTGGAGATTCTTTCGTTCCTGCTAACATCGAACCTAACATTACACAAGAAGCTCCAGCAGCCAACGCTTTTGGAATGTCTCCAGTGTATCGAACACCGCCGTCAGCAATTACTGGAATACCAGTTCCTTCTAAAGCGGCAGCCACTTCTAAAACGGCAGAAAATTGAGGAAAACCAACACCTGCTACAATACGAGTCGTACAAATAGAACCAGGTCCAATTCCAACTTTTACAGCATCGGCGCCATTTTCAACTAAATACAAAGCCGCTTCTGGTGTAGCAATGTTTCCAACTACTACATCTATTTCTGGAAATTTGTTTTTTACTAGTTTTAAAACGTCTACCACACCTTTTGTATGTCCGTGTGCCGTATCAATAATTACGGCATCAACACCTGCTTTTACTAAAGCTTCTGCTCGGTCAAGTACATCTGATGTAACACCTAAAGCGGCAGCTACTCGTAAACGACCAAATTTATCTTTGTTCGCGTTTGGTTTTTGGGTTAGTTTGGTGATATCTCTAAAAGTAATTAATCCAATTAATTTAAAATCGGCATCAACCACGGGTAGTTTTTCAATTTTACTTTCTTGAAGAATTTCTTCTGCAGCAGCTAAAGTAGTTCCTTTTCCTGCAGTAACTAAATTTTCAGAGGTCATTACTTCAGTAATCGCTCTTGAGTTTTCTTTTTCAAAACGCAAATCTCTGTTGGTCACAATTCCTTTTAAAATTCCTTTTTCATCTACAACTGGAATTCCCCCAATACCAAATTCTCTCATCGCATTTTTGGCGTCACCTACATTTGCTGTTAAAGGTAATGTTACCGGATCTATAATCATCCCGCTTTCTGCACGTTTTACTTTTCTCACTTCTGCAGCTTGTTGTGCAATAGTCATGTTTTTGTGTAATACACCAATTCCTCCTTCTTGCGCCATAGCAATAGCCATCGCACTTTCGGTAACTGTATCCATTGCAGCGGAAACAATTGGTGTGTTTAAGGTAATATTTTTACTAAATTTTGATTGAATAGATACTTCTCTTGGAAGAATTTCTGAGTAATTTGGGATTAAAAGAACATCGTCATACGTTAGTCCTTCTCCTATAATTTTTGTAGTGTGTGCTTTCATGCTGCAATTGAAGTTAAATTGCGAGCAAATATATAAAAAAAAAGTAATTTTTGTTTAGTAAATAGTGAATAGTTTTTAGCCCAGATAGCAATGGAAAGCATTTTATTGAAAAATTCTATTTTTTGTAGTGCTAAAAAAGCGACCTAAGAAGCTCTTTTTAGTGCTTACAAAAAAAGAATTATTGATAAAATCTTGAAATGTATAGCTGGACAAGAGCTCCTAATTAATGAAACGCGCCAAATAATTTAGTAGCCTCATTATAGGCACTTTCAAAGCTCATTGGACTCGTGTTCGTATTTTCTTTTTTGGTAGTAAAATAAGATAATAACTTTTCGGTTGGCATATTTCCGGTTAAGTCGTCTTTAGCCATTGGGCATCCTCCAAAACCTTGAATGGCGCCATCGTATCTTCTGCAACCAGCTTGATATGCGGCGTCAATTTTTTCAAACCATTTGTCTGGTGTAGTATGTAAATGCGCACCAAATTCAATATTTGGATATTTTGGTATTAAATTACGGAATAAATAATCTATGACTTCGGGGGTAGAAGAGCCAATCGTATCGGATAGCGATAAAATTTTTACGCCCATCTTAGCTAATTTTTCAGTCCAGTCACCAACAACATCTACATTATAAGGATCGCCATACGGATTTCCAAATCCCATAGAAATATACGTTACAACTTCTTTGTTAGATTTGTCAGCTATTTCTAATATTTCTTGTAATGTTATTAAGCTTTCGGCAATGGTTTTGTGCGTGTTTCGCATTTGAAAATTTTCAGAAATAGAAAACGGAAAACCAAAATATTGAATAGCTTTATGTTTTGCTGCGGCTGCTGCTCCTTGCGTATTGGCAATAATGGCTAATAATTTACTTTGTGTTTGAGTTAAATCTAATTGATCTAAAACTTCAGCCGTGTCTTGCATTTGCGGAATGGCTTTTGGCGACACAAAACTACCAAAATCCAATGTGTCAAATCCAACTCGTAATAAAGATTGAATGTATTGCACCTTTTTTTCGGTGGGAATAAACGTTTTTATGCCTTGCATGGCATCGCGCGGACATTCGATAATTTTTATATCTTTCATAGGAATGTCAAAGATAAGTAAAACTTTATTTTTTACAAATATGTTTTTATTGCAATCAAGTTAAACGTTAGAAGTGTTAAAAAAAATTATTAAAAACGTTTTTTTATTTATACTTTTGCACCACTAATTAAGTAATAAATTATGGTTAAAGATTTATTTGAAAGAATTCAACAAAACAAAGGACCTCTAGGAAAATGGGCTTCACAAGCAGAAGGTTATTTCGTATTTCCAAAGTTGGAAGGTGAATTGGGTCCAAGAATGCAATTTCAAGGTAAAAATATATTAAACTGGAGTTTGAATGACTATTTAGGTTTAGCCAATCATCCAGAAGTTCGTAAAGCAGATACTGAGGCAGCGGCGCAATATGGTGCAGCTTACCCAATGGGTGCTCGTATGATGAGTGGACATACCAAATATCACGAACAATTAGAAGATGAGTTAGCGGCTTTCGTAATGAAAGAATCAGCTTATTTATTGAATTTTGGTTATCAAGGAATTTTATCTACAATTGATGCTTTGGTTACCAGAAATGATGTTATTGTTTATGATGTAGATGCACACGCGTGTATTATTGACGGTGTTCGTTTGCATAGTGGAAAACGCTTTACTTACAAGCACAACGACATTGAAAGTATGGAAAAAAACTTACAACGTGCTACAAAATTAGCTACTGAAACTGGTGGTGGTATTTTGTTTATTACGGAAGGTGTTTTTGGTATGCGAGGACAACAAGGTAAGTTAAAAGAAATTGTAGAAATGAAGAAAAAATACAATTTCCGTTTATTGGTTGATGATGCGCACGGTTTTGGTACACTTGGTAAAACAGGTGCTGGAGCAGGTGAGGAGCAAGGATGTCAAGATGGAATTGATGTGTATTTTTCAACTTTTGCAAAATCAATGGCAAATATTGGTGCTTTTGTGGCTGCTGATAAAGATGTTATTGATTATTTAAAATACAATTTACGTTCGCAAATGTTTGCCAAATCATTGCCAATGATTCAAACAATTGGTTCGTTGAAGCGTTTAGAAATATTGCGTAATTCATCTGAGATTAAAGATAAATTATGGGTGAATGTTAATGCGTTACAAAACGGTTTAAAAGAAAAAGGTTTCAATATCGGAGATACAAATACTTGTATTACACCAGTTTACTTAGAAGGTTCTATTCCAGAAGCTATGATTATGGTGAATGATTTAAGAGAAAACTACAGTATTTTCTTATCCATTGTTGTGTATCCAGTAATTCCAAAAGGAATGATTTTATTACGAATGATTCCAACCACAACTCATACATTAGAAGACATTGATGAAACATTAACTGCTTTTGAAGCGATACGTGAGAAATTAGAAAATGGAACGTATAAAAAAATTGCCGAATCAACAATTACAGATAAATAATTTGTAAAAATTATAAAATTTATAAAGCGTTGATAATTTCAACGCTTTTTTTATTCTTCTTGTTTTGAGGAACTTAAATAGATAAAAAAAGAAAAATAATCTTAATGTTGACTAAATATTAATAAAAAATGAATTTTAGGTTCAAATAAAATTGTTTTATCCTATATGAAATGATATATTTGTCCGTTTTTAAAGAAAATAACTTAAATTAACTATAATGCAGAACAAAGGACTAATTAAATTCTTCGCAATCATTTTTACGATTGCTTGTATCTATCAACTTTCTTTTACGTTTGTTGCTAACGGAATTGTAAAAGATGCGAAAGAATTTGCAAAAGGAGATTCTCAAAAGGAATTAAACTACTTAAAAGATCTAAAGAAAAAAGACGTTTTTTTAGGCTTTACTTATGAAGATGTTGAGAAACAACAAATCAACAAAGGATTAGATTTAGAAGGTGGAATTAACGTAACTTTAGAAGTTTCTGTTAAAGACGTTTTAAAAACATTATCAAACAACTCTAAAAATCCTATATTTAATAGAGCTTTAGAAAGAGCTACAAAGGATAGAAAAGGAAATCAAGATTATTTAGATGCCTTTTTTGACGCTTTTGCTACAGAATCTAATGGAACAATAAAAATGGCTTCTGCTGAAGCATTCTACAATAGAACATTTGAGGAAATTCAGTTAAGTATGACGGATGATCAAGTGAAAGTTATTTTGAAAAAGAAAGTTGCTGAATCTATTGAAAGCGCATATAAAGTATTAACAAAACGTATCGATAAATTCGGTGTAGCACAACCAAACATTCAAAAAATTGGTGAAACCGGAAGAATTCTAGTAGAATTACCAGGTGCTAAAGATTTAGATAGAGTTGAAAAATTATTATCTCAAACGGCACAATTAGAATTTTGGGAAACCTTAAAACCAGAAGAATTAGGTAATTTCTTTACTGCTGCAAATGATGCTTTAAAAGCTACTGAGAAAAAACCAACTGCAGCTGTAACTGTTGTAGATACTACTAAAGCAGTTGATGCAAAATCTAAAGTAAATGAATTATTAGGCGATAAAAAAGATGCCGCTAAAAAAGCAGCTAAAGATTTAGGACCTTTATTTGAAAATGCAATTCCAAGTCCGTCTGGATTAATTGGATACAATGTAAAAGATACAGCTAAAATTAACTCGTATTTAAAAAGAGCAGAAATTAGAGCTTTATTACCAGCAACAGCTTCAAACGCAAAATTTGCTTGGGGAAAAACAACTTCTAAAGCAGAAGATGTTACAGAATTATACATATTAAAAGGAACTGCTGATGGAGTTGCTCCACTATTAGGTGGTGCCATTACAGATGCAAGTGCTGATTTTGACCAGTTTGGAAAACCAGCAGTAAGTATGCAAATGAATCCAGTTGGTTCAAGAAAATGGGAACAATTAACGGGTGATATTGCTAAAAACGGAAATCAAGTTTGTATTGTATTAGATAATGTTGTGTATTCTGCAGCTACTGCAAAAGCAGCAATTTCTGGTGGACAAACTCAAATTTCAGGTGCTTTCACTTTAGAAGAAACTGCCGATTTAGAAAACGTATTACGTGCAGGTAAATTACCAGCTAAAGCAGATATTGTACAAAAAGCAGTAGTTGGACCTTCTTTAGGTCAAGAAGCTATTGACAATGGAATTTTATCATCTATCATCGGTTTATTATTAGTTTCTTTCTGGATGGTTTTCTATTACGGAAGAGCAGGTTGGTATGCTAACGCAGCTTTATTATTAAACTTAGTATTGTTATTTGGTGCCATGGCTAACTTCGGTTTTGTGTTAACATTACCAGGTATTGCAGGTATCGTTTTAACAATGGGTACTGCGGTAGATGCAAATATTATTATCTACGAAAGAGCAAAAGAAGAATTAAGAGCTGGCTTGTCACTAGAAAATGCAGTAACTACTGCTTTCGGTTGGAAAGGTGCTATGCGTTCTATTATTGATGCTAACGTAACACATATTTTAACAGGTACAATTTTATATATTTTTGGAGAAGGTATGATTAGAGGTTTTGCCATTACTTTATTAATTGGTATTTTAACTTCATTATTTACTTCAATCTTTATTGCTCGTTTCTTTATTGATGGTGATATTGCTAAAGGAAGAAGTTTACAATTCTCTACAAACATTACTAAAAATTGGTTTACTGGTTTCAACTTCGATTTCTTAAAAATTAAGAAATTCACTTATGCATTCTCGTTAATTGTTTGTATTATCAGTTTTGTTTCTTTCTTTACGAATGGTTTTGACCAAGGTATTGACTTTGTAGGAGGAAGAACCTTCCAAGTGCAATTTGACCAAAAAGTGTCTCCAGAAGAAGTTTCAAATGCGCTTTCTACAGCTGCGTTTTTTGACAGAGCGGAAGCGAAAACATTTGGTAACGACAATCAATTGAAAATAACGACAAAATACAAAATTGACAAGCAAGGTGTTGAGGTTGATAAAGAAGTTAACGAAAAATTATATGCAGGTTTGAAAAAATTCTTTGCTAAAGAAATTTCTTACGATCAGTTTACAAATACACAAGAAGGAAAACAATTTGGGGTATTACAAGCTATGAAAGTAGGACCTTCTATTGCAGATGACATTAAAACAAATGCATATTGGGCAGTATTAGGAGCGATGTTATTAGTTTGTTTATACTTAGTTATTTCGTTCAGAAAATACCAATATTCATTAGGAGCAATTGCTGCGGTGGCGCATGACGTTATTTTTGTATTGGGTATTTACTCTTTATTGTACAAATACATGCCGTTCCATATGGAAATTGACCAACACTTTATTGCGGCTATTCTAACAGTAATTGGATATTCAATGAATGATACCGTAATTGTATTTGACAGAGTTCGTGAATTCTTAGGTGGAAAATCGCACCATGGTAACTTTAACAAAATTGTAAACGATTCTGTAAACACTACATTATCTCGTACATTAAACACATCTTTAACGATGATTATGGTATTAGCAATTATGTTTGTATTTGGTGGTGATTCAATCCGTGGATTTATCTTTGCAATGTTAATAGGTATTATAGTTGGAACATATTCTTCATTATTTATTGCAACACCAGTATTAGTGGATACGATGTCAGCATCAGATAAAAAACAAATTGAAGCAGAGCATAACGTGTAACGTTGTGTTATAATATAAGTAAAACGTCCCGATTTTCATCGGGACGTTTTTTTTATTAATTATATGAAGAAATTATAAATGTTGCTGCTTTAAATAATCCACTGCATATCTACCTTCATTAAAAAGCAAATCTAAAATGGATAAATTATTTATGAATCCGTGCTTGTTATCAAAAACTTGTGTGTAAGGTTCTATTTGAGTGATGTCTTTTTTGCCATTTACTAAAAAACGAAAATCAGTTTTGTCAGTTACTTGATGAAAATATTCTGTTGTTTTGTCAAAAGGAATAGAAATTCCTAAAGCATCATTTATTCTTTCAAATATTTCAAAGTTTAGATCTAACATAAACTCGTGTTTCTTTTCGAATATGGGTTGTAAATCATCTATGAAATATTCGTAAAAAGGCGAATTCTTATAAGCAGCTTCTAAAGATTTAAAATGGTTTTTTTGCCAATTGTATTGGTTGTCTATTTTGATGTCTTTAAAGTTGTAATTTGCACCGTTATGCTTTACTGATATGTTTAACATTTGAATTCCATTTGGACTATAAATGTACATTCGGTTTCTATTAGTTTGTTTTTGAAACGTATCTTCTACTTCAAATGTAACCGATTCAGCATGAATCATCGCAATATAATGACTGATAGATGGAAAGTAAGTAGGGTAAATTAATATGTTATACATTAAAAAGGTTAGTTGTTTTTTGTTGATTCGTTAAGTTGGAATTTTCTTAGTGAATTAATTTTATTTGATAAGCTTTCAATTAAATTTCTAAAATTCAAGTAATCAGATTCATCTATAAAATCTAACTCATATGAAATAATAATTTGATTTAAAACTTCAATTAATGAACTATAAGCCATTGTTGAAAAGTGGGCTTTGTCTTTTGAAGTAATTCTTGCCGAACCTTCAGCTAAATTAGAGCAAACTGAAATTGAGGCTCTTCTCAATTGAGAAGTTAGTCCGAATTTTTCATTTTCAGGATAGCGTGAAGTAATTTGATAAATAATTTTAGTCAGTTTTTTGGATTCTTTCCATACTTCTAATTTTTCAAATGAATACACATACATAAATCACCTAATTTATACTGATTACCGATTCAACAACTCACAACTTAACGAATAAACCTTTAAAGTAAATCTGTGTCTTTTTTCTTTTTCTTACCTCTATACCAATCCCAAGCAAAATATCCTGCTAAAAGGAATAAGAAGTATTTAAAATACGATTCGGGTTGACCTTCGCCGCTAACCGTTGTAAAGAAACGTTCGGTTCTAAATTTATTTAATAAACCTTTTGCGTTCCAATCCAGGCTCATCCATATAAAAATTGGTTTTCCAACAATATGATCTGCTGGCGTGTAACCGAAATAACGGGCATCTAACGAATTATGTCTGTTGTCTCCCATCATCCAGTAATAATCTTGTTTAAAGGTGTAGGAAGTAGCTATTTTTCCGTTTATTTTAATGTCATTACCTTTAACTTCTAACGTATTTCCTTCATACTCTGTGATGATTAATTTATACAAGGGTAACGTTTCTTTTTTTAATGCAACTGTTTTCCCTGCTTGTGGAATATAAATTGGACCAAAATTATCACCATTCCAATTGTTTGTTACAGAAGGCTTCCCATCTTTAAAATCTGGGAATACGCCATCTTCGGCTTTTTTGTTAATCATTCTTTTTACAGAAGTGATACCGCTAATTGATTTTAATTTTTCTGCATTTTCAAAAGTTAATGCTTGAACGTAAAGCGTGTCGTTTGTTATCATTCCTGCCGGATCAGTAACTTGCATTTCTCTTAAAATCGTTTCAAAATCAATTGGTGTTTTGCCGTCGGTACTAATTTTATAAGAATACTGAGGTTTAGCTCTTTCAGGTAATATCAATTCTTTACCATTTACAAAAACAATTCCGTCTTTAATTTGCAAACTGTCGCCTGCAATACCCACACAACGTTTTACATAATTTGTTTTTTTATCTCGAGGTTTGTCAATTCTTTCAGTAGCTGGCAAATACATATTCGAAAGTGTATCTCTTGGCCAATTGAAAACAACAATGTCGTTATTTTTAATTTTTTCTAAAGCAGGAAATCTAAAATAAGGTAATTGAGGCTTGCTTAAATATGAAAGTTTTTTTACCATTGGAATAGAGTCGTGTACCATTGGTGCTGCAACTGGAGTCATTGGCGTTCTGGCACCATAATGAAATTTACTTACAAAAAGAAAATCGCCAATTAATAATGATTTTTCTAATGATGAAGAAGGAATTACAAATGGTTGAATAAAATATGTATGTACAAAAGTCGCTACTATTAATGCAAAAGTAATTGAACCTAAAGTATCTAAAGCTTTTGTTGCTGGTTTGGTATCGCGTTCAGCTCCATATGAAACTTCTTGGGTGTAATTTACGTAACCAATATATAATCCAAATGTAATAAAGCCCAACCACATATCTGCAGTAGTTTTTTTACCAAATGTACGTAAGGTTTCAATCCAAATAACTGGTAAAATCAACAAGTTTATTACAGGTAAAAACAGCAAAAACACCCACCACTTTGGACGGTTTATGATTTGCATTAAAACAATCCCGTTATAAACAGGAACGAATGCTTCCCAAGCTTTTCTACCGGCTTTTAGATATAATTTCCAAGTACAAATTGCGTGTGTTGTACTAATTATTAATATTGTAATAATCCAAGTTGATATGTCCATAATTTTTGTTTTTTTTTGTAAATCGTAAATTATACTTATATTCCCAAAACGTCTTTCATAGTGAAAACGCCTTTTTTACCAATTAGCCATTCTGCAGCTATGACCGATCCTAAAGCAAAGCCTTCTCGGCTATGTGCGGTATGTTTGATTTCTATTTGATCCACTTTGCTATCGTAAAAAATAGCATGTGTCCCAGGAATATTTTCTATTCTTTTTGCATTAATATGAATTTCATTTTCACTTGGATTTTCTAATGTCCAATTTGTGTAATCCGTATTTTCTATGATTCCATTTGCCAAACTTATTGCTGTTCCGCTTGGGGCATCTAATTTTTGTGTGTGATGAATTTCTTCCATTGAAACCTTATAATCAGAAAGGTTTTTCATCATTTTAGCTAAATAATTATTTAGCTCGAAAAATATATTTACACCCAAACTAAAGTTTGAAGCATAAATAAAACTTCCGTTTTTTTCTTTGCACAAACGTACCATTTCATCATAATTTTCTATCCAACCTGTAGTACCTGAAATTACAGGAATATTTTGATTTAAACATTCTGAAATATGGCTAACAGCTGTAGTTGGAACACTAAAATCTATGGCAACATCTGCTTTTGTAATTCCTTCAAAAGTGTCAGAACTATCTTTTCGTAACACAATTTCATGACCGCGTTCTAAAGCAATTTGTTCAATTACTTTTCCCATTTTACCATAACCTAATAATGCTATTTTCATTTTGATTAGTTGTTGTTTTAAATAAAATGTTACGAAATAAAATGTTAAAATTGATAGGTTAATGTAAATCCAACATTTTGGTTAAACGTATACGGATTGGTATGTAAATCTGGTTTTAATGATAAATCGTCATTTACGTTAAATTGCAATAAATGAGCGTCTACATTTGCTTCTACAATATTTAGAATGTACAAACCCGCAGTAATAAGTACGGATAAATCTCTGTTTTTTTGATAGAATTTTTGCCCTCTAATAACACTTTCTGTACTTAATTTTCCATATGTAGGATCTGAAGTGTCAATTGCACCACCGTTGGCTAATCGTTTTTTGTATTCGTCACGGTATTGATTGTGTTTTTTATTATTATCCATAATGAAATACATCCCTGCACCAATAGCACCGTAAACTATAGGAATTTTCCAATATTTTTTATTGTATGCTTGACCTAAACCTGGCAAAATAGCAGAATAAAAAGCTGCTTTTGCCGGCGATAATGGATTGATGTCGGACTTTACAATATCTTTAGTTTCAATTTTTAATTCTTTCTTTTGAGCCACAGAAAATTTTGTGCCCAAAAAAAGCAAGATAAATATGTAAAGAAACCGCTTCACTAGTTGTTGATTAATTTTATGATTCGGTTAAAATCTTCTTCAGAATGAAACGGAATGGCTATTTTTCCTTTACCATTTGCGGCAACATTTATATCCACTTTTGCACCAAAAAAATTGGCGAAAGTTTTCTTTTGTTCGGTAGCAATTTCGAATGATTTTGTAGTAGCCGTTTTACTTGTTTTTGGTTTTAATCCTTCTTGATATTTTTTCACTAACGCTTCTGTATCCCTAACAGATAAGTTTTGAGTAACAACGGTGTGATAAATATCGCTTTGCGCTTCTTGGTCTTCAATATTTATTAATGCTCTACCGTGTCCCATCGAAATAAATCCATCTCTCATTCCTGTTTGAATAATCGGATCTAATTTTAGCAAACGTAAATAGTTAGTAATGGTTGAACGTTTTTTTCCCACACGCTCGCTCATTTCTTCCTGAGTTAAATTTACTTCTTCTATAAGTCGTTGGTACGAAATGGCAACTTCAATTGGGTCCAAATCATGACGTTGAATATTTTCAACCAAAGCCATAACAAGTGATTCGTTATCATTTGCTAATCTAATATAGGCAGGAATAGTAGAAAGGCCTAATAATTTTGAAGCACGTAATCTTCGTTCTCCAGATATTAGTTGGTATTTGTTAAATTCTAATTTTCTAACAGTAATAGGTTGAATAACGCCAACTTCTTTAATAGATTTAGCTAATTCTTGAAGTGTATCTTCATTGAAATTAGTTCTTGGTTGAAACGGATTTATTTCAATAAAATTAATATCAAGTTCAATGATACTTCCTACAACTTTGTCTGCATTTTTATCTTCTACAGATTTGATGTCATTTGAAGGATCGCTTAAAAGTGCTGAAAGGCCTCTGCCTAATACAGGTTTTTTTACTGCTTTTGTCATTAGTTGCTACTGTTTTTCTTGATAATTTCTTCTGCTAAATTTAAGTAATTTGCAGCACCTTTACTAGTAGCATCATAATTTATAATACTTTCTCCAAAACTAGGCGCTTCACTTAATTTAATATTTCTTTGAATAATAGTCGAAAAAACCATGTTATTAAAATGCTTTTGAACTTCTTCTACTACCTGATTTGATAATCGTAAACGGGTATCGTACATAGTTAATAATAGTCCTTCAATATCTAAACTTGGATTATGAATTTTTTGAACGCTTTTTATTGTATTTAATAATTTTCCTAAACCTTCTAATGCAAAATATTCACATTGAATTGGAATTACAACACTATCTGCGGCGGTTAATGCATTTAATGTTAATAACCCTAAAGAAGGAGCGCAATCAATAATTACATAATCGTACTGTTCTTTAATTGTATGTAATGCTTGTTTTAGCATGTATTCTCTGTTTTCTTTGTCAACCAATTCAATTTCTATGGCAACTAAGTCGATATGAGCGGGTATAATCCAAACATTTGGTGCACTAGTAGGAATAACACCTTCTTCTGCTGTATTGCTATGCTCTATTATTTGGTAGGTGCCAATTTCTACATTTTCCACGTCAATTCCTAACCCAGAACTTGCGTTTGCTTGAGGGTCTGCATCTATTAATAGTACTTTTTTCTCCAAGGCACCTAATGAGGCAGCAAGATTAATTGAAGTGGTTGTTTTTCCTACTCCTCCCTTTTGATTGGCAATTGCAATGATCTTACCCATTTTTTATTTTAAAATTTTAGAAGTGTAAAAATACAATTATTTATGGTATTACCAACCCAATTTTATTAACATTGCGTTAAAGTCTTTATTTCAGTATATCTTTGTTGTAAAATTATTTTTTTTGTAAATTTGACAATTAAATTTTTAAGGGTGGTAGAAGAAAAAGTTATTTTAGTTGATGTAAATGACAATCCAATTGGATTGATGAACAAACTAGAAGCACACGAAAAAGCGGTTTTGCACAGAGCCTTTTCTGTATTTATATTAAATGATAAAAATGAGTTGATGTTGCAACAACGCGCGCATCACAAATACCATTCTCCTTTATTGTGGACCAATACCTGTTGTAGTCATCAACGAGAAAATGAAACAAACATTCAAGCTGGTATACGACGACTCCGAGAAGAAATGGGTTTTGAAACAGAATTGAAAGAAATGTTTCATTTTATTTATAAAGCACCTTTTGACAATGGCTTGACAGAACATGAATTAGATCATGTGATGCTAGGTTATTACAACGAAGTGCCCGAAATTAATAAAGATGAAGTAGAAAGTTGGAAATGGATGAAGATTGAAGATATTAAAAATGACATGATTACAAATCCGAACTTTTACACCGTTTGGTTTAAAATAATATTTGAGGAATTTTATCATCATTTTGATGACAATAAATAAAAAAAATGAAAGTAACAGTAAGTAGAAAAGCGCATTTTAATGCCGCACATAGGTTATATCGAAAAGATTGGTCTATGGAACAAAACGATGCCATTTTTGGTAAGTGTAATAATCCAAATTATCATGGACACAACTACGAATTAATAGTAAGTGTTACAGGTGAAATTGATCAAGAAACAGGCTTTGTGGTAGATGTGAAAATTTTATCAGATTTAATAAAAGAACATATAGAAAATGCGTTTGACCATAAAAACTTAAATTTGGATGTCCCCGATTTTGAAAAATTAAATCCAACTGCCGAAAATATAGCGGTTGTAATTTGGCAAAAATTAAGAATACACATTAATTTAAATCTAGATTTAGAAGTGGTTTTATACGAAACTCCTCGTAATTTTGTAACTTATAGAGGCGAATAAATGTTGTTTTATCCCTTACTCTTTGAACCCATTTTTAAAGAACGAATTTGGGGTGGTACCAAATTAAAAGAACTATTAAATAAGTCTTTTGATGGCCGCCAAATTGGTGAAAGCTGGGAGTTATCAACTGTAGAAAATGATATTAGTGTTGTAGCTAATGGAGCATTTGAAGGATTGAATTTAAATCAATTAATTAAAAAATATCCAACAGAAGTTTTAGGCGCTGCTTCTATCAAAAATTTTGGATTAAATTTTCCTTTGCTTTTTAAGTTTATTGACGCTAAGGAAGATTTGTCTATTCAGGTGCATCCAAATGATGCATTGGCAAAAGAGCGACACAATTCTTTTGGTAAAACAGAAATGTGGTACGTAATGCAAGCTGATGCTAATGCAAGATTGGTTGTTGGATTTAAAGACAAAACAAATAAAAAAGAGTATCAAGCACATTTAGAAAATAAAACATTAGTTGCAGTTTTAAATGAAACTCCTGTAAAAGTAGGCGATGTTTTTTTTCTGGAAACAGGAACTGTTCACGCCACTGGCGCTGGTGTTTTAATTGCAGAAATTCAACAAACAAGCGACATTACCTATCGATTATATGATTGGGATAGGGTAGATGCAAATGGAGTTGGTAGAGAATTACATACAGATTTAGCTCTTGACGCAATAAACTTTGAACCTACAAATACTAAATTAAACTACGAAGTAGCTAAAAATAAGTCCGTTACTTTGGTAGAATGTCCGTTTTTTAAGACCAATATTTTGCAAATTTCAGAAAAACACAATTGGAAAAAAACAAAAGAATCGTTTACGGTTTTTATGTGTACAGAAGGTAGTTTTACTATTAATATGCGGCAATTTCAATCTGAATTTAAAAAAGGAGATACCGTATTAATACCTGCAATAATTGATGGTTTTGAAATTATTGGTGAAGCGTCTTTATTAGAAATTACAATTTAATTAGCTGTGTATTGATATATTGTTTACTTTTGCATCATAATTTTTAAAAATAATAAAATGGCAAGCGTTAAAAACTTGAAAAAAGAAATTAACTACGTTTTAGGAGATATCTTAAACATAGTATACATTTGGGAAATGACTACTACTGGAAAACCTTCAGAAACATCTGAGGCTTTAGTTGGAGATATTTACGATACATTTGATGCATTAATGGTAAAAGTAAACCAAAAAAATGTTGAAAATAAAAAAGCACATTATAAATTAGTTAAAGAAGAATTTGAAGTTGCTGCAAATCAATTTGTTGCAAAAGTGAACGAATTAAACTAAAAAAATCGCAAAAAAAATTGTTTATTTTTTTTGCAAATTAAAATTTCAAGACTATATTTGCACTGCAAAATGAGTCGCCGGTGTAGCTCAGCTGGCTAGAGCAGCTGATTTGTAATCAGCAGGTCGTGGGTTCGAGTCCCTCCACTGGCTCAAAAAAAGGCAATCGAAAGATTGCCTTTTTTTATTTGTAATAATTGAATTTTAAGATACTAAAATAGGTCTTAAAAAAAATCCTTTCCTAAGAAAGCTATTTTTTAAATATCGTCAAAATTAATATCTGTATAACTACTAGAGGAAGTTTTAGTAGGTTCTTCAGAATTGGAATATTCTGTTCCGTCAAACTCTTTTTTAAAATCCTTTTGATGTCTTTCTGAAATAACTTCTTCTCCTTTGTGGTTAATTACATATTCGGTCATTTCACTTAAAATTTCATTAAAAGAAGCAAAATCTTCTTTGTAAAGATAAATTTTATGTTTTTTAAAATGATAAGAGCCATCTTCTTCAGTAAATTTTTTACTTTCAGTAATGGTAATGTAATAATCGTCTGCTTTTGTAGCTCTAACGTCAAAGAAGTAGGTTCTTCTTCCCGCTCTTAATACCTTAGAAAAAATGTCTTTTTCTATTAAATCTTTATCACTCATAATCCTTCGTTCAATTAATTCTTTTTTTCGAGTTTCAAAAATCTAAAAAAAAAGGTTACGAAACAATTTTTTAAGCATTTTCTTTTTCAGAAAGTTGTTTTATAAACAAATCTTTATAAAAGCCTTCTTCATTTACAAGTTCATGGTGCGTGCCTTGCTGAACAATTTTTCCTTCATCTAAAATAATAATTTTAGTTGCATTTTTTGCCGCAGAAGCACGGTGAGTTACAATAATAGTTGTTTTATCTTGAAAAACAGTTTTAAAATTAGTTATAATTTTTTCTTCAGTTTCTGTGTCAACCGCACTTAAACAATCGTCTAAAATTAAAATTGGTGCTTCTTTAATTATCGCTCTGGCAATGGAAACACGTTGTTTTTGCCCACCAGATAATGTAATTCCTCGTTCTCCTAAAATGGTTTCATATTTATGAGTAAACGATTGAATATTTTCATCAACTACTGCCATTTTTGCTGCGGCAATTATTTCTTCATCAGTAGCATCTATCTTGCCAAATTTTATATTGTTTTTTATCGTATCAGAAAACAAGAAAGGATCTTGCGTAACAATACTCATACTTTTTCGCAAATGATACAAATCATAATCAATTACATTTTTATCATCAATTTTAATTTTAGAAACTCCAGATACGTCGTGTATTCTTGTTAATAAAGACAATATTGTGGATTTTCCAGAACCTGTTTTTCCTAAAATCGCAATGGTTTCTCCTTTGTTTATGGTAAAACTAACGTCGGTTAACGCTTTTATATTGGTATCATCGTACGTATAACTTACATTTTCAAAAGTTATTTTCCCTTCAATTGAAGTGGTACTACTTCCTGTGTTTTTAATTTCGGGTTGTTCTTTTAAAAACTCATTGATTCTTTTTTGTGACGCTTCTGCCTCTTGAACCAAAGAAGAAACCCAGCCAATTGAAGCCACAGGCCAAACTAACATTCCTATATATAATAAAAATTTTGCAATTACTCCAATGTCTTTTATTTCGCCATTAACATACATTTGCCCGCCTACAAAAATTACAATTAAATAACTTAATCCAATTAATAAAATCATTAGTGGTCCAAATAATGCATTTGTTTTGGCTAAGGCTAAGTTTTTTTCTTTACTAATTTTAGATAATTTAATAAATTCGTTATTTCTATCTTTTTCTAGTGCATAGGCTTTTATCACTCTGATTCCTGAAAAAAATTCTTGTGTAAATGATGATAATGTGGATAGGTTTTCTTGATATTCTGTACTTTTTTTATTGATTCGTTTGCTTAAAATAAAAATACTGTAAGATAAAATGGGTAAAGGAAGTAAGCAATAAATGGTTAGTTTTAGGTTCACTGCCGACATACTTATTATGATAGCCACAAATCGAATTATAGTATTTATGGTATACATAACTGCAGGTCCTACATACATTCTTACTTTTCCAACATCTTCACTTATTCGATTCATTAAATCGCCCGTTCTGTTTTTTTTGTAAAAATTTTGAGAAAGGTTTTGGTAATGATTGAATATTTCATTTTTTAAATCAAATTCAACAAAACGAGACATTACTATTAAGGATTGACGCATTAAAAAGGTCAAAAAACCTGCAATTAGTGTGCAAAATACTATTAGTGCAATGTTTTTAAAGAGTTCGTTTTTTAAAATTACGGTGTCTTTGTTTTCGGATTTCAGAAACGCTTCAATTAAGGAAATCGATTTTCCAACTAATTCCGGAGTGTATAATGCAAAAATTTGAGCTACAATCGTTATGATTATTCCAAATAAAAAGCGGTATTTATATTTTATGAAATATTTATTTAAATATTGTAATTCTTTCATTTAAAGTAAAGTAATTTAAAGTAATATTAATTTTGTTAAAAAAATTATGCTTTTTTCAGGGTAATGTATATTAGTAATAATTATTGTATTCGTAAAAATAAAATAAAAAATAAGAATTATATATAATTTATATATATTTTTGCGACTCATTATTGATAAATAATCAAATATATACATGACTACAGATATTATAAATTCTAATGAACTACATAAAGTAGATCCTGTTTTTGGTCAAATTTCTTTTGACGGACACGAACAAGTTGTTTTTTGTAATGACAAAGATACAGGATTAAAAGCAATAATCGGAATTCATAATACCGTTCTTGGACCCGCACTTGGTGGAACACGTATGTGGAATTATGCAAATGAATGGGAAGCATTGAATGATGTGTTGCGTTTATCTAGAGGTATGTCTTTTAAATCTTCTATTTCTGGATTGAATTTAGGTGGTGGAAAAGCAGTTATTATTGGGGATGCCAAAACTGATAAAACACCTGAATTGATGAGAAAATTCGGAGAATATGTGAATTCTTTATCAGGAAAATATATTACAGCTGAAGATGTTGGAATGGAAACAAAAGACATGGATACGGTTAGAGAAGTAACACCTTATGTTACTGGAATTTCTGAAAGTAAAGGTGGCTCTGGAAATCCTTCTCCAATCACAGCATATGGAGTTTTTATGGGAATGAAAGCGGCGGCTAAACATAAATTTGGCGTAGACACTTTAGCTGGAAAGAGCGTTTTAGTTCAAGGAATTGGGCATGTTGGTGAAGTTTTAGTGCAGCATTTAACTAATGAAGGCGCTATTATAACCATTTCAGATATTAATGAAAACAGATTGCATGAAGTAGGTTCTAAATATGGTGCTAAAATTTTTACTGGAAACGATTTATATAGTTTAGATGTTGATATTTATGCGCCATGTGCTTTAGGTGCAACTATTAATGATGAAACCATTGGCAAAATTCAAGCAAAAATAATTGCTGGTGCGGCTAATAATCAACTTGCTAATGAAGTAATTCATGGAAAATTATTAAAAGAAAAAGGAATTTTATATGCTCCAGATTTCTTAATTAATGCGGGTGGTGTAATTAATGTATATTCTGAATTGGCAAATTTAACTTCTGCTCAAGTGATGGAAAAAACAGAAAATATTTATAATACTGCAATGGACATCTTCACGTTATCAGATGCTCAAAATAGTACTACACATCAAGCAGCATTAAATATTGCTCAAAAAAGAATTGATGACAGAAAAAAAGAATTACAAAACAAATAATTCTTTAAAATAAAAAATTGTAAATTTGTCCCGAAATAAAACAATAATTATTTCGGGATAATTTTTTTAAAGTTCTTAGACATGCTTAACAGAAGACATTTTAGAGTAAAAGTGATGCAAACCATCTATGCAATGCATAGACACGAATCGGATTCGTTAGATAAAGAGGAAAAATTTTTATTACAAAGTATTGAAAATTCTCAAGATTTATATTTAGTAATGCTTTCCATTTTCAATGAATTACAACTCAAAGAAAAAGCATATTTAGAATTAGCTTCTAAAAAACATTTGGCTACAAAAGAAGAACAAAATCCTAACTTTAAGTTTGTAAATAATAGTTTCTTTAAAATTTTAGAAAAACATACTGCCTTTTATAATAAATTAGAAGAAAGAAAAATTGACAATTGGAAACGAAACGACGATTGTATTATTTTCCTTTTAGAAGAAATTAAAACTTCGGATGTATACAAACGATATATGGCAGTTGAAACCTCAGAATTTAAGAAAGATATTTTCTTTATTTATGATGTTTTTAATGAAATTATTGCACCAAACGAAAAACTTTACGATTATTTAGAAGATTGTAAAATTACATGGGTTGATGATATTCCTGTAATTAATACCTTACTTTCTAAGCAAATTAAGGCGATAAAAAGTTTTGATGATTGTTTAAATTTGCCAGTTGTTTTTAAAGATTTAGATGACAAAGAATTTGTAAGAAATTTATTTAGAAAAACAGTTTTAAATGAATTGGAATTCGCTGCAACATTTGAAAATAAAACCCCAAATTGGGATAAGGAACGTATTGCTGAATTGGATACTATTATTCTTAAAATGGCTATTTGCGAGTTGTTAAAATTTCCATCAATTCCGGTAAAAGTTACTTTAAATGAATATTTAGAAATCGCCAAAGAATATTCTACACCAAAAAGTAGTATATTTATCAACGGAATTTTAGACAATTTAGTAAAAGATTTTCAAGCCGAAGATAAAATAAAAAAATCGGGTAGAGGATTATTATAAATCAAACGATATGAAAAAAATAATTAGAATTTTTGTAGTAGCTTCATTGTTAATTACTTGGTCTTGTAAAAAAGAGTTGTCACCAGAAGAGAATTTGATGCTTAGTTTACAAAAGAATGCGGATGCACCAAAAACAAAAGTATCATTTGATAAAATGGTTCATGATTTTGGTGAAATCAAACAAGGTGAAATAGTATCAACTACTTTTACTATTAAAAATGTAGGTGAAAACGATTTGTATGTATTGGAGGCACATGGTTCTTGTGGCTGTACCGTTCCTGAAGTTACAAAAGAAGCAATAGAACCTGGAGAATCAGCGCCAATTCAAGTGAAATTTGACTCCAATGGGAAGTCTGGTGAAGTTACAAAATCAGTCTTGATTACATGTAATACAGCTCAAATTGTTGAAACTATTAATATAAAAGCAAGTATTAAATCTAAATAAAAACGATATGAATCCAATGTTAATTGCGCAGTTAGTATTAATGATAGCGGTATTTTACTTCTTAATCATTATGCCGAAAAACAAAAAAATTAAGTTAGAAAAACAATTTTTAACCAACTTAAAAACAGGCGATAAAATTATTACCATCGCTGGAATACATGGTAAAGTTTCTGAAATTTCCGAAACTACAATTGTTATGGAAACCATGTCAGGTAAATTAAAAATTGAAAAAAGTTCAATTTCTGCTGAAATGAGTTTAAAATTGATTGAGAAGAAATAATATTTTAAATTCCAAAAATAAAATTCCAAATTCCAAACTGAAAAAACAGTGGAATTTGGAATTTTTATTTTATGCTAAATCCAATTTTGGGATTTGGGATTTTTAATTTAGAATTTATTTCTTATTCTGAATCGCATTTAATTCTGCAATTTTCACAATTACTTCAACCGCTTTTTGCATACTTTCTACAGGTACATATTCGTATTTACCGTGAAAGTTATGTCCGCCAGCAAAAATATTCGGACAAGGTAATCCCATAAATGATAAACGCGAACCATCAGTTCCACCACGAATTGGCTTAATTAACGGTTTGATGTTTAATTCTTTCATGGCTTGTTCGGCAAGATTTACAATATGCATTACAGGTTCTACTTTTTCACGCATGTTATAATATTGATCTTTTATTTCTAAAACAGCAATGTCTTCGCCAAATTGTTTTTTATATTTTTTGTTGATTTTCGAGACTAATTCTTCAACATAGACCTTTCGTTTTTCAAATTTCTTACGATTATGGTCTCTAATTATTAATTGCACTAAAGTGTCTTCAATACTACCTTGAATATTTGTAACGTGATAAAATCCTTCGTAATTTTTAGTCGTTTCAGGAGTCTCGTCTTTCGGTAATTTAGAAATGAATTTATTCGCTAAAAGCATCGAATTGATCATTTTTCCTTTAGCATAACCTGGATGCACGCTTTTTCCTTTGAACCTTATTTTTACTCCAGCTGCATTAAAATTTTCATATTCTAATTCGCCAATTTGACTTCCGTCCATTGTATATGCCCATTCTGCACCAAATTTTTCTACATCGAAATGATCTGCACCACGACCAATTTCTTCATCAGGTGTAAAACATACTTTTAATGCTCCGTGTTTAATTTCTGGATGTTGCACTAAATATTCCATTGCCGTCATAATTTCTGTAATTCCTGCTTTGTCATCTGCGCCAAGTAGCGTAGTACCATCAGTAGTAATTAAAGTTTGACCTTTATATTGTAATAAATCTTTAAAGTAAGAAGGCGATAGGATGATGTTTTTCTCGGCATTTAAAACAATATCGCCACCATCATAATTTCTTATAATTTGTGGTTTTACATCTTTTCCAGTAAAATCTGGAGTAGTATCAAAATGCGAAACAAAACCAATTGTAGGTACTTCGTAATCTAAATTACTTGGTAAAGTTGCCATTACATAGGATTTGTCGTCAATTGAAACATCTGACAAACCTATTTGTTTTAGCTCTTCAACTAATTTATGGGCTAAATCCCATTGTTTAGCTGTACTTGGCGTGGTGTTAGATTCTGGATCCGATTCTGTATCTACAGTAACGTATCCAATAAAACGGTCAATTATATGTTGCATTTGTTTTGTTTTTAATATTGATGCAAATATAATTGTTTAATGTTTAAAAAAGTTTAAAAGTTTAGAAGGTTTATTTGGGTATTCGTATTGAAATTCTTCAGCTTAAAATTAATTCTTAAAATTATAAGTAATAGTTCCTACTTGTTTTTCAGCAGCTGAATCACTTGGTGACCATTTTGTTTTTCGAGCAAAGTTTTTAGCTAATGCAATTAAGCAAGCATCTCCAGTTGTACCTCTACCATTTGCTACTCCAATAGTATTTCCAGCTTTATCAACGGTAACCTCAATTACTACTTTTCCGAAAGAATTACATTCGTTACCAACTGCGGGTTGACTTATATTTCTTCTTCCTGTTAAACTATAATTGGCACCGCCTGTGCCACCACTTCCATTTCCGCCACCAGAACCAGAGCCATTTCCTGCTCCGTTGCCCGTACCGTTTCCACTTCCATTTCCGCCACCTGTTCCACTTCCACTTCCATTTCCGCCACCGCCATAATACCCGTTTGAATTGGCATTTCCGTTAGCCGAACCTTGATTTCCGTTTGTAGTACTATTCCCGTCACCACCTTTGTTTTTACCTTTAATCATATTACTTAAAGCGCTATTAGGTTTTTTTACAGGTGCTTTGGTTGTTTCTACTGGTTTTGTTTCGGTAGGCTTTTTATCTTTAGGTTTGATTTTTGATTTTGGTGGAGTAGGTACATCGGCTCCAGCATTATCTTGTGTTATGATTTCATCAGCTGTTGCCTCTTCAGGTTCTGATGCTACATCTTTCATATTCACTTCTAAAGTTTCATTTAAATAATCATCACCTTTTCCAAAATCGGTATCGCCGTAATTTAGAGTAACGCCGCCTCCGCCTCCTCCTTGTGCAATTAACATTTCGGTTTTTCCATACGGAGGCCAAAATCGTACAAATAATAATAAAAGTACAAGGCAGACTACTGAATGTGTAGTGATTACAATGGATTTATTTGAATCAGAAAGTCTTGATTTCTTTAAAAAATGGACTAACAACCAAACTGAACCAATTAATAAAACAAGTAAAAGCAAGGTAAAATAGCCGTGCTCGTATAGTGTTTTAAATAAATTTATAATTGATCTCATTTTTGGTTTTTTGTATTAACGATTAAAAGTAATAAAAATTGTTGAAACAAAAAAAACTAGGTTCAAAATAGTTTAAACCTAGTTTTTAATAGTTAAGGTATTTTTAATTTTATACCAATTGTTTTAAAGCAATTTCATAAGCTCTAGCACTAATATTTGTTTTACTAGCATTTATATCAAATGTTTTTTGAATGGCCTTTCCAATAATTTCAGAAGCGTCATTAAAAATAGCTTCATCTGTCATTTGTACTTTTTTCTCCATAAAGTAAGCAAAAACTCTTGCCATTCCACAGTTTGAAATGAAATCTGGAATTAAACTCACTTTATTGTCAGTTTCTTCCATAATTGGTCCGTAGAATATTTCTTTGTCGGCGAAAGGAACATTCGCACCACATGAAATCACTTCTAAACCATTTGTAATCATATTTTCTACATTGTCTTTAGAAACAATTCTTGAAGCCGCACACGGAGCAAAAATTTGTGCACCAATTTTCCAAATTTTATCATTGATTTCAGCAAAAGGAATCATTTGGTCAGAAACCAATTTGTTACCATCTTTATTTCTGAATAATTCTGTTATTTCTTCAAATGTAAATCCATTTTCGTTAATAACACCACCATCTCTATCGATAATTCCAACTACTTTCGCACCCATTTTGGCTAAATAAAAAGCGGCTGCAGAACCTACATTTCCAAAACCTTGTACAATGGCTTTTTTGCCAACAACGCTACCGCCATAAATTCCGTAAAAATGCTTTACAGCTTCTGCTACTCCGTAACCTGTAATCATATCGGCTACAGTATATTTTTTAGATAAATCTGGAGTAAATTCGCCATTTTCAATTACCTTAATTACACCTTGTCGTAATTGTCCGATTCTATTGATTTTATCTGCTTCACTTGGTTTAAAATGTCCGTTGAAAACGCCTTCTTGAGGATGCCAAACACCACATTCTTCTGTCATTGGTATAACTTCGTGAATTTCATCTACATTTAAGTCGCCCCCTGTTCCATAATAATTTTTTAATAATGGAGAAACCGCTTTATACCAACGTTCTAAAACACCTTTTTTACGAGGATCTGCTGGATCGAAATTAATTCCAGACTTTGCTCCACCAATGGCTGGACCAGAAACTGAAAATTTGACTTCCATCGTTTTTGCTAAAGAAAGTACTTCATTTTGATCTAACCCTTTTCTCATTCGAGTTCCACCACCAGCTGCACCACCACGTAATGAATTTATTACAGTCCATCCTTCTGCTTCCGTTTCAGGGTCTTTCCAGTTGAATACAATTTCAGGTTCTTTGTTTTCGAATTTATGTAGTAAATCTTTCATGTTTTGATTTTAGGGTTTGATTTATTTTGCAAATATAATTGTAAAAAATGATTGAGTAAAATTATTAGTTAAAATACTTTGCCTGAGCTATGATTTTGTTTAGCACCCGTAACACTTGCTAAAACGTTAATTTCATTTCGTAATTTTAGCACGCCAAGTAAAGCAAAAATTAAAGCTTCTTTATATTGTATGGTTTTTTCATCAGGAATAATTACATCAATTGCTGGTAAATAGTTTTTTATTCTTTCGATGAGAAAATCGTTATATACTCCTCCACCAGAAATTAATAGTTTTCCAGTTTTGTATTGTAATGTTTTACCAATTTGGAAAGCAATATGTTCAGTAAATGTTCGCATTTTGTCTTTTACTGTAATTGGATAATTCTCTAAAATAGGTAAAATAATTTCCTGAACAAATTCAAAACCTAATGATTTCGGATATGGTTTTTGATAAAATTCTAACGTATTCAATTCATCAAATAATGCTTTACTTATATTTCCAGATTCCGAAATTTTACCTTTATCGTCAAATTCCAATCCGAATGTATTCGCATAAAAATTTAAAACGGTATTTACAGGTGAAATGTCAAAAGCAATTCGCTCGTTATTTTCTTCAAAAGAAATGTTTGAAAAGCCACCTAAATTCAAGCAATAATCGAATTCAGAAAATAAAATTTTATCGCCAATTGGCACTAATGGCGCGCCTTGTCCGCCAAAAAGTACATCTTGCACTCTAAAATCGCAAATCACTTTTTGATTTGTAATTTTTGCGATCTCGGACAAATTACCAATTTGAAGCGTGAAGCCATTTTGTGGTTGATGTAAAATAGTGTGTCCGTGTGAACAAACCGCATCAAGATTAGAAATGTTGTTTTTGACTATGAATTCAGAAATACTATTGCCTAATAAATTCGTGTATTCAATATTTAACTCTGAAAGCTCAATGCTACTAAAATGAATTCCATTTTTTAGTTTTGAAATCATTTCATTTGAATATGAAATAGTATCACATTCAAATATTTGATAGGACCATTTTCCGTTTATTATTTCAAAATTAATATGTGCCAAATCCACTCCATCTAATGAAGTACCTGACATTACGCCGATAACGTTATAGTTGTGCTTAAACATGGGTTAAAAATACAATTTCTTATTGAAAATTTCATATTATTTACCTACATTTGAGCGAAATTTTTATGATATATTCAATTAACCTATAGCAAAATAATGGATTTTAAATTAAATGAAGAACAATTAATGATTCAACAAGCGGCTAAAGATTTTGCTGTTACAGAATTATTACCTGGTGTTATTGAAAGAGATGAACATTCAAAATTTCCAACCGAGCAAGTTAAGAAAATGGCTGAACTTGGATTTATGGGAATGATGGTTGACCCTAAATACGGTGGTGCAGGTTTAGATAGTGTTTCTTATGTGTTAGCCATGGAAGAAATTGCTAAGATTGATGCCTCAGCCGCTGTTATTATGTCAGTAAATAACTCATTAGTATGTGCTGGTTTAGAAAAATATGGTTCAGAAGAACAAAAAATAAAGTATTTAATCCCTTTAGCTAAAGGCGAGGTAATTGGCGCTTTCTGTTTGTCTGAGCCGGAAGCAGGTTCTGATGCGACTTCGCAAAAAACTACCGCAATTGATATGGGTGATCATTATGTATTAAATGGTACCAAAAATTGGATTACAAATGGAGGAACAGCTTCTACATATTTAGTTATTGCGCAAACAGACGTTTCAAAAGGGCATAAAGGAATTAATGTTTTAATTGTAGAAAAAGGGATGCCAGGTTTTGAAATAGGTCCGAAAGAAAAGAAAATGGGAATTCGTGGTTCGGATACGCATACACTATTATTTAATGATGTAAAAGTTCCTAAAGAAAACAGAATTGGTGAAGACGGTTTTGGTTTTGTCTTTGCCATGTCAACTTTAAACGGTGGTAGAATAGGAATTGCTTCACAAGCTTTAGGAATTGCTCAAGGTGCTTATGAATTAGCTTTGAAATATTCGCAAGAGCGAGTGGCATTTAAAAAACCAATTTTTCAACATCAAGCCATCGCTTTCAAATTAGCAGATATGCATGTGAAAATTACATGTGCAAGATTGTTAATTCACAAAGCAGCAACCGAAAAAGACTTAGGTCAAGATATTGCACATTCAGGTGCGATGGCTAAATTATATGCTTCAGAAATAGCTTTAGAAGTAGCAAACGAAGCGGTTCAAATTCACGGTGGTAATGGTTATGTGAGTGAATATCACGTAGAACGCATGATGCGTGATTCTAAGATTACCCAAATTTATGAAGGAACTTCAGAGATTCAAAGAATTGTAATTTCAAGAGGTTTGGTTTCGTAGTTTTCAAAATAGAAATATAAATAAAGGCAGCCAGTTGGTTGCCTTTTTTATTATAATATTTCTAAAGTTCTTTCTAAACTCATACCACGTGAACCTTTTATCAGTAGAAAACTATTTTCTGTTTTTTGCTTTGTAAAATTTTCTTTAAAAGATTCAAAAGTATCGTAAAAATGTATGTTTGTATTTGTATTTTTATGAGTTAAAAAATCTTTTCCAATAAAATAAAAATTAATATCTGTTTGATTTAAACAAAACTCAATTAGTTTTTTGTGTTCCTCGGAACTTTCTATACCTAACTCAAACATATCGCCCAAAATAGCTATTTTATTCATTTCTTCTAATTGAAAGAAATTGGTTAACGCTGCAACCATACTACTCGGATTTGCATTGTATGCATCGAGGATTATTTTGTTTGAATTTTTTTCTATTAATTGAGAACGATTATTATTTGGAATGTAGTTTTCTATACCAAATTTTATTTTTTCATTTGAAACGCCAAAATGTTTACCAATTGTTATGGCTGCATTGATGTTGTTCGCATTATATAAGCCTATTAAATGCGATTGAATAATGGTGTTTTCAAACTCAATTTTTACCATTGGATTGGTTTCTATTTTAGAAATTGAAACGAAATTTTCTGGAGTATTTAAACCAAAAGTAATGTTGGTTATATTTTTAGTTTTTTCATTTTGAATGACATCATCAGTATTTACAAATGCCATTTTTTGATTTACAAAAAGAAATTCGTATAATTCGCTTTTGCCTTTAATTACACCTTCTGTTCCTCCGAAACCTTCTAAATGGGCTTTTCCAAAATTGGTAATATACCCATAGTCTGGTTGACATATTTCGCAAAGCATTTCAATTTCCTTTTGATGATTGGCACCCATTTCTATAATGCCTATTTCTGTACTTTTATCAAAAGAAAGCAGCGTTAATGGAACGCCAATATGATTGTTTAAATTTCCAACAGTTGCTTTTGTGTTGTATTTTTGAGATAGTACAGCATAAATTAGTTCTTTGGTAGTTGTTTTTCCATTACTTCCAGTTAATCCAATTATGGTAATATTAAGCTGATTCCTATGGTAATTGGCTAATTGTTGTAGGGTAGCTAATGAATTTTCTACTAAAATGAAACGGTCGTCAATTTTGTATTTTGGTTCATCTATTAACGCAAATTTAGCACCGTTTTCTAAAGCACTTAACGCAAATTTGTTTCCGTTAAAGTTGTCGCCTTTGAGCGCTACAAACATATTGTTTGCGTTGATTTTTCTATTATCTGTTGCAATACCGGTTGATTGCAAAAAGTAGTTGTAAATTGCTGCTATTTCCATACTGCTAAAATAAAAAAAAGCCCTTTAAAAATAAAGGGCTTTTGTAAAATATTTTAAGAATTATTAATTCTTAACGTTACCTCTTGGTGTTTTCTTGTTGTTTTTAGGACCTACTTTAGACATGGCACATCTAAATCCAATATAGTCTGTTGCCATATCTTGTGGGAAATATCTTCTTGAAGCAGGATCTAACCAATAGGCTCTATCTCTCCAAGAACCTCCTTTATAAACTCTTACATTGTCATCAACTAAAGTACTTCTGTTGTCAGATTTGTCATATTGTCTTAACTGATTCCCTGCACTATCTGCTGATATTTTGTGTAATGGAGATTTGTACATTCTTTTGTTTGGATCTTCTTTTTGAGATGCTTCTTCGTCATTTGAACCAAAATCAAAGTATCTTGTTGATTGTTTGTCTCCATCTCTATAATTTCTGTTGTCAGAAGTAGAGAAATTTTGTCTTAAATACGTTTCGTTTTCGTCAACTGGAACTTGTGCAATAGATCCTGGGAAGTTTCTAGCAATTACTTTACCAGTACTTAATGTATCATATTTAATATTTTCGCTAGTAACCATTTCTACAGTCCCATCTTCACCAATTTTATTTTTAGTATAAACATTACCTCTAAAATAATTAAAGTCATTTGCTTCATCATCAATAATTGGTCTGTAAACATCTTGTACCCATTCTGCAACGTTACCAGCCATGTCATATAATCCGAAATCATTTGGAGGGTAAAATTTAACAATTTGTGTAATATCTGCACCGTCATCAGACCATCCAGCAATTCCGCCGTAATCTCCTTTACCTTGTTTAAAGTTAGCCAATTGATCACCTCTTAACTGTCTTTTACCTGAACGCGTATATTGACCTTTCCAAGGGTATTTCTTTTGTCCTTTGTAAATATTATATTCTCTGTTTCCTACTAATGCTAATGCAGCATATTCCCATTCTGATTCAGTAGGTAATCTGTACTCAGGTAATACAATTCCTGAACTTCTTTGTGCGTATACGTTTTTAGCTTCGGTAGGTGCAGCTGCCCCAGACTTTTTACTTGGACCTTTTTGTCCCATTTGTTTTTTCAAAACAATCTCTTCTTTACCGCCAAAAGTTTTTGAAGGTGAATTGATGTATGATTCTGTGTCAAAATTAGCATCTGCAGTAACTTCTGCACTAATTTTATTTCCTTTTTTAAGGTAACCTTCTTTTTCAAGAATGTTTTCATTTACACGATTGGTTCTCCATTCACAAAATTCAGTAGCTTGAATCCAGTTAACGCCAACTACAGGATAGTTAGAATATGCTGGATGTCTTAAGTAGTTATTTGTCATCGTTTCGTTATAACCTAAACGATTTCTCCATACTAAAGTATCAGGAATTACTCCATTGTAAATGTTTTTGTAGTTGTCTTGTGTTGGAGGATATACAGACTTTACCCAATATAAGTATTCTGCATACATCATATTTGTAACTTCCGTTTCATCCATGTAAAAAGATTGAACGTGTTGCTTTGTTGGAGTGTTGTTCCAATCGTGCATTACGTCATCTTCCACTTTACCCATAGTGAATGTTCCTCCTTCAATTGAGGTCATTCCTGGGGGGGTCTCTTGTTTTTTATATTTTGTGTTGTATTGGAAACCACCTTTTTTATCGTTGATTTGCCATCCAGTTGCGCTAGAACCACCTTTGGTGCTTCCGCTTTTGCTACAGCTGGTAAAACCTATTGCTACAGTCAACGCTAGTAACAATTTTAAAGTCATAATTTTAGTAACTCTCATACTTTGGTAGGTAATAATTTAAGTGCCGCAAGATAGTAATAAACCATTAATATGCAACAAAAAAATAAAAAAAAATTAAACAATAATTTTACTTGATATATTATGAAACGAAAAAACGCGTTAAATATTGTATAAAGTTATTTAAAAATTTATTATTTGCAATATTTTAGTTTATTTTGCGTTACTATGGGAATGAAAAAAAAATATTTAATATTTGTATTTGCTTCTTTTTTGAGTTTTGCTCAAAACACAAAAGATTTTTCACTTGTTTGGAATAGTGACAAACCTTTTGTTGTAGATAATATAAAGTATAACATACCACAATTTCAATCTGAAAATTTTGAATTTCACATTTCTAAAAGAGCAATTACCTATGTGAATAATTTCAAAGTTCAAGGATTGGTTCCGGAAGGTGCAGCCTTGATTGAAAATATTGTATATGAAACAATAGATGTTTCGATATTGAGCGGGTTGGATATTTCGAATATTTCCTCGAAGATTGATTTTAAAACGTTTTCTTCTTATGCAAGAAATGACGCCTATCTTTCTTTTAATTTTAATCCAATTATTAAAGACAATTCGGGATATAAAAGAGTGAAATCATTTTCTGTAAAGTATTCGATATCTAATTCCAATAGATCATTTCAAAGTACAAATTCTATTCAGAACTCAGTATTAGCTACTGGGGCTTGGCATAGATTTTATGTTGAAAAATCAGGAGTCTATTTAGTTAGTAAAAGTTTTCTTCAAAGCATTGGAGTAAATGTTGCTATTGACCCAAGAAATATTAAAATATATGGTAATGGAGGTAGAATGTTGCCTTTACTAAACAGCACTGCTTATCCAATTGATTTAGAAGAAAATGCCGTTCAGTTTATTGGCGAAGAAGACGGTGTTTTTAATGAAAATGATTATATTTTATTTTATGCAGAAGGTGTCGATACTTGGAATGAAGAAAGTTTAACGCACGTAAATCAATTTGCAAACAGATCGTATTATTATGTTTCTACTTCTGGATCAGCTGGAAAAAGAATCCAACCTTATATTGAGCCAGTTGGTTCGGCAAACTTATTTCTTTCAAATTATGACGGGTATCAATTTCACGAAGTAGACCTTTTTAATGCAGGAAAAATTGGTAGAAGATGGTTTGGAGAAAAATTTGATTTAGATGACAACCAGACGTTTCCATTCGTATTACCAAATTATACTTCGGGTTCACCCGTAAATTTATCTGCGAATTTTGCGGCAGTTTCATTTGTTTCTACTTCATTTAAAGTAAAAGCAAATGCTGTAGATATAGGAACCGTTCCAATAAACGCAGCAATTGGGTCTACTCTAGGTTTTGAAAACATTCTAAATACTACATTAGTTCCAACTTCTAATGCCGTAACTATTGATTTAACATATGTAAATAATGGTGTACCATCTTCAAAAGGGTATTTAGATTTCATTATTTTAAAATATAATGCGGAATTAAAAGGATATGGAAAGCAATTTTTATTTTCAAATAATTTAGTAAAAACAAATATTGGTGTAGGACAATTTGCTATTTCTAATGCGACAAATATTAAATCGGTTTGGGATGTTACGGATATATATAATGTAACAAAATTAGATAACACACAAAATAGCATGTCTTTTAAATTGACTTTAGGTCAGGATAAAAAGTTTGTTGCAGTGGATAATTTTGATATTTATTTACCTTCAAAAGAAGCGGAAACAAATGTGGCCAATCAAAATTTAAAAGGGACTATTTTTAAAAATAATCAAGGTGTTTTTCAAGATATCGATTACTTAATTGTGACCCCAACTAGTTTGGTTGCACAAGCAGAAACTTTGGCTAATTTTCATAGAAACAATTCAAATATGAGTGTTAAAGTAGTCCCGCTATCTTTAATATATACTGAATTTGGAGGCGGGAAACAAGATATTGCCGCTATTAGAAATTTCGTAAAATATGTGTATGATAATGCTTCAAATACCGCTAATAAAGTAAAATATTTAAATTTATTTGGGGATGCATCTTACGATTTTAAAGATAGAATTCGAAATAATACGAATGTGGTTCCTATTTTTCATGGTTTTGAGGTGTCTCAATCTTTAAATCCAAATAATAGTACTAATTTCTCATTGTTTTCATCTTTCATGTCTGATGATTTCTTCACACTAATGGATGATAATGAAGGAAATATGCAATCTTCAGCTGATTTAATGGATTTAGCTGTTGGAAGAATGCTAGTTTCTTCAAATACGCAAGCTTCAGAAATGGTAAACAAGGTAATTGAATATCATGATGAAAAATCGTACAAAAGATGGCGAAACAACTTAGTATATTATGCAGACGATCCCGATCCTTTTTTATCTGGAGATTATTTATTACAAAAAGATTTAAACGAATTAGCGGATGAAGTTTCAGTCGCAAATCCATTTTTTAATAGTAATAAAATTTTCACAGATGCTTACGTGCAAGAAGTAAGCGCTGGTGGACCGAGATATCCACAAGCAAAAAAAGCATTTATTGATGCTATTGAATTAGGTGCATTGGTGTTAAATTATTACGGACATGGTAATGAAGAAAGTTTTGCAGTAGAACGTATTTTTGAAAAATCAGACGCACAAGCATTAGGAAACAGATACAAATATCCATTATTTATTACGATTACTTGTGAATTTACGCGATTTGATGACCCAAATCGGCCTACAGGTGGGGAATACATGTATTGGAATAAAGCAGGAGGTGCCATTGCATTATTAGCTACAACCAGACAAATTAGTCAATCTTTAGGAATTCAGTTAAATGAAGAAATTTACAATAATTTGTTTACGATGGAAAATAATTCCTACATTTCTATTGCAGAAACGTTACGTAGATCTAAAATAAGTCTTGGTGGTTCAAATAAAAGAGTCGTTTTTTACATTGGCGATCCCGCATTAAAATTAGCCATTCCAAGACCAAAAGTAGTTTTAACCAAAGTAAATGGCGAAAACATTAATACAACATCACTTTCTTTACAAGCTTTGTCATTAGCTACACTGTCAGGAGAGGTTTTGGACGAGAACAATGCCTTATTAGCTAATTATAATGGAGATTTAGCTGTACAAGTTTATGATAAAAATTTAAATAGATTAACACTGGATAATGACAATGCCTCTTTGCCGCCTTATAATCAACCTAAGCTAAATTTTGTAAGTTTAGGTGAAGTCATCTACAGAGGAAATGCATCAGTAGTAAACGGAAAGTTTGAATTTAGTTTTATCGTACCACAAGATATTCAAATTCCTATAGGAAATGGTAGAGTGAGTTTTTATGCAAAAAGCAATTCGCCAACTTTACAAAATCAAACAGGATTTAACTCTCAAATTAAAGTAGGTGGGGTAAATACATCAGCCCCTTCTGATACCACACCACCAAAGTTAAAATTGTATATGAACGATACGAATTTTGTTAGTGGCGGAATAACAAATAAATCACCAATTTTCCTAGCTTTTCTTGAAGATGAAAACGGAATAAACACAGCAAGCGGCATTGGGCACGATATTATAGCTGTTTTGGATAGTGATGAAAACAATCCATACAATTTAAATGACTATTACGAAACCGAATTAAATAACTACAAAAAAGGAAAAGTTACTTATCCGTTTAGGGATTTGGCACCAGGTTTACATACTATTTTGTTTAAAGCATGGGATGTATATAATAATTTAATTACAGCTGAAATTCAGTTTTTGGTTATTGGCGATGGTGATTTAGAATTACAAAATGTTTTAAATTATCCGAATCCATTTGTAAGTTATACCGAATTTTGGTTTAGTCATAATCGACCATTTGAACCATTAGAAGTACAAGTTCAGATTTTAACCATAACGGGTAAATTGGTAAAAACTATTAACCAAACCGTTGTAAATGAAGGATTTACTTCAAGAGATATCAAATGGGATGGAAAAGATGATTTTGGAGATAAAATAGGAAAAGGCGTATACGTTTATAAAGTAACGGTAAAATCAGCAATAACTGGTAAAAAAACAGAAAAAACAGAAAAACTTGTAATCCTATAAAAAAAATGTATATTTGTCAATTCGCTATAAAAACAAGCATATTGAAATAAAATTACATCTGAAATAAATAAATAGTAACCAAATCAAACAGATGAAAAATCTAATTAAACTTTTAACAATTTTAGTAGTTGCGCAGTATACGTACGCGCAAGAAAGAGTAATTACTACAGCAGTACCTTTTTTATTAATAGCTGCAGACGCTCGTTCTGCGGGTATGGCCGACATGGGGGTGGCAACTTCTGCCGATGCGTATTCGCAACAATTTAACCCATCAAAATATGCATTTTCAAAGCAAAAGCAAGGATTTTCAATGAGTTACACTCCTTATTTGACTAGTATAGCAAACGACATCTCTTTAGGACAATTAACTTATTTTAATAGGTTTAATGATAGAATGGCTTTTTCAGGTAGTTTACGTTATTTTGGTTTTGGAGATATTGAACTAAGAGAAACAGGTGACCCTAATGAAGTACCTGTAATTACAAGTCCAAACGAATTTGCTCTTGACGGATCATATTCATTAAAACTTAGTCCAGAGTTTGCGATGGGCGTTTCGGGTCGTTATATTCGTTCCAACCTAAAAATTGCCAATGCAACAACTGATGCTAGACCAGCAACCACATTTGCGGTGGATGTTTCAGGTATTTATCAGTCGGAAGAAGTAGCGTTCGACAATTTCAATGGAAAATGGAGAGCTGGTTTTAACTTTCAAAATTTGGGACCAAAATTATCTTATGATAATGATTTATTAAATGAAAACTTTATCCCAGCAAATATGCGATTGGGAGGAAGTTTTGATTTTATTTTAGATGATTATAATAAAGTAAGCTTAATAGGTGAAACTACAAAATTATTAGTGCCAACACCTCAAACTGTTACGGATTTAAATAATGACGGCGTAATTAATGCTACTGATAAATCTATAAACAATCAAAATTATAGAAAAATTAGTTGGACTAGTGGTATATTTCAATCTTTTGGTGATGCGCCTAACGGTTTTTCAGAAGAGTTACAAGAATTTACTTGGGCGTTAGGCGCGGAGTATTGGTATCAAGATTCTTTTGCTTTAAGAACAGGTTATTTTAATGAAAGTGTAGAAAAAGGTGCCAGAAAATACCTAACATTAGGAGCAGGGTTTAAATATAACACAGTTAAAATAGACGTTTCTTATTTGTTCTCAGCATCAAAAGTTAGAAACCCACTTGAGAATACGTTACGATTTTCTTTATCATTTAATTTTGGAGACGAATACGATAATAACTAATACAGAATATAATTAATTTAAATCCAAATTCAATCTTTTTTGAATTTGGATTTTTTTTCCAAAATAAGTAAAAATTTTAAAAAATACACTTGTGAGAGAAATAAGATTAGAAACGAAGTTGTCTGTTTTTGAATCATTTGATGAATTATCGGATTCAGAAAAAGAATACATGAATAAAGCCATTGAAATTAGAAAAAAAGCATACGCGCCCTATTCAAAATTTTTAGTAGGTGCAGCGATTGTTTTAGATAATGGTGTGGTATTACAAGGTTCAAATCAAGAAAACGCAGCTTATCCATCCGGTTTGTGCGCAGAACGCGTAGTTATTTTTTATGCAGGAGCGAATTATCCTGAAAATAAAATTGTAAAAATGTTTATTTCTGCAGCACCATCAGATCGGGAGGCAATCAGTCCGATTCCTCCATGCGGATCGTGTCGTCAATCTATTTCTGAATATGAAGTGAAACAAGATTTGCCTATCGAAATTTATTATATGGGATCAATTGGACCAATACATAAATCCGATTCTCTAAAAAATTTATTGCCTTTTATGTTTGATAAAGCAAATCTATAACGATTTCGTTGGTAAAAAATAAAATAAATTGATTATTTTATTAATTTAAACAGCAATAAATTTTTAGAATAAAATACGTTGTAGTATTTTTGTGGTTCGTAAAAAAAATTAATAGTTACATATATGAAACCAATTACAAAAGAAGTATATCTAAAATGGTATGAAGACATGCAGTTTTGGAGAAAATTTGAAGACAAATTAGCTGCCTTATATATACAACAAAAAGTAAGAGGATTTCTTCATTTATATAACGGACAAGAAGCCGTTTTAGCAGGTGCATTACACGCTATGGAACTTGGCGGAAAAGATAAAATGATTACCGCTTATAGAAATCACGTACAGCCAATTGGTATGGGTGTAGATCCAAGAGCCGTAATGGCAGAATTATTGGGTAAAGTTACCGGAACTTCAAAAGGTATGGGTGGTTCAATGCATATTTTTTCTAAAGAACACGGTTTTTATGGTGGTCATGGTATTGTTGGTGCGCAAATACCTGTTGGTGCAGGTATGGCTTTCGCCGATAAATATTTTGAAACAGGTGGTGTAACATTGACTTATTTTGGAGATGGAGCAGCACGTCAAGGGTCATTACATGAAGCATTCAATATGGCCATGTTGTGGAAATTACCAGTTGTTTTTATTTGTGAAAATAACGGATATGCTATGGGAACTTCAGTAGAAAGAACGGCCAATCATACAGATATTTGGAAGTTAGGTTTAGGGTACGAAATGCCTTGCGGACCAGTAGATGCTATGAATCCTGTCAAAGTAGCCGAAGCCATGCATGAAGCCATAGAACGCGCAAGAAGAGGTGAAGGGCCAACTTTTTTAGAAATGAAAACGTATAGATATAGAGGACATTCTATGTCGGATGCGCAACATTATAGAACCAAAGACGAAGTAGAAGAATATAGAAAAATTGACCCAATTACTCAGGTTTTAGACATTATAAAAGAGAAAAAGTACGCAACAGATGCAGAAATTGAAACAATAGATCAAAGAGTAATTGATTTAGTTGCTGAATGTGAAAAATTCGCAGAAGAATCTCCATTCCCAGAAGCACAACAATTATATGATGTTGTTTACGAACAAGAAAATTATCCATTTATTCCTCACAGACTATAA
>NZ_JBBALQ010000015.1:0-39115 GCF_040402955.1 Flavobacterium sp. | reverse complement strand
TTTCTTTGTTAATCATTGCTGATTTACCAACCCCTCCATAGGTGAAAACGCCTAAATTGGTTTCAGACCAACTCTGACCTGCTCCTGTTCCTGTTTCAAAGGTTGTCCAGCCAGTTGGTGGAAATGTTGTGCCTTCAAAGTTTTCGGATATTTGTCCGAAAACGCTGAAACCTGCGAACATAAATAATAATAAAAGTAATTTTTTCATTATAGTATTGGGATTAATTAATGTCTTTAAGTTAACAAAAATATAAACTTTTACTAAACTTCACCAATATATCGACGAAAGATGTCTTTTTGTCGATAAAAAGCTGTTTTTTGTGTATTTATTTTTGCTAATTTTGTAAAAAATAATTATTTTGAATTCGAAAAAAATATATTTTGCTTCCGACCAACATTTTGGTGCGCCAACTTCAGAAATTAGTTTTCCTAGAGAACAAAAATTTGTAGCTTGGTTAGACGAGGTTAAAAAAGACGCGGAAGCCATTTTTTTACTAGGCGATTTATTTGATTTTTGGTTCGAATATAAAACCGTTGTTCCTAAAGGTTTTGTTCGAGTTTTAGGAAAATTAGCTGAAATAAGAGACGCTGGGATTCCTATTTATTTCTTTGTAGGAAACCATGATTTATGGATGGGCGATTATTTTGAAAAAGAACTCAATATTCCTGTTTATCATGATAATCAAAAATTTACCTTTAACGGAAAAACCTTTTTAATAGGTCACGGTGACGGAAAAGGTCCTGGCGACAAGGGTTATAAACGCATGAAAAAACTATTTACCTATCCATTTTCAAAATGGTTGTTTCGTTGGTTGCATCCTGATGTTGGTGTGAAATTAGGGCAATATTTATCGGTTAAAAACAAACTTATTTCTGGCGCGGAAGACGTGAAATTTTTAGGGGAAGAAAATGAATGGTTGGTTCAATATTGCAAACGTAAATTAGAAACAAAGCATTATGACTTTTTTGTTTTTGGACACCGCCATTTACCTATGGAAATTACTTTAAATGAACAATCGAAATACATCAACTTAGGGGATTGGATTGGCTATTTTACTTACGGCGTTTTTGATGGTGAAACATTTGAATTGAAAAAATACGAATAAAAAAGTGCTATTGAAAACGAATTTGCGTTAGGGATGGAAGCGGCATCCTTTTTATTTTGACTGCCCTAAAGCAAGGCAAAATAAAAAGATATAGCGTACAGCCCGACCCTTGTGGTAACGCCCGAAAAATTACTTCTCTATTTCTAAATCTCTGAATTTTGGTGAAGCAACTGCGGTGGTTCCTGCTACGAATAACGTCATTACACCACCAAAAACTACGGCGTTTACTACTCCGAATAATTTAGATGTTAGACCGCTTTCAAAGGCTCCTAATTCGTTTGAAGAACCCACAAAAATGGAATTTACAAATGAAACTCTTCCGCGCATATCATCGGGCGTGTAAATTTGAAGAATTGTAGAACGAATGACCACGGAAAATCCATCGGTAACACCGCTTAAAAATAAAGCAATTACTGAAATCCAAAAGTTTTGGGATAATCCAAAAACGATAATACAAATTCCAAATCCGAAAACGGCTAACAGTAATTTTTTTCCTGTATTTTTTTCGATAGAAAACATCGTAGAAGCCAGCATAGTTAGTAATCCACCAATGGCTGGTGCGGCTCTTAAAATTCCGAAACCTTCTGAACCTACTTGTAAAATATCTTGTGCGAAAATAGGCAATAAGGCTACTGCTCCACCAAATAAAACCGCAAACATATCTAACGAAAGTGCGTTTAAAATAATTTTATTTTGAAATACAAATCTAATTCCGGCTTTTAAACTTTCGGAAATGGGTTCGCCAATTTTTTTATTTAAAATGGGTTTTTTACTAATTTGCAACAACATAAAAATGCCTAAAAAAATAGAAATTGTCACGAAAATCATAGAGTTGAAAACGCCAATTCCTCCAATTAAAAATCCAGCTAAAGCGGGTCCGATTACGGCAGAAACTTGCCAAGATGAACTGCTCCAAGTAGCCGCATTGGTAAATTGTGTTTTTGGAACAATTAATCCTAACAAACTAAAAACAGATGGAATGATAAACGCACGAATGATGCCGCCTAAAAAAACTAAGGCATAAATAGCATATAAAAAAGGTTGTTTTCCAATGGTTTTAGCGGTTTCAGGATGAACCAAATAACAAAATAAAATACTGATTGTTGCCGTTCCTGCAAAACATTTGAGCAACATATTTCTTTTTTCAGATTGGTCTACAATGTGCCCAGCAAACAGCGCCATAACTATAGCCGGAATTACTTCCATGAGCCCAATTAATCCTAATGACCAAGGGTCTTTGGTAATTCGGTATACTTCCCATTCTATTAAGACAAATTGCATAGACCAAGCCAATACAATGGCTAATCGCATAAGTATAAACCAACGAAATTCTGGGATTCGTAAAGCTGAAAATGGGTCTTTCTTTGTCATATTTTTTACCGCAAAGACGAGAAAATTCTCGCAAATGTCGCAAAGATTTTTATTATTTAATATTTATTTTACATTTTATTGGTTCTTACATCGCGCAATTGCAATTGTAAACTAACCGTTCCGTTCCATTCGTTTTCTTCTAAAACATAAACGGCTTCAAACGGATTTCTATTTTTTACAACATCTATTTTAGCTCCAAGTCCAAAACCAATCGCATTAAAATTTGGCGAATTATTTTGTTTCACGAAGGCTTTTAAATGTTCGGCATCGTTACCCAATGTTTTCGCATAACCCGAATCGATTATATTTTTCGAAATAAAAACTGGTGTCATATTTTCTGGTCCAAAGGGTTCAAATTGTTTTAGAATGCGCATAAATTTTTCATCAAGATCCGAAAAATTCATTTCTAAATCTACTGAGATTTCAGGAATTAATAAATCGGGAGGAATGGTTTTTTTAACTTCATTTTCAAAAGCTGCTTTGAAATTTTCGTAATTTTCTTCTTTCAATGTCATTCCGGCAGCATACATGTGACCTCCAAATTGTTCCAAATGTTCGGCACACGCTTCTAAGGCATTATAGACATCAAAATCTTTTACAGAACGAGCCGAGGCGGTAAATTTTTCACCACTTTTTGTAAAAACAATCGTTGGACGATAATACTTTTCAACCAATCGAGATGCGACAATTCCGATGACGCCTTTGTGCCAATTTTCTTGATATACAACCGTTGAAAATCGGTTTTGTTCGTTGTTTTCTTCGATTTGAAGTAACGCTTCTTTAGTAATTTGTTTATCTAATTCTTTTCTGTCCGAATTGTGCTGCTCAATTTCAGATGCAAATTGTTCCGCTTGTTCTAAATCGTATTCGGTTAAAAGTGCCACGGCTTCGTTTCCGTGTTTCACTCTTCCGGCAGCGTTGATTCTTGGTGCTACGATAAAAACCACATCGGTTATCGTTAAAACTTTTTTCTTTACATTTTGAATTAAGGCTTTAATTCCTGGTCTCGGATTGGTATTTATGACTTCTAATCCAAATTTCGCCAACACTCGATTTTCACCAGTAATTGGAACAATATCAGCAGCAATGGCAGTCGCTACCAAGTCTAAATAAGGAAGTAAATCTTCAATAGTTTGGTTTCTGTTTTCGGCTAACGCTTGAATCAATTTAAATCCAACACCACAACCACATAATTCGTCATACGGATAACTGCAATCAGTACGTTTTGGGTCTAAAACCGCAATGGCATCGGGCAATGAATCGCCAGGTCGGTGATGGTCGCAAATAATAAAATCGATGTTTTTGGCCTTAGCATAATTCACGTGTTCGATCGATTTTATTCCACAATCGAGTGCGATTATTAAGGAAACATCATTGTCTTCGGCATAGTCAATTCCGAGATAGGAAATGCCGTAACCTTCGTTATATCTATCTGGAATATACGTCGCCACATTGGGATAAAAACTTCGTAAATAACTTGAAACTAAGGAAACAGCGGTTGTTCCATCTACATCATAATCGCCAAAAACTAAAATATTTTCGTTATTGGCAATGGCTTTTTCAATACGAGAAACCGCTTTGTCCATATCTTTCATTAGATACGGATTGTGCAAATCTTCTAAAGTGGGACGGAAAAATGTTTTGGCTTGTTCAAAGGTTTCTATTCCTCTTTGAACTAATAAAGTAGCGATGATTTCATCTACTTGAAGGAAGTTTTGTAAGGCTTGTACTTTTTCTTTTTCTGGCTTTGATTTTAGATTCCAACGCATAGTGATTTTGGATTTACGGTTTGTGAATTACATTTTTGGCTTATAGTAATGAATAACAAAGATATAAATATTTTTAATATCAGCCACTGATTTCTCAGATTATAAGGATTAAATCCGTGCAAATCAAGTAATCCGTGGCAAAAAAATAGTTTAATTCACTAAGATTTACTTTTTACTTTGTCTGTAACGCTTCGTCTTCAAAATGAATACCATCCCAACCGAAAATCATAAAATTTCTTATATTTTGATGGTCGGAAGCTTCTGGTGAGTATAAAACATCTTGATAGAAATCACCGAATAACGATAAGGTTTCTTCTTTGGTAAATTGCTGTAATTGAGCAAATGCAAAAATTTTACACGAACCATTATTTTCACCAGCATTGTTTAATTGATTTCCATTTTTGAAAGTCGTAGGTGTGAAAGTATATTTTTCATCAATGAAAGTGATAGTTTCTGGGAAAGATTTTTTGTTGAGTAGTTCCATTAGGTTTTATTTATAGACCTGACAGGTTTTAAAAACCTGTCAGGTCTTTAATGTTTTATTTCAAAGATTTGCCACCAACAACTACAACAATCTCCCCTTTTGCCGGTTTTGCTTCAAAGTGTTTTAGGACTTCTTCGGCTGTTCCGCGGATGCTTTCTTCGTGCAATTTTGAAATTTCTCTGGAAACAGAAATGGGTCTATGTGCACCAAAATACTGAATAAATTCGGTTAACGTTTTGTTCAATTTATGTGGAGAAACGTATAAAATCATAGTTCTGGTTTCTTCGGCTAAAGCCAAATATCGTGTTTGTCTGCCCTTTTTATCGGGTAAAAACCCTTCGAAAACGAATTTATCATTCGGCAAACCACTATTTACCAAAGCGGGTACAAAAGCGGTAGCTCCTGGCAAACAATCTACTTCAATTCCGTTTTCTACACAAGCGCGTGTTAACAAAAAACCAGGGTCGGAAATGGCTGGCGTTCCCGCATCGGAAATTAATGCAATGGTTTCGCCACCTTTTATTCGAGCAATTACATTTTCTACGGTTTTATGTTCGTTGTGCATGTGGTGACTGTGCATGTGCGTAGTAATTTCAAAATGCTTTAGCAATTTTCCGCTGGTACGTGTGTCTTCGGCTAATATTAAATCGGCTTCTTTAAGCACGCGAATGGCACGAAACGTCATGTCGTCTAAATTGCCAATTGGCGTAGGAACTATGTATAATTTACTCATTTAAAACAATTTAAAACACAGATTACACAAATTTTCACTGATTATTTTGTGTGAATTTGTGTTTAATAAAGCAGTCTTTATTTAAATTTATTTTCTACAATTTCTAAAAATCGTACTTCAAATTCTTCTTTATTTTCCCAATTATTATAATCTGGTTTTACAAAATCTAACACAAAAGATTTTGCTTCCTCCCAATTTGTAAAAGTATTTAATTGAGATAATACTCTGTTTAAATCGTCGCCGTTTCCAGCAAATAAATTTTTCTCAAAAGCAATTTTATCATTCAATCCTAAAACAATAGCTTTACCATTTACAACTGGAGCTTCTTCAATACTTTCAGACGCTATTTCTATTTCAACTTCTAGAGTTGATTCTGAGTCTGGCAAAACTTCAGCACTAATTTCTTCGCCATTTTCTTCAATAATTTCATCTTCTGTTATGGGTTCAGAACTATCAGAAGTTGGCACATTTTCAGTTTCTTTTTTCTCAAAAAACGTATCTTGATAATCGTGAATTAATATGTCTTCCATTGAAATTTGTTTGGTCACTTTTGTACCAATAATTTCAGGATTTGAAGTCGTTTTTTTCTTCTTTATTTGAGTTTCAATTACTTGTTCTGGCTCTTCTTCTTCAACTGATTTTTCTTCAAGTAATTCTTCATCAAGTGTTTCTTCCTCAATACTTTCAGAAATAATTTCTTCTTTTTCAATCTCCTCTATTTCTTTTGATGGAAAAAGTTCGTGAGAAATATCATTTTTCTCAAAAAGTTCTTCTTCAATTTGTGCAATATGCTCTTTTGAAGCCATTTCTGGATAAATTTCCTCTTCTTCTACAACTTCAATGGATCCTACTATAATTTTCTCCACTTTTTCTTCAAAAACTTCTTCTGAAAACTCTTCATTTACCAAAGCGGTATTCGCTTCATAAAATTTTAAAAGTGCTAATTGTTCATACAATTTTTTCACTTCCTCAAGTAATTGAATGGTTTCTGTATGATTTTTGAGCTTTAATAAACGGTGCGCAATGCTAATTAATTCGCCTTCAATTTTTTTCTTCATAACTTTTTGTTTGTGTTGAACTTTTATAGCGTTGATTTTTATATTTTTGTTATTATTACAAAGGTAAAAGAAATAATGTGTATAAATTCTTGTGGAAGGTCTTTTTACAATTTTTTTTTCAACAAAAATGTACACATATTTTTATACCTTTATCTTGAAGTTAATTAATTTAGATTAAAAATGTTTTTAGAAAATACGGTAAATCAGGAAGAACAATTTGGCTGGATAGAAGTTATCTGTGGCTCTATGTTTTCAGGTAAAACAGAAGAATTAATTAGACGATTAAAACGCGCACAATTTGCCAAACAAAAGGTTGAGATTTTTAAACCAGCAATAGACACGCGATATAATGATGAAATGGTAGTATCGCACAACAAAAACGAAATTCGTTCTACACCAGTTCCAGCTGCAGAAAATATTAGAATTTTAGCACAAGGTTGTGATGTTGTAGGTATTGATGAAGCCCAGTTTTTTGATGATGAAATAATTACAATTTGCAATGATTTAGCCAATAGTGGCATTAGAGTAATTGTAGCCGGTTTGGATATGGATTTTAAAGGCAATCCTTTTGGACCAATGCCTGCACTTATGGCAACTGCAGAATATGTTACGAAGGTGCATGCTGTATGTACCAGAACAGGAAATTTAGCCAATTATAGCTTTAGAAAATCAGACGATAAAAAATTAGTAATGTTAGGTGAAACTGAAGAATATGAACCTTTAAGTAGAGCCGCTTATTATAAAGCGATGCGTGAAGAAAAAGACAAGTAAATTAAACACAAATTGCACGAATTTATACAAATTAATTAGTGAAAATGGTAGTAAAATCCAACATATTACACGAAGCCCATATAAACTTCTCTAATTCCATAATAGAATTTGAGCATATTTCTATTGATAGTCGTAGTTTACAAAACGGAAATACTACTTTATTTTTTTGTTTGAAAGGCCAAAATAATGATGCACATATTTTTATAGAAAGTTTAATTGAAAAAGGTGTGCAGCATTTTGTAGTTGAATATATTCCAGATAATGTGAAAGGAAAAGCTCATTTTTGTATAGTAGAAAACACTACAGCCGCTTTACAAAATTTGGCAAAAGCATATAAAAATCAATTTCAAATAGAAACTATCGGAATTACAGGTAGTAATGGAAAAACAATTGTAAAAGAATGGTTAAATTTTCTTTTAAGTCCAGATTATTCAGTTGTTAGAAGTCCTAAAAGCTTTAATTCGCAAGTTGGAGTACCGCTTTCTGTTTTTGGAGTAAATGAAAATCATACGCTAGGCATTTTTGAAGCCGGAATTTCTTTAAAAGGCGAAATGCAACAATTAGCAGAAATCATTCAGCCGAATATTGGAATTTTTACACATTTAGGGAGCGCACATCAAGAAGGATTTACCACTGTTGAAGAAAAAATAATCGAAAAATGTCAGTTATTTTCTAGAGCTGAAGTGCTAATCTTAGAGAAAAACGATTGGATTGAAAAACACATAACAATACCAACCTTTACTTGGAGTTTTGAAGACACCAAAGCCACTGTATTTATACTTTCTAACGTTAAAAACAACCTAAAAACTTCTTTAGAAATTCAATATAAAAACGAAATTTTTAAAGTTTCACTTCCGTTTACAGATGCTATTTCTATTGAAAATGCGATAACTTGTATTTGCACTTTATTATATTTAAATATTGCCATTTCAACAATAACGGATAGAATTTCAAAATTATATAATATAGAAATTCGGCTTCAAGCCAAAAAAGGAATTAATAATTGTTTGTTAATTGATGATAGTTTTTCAAGCGATTATCAATCGTTAAAAATTGCATTGGATTTTTTAGATCAGCAAAAACTACATCAGAAAAAAACCATTATTTTATCTGATATTTTTCAAAGTGGGTTAAATTTAAATGAACTTTATAGTAATGTAATCAAATTATTACAACAAAATAATGTTGCACAAATTATTACCATCGGAGAAACCATTGGAAAGTATTTTCAAGATGTGCCAAATGTGATTTCGTTTGCCCACACGCAGGCATTTTTACAACAATTTAATACCGATTCGTTTAAAAACGAAACCATTTTAATCAAAGGCGCCAGAAGTTTTAATTTTGATGAAATTGTTGTTTTATTAGAAGAAAAAAATCACGAAACGGTTTTAGAAATTAACCTTGATGCTCTAACTACAAATTATAATTTTTACAAACAAAAACTTCACCAAAATACCAAAATTATGGTAATGGTAAAAGCGTTTGGTTATGGAAATGGCGGCTATGAAATTGCCAAACAGCTGGAACATTTAAAAGTTGGCTATTTGGGTGTGGCTTTCGCCGATGAAGGAATTGCATTGCGCAAAGCAGGAATAACTACACCAATAATGGTATTAAATCCTGAAATTAGTAGCTATAAGGCTATGATAGCTTATCAATTGGAACCCGAAATGTATTCTCTTTCTGGAATCACTTCCTTTATTGAATTGGCAAAAGAAAAAAACCTCAACGGATATCCTATTCATTTAAAAATTGATACCGGAATGCATCGTTTAGGTTTTGAAAAATCGGAAGTTTCAGAATTAATTACGTTATTACAACACAATAATTTTGTGAAAGTAACCAGTGTTTTTTCGCATTTAGCGGCATCAGATAACTTTGATTTTAAATTGTTTACCTTACAACAAATTGAGCAATTTGAAGCGATTGCTACAGAAATTTCTACTACTTTACAAATTCAACCTATACGGCATATTTTAAATACTTCCGGGATTTTCAATTTCCCAGAATATCAATTTGAAATGGTACGATTGGGAATTGGAATTTATGGCGTAGGCAATTCGGAAGAAGAGCAAATTTCGTTGGAAAATGTGAGTGTTTTAAAAAGTATTATTTCGCAAATAAGAACCGTTAACGAAAACGAAAGCATTGGTTATAATAGAAAATTTGTAGTTCAAAAAGAAATGCGAATTGCAACAATTCCTATTGGATATGCAGACGGAATTAGACGTGCTTGGGGAAATGAAAAAGGATATGTAGTCATTCACAACCAAAAAGCCACCATTTTAGGAAATATTTGTATGGATATGCTTATGGTTGATGTAACTTCTATTCCGTGTGAAGAACGTGATGAAGTAATAATTTTTGGGGAAAACCCACATGTAGAAGAAATAGCAAGCGTTTGTGATACCATTCCATATGAAATTTTAACCAGTATTTCGCAACGTGTAAAAAGAATTTTCTATAAAAATTAAAATTATTTTTTATTTTTTTTTATAAATTCGTGAGACCAAATGTAACATATATGAAAATTATTTCTGAATTTAAAGATTTTATTGCAAAAGGCAATGTAATGGATTTAGCTGTTGGTGTCATCATTGGAGGTGCTTTCGGTGGCATTGTAAAATCACTTGTAGATGATGTAATAACACCTGCTATTCTAAGCCCAGCCTTAAAAGCAGCAAACGTAGCTGATTTAGCGCTTTTAAAAACCGATGGCGGAATTTTATACGGTAAATTTTTAGCTGCTATAATCGGGTTTTTAGTAATTTCTTTTGTGATTTTTTTAATGGTAAAATCACTTAATAAAATTAAAAAAACCGAAGAAGAAATTTCAACACCTTCCGGACCAACACAAGAAGAACTTTTAACTCAAATTAGAGATTTATTAAAAAAATAAACTGATAAGTTAGACTAGTCAGTTTATTCTTTTATCAATTTCTTACTAATAGAAATCGCATCTGAATTGGTGATTTTTACAATATAAATCCCTTTAGCTAAGTTAGAAATATTTATTTCTTTATTTGCTATACAATTGTTTTCGGTTTGAATTAATTGTCCTGTAAGCGAATAAATTTCTACTTTTTTAGCATCAACAGAAATATGAAAAGCGTTTGTACTAGGATTTGGATACAATTCCACTTTAGAAATTGCTTCAAAACTTTCATTAGATAATGCTGTAGAAACTTGATTTCCAAAAATTCGGTATTCTCCTGGACCTAATGTAATTTGCATGTTTGTTGCGGTTACATTTGTAGTTGTGTTATCCATTAAATTATACCATGTTCCGGTGTATGGAAAATCGGCAACAATATTTTGGTTACTTGTGTACAAATTTGCTAAAATGACTACATTTTTTAACTGCGTTGTTGGCAAGGCATTATCATAAATATAAATTCTTTGTTTTAAGTTGTCCGATGCATCTGGAGCAATTGCATAATCTCCGCTAAAAACAGCTTCTCCTTTTTTAAGTTTTGTAAATTTACTAAAATTAGAATAAATATTGCTTCTTGGGGTTGTTGTCAACCAGTTTTCTACCCATTGTGGTTGTGGTTTTGCAGCTAATTTACAATCCCCAGAAATGGCATCAATTTGACTATTTACGGCGCCATCTGTACAAGTAAAAATAGAATCGTCCATTCCTAATTCTTGAAAATGCCAAATCATTTTTGGGCCAGGGATTAACAAACTTATTGCACCCAGAGCTGACATTCTATTTATAGTATTGGTTTCGTTACTAAATACTGGACTTGTACCAGAATTATTTCCGAATGTTTTTGCTTCATACATCAATCGGTCTTTATCATGACTTTCAGGGTATCCTACTAAACGCTTTCCTGTAAATCCTCTACTCACGTGTCCCATTCTATTAATGTTTCCAGTGGTATTAGAATATCCCATAGCTAATTCTTTATATTGTGTAAACATTTCTCCCCACATCATAATTCCTTTCCCTTCAGATAATCTGTAATTTGCCCATTGCTGTTCTTCAAAATCAGAACCTAAATGTTCAAATATAACATAATGATTAGGGTCTAATAACCAAGAATAATCAGCATATAATTTTAAAACTTCTACTCGATCTGCTTGATATCCGTTAGTACACGATTCATTAGTATTTGTACAATTTTGAGTAAAACCTTTAGTTAAATCCCAACGGAAGCCATCAATTTTAAATTCAGTTATCCAATGTTTTAAAGTTTTGTTCACATATTCGCGCGTAAAAGTGCTTGTATGATTAAAATCTTCTCCTACGCTATAACTATGAAGTGCTACGGTATTAAAATATGGGTTGTCTGTGTTTGGTGGTCCCCAACCATCTAGAACTCCACTATTAGAGTCATTCATCCACATTCTTATTAAAGGATTTCTCCCGAATGCATGATTGAAGGCAATGTCTAATATTACTGCAATTCCATTTTGATGACATATATCAACAAACTCTTTGAATTTATTTTCAGTACCATAAAATTTATCTAAAGCCATGTGATAGGCGGTGTTATACCCCCAACTTTCATTTCCTTCAAACTCCATTACAGGCATTAACTCAATTGCATTTATTCCTAAGTTTTTAAAATACTCTATTTTATCAATTAAGTCCTGGTAATTTCTATCTGAATCAAAATCTCTTACAAGTACCTCATAAATTACTAATTTATCTTTATTTGGTTTAGTGAAGTTTGTAACTTGCCAATTGTATGGTGTTTGACCAGTTTGGAGTAGGGTAACTTCCCTTTCTTGCCCTACTGGATAAGCTGTTAAGTTAGGATATGATGATGCAGGTATCCATTGATCGTCGTATGGCGACAATACCAAAGTGGAACAAGGATCTGCAGTTTTTACTAAATTTGGTGAATTGGTTGTTGGTGTTTGGTCTACTACCCAATATTGATAAGTATATATTTGACCTGGTGTAAGGCCGGTTAATTCTAACCAAAATTTAGTACCAGATGTGTTTTTTTTCATTAGGAAAGTAGCATTAGGTAGCCAATTGTTAAAGCTTCCTGCCACATATATAAAATCTTTTCCTGGTGCTTCTAAAACTAATGTAGCTGTTGTTGCATCTGTATTATTGTAATTTATACCAATTTCCAAGCCTGTTGGTAAAAGTGCTGAAGTAACTGAAGAAGGCGCCACAATTACACTAAACGATTTAGTTAATGTAATAGTTCCTTGTGTAACTTCTAAAGTAAAATTTGTATTAGTTGTAATATTTGATGCGGTGTAGCTATAGCTTGTTGCTGCGGCATTTAAAGTATTTATAGTTGTACCGTTTGCTTTTAGCACATAATTTGCGGTTCCGTTTGTGTGATTGGCTGAAATAAATAAATTTCCACCAGAATTTAATATGGTATTTGTATTTGAAGGAGTTGCTAAATTAAAATTAAAGGCACCTACTTCTGATGTAATGTCTTGAGATTTTTTATCTCCTGTTCCGTTTTTTGCCTTAACAAGAAAACCAATTTTACCAATTCCTGTAAATCGATTATAAAATGCGTTTGGCGTAAGCGTGTAAGTGTAGGCGTCGGTTCCAGAATTGTAAATTAATTTGTTTGTTTCGTTAGAATCTGTCCATGTTCCATTGGTTGGACAATCTAAAATATTGCTATCATTAGTATCAAACGACCAAGCCCACAAATATAAATTATTACCAGAAGCCCAATTAGATTCATTTATTGAATTTCCATTAATGGTTATGGTAATGTATTGAGTGTCTTCAAATGTTGAAGGACTTATAGAATACGTTACTGTTTGCTGCTGTGCAAATAAGAATGGAGCAAACAGCAGAACTATTATATTTGTAATTTTTTTCATTTTTAAGTTTTATTAGTTCGATTAAAAACTTTTATTTACTAATATATTCGATTTTTTAAATTAAAAATGAGCTATATGAATTACATATAGCTCATTTTTTTTTATAATTAAAATTAATCTACAGAAATAACTTTTGTAGTAGTGTTAATTTTTAGTAATCTTACACCTGTAGGACCAACATATCTAAAGTTGCTATCACCATCAAGGGCATTAATTAATTCAGAGTCAATTGTGTAGCCATTAGTAACATAATATGGGTAGTTTCTATTTGTACTTCCCCAACTATCTCCACCGTCATTAGCTTCCCAAACTCTAAATGAGTCATTATTAGTTAATCTAACAGGTACTTCATATGTGTTATTTGACACAACTGGTAATTCAGTTTCGTTATTTCCAGTCCATGACCATCCACCTGGAGTTGCAGCTCCAACTAACCAGAATGAACTTGGTTCAATACCAGTAGTAACAGTACTTTTAGCTACACCAATAGTTTTAGTGTTTTCGTCAATTTTTACACGGTAAGTCCCAGGAGTTCCCATAAATTTGAAGTTACTATCACCGTCATTTGCATTTATTAATACACTAACAATTTTGTATCCTAAGTTACTGTAATATGGATAGTTTCTTCCTGAACCCCAGTTACCACTTTGTGTAAAGAAACGGAAGGCATCATTAATTAAACCTACTCTCATAGTTAATACATTATTGTCGCAAATTAAATTTGCTGGTGTATTCCAATTCCATCCGGCAGATGGTATTCCAGCTCCTACTGCAAATTGACCTAAACAACCAAAAGCAGTTATATTATATGTAATTTTATTTGAATATAATGGTATTTGCCCTGCTACAGTTGCTTTGATTCTAAAGTCTAAAGGAGTTGAAACAAATGGTACAGCACCAGCTGTTAATGCAGGAACGTTTAATTGACCCGCTGTTACAGTTGCATTTCTGTTTGTAGTAGTTGATAGATCTTGCGCATTAGAAAAATCAGAACCATTTGGCGCTAATTGTACTGTGTACGTTACACTTGAAGGTGTAGAATATTGCGCAGGATCCCAAGTTAATGTAATGGCAGGATTGTTTAATGCAGTGGCGCTTAAAATGGCACCTTCACCAGTTGTTGGTGTAATGATTTGAAATGATGGCGCTGCGGGTGTAATATAAGTTAAGTTACTCTCTTCTTCACAAGAAGACAAACCAGCAAATAAAGCGACTGTTAAAATGGATTTAAAAATATTTTTCATAATTGTTAAATTTTTAATGATTAATAACCTGTGTTTTGTGTTAAATTAGGATTTGCTGCTAAACTATTTGAAGGAATAGGGAACACTTTAAAGTGATTTGAAATCGCTACTCCACTTGAACTATTTCCTTTCCAAGCCCAGTTATAGCTTCCCCCAACATATTTGTTGAAACGAATTAAGTCTTGTCTTCTGTGCCCTTCCCAATGTAATTCTCTTGAACGTTCATCTAAAAGGAAATCTAAAGTCAAGTCTGATTGACTAATATTATTTGCTGTACTATTGTTTGCTCTTTCTCTTAAGTTGTTTACAAAAGTAACTGCTTGTGACATTGATGCGTTTGTTGCGCCTCTTTTAGCACATTCAGCATACATTAAATATACGTCGCCTAATCTGAATAACGGGAAATCAGTATCAACAAAAGTCTGATTTGAACCCGCTACACCTGTAGATGTTTTGTTTGAAAATTTTCCTAAAACATATCCTTGACCTTGAAGGGCAATATTTGTAATTTCAATCGGTCTAGAACCTGAAATAATAGTTTTTCTTTCATCTGTTGAAAAACTTGCAGCTGAAAATTTCTCAACAAATTGCTTTCTTAATCGAAGTGCGCCTCCCCAGCCACCAACACCAAATGTTGATCCGTTATTTTCAACAGAACCAACTTGGCCATTAAGGATAACAGTAGTAGGACCATAGTTTTGTGTCAACACACCATCAGATTGTAAAGTAAAAATCATTTCTGATGAAGTGTGGTTATCCGCAGTAAAATTGCGTAAGTAATTTGCTTCTAAACCATAACCTCCTCCAATTACGTTGTTACACATAGTTACACATTGGTCGTATTTGTTTTGACCCACATACACTTCAGCATTTAAATACATTTTAGCTAAAACCATCCATGCGAATGCTTTATCAACTCTTCCGTATTCATTAGTTCTAGGTGCTTTTAATGTTTGAGCTACCGCTAACATTTCACTTTCAATGTAGGTAAACAATTGTTGTCTACTATATTCTGGTCCTGCTACTCCTACAGCTTCATTTTCTGTATTAAACGGTGCTTTACCATATAAATCCATCAAATTATAATAGGCATAAGCTCTTAAAGCTCTTGCTTCTTCTCTGTATAAAGAAATGTTAGCTAGTAATGTAGGATCTGTAACCCCTCTTGCGCTTAATTTTGCAGCACTGGTTTGTCTTAAATACTCATTACAAAATGCTACTTGAGCCATAGTTCTAGAGTACATACCTAATATAATTACATTACTAGATGTCCAAGTGTTTCTTTGTAATTCGGCCAATCCTGGGTCATTTTCATAACTCCAAATTACTTCATCTGTTGTTAAGTTTTGTAAATTCCATAAACAACGTCCAAATTGACTTGTTCCGGCATCTAAACCTTCTATATTAGACGATCCCGCTCCATTTAAACCGGTTAACGATAAGTTCGCATAAACGCCTCCTAATCCTGTTTTGTATGAGCCTGGAGAGTTGAAATACGCTTCTGTTAAAAATATGTCATCGTCTTCTGGAATTACATTTAAATCATCTGTACAAGATGTAAATAATGCAAAAGAACCAATGACTACCAATAAATTAAATTTTATCTTTTTCATAATTCAATTATTTAAAATTTCATATTAACTCCAAACAAAAATTGTCTTTGTCTTGGATAAATTGTGTTATCAATACCACTAAATACTTCTGGGTCTAAACCTGAATATTTAGTAATTACAAAGGCATTCTGAACGCCTGCGCTTAATCTTACAGAAGCTTTACCTTCTAACCAATTAGGGAATGTATATCCTAATGTAATGTTGTCCATTCTTAAGAATGAGGCATCTTCAATGTAATAATCAGAGAAAATTACGTTGTTTCCTGAACTTGCAAAGTTAGAATCAAAAGTGCTTGTTGGAACATTTGACAAAATTGAATTGGCAAACATGTTATTTGTATAAGCATTAGAAGAATTAACATTGTTATACATTCTGTTTCCGATACTTGCTCTTAAGTTAAATGAGAAGTCAAAATCATATACATTCATAATAGATTGAAATCCTAATAATACATCCGGATCTGTATTGTTAAAAATGTATTTATCTTTATCGTTAACTATATTGTCGCCATTTAAGTCTGCAAAAGCACCTTCAATCGGCATACCATCTGATCCGTATAATTGTTTGTATACGTAAAAAGAGTTTGGCGTCCATTCTTCAGAGAATACTTGAATGCTTGCTCCGGTTCCTCCACCAATTCCACCAGTAGGTGTATTATTAACGGTTTTCAATTCTTTTATTCTTCTTTCAAATTTTGAAGCATTAAAATTTACATTCCAGTTGAATTTTTCCTTTTTAACAACTTCTGCATTTAAGGTAAATTCTATTCCTTTAATATCTAAACTTCCGATATTTTGTGGTCCAAAGTTTGAAAAGTTAGAACCGTCAGCAAAAGGAGCTCTAAACAATAAATCCTCAGATAATTTGTAATACCCTTCAACCGATCCTGAAATTCTGTTGTTAAACAAACCATAGTCTAAACCTACATTATATGTAGTGGTTTCTTCCCATTTCAAATTTGGATTGTATGGCTTAGGCAAACCTACAGTTAATGGAGTCGTACCAATAACGTACTGCGATCCAGGAACTCCTGTAGCATATTGAGCTTGCCAGTAATCTCTTAATCCTCCTAAATCTTGTTGTCCTGTAATACCCCAGCCTGCTCTAAGTTTTAAGTCAGAAATTGTTTTGCTATTTGCAAAAAACTCGTTGTTTAATTTCCAAGCAAACGATGCTGCTGGGAAGTTACCAAATTGATTTTCTTTAGCAAAAACTGATGTTCCGTCTCTTCTATACGTTAAGGTTAATAAGTACTTGTCTTTATACGTTAAGTTTGTTCTGGCAAAATAACCAATTAAAACCCTGTCTGTTGAATTATCAATATCTGAAAAATTGCCTGTAGGATTTAAAAGGTTTCCAGAATTATATCTTTCTTCTTCAAATTTTTGGTAAGAATAACCTGCTGTTCCTTCAAAATCTAATTGTCCGAATTTTTTGTTATAAACAAAATATCCGTCTAATAATTTATTCGTGAAAGAAGAAGTATAGTTAGATCGCTCTCCATATTTATCAGATAATGCATTACCACCATTTCCATCAGATACCGCAGAATTTTTGGCTACAGTTGGATTTCCTTCTCCTTTAGATTGGTCGTAACCGAAGTTTACAACTGCTCTTAATTCAGGTAAAAAATGTAATTTATAATCCAATTGTAAGTTACCTAAGATACGATTTACTTTACTAACATTTGCACTTTGCATAATTTCCGCAACTGGGTTTCTTGGGGCTAAAGCCGTTAGATTTCCGTTAGGGGCTGCATATTCATAAAATCCACCCCATGGAGAGTTGGCATTGTAAACCGGTTTGGTAGGGTCAAATCTAATTGCGCTTCCAATTGGTGTTCTAGCAAAATTATTTTTTTCGTTAGAAATGTTAGCATTTAAAGTTAATTTCAAATGGTCTTTAAATAAACTCGGACTTAAATTTAATCCAGCCGTACTTCTGTTAAACTTGTCGGTCATTATTAAACCTTCTTGGTATGTGTTTCCAACACTTAATCTTGCAGGAATTTTATCAAATAAACTTCCGCTTAAATTTAAGTTATTGGTTACATAATCTGTTGGTTTAAATATTTCCTCTTGCCAATCTGTGTTATAGATGGTTCTACTTTCATCAATATTTGGCGTAGTTGGGTTATCTGCAATTCCAGATGGCACACCAGGAGATCCAACTTGCGCAGGATATAATTGTTGAACTTTTGCTACAAATTCATCTGAGCTTAAAACATCAATTTTTCTGTAGTGTTTACCACTACCATATTGAAAATTGTAATCCACTTTTAACTTTTTGCCTCCTTTTTTGGTGGTAATGATAATTACACCATTAGAAGCTCTAGATCCATAAATAGCAGTTGCAGAAGCATCTTTCAATACAGAGATAGACTCAACAGTGTTTGGGTCTAAAGTTGCCAAAAAGTTTCTTGAACCTGCAGGAGACTCATTAGAAATTGGCAAACCATCCACCACAATTAAAGGGCTGCTATTTGCCGTAATTGAAGCGCCACCTCTAATTCTAATATCAGAACTAGAACCTGGTCCACCACCAGTATTAATTTGTAAACCGGCAACTCTACCATTTAATAAATTTTCAACAGTTGGCGTAGCCCCTCTGTTAAAATCTTTAGATGAAATTTGCGTTACTGAGCCAGTAGCGTCTTTTTTCTTAACTTTACCGTAACCTACCACTAAAACCTCTTCAATTCCTTGTCCGTCTTGTTGTAAAGAAACTGAAATGTCTTGTTGATTTGTGTAAGCGATAGTTTCTGTTTTAAATCCCAAAAATGAGAAAGAAACATTGTCTCCTGATTTTACATTTTTCAAAGTAAATGTTCCATCTGAATTAGTGAATGTTCCATTAGATGTTCCAGTAATTACTACTGAAACGCCAGACATAGCTTGATTGCTAGATGCGTCTGTTACTTTACCTGATAAGCTGTTTTGAGCCAAAACACTTAAAGGTAAAACGAGCATAAAAAACAGTAATTTTTTTAGCATTGTTTTCATACATTTTGTTTAAATTAATAGTCAGTTTTTTGCTTATATATTCACTTCAAAGGTTAAATTTATGTAAATTTTTCATTAATCAAAATCAATTAAAATATATTACGTTACGAAAACGTTTTCGTGTTGAAAACTTTATTATTTATGCGTCTTTTTTGCTGAAAATGAATAGGATAAATAATTTTATTATCATTAAAATTCCATTTTCATAATTTTGAAAAAAACGCCACTTTTCTACTAAAAATAAAAAATGTATATTGTAGCCGTAAATTATATTTAATTCAAAATTATAATGAGAAGAAAAGTAACCTTAAAGCAAATTGCAAAAGAGCTTGATATTTCCATTTCAACCGTTTCAAAATCATTAAGAGACAGTCATGAAATTAGTGAAGAAACAAGATTGAAAGTGAAAGCTTTTGCCAAATTGTATAACTATAAACCTAATAATATTGCGTTAAGTTTAAAAAACAAGAAAACAAAAACCATTGGAATTATAATTCCAGAAATTGTACATCATTTCTTTGCTACTGTTATTAGTGGGATTGAGCACGTGGCTAATGAATTTGGTTATAATGTTATTGTGACGCTTTCGGACGAATCTTTTGATAAAGAAGTGATAAATCTTGAAATGCTTGCCAATGGAAGCACAGACGGCTTTATTATGTCGCTTTCCAAAGAAACGCAACTAAAAAAAGATTTTCACCATTTAGAAGAAGTGATTAATCAAGGAATGCCAGTGGTACTTTTTGACCGCGTTACAAATGATGTTTTTTGTGACAAAGTTATTATTGATGATCAATTGGCGGCTTATAATGCAACTGAATTTTTTATCACAAATAAATATAAAAATATTGCCTTAATAACAACTGTAGATTATGTAAGTGTTGGAAAACTTCGTACAGAAGGCTATTTAAAGGCGTTGGCGGATTACAACATTAAACTTAATGAAAATTTAATAATAAAAGTAGAAGACATAGACCATTGTCAGGATCAAATTATCGATTTAATTACAAATAACACAATTGATGCTGTTTTTGCAGTGAACGAATTATTTGCCGTAACTGCCATTAAAGCGATTAATAAATTAGGTAAGAAAGTGCCAGATGATATTGCGGTTATAGGTTTTACAGATGGAATTATTTCTCAATTTTCAACACCAACAATTACTACGGTAAGTCAAAACGGAATTAAAATGGGTCAAAAAGCAGCAAAAATGCTAATTGAACGACTTGAAAAAGCAGAAGATGACGAACAATACACTACAGAAATTATAGAAACTGAATTAATTTTTAGAGAATCTACGACAACGTAATAGTTTATCTAACTATTAGAAAGTCAATATATTAAAAATTAATTTTTACTATATTCACTATTTTTTGAGGCAAATTTTTTAGATTATTTAAAATAATTTACTTTAATTTGTGTCAATCAAAGCTTATATTTCACTTCAAAAATTAAGTATAGTTTTGATAAGCACATAAAAAACGCTTATCGTAGTATTAATAACTAATTACGATAAATGGAAAAGCGTAAGTTACGTTTCTGGGAAATTTGGAACATGAGTTTCGGATTCTTAGGGATACAGTTTGGTTTTGCCTTACAAGGCGGCTTCATGTCAAGAATTTTTCAAACCCTTGGTGCCGAAGTAGACGACATTCCAGGTCTCTGGGTTGCCGCACCTTTAACTGGTTTGTTGGTGCAGCCAATTGTTGGATATTTATCTGACAATACTTGGAGTCCAAAATTCGGAAGAAGAAAACCATTTTTTCTTATTGGAGCCATTTTAGCTTCTATTACTTTATTTTTTATGCCACATTCTCCTGCATTATGGATTGCAGCAGGTTTGTTATGGGTTTTAGATTCTTCTATTAATATTAGCATGGAACCTTTTCGTGCTCTAGTAGCTGATAAACTACCCGAATCACAGCGTTCAAACGGATTTGTGATTCAAACGTTAATCATCGGAATTGGAACCTGGATTGCCAGTAACTTACCGTGGTTAGTTAATAAATTAGGTGTAACTAATGAAGCAAAAGCAGGTGTTATTCCACAATCGGTAATTGTAGCTTTTTCTGTTGGCGCATTTGTGTTTTTTGCAAGTATTTTATATACTATATTTACTACAAAAGAAAATCCCCCAGAAGATTTAAATCAATTTCTTGCCGAAAAAAAAGAATCTCGCTTTATTCCAGATTTACTAATTAGTTTGAAAGAAATGCCATCAACCATGAAAAAATTGGGATTAATTCAATTTTTTAGTTGGTTTGCATTTTTTACCATGTGGAGTTTATCCACACCAGCACTAACAGAACATGTTTTTCATTCTCCAAAACCAGATGTAAAAGAATTTGCGAAATTGGATAATAAAGGAGCTGTTCTTAAAAACAGCGAAGAAGAAGTAATTTTTCTAAGCACATTAAAAGAGCAAGAATATCAAGCAAAAGACAAAGTTTACAATAATGCCGCCGATTTAGTAGGTTCTGCAACTGGTGTATATGGATTGTCTTCAATGGTTTTTGCCTTGTTACTTACCTTTTATACGATGAAAAACAAAATAAATAGAAAATACATTCACATGGCATCTTTGATTCTGGGTGGATTTGGATTTATTTACATGTTTTATGCTACACCAGAAACATTAATGTATTCGTTTATATTAATTGGTTTTTCTTGGGGGAGTATTTTGTCGATGCCTTATGCTATGTTGTCAAGTTCAGTCAATCCAAATAAAATGGGAATGATGATGGGGCTTTTCAATATGTTTATTGTAATTCCTCAAATTATTGCTGCACTTGGAGGAATCAATTATTTATATAAATTAATTGGTGAAGCACACATTAATGCCATGCTTTTGGCTGGATTATTATTAATTATTGCAGGGGTATGTAATTTCTTTATTACAGATAAAAATGCAATTTCAGGTTAACAAACAAAATGAACAAAAAAGCATTTATATTCGATTTAGACGGCGTAATTGTCGACACCGCCAAATTTCATTTTTTGGCATGGAAAAAATTAGCCGATAGTTTGAATATTAATTTTACACACGAAATCAACGAACAACTAAAAGGCGTAAGTCGCGTGCGTTCGTTAGAAATTATTTTATCTCAAGGAAATGTGCAAGCGTCTCAAGAAGATAAAAACAATTGGTTGGCACAAAAAAATGAAGACTATTTAGCATTTGTAAATAAAATGGACAAATCTGAAATTTTACCTCGTGTAGAAGAAGTGCTTCAGTTTTTAAAAACAACAAACCAATATGTTGTATTGGGTTCGGCAAGTAAAAATGCCCGACCAATTATAGAAAAAGTAAACATTTTGCATTATTTTGATGCACTTGTTGACGGAAATGATGTAACCAATGCCAAACCCGATCCAGAAGTTTTTCTGCAAGGGGCAAACCAAGTTCAGGTTGATTACAAGAATGCTATTGTTTTTGAAGATTCAGTAGCAGGTATTCAAGCGGCAAATGTAGCTGGAATGACCAGTGTAGGTATTGGTGAGAAAGAAGTATTACACGAATCGGATTTTTGTTTTAGAGATTTTACAGAAATGAGTAACGATTTTATAATGCAATTAATTAACAAATAGAAATTGTCAAACTGACTAATTGAGAATTGACAAATTACAAAGAAAATGAATCAGGATTATATCGTACCAAATAATTGGTCAATCATAGAAGAAGGATTTGAAGCGGATAGAGTAAAATCTTCCGAAAGTTTATTTAGTATTGGAAATGGTGCTATGGGGCAACGTGCCAATTTTGAAGAGCATTACTCAGGTGATACGTTTCAAGGTAGTTACATTGCCGGGGTATATTATCCAGATAAAACAAAAGTAGGCTGGTGGAAAAATGGCTATCCCGAATATTTTGCTAAAGTATTAAATGCACCAAATTGGATTGGTATTAATATAGAAGTTAATGGCGAAAATTTAGACTTAGCAACTTGTAAATCAGTTTCAAACTTCAGACGTGAATTGAATATGAAAGAAGGTTGGTACCAACGTTCGTTTCAAGCTATTTTGCAAAATGATGTGGAAGTTAAAATACACGTTACTCGGTTTTTATATTTAGATATTGATGAATTAGGAGCAATAAAATACCAAGTTACACCAATAAATACGGATGCAAAAGTAGTTTTTAAACCGTATTTAGATGCCGGTATTGAAAATGAAGATACCAATTGGGAAGAAAAATTCTGGGAAACCTTAGAAATTAAAAACGAAGAAAATAGTGCATTTATTGTGGCTCGAACTTTAAAAACAAAGTTTACAGTTGCCACTTATATGCAAAATCAAATTATAGTAAATAACGAAATTACCGATGTAAAACCTGTTGAGGTAACAAAAGAAGCTTCAAAAATTATGTTTTCTTATGAAGTGGCTGCCACACAAGGACAAACAGTAAGTATACAAAAATTTGGTGGCTACACCATTTCTACCAATCATAAAGAAGAATACCTTATTTCTTCCGCAAAAAAAGTATTGCTTCAAGCGACTACTTTAGGATATACTACTTTATTTGAAAATCAAAAACAAGCTTGGGCTAAGATTTGGGAAATGAGCGACATCACTATAGTAGGCGATATCAAAGCACAACAAGGTATTCGTTTCAATATTTTTCAATTAAATCAAACCTATTTAGGTAAAGATTCACGACTAAACATAGGTCCTAAAGGCTTTACGGGTGAAAAATACGGAGGTTCAACCTATTGGGACACCGAAGCGTATTGCATCCCGTTTTATATGGCAACAAAAGATCAAAATGTAGCCAGAAGTTTATTAGAATACCGATACAATCAATTGGATAAAGCCATCGAAAATGCCGAAAAAAACTTAGGGTTTAAAAACGGCGCAGCACTTTATCCAATGGTAACCATGAATGGCGAAGAATGTCACAACGAATGGGAAATTACTTTTGAAGAAATTCACCGAAATGGCGCCATTGCATTTGCTATTTATAACTATTACCGATTCACAGGTGATTATAGCTATATTCCAGAAAAAGGATTAGAAGTTTTAATCGGAATTGCTCGTTTTTGGCACCAAAGAGCTACTTTTTCTACAAACAAAAATCAGTTTGTAATTTTAGGAGTAACCGGACCAAATGAATACGAAAATAACGTAAATAATAACTGGTATACCAATTATATAGCAAAATGGTGTATCAATTATACGTATGCTCAAATTGAAAAAGTAAAATCGGAATACACTTCTGATTACGAAAGAATTATGAGTAAAGTAAACTTAAATGACGCCGAATTACAATCTTGGAAAAATACAGCAGACAATATGTATTTTCCTTTTTCGGAAGAACACGGCGTATTTTTACAACAAGATGGTTTCTTAGATAAAGAATTAGTAAAAGTTTCCGATTTAGATAAATCTCAACGACCAATTAACCAAAAATGGAGTTGGGACAGAATTTTACGTTCGCCATACATAAAACAAGCCGATACGCTTCAAGGGTTTTATTTCTTTGAAGATGATTTTACCAAAGAACAATTAGAAAGACATTTCGATTTTTACGAACCTTTTACGGTTCACGAAAGCTCACTTTCACCGTGTGTGCATTCTATTCAAGCAGCTGCTTTAGGAAGAATGGAGCAAGCATATACTTTTTATTTAAGAACATCTCGTTTGGATTTAGATGATTATAATAAAGAAGTGCACGAAGGATTACACATTACATCTATGGCAGGAACTTGGATGAGTATTGTCGAAGGTTTTGGAGGAATGCGTGTAAAAAACAACCAATTGCACTTTGAACCAAGAATTCCAGAACAATGGGAAGGCTATTCGTTTAAAGTCAATTTTAGAAATGCTATCGTTAAAATAGAAGTAACCCATCAAGAAACCAAAGTTTCTGTTGAAGGAAATCAAGAAGTAGAAGTAATCATTAATGGCGCATCGCAATTAGTAAAAAATTAATAAAATGAAAAAAATTGTATCGTTTATCCTTGTTTTAACAGCTATTTTTGGGGCTTCTGCCCAAGAATTTCAATCGCCAAATGGTAATTTTAAAATGTCGTTTTCACTTGGAAATGATGGTACACCTATGTATCAGCTTTTTTTTAAAAACAAAGAAGTAATTAAAAAAAGTAAATTAGGTTTAGAATTACAAAAGGATAAAAAGTCGTTAGTAAATGATTTTAAAGTGATGGATACCAAAGAAAGCACGTTCAACGAAACTTGGAAAACAGTTTGGGGTGAAGAAACGCAAATTCAAAATCATTACAACGAATTAGCCGTTACATTAAAACAAAATGAAACCGACAGAGAAATCATTGTTCGTTTTCGTTTGTTCAATGAAGGTTTAGGTTTTCGATACGAATTTCCGCAGCAAAAAAACTTAATTTATTTCGTAATTAAAGAAGAAAGAACCGAATTCGCTATGACTGGAAATCATACCGCATTTTGGATTCCAGGGGATTACGATACACAAGAATACGATTACACGGAGAGTAAATTATCTGAAATTAGAAGTTTATTTAGAGGTGCAGTTTCAGAAAATGCTTCACAAAAACAGTTTTCTGATACAGGCGTACAAACGTCTTTAATGATGAAAACAGCGGATGGATTGTATATTAACATTCACGAAGCGGCTCTAATTAATTATTCGTGTATGCATTTGAATTTAGACGATAAAAACTTCGTATTTCAATCGCACTTAACGCCAGATGCAAAAGGGAACAAAGGTCATATTCAAGCACCAAGTGTTTCGCCTTGGCGAACCATTATCGTAAGTAATGATGCCAGAGAAGTTTTAGCATCAAGAATGACATTAAACTTAAACGAACCTTGTAAAATTGAAAACACCACTTGGATTAAACCTGTAAAATATGTTGGCGTTTGGTGGGAAATGATTACCGGTAAAAGCTCTTGGGCATATACAGAAGATTTGCCTTCTATTCAACTTGGTGTAACAGATTACACTAAAGTAAAACAAAGTGCCAAACACGCGGCAAATACCAAACACGTAAAAGAATATATCGATTTTGCAGCATTACATGGTTTTGATGCCGTTTTAGTAGAAGGCTGGAACGAAGGTTGGGAAGACTGGTTTGGTCATGAAAAAGATTATGTTTTTGATTTTATTTCGGCGTATCCAGATTTTGATGTAAAAGGAATTCACGAATATGCCAAATCAAAAGGAATTAAAATGATTATGCATCACGAAACGTCTGGAGCTACAAGAAATTACGAACGCCATTTAGATGTAGCGTATCAATTTATGAAAGACAATGGATACAACGCTGTAAAAAGTGGTTATGTTGGAAATATTTTGCCTTTAGGTGAGCACCATTATAGTCAATCTATCTTAAATCATTACCAATATTGTATTGAAAAAGCGGTAGATTATGAAATTATGGTGAACGCACATGAAGCCGTTCGTCCAACAGGTATTTGCAGAACGTATCCAAACTTAATTGGAAACGAAGCAGCACGTGGAACGGAATTTCAAGCATTTGGAGGTTCTAAAGCCAATCATACTACTGTTTTACCATTTACAAGATTAATGGGCGGTCCAATGGATTACACCCCAGGAATTTTTGAAATGGATATTGCAAAATTAAATCCAGGAAATAACTCGCATGTAAATACTACTATTGCCAATCAATTAGGGTTGTATGTGGTTATGTATAGTCCACTTCAAATGGCTGCCGACTTGCCAGAAAATTATAACCGATTTTTAGATGCCTTTCAATTTATTAAAGATGTTCCAGTGGAATGGGCAACTTCAAAGTACGTAGAAGCAGAACCAGGTTATTACATCACAACTGCAAGAAAAGATAAAAACTCAAATAATTGGTTTGTAGGAAACGTGAACGGAATAAACGCTAGAACGTCAACTATTTCATTAGACTTTTTAGAAAAAGGTAAAAAATACGAAGCTACAATTTATGCAGATGCTACCGATGCACATTATAAAACAAATCCACAAGCGTATAAAATCACGAAACAAAAAGTAACATACAAATCAAAACTACAACTAACAACTGCTCCAGGTGGTGGTTACGGAATTAGTATTGTTGAGGTTAAATAAATTCAGAACATTAAAAACTAGATTATGAAAAAAATACTTTTCTTATTGCCTATTTTACTATTCAATTTTTCTTTTGGACAAATTGATAAAGTAGAACCGCCTTTTTGGTACGAGAACATGACAAACAATCAGGTTCAAATTATGTTTTATGGTAAAAACATCGCTCAAAATACCGTAACGGTTTCAAACGGCGTAGTTATTACTCAGGTTCAAAAAACAGAGAATCCAAATTACGTTTTCGTATCTATCGATTTGAAAAATGCGTCGGCGCAAGAGTTGATCTTTACGTTTAAAAATGGTAAAAAATCATTTAATCAATCGTATTCGATTAAAAAAAGAAAGGAAAATTCGCGTAATCGTAAAAGTTTTGACTCGTCGGATATGATGTATTTAATTATGCCTGATCGATTTGCCAATGGAAACGAAAAAAATGATTCGGATTCAAATTTACAAGAAAAAGCCAACAGAAATAATCCGGGAGGGCGTCATGGCGGAGACATTCAAGGTATTATAAATAATTTAGATTATTTGCAATCGCTTGGTGTAACAGCACTTTGGAGCACGCCTTTGTGTGAAGATAACGACAAAGGCTATTCGTATCACACGTATGGGCAATCAGATGTGTATAAAATTGATGCACGTTATGGAACAAATGAAGAATATGTGCGCCTTTCTTCAGAAATGAAAAAGAGAAACATGAAGTTAGTTAAAGATTATGTGACGAATCATTGGGGTGCTGAACATTGGATGTTTAAAGACATGCCAACATACGATTGGTTTCATCAATTTCCTGGTTACAAACAAAGTAACTACCGAATGACCACACAATACGACACAAACGCTTCTGCAACAGATGCAAAACTTTGTATGGATGGCTGGTTTGTGCCAAGTATGCCCGATTTGAATCAATCGAATCCATTAGTATTAAATTATCTAACTCAAAACGCGATTTGGTGGATTGAATATGCCGATTTAGATGGATTTAGAGTAGATACATATTCATATAACGATAAAGCAGGCATTGCAAAATGGACAAAAGCCATTACCGACGAATATCCTTATTTTAATATTGTTGGAGAAGTTTGGATGCACGATCAAGCACAAATTTCGTATTGGCAAAAAGACAGTCCAATTGCTAAAATTCAAAGCTATAATTCGTATTTGCCAAGTGTAATGGATTTTACCATGCACGATGTTTTTGGAAATGTATTTAACGAAGACAATCCAAATTGGAATGATGGAATGATTAAGTTTTATGAAAATTTTGTAAACGATTTTCTTTATGATAACCCAAATAATTTATTAATTTTTGCAGAAAATCATGATACCAACCGTTTCAATCAGAACTATAAAAATGATTTAAGTAAGTATAAAATGGCCATAACTATTTTAGCTACGATGCGAGGTATTCCTCAATTGTATTATGGTTCAGAAATTGGTATGGCGGGCGATAAAGGCAAAGGGGATGCAGACATTCGTCAGGATTTTCCTGGTGGTTGGGCTTCGGATAAAAACAATGCTTTTACGGCTTCGGGAAGAACAGCTGAACAAGCAAAATATTTTGATTTTACCGCTAAAGTTTTCAATTGGAGAAAATCGAAATCTGTAATCCATAACGGTAAATTAATGCATTATCTGCCAGATAACAACGTGTATGTTTATTTTCGTTACAACGATACTGAAAGTGTAATGGTTGTCGTAAATAATAGCAAAGACAAACAAACTTTAAAATTAGATAGATTCAAAGAAAGTTTGGCTTCCTATTCAAGTGGAAAAGACATTATTTCGGATGCGAATTTCGATTTAAAATCAGAACTTTCTATTGAAGGAAAATCGAGTTTAATTTTAGAATTAAAAAAATAAGATTCAAATGAAATTTTGGTTTTTAATAGCGTTTAGTTGTATGTGTTTTTCTCAAGAAAATATAAAAATCAGTGATTTGCAAAATAATAACGATTTTGTAGGACAAATAAAACGTATTGAAAACTTTCCATCAAAATATGTAGTTTCCAGAACGGTTGATGTTTGGTTGCCAAAAACATATTCAGAAACTAAAAAATACCAAGTGTTATATATGCACGATGGACAAATGCTTTTTGACGGAAAAACCACTTGGAACAAACAAGAATGGGGCGTAGATGAAAAAATAGACTCATTAACCCAAAAGAAAGCAATTAAAGAAGTAATTGTAGTTGCTGTTTGGAACATTCCAACCATTCGACATTTAAATTATTTTCCACAGAAAGCATTTGATTTTTTAAGTGATACAGATAAAAAATTCGTAATAGATGAAGCTAAAAAAATCAATTTAGATTTGACACAAATTTCATCAGATAGCTATTTAAAGTTTTTAGTTTCCGAAGTAAAACCATTTATAGATTCTCATTTTTCAGTGTATACCGACAAAGAAAACACCACAATTATGGGATCCAGTATGGGTGGATTAATTTCAATGTATGCCCTTTGCGAATATCCAGATGTTTTCGGGAAAGCTGCTTGTTTATCGACACATTGGATTGGTCTAAAAAATGTAGAAAACAATCCTATTTCAAACGCTTTTTTCAAGTATTTAATGGCTAAATTACCCAATCCAAAAACACATAAAATTTATTTTGATTTCGGCACAAAAACCTTAGATGCGGAATATGTAAGACATGAAAAAGACGTCAATGATATATTAAAAGCTAAAGGATTTGATGCATCAAATTCTAAAAATTTAAAATTTGAAAATGCCGATCATACTGAAAAATCTTGGAACAAACGTTTAGAAATACCTTTACAATTTTTATTTAAATAGTTATGAAAAAATTAATAGTATTGGCATTAGTTGCCTTAAGTTTTACAAATAGTTACGCCCAAAAAGCAACTGATTTAACAAGTGATAAATTAGAAAATGCCGTAATTTACGAAGTGAATATTCGACAATATTCACCTGAAGGATCATTTAATGCCTTTACAAAAGACATTCCGAATTTGAAACAATTAGGTGTAAAAGTCATATGGATTATGCCAATTTTTCCTATTTCGCAAACGAAAAGAAAAGCAACTGGTGGCGATAACAGTAAATTTGCTTCAGAAATGCCAGCTGCGGAACAACATAAATACTTAGGAAGTTATTATGCCGTTTCTGATTTTAAGAAAGTGAATCCAGAATTTGGAACGCTTGAAGATTTTAGAAATTTAGTAAAAACCGCACATGAAAATGGTATATATGTGATTTTAGATTGGGTACCAAATCACACCGGTTGGGATCATGTTTGGATTAAAGAACATCCAGAATATTACACAAAAAATGAAAAAGGGGAAATTATCGATCCAATCAATCCAGAAACAGGAAAAACTTGGGGCTGGACAGACGTTGCGGATTTAAATTATGACAATCAAAACCTAAGAAAAGAAATGAATGCTGACATGAAATATTGGCTTCAAAAAGAAGGTATTGATGGTTTTAGATGCGATGTAGCCGGAAATGTTCCTACTGATTTTTGGCAAAAAACCATTCCAGAATTACGTGCTGTAAAAAATATCTTTATGTTAGCAGAAGCCTGGGAACCAGAATTATTGAAAGATAATTTGTTTGACATGGCATACGGATGGGAAGCTCACAACACGATAAATAGAATTGCTCAAGGCAAAAACACAGTTGAAAATTGGGATAAATTAATAATTGACGATGCAAAAAAATATGCTTCAGATGATATTTTAATGAATTTTGTTGACAATCATGATGAAAATTCTTGGAATGGAACCATTCAATCTCGTTTAGGTACTGCTGAAGAAGCCATGACAGCTTTAACGTATGTTATGCCAGGAATGCCTTTAGTATATAGTGGTAATGAATATGGATTGAAACACAGTTTAAAGTTTTTCGAGAAAGATTCAATTCCAAAATCAAAAGGAAAGGAATGGGAATTAAGAGCAAAATTAGGCCAATTAAAAAATGAAAATTCAGCTTTAAATGGAGGAAAAAATCCAGCGTCTTATAAGCGAATTTCAACAAATGACGACACAAAAATTTTAGCGTTTGAACGTGAAAAAGATGGTAAAAAAATCATTTATATTGCCAATTTATCGAATCAAACTATTGAAACAAAAATTCAATTAAAAGGCGATTTTACCGATTATATGTCGGGTTATAAAATACAATTTAGATCCGATGCGCCAATTGGACTAAAAGCTTGGCAATATTTAATTTTAACGAATTAAAATATTTCTTAATTATATACTACCAATTCTCTATATGAATACTGCATTTTTGAATAGGTAAAATTATTTTATAACAAACTCAATTTCAATCTTATAACAATAAAATTTTATTATATTTGTAAAGTATTTTAAAAGGTTCGTGTTTTATAAACTAGCAGTTGATGAAAATACAGTAATTAAAAATAAAACTATGAAAAAATCATTGTTATCATTATTGTTAATTATATCAATCAAATTATCCGCTCAATACAATCCAGATGCCCCTTGGATGCAAGCTCTTGGCGAAAAAAACGGAACAGCTACTTTGGCAGAAATGAAGTCTAGTTTTGACGAATATTGGCAAACTCACGATCCAAATATTAAGGGAAGTGGGCACAAACCTTTTATGCGTTGGTACACAAACATAGAAAATCAAATAAAAGAAGACGGAACGCTAGAAAATTATGACGATTTAATGTTGGCTTTCAATCAAAAAAAGCAACAACGAAATGCTCAAACTGTTGCCGTTACAAGTAATTGGACGCCAATACACGGAACACAATCTTATATAAATACTGGTTCGTGGTCTTCAGGGCAAGGCAGAGTAAGTTGTATTACAGTCGATCCATCAAATCCCAGTATCATCTATGTTGGTATGCCAGCTGGCGGCATTTGGAAATCTATAGATGGCGGTACAATCTTCGTGCCATTATCTGATGATTTACCGCAAATTGGAGTGAATTCTATTGCTGTTGATTATAACAATCCAAATATTATATTTATAGCAACTGGAGATAGGGACGGAGGTAATACATCAAGTGAAGGGATTTGGAAGTCCATAAATGGTGGATTAACTTGGACTTTAACAGGCTTAACAAAAGCTTTAACAGGAAGCGCATGTCCAGAAATTTATATACATCCAACCAATTCAAGCATATTATGGTGCGCTACCAATAATGGTGTTTTTAGAACCACAGATGCCGGAACAAATTGGACAAAAACATTAAATGTTAGTGGAACCCGAGATTTAAAGATAGTACCTAACGACCCTACAACAATATACGCAACCACAGCCACACTTTTTTACAGATCAGTTGATTCTGGAGCTAATTTTACTCAAGTTGGAGTTGGGTTACCCGCAACATCTGGTAGAATGGCAATTGCCGTAACTGCCGCCGATGCAAATATTGTTTATGCATTAAGTGTAACTTCGAGCAATATTCTTCAAGGAATATACAAATCAACAGATCAAGGAGCAACTTTTACAGCCGTTAACACAACACAAACTCAAATTGCTAGTACACAAGCTTGGTATGATATGGCGATAACTGCTTCGCCAACTAATGCCAACGAAATTTACACTGGTTTTTTAAATATTTGGAAATCGGTTAATGGCGGAGTTACTATGACACAAGTTAATAGCTGGAGTGCACCATTTTCAGCATCATATTCTCATGCCGACATACATTTTTTAAGATTCTATGGAAACAAATTATATTGTGGTAGCGATGGAGGTATTTATGTAACTTCAAATGGCGGTACAAATTTTACCGATTTAACAAAATCCATGCAAATTGGTCAACCCTACAAAATAGCTGTATCAAATCAAAACTCAGACAAAATTATTTCTGGATTGCAAGATAATGGAGGACATGTATTTAACGGTATCAGGTGGCAAAATTTTTATGGAGCTGATGGAATGGATGTAGGGATAGACCCAACTAATTCAAACTTATCCTATGGTTTTATTCAATACGGACAATCATTTTACAGATCAACAAATGGCGGTGCCTCAGGCGGTGGCGTTTGTGGCGCACCAGTTGATGAAACGGGGCCAAATGATAATGGCGGAAAATGGGTAACACCACTTGCTTTAAATAATTCAGGAGAAGTTTATGCAGCATATAAAAATTTCTATAAATTAGTTAACAATGACTGGGCTTTGCAAAACTCAACACCAGATACTTTAGGAGCTACTGATGTTGAATTAATTGCTATTGATCCATCAAACAACAATACTATTTATATCGCAAATAATTCACAATTATATAAAAGTGAAGATGAAGGTTTAACTTTTTCATTGGTGCATACAAGTACTTCAAATATTGTTGGCTTAACGGTTCATTCAACTAACAGCAATATTGTTTACTACACTACTTCATCTCAAGTTATGAGGTCTTTAAATGGCGGCATTACTTTTTCAGCAATAACTACATCGGGGATGCCATCAATTTCAAGAACTTGTATTGCACATCAGAATAATGCAGTCAATTCTTTATATTTGGGGACAACTTTAGGTGTTTATTATTACGATGATATAGCGGCGTCTTGGTCGCCATTTGAAACGGGTTTACCAAATGTTAAAGTAACAGACTTAGAAATCAACTATGTTGATAACAACATTACCGCAGCTACTTATGGTCGTGGTGTGTGGCGTTCTTCATTGCCAACAATACTTGCATCTGCAGAATTTGAAAAGAATAATTTTGTAATTTATCCGAATCCATCAACTGATATTTTCAATATAAAAATTGGCGACATTCAACTTCAAAATTTAGAAGTAATAGATATTTCAGGAAAAATATTATTTTCAAAAAAAGATTTTGACAATTTAGATGGCGAAATTCAAATTGATTTATCCAATGTTGCAAAGGGAGTTTATTTCATAAAATTATCCGCAGACACAAAAAGCGTGGTAAAGAAAATTGTAAAAAATTAAAACTAATTACATAAAAATTAAAAGCAACTTTAAGTTTTCATAAGTTCGGCAACACGAATTAATGAAAGATAATTATTTCTGTTTTTACGAACATCATACAAATACAATTTTAAGAACAAGAACCATAAAAATGTTAACTAACAAGCATAAATAATTATTGATTATCCAAATCAGTATTTGTATTTGAGGTAGCAATTAAACGTTGTTTTTTAAAAGAATAAAAAGCAATAATCACACTAAATAACATTAAGATACCTCCCAAAACAAAAGGTGCTCCAGGAAAATGAACAACTGCATTTTTATTAGTAAAACTATAAAACACATTACTCATTAATGGCGGACCAATAATTGATGTCACACTCATCAAACTAGTTAACGTGCCTTGAATTTCGCCTTGTTCATTAGCGGGAACATTTTCCGTAATTACAGATTGCAAAGCAGGACCAGAAATTCCGCCTAAACAATACGGAATTAAAAAGGCAAACATCATCCAACTTTCTGTAGCGATGGCAAATAAAAACATCCCTAAAGTATATAACACTAAGCCGTAAATAATGCTTTTTTCGTTTCCGATTTTTGGATTGATCCATCGGATTAAACCACCTTGTACAATTCCAACAAGTAAGCCAATGATTCCTAATGAAATCCCAACCATTTTTTCGTCCCATTTAAATTGATACATAGTAAAGTAACTCCAATTGCTATGCACGGCGTGCGAACCAATATAAACAAGCGTGATGGAAATAAACAAGCCAAATATTTTGGGATATTTTTTTAAATTTATGATGGCACGAATTGGATTTGCTTTTGACCAATCTAATTCTCTTCTGTTTTCTTTGGGTAACGATTCTGGTAATACAAAATAACCATATAAAAAGTTAATGAAACACAAAACAGCTGCGGCATAAAACGGAACTCTTGCACCAAATTGCCCTAGTAACCCACCAATTACTGGTCCAATGATAAAGCCAATTCCGAAAGCAGCACCAATCATTCCGAAGTTTTTAGCTCGGTTTTCTGGGGTGCTAATATCGGCAATGTAAGCGGTTGCTGTTGTAATGCTTGCACCAGTTATTCCTGCAATAATTCGTCCGATAAATAAAAAAGTTATGGTTGGCGCAAAGGCTAAAAACAAATAATCCAATGAAAAACCTAAAAGTGAAAATAAAATAATGGGACGTCGCCCATATTTATCACTTAAATTCCCAATAAGCGGCGACAATAAAAATTGTGTAAAAGCATAAGCAAATAGCAACCAACCTCCAATTTTTGAAGCTTCACTTAAATCGCCGTTAATTAATTCTTGAATCAATTTTGGGATTACTGGAATAATAATTCCCCAACCCGTAATGTCAATTACTAAGGTTAAAAATATAAAACCGATTGCTGCTTTTTTCTCTGTTTTCTTCATGTTTTTATTGTCAGTTTTATAAATTCAAACCCTATGCGTATTTGTATCTTTTCTCAAAGACTTCATTTCTATGGTATTCCAAATATTCTAATCTTTTTGCATTTATGAATCTATTATCTAATGAATAATTTGTAATAAAATCTTTTACATCTTGTTTCAAGTGAGTTGCGAAAATGATTTCTCCATTATCTCTAAATGTTATATAACCTAAATCAAATAACGAATCAATGTTTCTACTCAATAATATTCCATTATTTGGATCATAAGCTTCATCTTCGTTTGATTTTATGAATGGTTTTATATGACTCGCGATTAAAGTTGGATAAGATAATTGTTCAACCATACATTTTTCATCTTCATATATAGAAAAGCTTTCTTCTTTAAGTTGATTTTTATATATTAAATGCAAATATGGATTTCGTTTTCTTGTTGTTATTTCAAGATTTTCTCCAAAAATTTGTTTAGCATCTTCAGTAAAATATAGTTCGTTGCTTACAAAAACAATATCATCAAGTTTTCGTAATAGGTTTGTTAAATATCCAATTTGATTGTATTTCCTTTCTATGAAATTTATTTGATTAGCAATTATAACATAATGGTTTAATTCAATTTTAGTTAAATAACCTTTTTTTATATGATCTATATCAACTAACATTAAAGCAATAATGTCTTCTTTTGATAATTTACCAACCTCAACTAAAGTATTAATTAAAAAATTTAACTGATGCAATTTAGAGTCCTCATTAATTGATTTGTTAAAACTTGAATAGGAATATACAATTTTTGATAGAATAGTATTTCGTTTACGATTGGTTCTTGCATTTAAATATTCTACAGATTCTTTTTGATAAGAAGCTAAAAATGAATTAATAAATCCCATTTTAACTAATTGATTTATAGCTTTTCTAATTGAAATTAATTCAATTCCAATAACTTCTTGAATTCTTAATTGCAATCTTGTATATTTTTCAGGGCTATACACTTCGCTTTTAAATTCATTTATAAAATCAATACAAATTTTCAATGTAGTTAAAAATTTATCTCCATTATAATCAGTAAAAGCATTTGTTAGGCTTCAATATTCCTCATAATTCTGCTCGTTCATATGAAAGTTCTTGTTTTGATGTTATATTTGTGTTTTCTACAATAAATAAATATTCCATATTTACTTTTTTGTTCTCTTTTCCTGTAATTTTATATACGTGTGGCTTTTCAACTAATTTGACATTATTTGAATATTTTTCTAAAAGTTCCATAAGTTGCTCTTTAGTTGGATATGATGAGTTATTATAGCTTAAATACCAATATTTGAAATTGTTTAATTTTGAAAATAGTTTATCGAATAATTCAATTGAAGTTTTTTTATCAATAAAATTATTTTCAAATGGTTGTAATTTTTCCCCAACAATATACTCATCTAACATACCATAAAAGCCAAAATAATTATTCATTGTTCCTGTGTATGGAGGATCTAAATAAATTATATCAGCTTCAACAGAATCAAGTGCATTAAAAACATCATCATTTATTGATAAATTCTCTTTAAGGTTATCAAAAATTGCTCTGTTGTATTCACTTACGTTTTCAATAAAATGCGATTTAAATGATTGATTATGATAAGCTCTTTTTCTTTTATACTTTTCATAACTATATACTTCATCTCTTAATTGTACAATTTTTTCCCAATTGATATTAAAACGAGAATAAGGCATTTTTCGAATCATTGCACGTCGCATTAAAATTAAAGCTAAAGCTTTTTTATACTCTGAATCTAATTTTTCAATGTTTTCTCTATATAAATCAAGTTCTTTACATTCATTTGGAAAAAAATAAACTTCTGAATATTGATTGAACATAAATCCTTCTTTAGGTTCCCCCGAAAATATTAATTCTACATCTTTATAAGAAAGTTTAGTTGAATTATTTTCAATTAAAGCTTTAGAAAGTAAATAGTTTATTTCTAAAATATCATTAGAAATTACTTTTAATCCTTTCGTTTTAGACTGATAACTTACAGAACTTCCCCCTGAAAAAGCATCAAAAACACTTTCGGCATCTTTTGGAAAATAATCTGTAATCCATTTAGCAATTTTTTCTTTATTGCCAATGAAATTTATTTTAGGAAATTTGTTCATCATTTTTCATCATTTTTTTAATTGTTAATGCAATTTCCTTTGCTAAAATTGGAGGAACTGAATTTCCAACTTGTTGTTGCTGAGAAATTGTAGAACCTTTAAATATAAAATCTAACGGAAAAGTTTGCAGCGTTGCTAATTCTCTAACTGTCAATGCTCGGTTTTGAGAATAATGAAATATTTTTCTCATATCACCAGTTACACAAACCGCAGGTTCTGTGCTCTTGTATCTTATATATTTTCGAACATCACCACTTTTTGGTCTTATTAATTCCGGAATTTCGTACCTATTTCCGCCATCTGAAACATATTTCATTTTTTCAAGCATTTGTTCTGAATGATTCATAGAAATATGATTAGGAATTTTTGATTTTTCTCCAGATTTAAGTTTAGGAAGTTTGTCAATAGCTTCTTTAATTGAAATCGGTTTATCAATTGTTTTTGTTGGAAAAATAATATTATTGGAAATTCTATTTCCAATAAATAAAATTCTATTTCTAACTTGAGGAATTCCAAAATCTGCTGTATTTACAACTTTGCAATCGACGTGATAACTCATTTTTTTAAAAAGCTCAGTAATTTCTTTTTTTGTTTCTCCTTTATTGTGTGTGAAAAGTCTAGCAACATTTTCCATAACAAAATAACTAGGTTGAACTATTTCAACTATTCTAGCAAATTCTCTAAATAATTGATTTCTTGAATCATCAATAAATTTTCTTCCGATATTTCCAGCCATACTGAAACCTTGGCAAGGTGGCCCGCCAATTATTACATCAATAATTTGTTTTCCAATTAATGACTTTATTTCTTCATTGGAAAGTTTGGAAATGTCTTTTTGGATAAGATTATGTTTTGGGAAATTTGTTTTATAAGTTTCGCAAAATCTTGGCTCAATATCTATTGAAAAAATATTATTAAAACCAACTTGGTCAAAACCTAATGACATTCCTCCAGCACCTGAAAAAAGGTCAATGTAATTTATTTCGTTTCTCATAAATCTAAATTTATTTGTTTAGTATTTATTGAACGTAGATATTTTACTTTTTCTTCTGCTACAAGTAATATTTCTTCTGAACAATTAGAATCATATATTTTTCGAGCAATGAAATCGCTAAAATATTCTTTTTTTAATTCGTCAATTTCGATTTTGAAAGTATCAGATAATAATACTAATCTTTTTTCATCAAAATCTCGTTTGCCATTTTCAATTTTACTCAAATTTGCAGAATCCAAATCTAATTTAGCTGCAAGCTGCGTTAGTGTCAAATTATTTTCAACACGTAACTTTTTTATAAAACTACCAAAACTTTCTTTCATGTGACTTTTATTTATAGACTTGTCAGGTTTTGACAAATTTATAAATAAAAAATTGATTTTATTATTTATAAATAAAAAATATTCAATTGATGTTAACAACAAAAAATCCCAAACTCTATTGAATTTGAGATTTCATATATTGGCAAACCTAACAGGTTTGAAAAACCTGTTAGGTTTAATTTTATAACTCCAACGCTTTTTTAGGATTGTTATCCATCAATAACTCCATTGGGTTTTCTAATGCTTCTTTAACCGCTACTAAGAATCCAACAGATTCTCTTCCGTCAATAATTCTGTGGTCATAAGATAAAGCCACATACATCATTGGGTGAATTT
>NZ_JBBALQ010000014.1:0-41386 GCF_040402955.1 Flavobacterium sp. | reverse complement strand
CCGTCAATAATTCTGTGGTCATAAGATAAAGCCACATACATCATTGGGTGAATTTCCACTTTACCGTTTACGGCAATTGGACGCTCAATAATATTGTGCATTCCTAAAATTCCAGATTGAGGTGGATTGATAATTGGTGTAGACAACATACTTCCAAAAACCCCACCATTTGTAATTGTGAAGGTGCCACCTGTCATATCGTCAACTGTAATTTGTCCGTCTCTTGCACGTAATGCTAAACGTTTAATTTCTGCTTCTACACCACGGAACGTTAATAATTCTGCATTTCTAACTACAGGAACCATTAATCCTTTTGGTCCAGAAACTGCAATTGAAATATCTGCAAAATCAAAAGCCACTTTATGGTCACCATCCATCATCGAATTTACATCTGGATACAATTGCAAGGCTCTTGTAACCGCTTTAGTAAAGAACGACATATAACCTAATCCAAGACCATTGTGTTTCGCCTTAAATTCGTCTTTATATTGGTTTCTGATGGTGTTAATTGGCGTCATATTTACTTCGTTAAAAGTAGTTAACATCGCCGTTTCGTTTTTAGCTGCAACCAAACGCTCTGCTACTTTTCTACGTAACATAGAAAGTTTTATTCTTTCCGTTCCACGAGAACCACCGGTTGGTGTTCCCATTGCTGGAATAGCGTTAGCTGCATCTTCTGTAGTAATTCTTCCACCTTTTCCTGTTCCAACAATGTCAGAAGGGCTGATGTTTTTTTCGTCTAATATTTTTTTAGCTGCTGGAGATGGTGCTCCTGTAGCATAAGTTGGTCCCCCAGCACCCAACGGGGGAGTTGAATCAGCAACTGGAGTTGTTATTATTTCTTCTTTTTTAATTTCTATATTTTGAGCGTCTGCTCCCCCTTTGGGGGTTGGGGGGCTAGCAGCTGTGTCAATATGACAAACTACTTGCCCTACAGCTACAGCGTCACCTTCTTCCGCTTTAAGCGTAATAATTCCGCTTGCTTCTGCAGGTAATTCTAACGTAGCTTTGTCTGAATCTACTTCAGCAATAGCTTGATCTTTTTCAACGTAATCTCCGTCTTTTACTAACCAAGTTGCAATTTCAACTTCGGTGATAGATTCTCCCGGTGATGGGACTTTCATTTCTAAAATCATATTCTTTTTTAGTTTAAAAGTTTAAAAGGTTTAAGGTTTAAAAGCTTAAAACAGTTATTCTATTTTGTTGTTTTTTGTAATTATTAATTCAATTAAATCCAATAATTCTGGCACATTTTCTTTGGCTGTTTTAAAAACCAAATTATAATCAACACCCATATAATCGTGAATTAATTTATCTCTCATTCCAGCCATAGATTTCCAAGGAACTTGATTGTATTTTAAACGGAAATCTAAACTCAAATTTTTTGTTGCTTCACCTACAATTTCTAAGGCTCTTACAACAGCTCTTTTTAAAATTTCATCATTAATAAACGAATCAAAACTTACTGAATTTGTTACTTGTATTACAAATTTTAATTCTTCGTAAATATGACCAATAAATTCTAATTCATCAGATTTTGACATAATTTACTTCTTTTAAAATATGTGGACCAATATATTTACTTAATCCGTTTTTTGTAACAAAATCTATTTTATTCTCGTTAAATAATGTTTCAATAAATTCGCAAGCGTTAAAATATTTTATGTATGATATTTTATCAACGTCATAATCAATTAAAATGTCAATATCACTTGTTTCCGTTTGCTCATTTCTTACATACGAACCAAACAAACCAATTTCGGTAACACCGAAACTTTTAATAGTTTCTTTGTTATCCTGAATGGTCTGAATTATCTCTTGTTTGGTTATCATTTAACAAAATTACAACTTTTTATTGAAATAAATTTTTATCAAAAACCATAGCAATGGCATTCGCCTGACGTTTTTTAGAACGTTCGTAACTTCCTGCTGCTGGCGCACTATATGCTTTTGGCGAGGCTAAACGTAATTTTACTAAATCAAAATTCATTAACATAAATCCGTAAGCTCCCATGTTTTTTGGTTCTTCTTGTGCCCAAACATAATCATCTACATTTGGATACGAATCGATAATCGCTTTAATTTGATCAGTTGCTAATGGAAATAATTGTTCAAAACGAATTACGGCTACATCCTTTCTTTCTAATTCTTCTCGCTTGGCGATAATATCGTAATATACTTTTCCTGTACAGAAAACTAAAGATTTAATTGCTTTTTTATCTTTAACATTAGGGTCGTCAAGTATTTCTTGGAATTGTCCGTTTGCTAATTCTTCTGCTGTAGAAACAGCTAATGGGTGACGCAATAAACTTTTTGGAGTAAAAACAATTAATGGTTTACGGAATTTCGTTTTCATTTGTCTTCTCATCAAGTGGAAGAAATTGGCTGGAGTCGTAACGTCTGCAATGTACATATTGTGTTTGGCACACATTTGTAAATAACGTTCCATACGAGCAGAAGAGTGTTCCGCACCTTGATTTTCATACCCATGAGGCAATAAGAAAACCAATCCGTTTTGGTTGTTCCACTTGTCTTCCCCTGCAGAAATGTACTGGTCAATCATAATTTGCGCTCCGTTAGAAAAATCTCCAAATTGTGCTTCCCAAATGGTTAATGTGTTGGGCGACGCTAATGCATAACCATATTCAAAACCAACCACACCATATTCTGAAAGGTGCGAATTGTATATATAAAAGTTTCCTTTTTTATTATTTATGTTGTTTAATAAAACAACTTCTTCTTCCGACTCTTCTACTTTAATTACGGCGTGACGGTGCGAAAACGTTCCACGCTCTACGTCTTGTCCAGAAATACGAACATCGTAACCTTCACTAATTAAAGAACCATACGCTAATAATTCTCCCATTGCCCAATCTAATTGGTCTTTTTCGAAAAACATTGCTTTTCTGTCGCCAATTAATTTTGTGATTTTGCTAATGAATTTTTTGTCTGAAGGCAGTTCTGTAATTGTAGAAGCAATATCCGTTAATTGCTTTTTATCAAATTTCGTATCAAATTTCGATAACATTACACCATCTGAAACTTGTTCAAAACCCTTCCATTCATTCTGCATAAATGGTGTAATTACAGTTAGGCTTTTCTTACGAGATTCTTCTAAATTTTCATCTAAATCTGATTTGTAAGTTTCCTCTAACTTTTTTACATAATTAGCATCAATTACACCTTCAGTTATTAATTTTTCTGCATAAATATCACGAGGATTTTTATGTTTTGAAATAGCTTTGTATAATTTTGGTTGTGTAAAACGAGGTTCATCACCTTCATTATGACCGTATTTTCTATATCCTAATAAATCGATAAATACATCGCTTCCAAATTCCATTCGGTAATCTAAAGCGAATAACATCGCGTGAACTACTGCTTCTGCATCATCTGCATTGACGTGTAATACCGGCGATAGGGTTACTTTTGCAACATCTGTACAATATGTGGAAGAACGAGCATCTAAATAATTTGTAGTAAATCCAACTTGGTTATTAATTACTAAATGGATTGTCCCACCTGTTTTATAACCGTCTAATTTTGCCATTTGTATAATTTCATACACAATACCTTGACCAGCTACAGCAGCATCACCGTGAACGGCAATTGGTAAAACTTTTGAAAAATCATCAGCAAAATAGCGGTCTTGTTTGGCTCTTGTAATTCCCTCAATTACAGCACCAACAGTTTCCAAATGAGATGGGTTTGGTGCTAAATTTAAGTTTATTTTTTTTCCTGAATCTGTAACTCGGTCTGATGTTAATCCTAAATGGTATTTTACATCACCATCAAAATACTTGTCATCATCGTAGTCTTTTCCGTCAAATTCTGAGAAAATATTTTGCGTGTCTTTACCAAAAATATTGGCTAAAACATTCAAACGACCTCGGTGTGCCATTCCCATAACAAATTGTTCTACTCCTTTTTCTGCAGCAGCTACAATAAGCGCGTCTAAAGCAGGAATTGTAGCTTCACAACCTTCTAAAGAGAAACGTTTTTGACCTACATATTTTGTATGTAAGAAGGTTTCAAACGAAACCGCTTCGTTTAATTTTTTTAATATATTTTTCTTTTGATCAGCTGAGAAATTTGGCTGATTGTCGTTGATGTCTAATCTGTTTTTTATCCAATCTTGTACTTCTGGCTCTCGGATGTACATAAATTCCACACCAATTGAAGAACAATACACACTTTCTAAATGCTTGATAATATCTGCCAAACTACTTGGCTGCATGTGTACCATTTTTGCGGCATCAAAAACGGTTGTTAAATCAGCTTGAGACAATCCAAAATTTTCTAAAGCTAAAGTTGGAGAATAGGTTCTTCTGTCTCTAACAGGATTGGTTTTGGTAAATAAATGGCCACGTGTTCTGTACCCATCAATTAATTTAAGAACATTAAATTCTTTTTGAAGTTGTTCGGAATTGCCTCCAGAAACAGTTCCGTTTGCAGTATGCGCAATTTGCTCACCCGGATTAGAAAATTCATTAGCAAAATCGAAACCTTGGAAAAAACTTCTCCAACTTGGTTCTACACTGTCAGGATTTTGTAAATATTGGTCGTATAAATCTGCAAAAAATGCAGTATGTGCTGCGTTTAAAAAGGAAAACCTATCCATAATTCGGTCTTAATGACGATTTGGTTAAAAAATTTTATGCAAAAGTATAAACTTTTACGCTAAATGTTCAAAGAAATTTATACTTTTATGTTCAAATTAACAAATAAATCATAAATATAATGAAAGTTAAGAGAAAGTTGCTAGATACATTTTTTTACACACTAATTTTTCTCAATTCCGCACACCTGTTTTCTCAGCAAGACAGCATTCCTAAAACAAAATCTGTTTTTTGGCAAAAAGTGCAATTTGGCGGAGGTTTAGGGCTGGCTTTTGGCAACGGATATTCAAATTTTTCTTTATCTCCAACTGGTTATTACAACGTAAATAAAACAGTAAGCGTTGGTGTTGGAATTTCAGGAAGTTATGTTGCTCAAGAATCGAATCCATCAAATTACAATGCTACAGGTTTTAAATCTACTATTTTTGGTGGAAGTGTAATTGGTTTATTTCACCCTATAGAAGAAGTTCAGCTTTCTGCAGAAATAGAACAATTACTTATAAATAGAAAATTTGACGCAGTGAATAGTCGCAATGATTCATTTTGGAACACAGCTGTTTTTGTTGGAGCTGGGTATCGACAACAAAATGTAACTTTTGGGGTCAGATTTAATTTGCTTCATGCCAACCAAAATAATATTTATGGGCAATCTTGGCTTCCATTTGTTAGAGTAATGTTTTAAAAGTAATACTATCTTAACATAAAATCTAATCTATTTTCCTATTTTTACAAAAAAAAATTATGAGATTTATCCTTGCCTTTTTACTGTATTCCATTACATTTTTTTCTCAAAATAAATTACAATCTGGCCCTATGGTGGGTTATTGTGAAATGAAAGAAGCCGTTATTTGGCTTCAAACAGAAAAGTCGGCTACGGTTTATGTTTCTTATTATTCTTTAGATAAAGTTACAGAAGTTTTTAAAAGCGAAAAGCACATTACAATTAAAGACAATGCATTTACTTGTCATATAGTTTTAGACAAACTTCAGCCAGGAAAGAAATATAATTATGAGGTTTATTTGGATAACAAAAAAATAATTTTGCCTTATGAAACGTCTTTTTCTTCTAAAAAATTATGGCAATTTCGCGAAAAAGCACCCGATTTTACTATTGCTTTAGGAAGTTGTTCTTATATAAGCGAAGAAGCTTTAGACAGACCAGGAAAACCTTATGGTTCTAATTATTCCATTTTTGAAAGTATTGCTAAAAAAAATCCAGATATTATGATTTGGGGCGGCGATTATATTTACTTGCGTGAAGCAGATTGGGATAGTAAAACAGGAATTCAACATCGCTACACCTATTCAAGAAAGATAAAAGAAACGCAAGCGCTTTTAGCTAAAACTCAAAATTTTGCCATTTGGGACGATCATGATTTTGGACCAAACGATAGCGATAGAGGTTTTTATAATAAATATGCAACCCAACAAGCGTTTAAAGATTTTTGGGCAAATAAATCGTATGGGATGAGTCCAAATCAAAACGAAGGTATTTATTCTTGTTTTAATTGGGGCGATGCAGAAGTATTTTTGTTAGACAATCGTTTTTTTAAATCGCCAAACGACAGATTAACTGGCGACAAGGTACTTTTAGGAAAAACGCAAATAGAATGGTTAATTGATGCATTAGTATCATCAAAAGCCAGTTTTAAAATTATCGTAATTGGCGGACAAGTATTAAGTTCGGCAGCTGTTTATGAAAATTATGAAAATTATAAAACAGAAAAAGAAGCGTTGTTAAATGAAATTACAGCGAATAAAATTAAAGGTGTAACTTTTATTTCTGGCGACAGACATTTTACAGAATTATCAATGTTGAAAAGATCTGACGCGTATTCTTTATATGATTGGACGGTTTCTCCATTAACTTCTGGACATGGAAACGTTGAAAAAATTGCTAAAGAAGAAAATAAAAACAGAGTGGAAGGCAGCTTATTTGCACAACATGTTTTTGGAACTTTATCGTTTTCTGGAGAAAAAGAAACCCGTCAAATGAAATTAACATTATTTGATAAAGAAGGAAAAGAATTGTGGAATAAAACAATTTTAAAGAAAGAGCTGGAGTAAATTTAACAAAAATTAAACAAAAAATATTTTACCCCCCCCCTAATTTTTTTATACGTTTGTTACTTAACAATTAAAAATTTAATTTATGAAAAAATCATTTTTAGTATTAGGTTTGTCAATGATTACATTTGGAAGTTTTGCAAATGAAATTAAGGTTGACAAAAACAATGAAAAAGAATCTTTAAAAAATTCTGAATGTTGTACTGCAACATTAACTTACAATGGAGTTCCAGTTGACAGTGAAACTGTTTGCGGATTCATTACAACAGGTGATAATTGCCAAATAGCTAAGGATAAGTTATTAGATAGAAACCCAGCTGCAAAAAAAGCACTTAAAGCAATTTAAAATTAGAAAAAAATCACAAAGGCTGTATTTAATTGGCAGCCTTCTAAATTTATAAAATGAAAAAAAAGTTAACAATTATATTATTGTTTTTTTCTACATTATCATTATGTCAAAGCTATGATATAACATATAATATGGTTCAAAAAGCAAATGTTTACAATATTACAACTAATATAAAATGTTATTTGTATGGAAATAAATTTAGTTCTGTTTATGAAGAAGATTTTGAATTAAAAAAGAATATTGTTATTAAAAAAAACGATGAAGGCATTGTTGATGATAAAGAAATTATTTCATTAAATAAAAACCCTATTTATTTTAAAGATTTTATTGGAAAAAAGGTTTATTATCAAGATCAAATAAAATTTAATGAATTCAATGTAATAGATGTTTTAGACAGTATTGAATGGAAAATTGAAAAAGAGACAAAAGTAATTTTGGATTATCAATGTCAAAAAGCAACTTGTAAGTACAAAGGAAGGGATTTTGTGGTGTTTTTTACTAATGAAATACCTGTTAATGACGGACCATGGAAGTTAACAGGTTTGCCTGGTTTAATATTAGAGGTTAATTCAGATGACAAGATTGCATCGTTTGAAATTAAAGCTGAAAAAATTAAAATTGGAAATAAAAAAATAGCTCTTTCCAATATTTATGAGAAAACGGAAAAAATAAGTTTTAGCGAATTTAAAGCAATATATAAAAAAAAATACGAAGAATCTCTTTATAAAATTATAAACGAAAATGGTGAAACTAGACCAATGAGTATAGGTTTTAGAGAATATTTTATACTAGATTAATTAAACATGAAAAAAATATTTTACTTACTTTTTTTTATTCCAATTTTCAATTTTAGTCAAAACTTTGAAGTAGTATATAATTTTTCTATTACAGACAATAAAGATGCATATGGTGTATTTGGATTTTCTAAACTAAAACTTATAACTAATTCAGTTGAAAGTAATTGTTATGGAAAGAATATTGATACTTTATTAGTTATACCTAATACAGATATTACGCACGAACAAACAGCAACTAATTACAGTCTTTCTAATTATAAAAACATAACTGAATCTACATATTATACTCGTACCTTATTTAAAGAGAATTATTTGAAAGATGCTGAATATGCAATAAATTGGAAAATTAATGACAATAAAAAAGTAATTTTAGATTACGAGTGTCAAGAAGCAACAGGCTCTTATAGAGGAAGGGATTATAAAGTTTATTTTACCTCACAAATCCCTATTCAAAATGGTCCTGATCGCTTTGATAATTTACCAGGTTTGGTGCTAGAAGTAGTTTCTTTAGATGGTTACGTTCGTTATTCGGCAATTTCAGTAGCAAAAAGCAGTGAAAAAATTTATAATCCATATTTAGAAAAAAAGTTTATTACTTGGGAAGAATTCAAAATTATGTACGAAAAATATTTTTATAAAATGATAAATTACAAACCAGACGAATATACAACTTATGTTGTGCCAAATAGGGGTGTAGAACTTTATCTGTTAAAGGAAAAGTAAAATTTTGTAATTGTTTTCACAACTTTTAGTATTAAAACCCATTAACAAACTCCGCTTTTAGTGGAGTTTGTTTTATTTAATTATTTTATGAATTTACATAAACAAAACTATAAATTACTTCTTGTTTTTTATTTTTTATTATTTCTTTCTAGCTCATTTTCACAAACCATAAAAGGAACTGTTACTGATTCAATTGGGGCTGTTCCTTTTGCTAATATTCTTATTAAGAATAAAAACATCATAAAACAATATACTAAAACTAATGAAAATGGTTTATATAGTATTTTGTTAAAAGATAATTCTGATTCATTATATGTTGAGGTAACTTCTTTTCCTCATTTATCTGAAGCCAAACTCATCAAAAAAACAGACTTTGTTAATAACGAACTTGAACTTAACTTTAAGTTGAATAAAAAAATAAATACAATTGAAGAAGTTTTAATTGTAAAGAAAATGCCAATTACAGTAAAAAATGACACTACAACTTATAATCCAAATAGTTTTAAAGATGGAACAGAAAAAGTTATTGAAGATTTACTAAAAAAATTACCTGGTATTACTGTTGAGAATAATGGTGAAATAAAATTTAAAGGCAAAGCGATAAAAAAAATGTTACTTGATGGTGATGATTTGTTTGATGCTAATTACACAATTGGTAGTAAAAACATAAGCGTAGATATGATAGAAAAAGTACAAGGTTTAGAAAATTTTGACGAAAACAGTTTGCTTAAAGGAATTCGAGATTCAGAAGACGTAGCTTTAAATATAGTTCTCAAAAAAGGGAAAACAGATTTATCTGCAAACACAACATTAGGTTACGGAACAAATAATCGCTATTATGGTAATCTTTCTGGTGTTCTTGTAAATAAAAAAATGAAAGGTTTTGGTATAGCATCTTACAATAATATTGGGCAAAATACTTCACCTTACGATTTTGATTCTGAAATAATATCTTTAGAAAATCTTAAAAACAGAAACTCCGTTGCACCAACATTAATAAATGAAGGAAGTTTTTATTCTACTTTAGATAATAGTTTTCATAGGATAAATAATAACTTTTACACCAGTTTAAATTCTTTAAATAAAATGTATAAAAACTCCAACTTAAAATTAAATTTAGGTTATTATACAGATAAATTGCAGCAATTTAATCAAAGTAATACTACTGTTTTTTCAAACACCACAAATTTTCAAATTAACGAAATAAACACGTTATCTAAAAAACCTGATTTATACGATTTTAAACTTCTTTTTGCAAATAAGGAAAAACTAAATTTTCATTGGGAATTTATAAGTAAATTTAATTACAGCACAGTAGATTTTAATGATTTTAGTTCAAATAATACTGTTGTTCAAAACAATATTGTAAAATCTGATAGCTATACTATCAATCAGCAATTAAATTCAACATATAAAATTTCTGAAAATAAAGCTTTAATTTCTTCCATAATCTATGCTAAAAGTAAAAGCCCTCAATCGCTTTTGACTTCACCAGGTACTATTATTGTCAACTCAAATAACTTAATTGCAAGTAAACAAAATAGTGAATTTATTAAAGACTTTTTTAACATTAATTTGTCCTATTATATAAGTAAAAACAAATTCAAATACGGTATACATTCTAGTCTTTTTAGGATAGAAAATTCTTTACAATCAATTTTATTAAATAATACAAACCAAAGTTTAGGTATTGCTTTTGAAAACAAAACAAATTACAAAATAGATAATTTTAATTTAAATCCTGTTTTAGTGTTTAATGAAAAAAAATATGCCATAAAAATAGGTGCAAATGCAACTTACAATAACATTATTTTAAAAGATATAAACGTAACTGAAAACAAAAGTAATCTATTTATAACACCAAAATTTTATGCGGTTTATAAATTCACTAAAAAAAAATCAGTATCTTTTAATTATGTTTTCAATCAAATTTTACCAGAGGAAGACAATATGTTTTCAGGCATAGTTCAAACAAGTTACAGAGGTTTTGTTTCAAATAATTTTTCACTAGAAAACTTAAAAACACATTCATATAACTTAAACTTTAGTCATAATGATTTCTTTAACTTAACTCAATTCAACATAGGTTTAAGCCATAATTATCGTCCAAACAACTATTTTTACAATACAATAATTAATCAAAACATAACGGTTAGCAATAGATTTTATGCAAATGTTAGCAATAAAGATTATGGTTTAAACATTTCTGGAGAAAAGTATTTTCATCCATTGCGAACTACTTTTCAGCTAAACTCTAATGTAAACGTATCTTTTGATAATAACATATTAAATAATTCACAGACTAGAGAGATTAGAAATGAAACTTTATTTATAAATTTTGTTGGACGAAGAAAACTTAAAGAAAATTTTGTTTTTGAAAATAAAGTTTCATTTTTAAATAACAATTCCATAATTGAAAAAGAAAATATTAAAAATAACTTTCAAAGTTTAAACAACCAAACTAAAATAATTTATAAAACTAATAATCAATTTAACGCATCAATTGTTGGTAATTTGTTGACACCAAATTTACAAGACAACAACACCTATTTTTTTTTAGAGTCTGAAATAAACTACCAGCCTAAAAATAAAAAAGTGTCTTATTCATTACTATCAAAAAATTTAACTAATAATAAAATATTTCAAACTTCAAGTGTTTCTGATTACTCAACCACAATTAGTTCACAAAACCTTATTGAACGATATATAATGTTCAAAATTACATTCGGTTTCTAAACCACACTTTTTGCCATTCGCGTTTTAAAATTAAAAACGTAACATCTTCGGATAATTTAAAAACATCTGAACCGTCCAACTTTTTAATTTCATCTTCGGAAACATCAATAATGTATAGTAAATTTAAATATTCTGCGAATTTGTAATTGATTAATTTTATAATTTTCTCCTGAATTAATAGCTTTAATTCAAACGGGAAAATATCCAACGGAATATCAATATTTTCATTTGCTAAAACAAAATCTTTATTGGTTTGTTCAATTAATTTAAAATACAAATTTTGTTCTTCGGCGGCTTCAATTAATGAATCTATCGATGTTGGTGGTAAATACATAAAATTCCAATTTTTTAAATTCCAAATTCCAAAATTTCTCAAACCAAATTTGGAATTTGAGATTTTTATATTGGAATTTTATACCTTTCTGTTCATTAATTTTTCACCAAACAATCTCAAAAACACTTTTTTGTCTTCAGAAATATTCATTTTGGCTAGCGTTTCAAATGCCATTTCAGTGTAGTTAGCTATGGCTTCTTGTGTGGCTTTACTTGCGCCAGAAGTTGTAAAAATTGTTTTTACGGATTCAATTTTATCCGAACTATCATTAGGCTGTATAGAAAATAAATGTAATAATTGCTGTTTGTTTTCTTCTGACGAAAATGCCATTGCTTTTAAATATAAATAGGTTTTTTTGTTTTCGATAATATCGCCACCTACTTGTTTTCCAAAGGTTTCTGGGTTTCCAAACGCATCTAAATAATCGTCTTGTAATTGAAATGCGATGCCTAAATTTAATCCAAAATTATAAATTAAATCGGCGTTTTCTTCTGAAGCTTCAGCTACAATTGCGCCCATTTTCATAGCTGCTCCTAATAAAACAGCCGTTTTAAATTCAATCATTTTTAAATATTCAGGAATGGTAACATCGTCGCGCGTTTCAAAATCTACGTCATATTGTTGTCCTTCGCAAACTTCTAAGGCGGTTTTGCTAAATATTTTTGCTAATTTCTGAAATATTATTGGATCGTAAACTTCAAAATACTGATAGGCTAAAATTAACATGGCATCACCCGATAAAATCCCAGTATTAATGTTCCATTTTTCATGAACGGTTTCGTGACCTCGTCTTAAAGGCGCATCGTCCATAATATCATCATGCACTAATGAAAAATTATGAAATACTTCAATGGCTTTGGCCGCAGAAATGGCTTTTTTATAATCTCCATCAAAAATATCAGACGCCATTAATGTTAAAACAGGACGAATTCTTTTTCCGCCAACTGATAAAATATAATCGATTGGTTCATATAAGTTTTTCGGTTGTTTATAAATATGAATATTTTTAAACTCTTCCGAAATAACATTCTGATATTCTGATAATGAAAGCATACTAGTAATTTTTTGGCTAATTTAAGCTAATAATTACACAATTAAGTTACATTTTCAATGTTAAATTTGTGTGAAGATTATGGAAACTATTTTAGTTTTATAAGTTTCCGTTGTACTTTTGTAATCGAAATTAATTTTTGTATGCAATTAAGTTCTAGAAAGAACATTTAAATGAGGGAAAAAATTATCATAAGAGCAAAAGAAATGTTTTTGAAATTAGGTTTCAAGAGCATCACTATGGATGATATTGCCTCTGATATGTGTATTTCAAAAAAAACAATTTATAAATATTTTTCAAATAAAGAATTGTTAATTGAGGAAAGCACACAATTGGTTCACAAAGAGGTTCGAGAAACTATTGATACAATTGTTGCTAAAAACTTCAACGCTATTGAAGAAAATTTTCAAATTCGTAGAATGTTTAAAGAAATGTTTAAATATAGCGAAACTTCTCCAGTATATCAATTAAAAAGACACTATCCAGAAGTATATCAAAAAGTAGTTGGCTATCAAATTGAAATATGTGAAGGTTGTTTTCGAGATAATATTTTTAAAGGGATTTCCGAAGGTTTGTACCGAGAAAATATTGATGTAGAAAATTATGTAAAATTTTATTACACCTTAATATTTAGCATTAGCGAGAATACCGCCTTAGAGAGAGATGCAAACAATTTAGAACACAAAGCATTAGAATATCACACTCGTGCTATGGCAACATCAGTAGGAATAATCGAATTAGAAAAACAATTACAGATAATAAATAATTAAATTTAAAACAATGAAGATTAAAAAAACAGTATTCCTGTTTCTTTTGAGTACCATTCAAGTTTTTTCGCAAACAGAAACTGCAAGTTTTACGCTGAAACAAGCTATTGAACAAGCCCAAAAGAATAATTACAGCATAATAAACGCTAACAGAGATTTAGAACTTGCCAAGCAAAAAAAATGGGAAACCACTACAATGGGATTACCACAATTAAATGGTTCTGTAAATTATCAAAACACGTTTGAGTTTACTAAGCAAGGAGCTGCGGCAAATGCCTTTAATCCTATGGCAAATCCAAATGAGATTATGTTATTGGCTTTTGGTACGAAACATGTTGCAATCGGAAATTTAACATTAAGTCAACTTATTTTCGATGGTTCGTATATAGTAGGTTTGCAATCGGTTAAAACGTATTTGAAAATTTCTGAAAACGCCAAAGAAAAAACGAATCAAGAAATTAAAGAAATTGTAATTAATTCTTATGGAAATGTGCTTTTAGCAGATGAAAGTATTTTGATTATCAATAAAAACAAGACGGTTTTAGAGAAAATTTTATCCGATACAAAAGAAATTTATAAAAACGGATTAATTGAGGAAGAAACAATTGAACAACTTCAAATTACATTAAATTCTGTAAACAACGCTTTAGAAAATGTAACTAAACAAAGAGTTATTGCCTTAAATATGGTAAAATTATTGCTTGGAATTAATTTAGATGACGACATAGTATTAACAGAGAAATTAAGTAATTTAACTCAAAATAATATCGATTTACAACTTTTAATTTCTGAATTTAATGTAACCGAAAATATCGATTATAAAATTGGTAAAAATGTTGAAGAAAGCAAACAACTTATGGTAAAATTAGAAAAAAGTAAAGGTTTACCATCGTTAGGCGCACAAGTTAACTTTGGATACAATGCCTTTTCAAATGAATTTTCATTTATGAATGCAAGTCAAAAATGGAGTAATTTTTCAAATGTTGGTGTGGGATTAAATGTGCCGATTTTTAGTAGTGGTGGAAGAAATTCTCGTGTTCAACAAGCCAAAATTGATTTAGAAAAATCCAGAACGCAACTTACAGAAACGGAACAAAAATTAAAATTACAATATCAAAAAGCTAAAAGCGATTATGAATATAGTATTAATCAATACAACAACGCTCAGGCCAATTTAAAATTAGCAGAACGTATTGAAACCAAACAACAAATAAAATTCAAAGAAGGTTTGTCGTCAAGTTTTGATTTTGCTGAAGCTCAAAAACAATTATATACGGCACAACAAGAAGCATTACAAGCTATGTTAGAAATCATAAATAAAAAAGCAACTTTAGAAAAATTAGTAAATTAAAAATAAATGAACTTAGATATGAAAAAAGTAGTACTTATTGCTACCAGTTTATTACTGATAGCTTGTGGAGAAAAATCAACAGATGATTTAATTAAAGATAAAAACATTACCGAATTAAAAAACAGAAAAGCAACCATTCAAGCAGAATTAGAAAAAATTGATGCGGCATTAGTAAATGGTAATAAAACCCCAGAATCTGAAGCATTAGTTTCGGTAGTAACAGTTAAAGACACTGTTTTTAATCACTATTTAGAAGTGCAAGGAAATGTAAATACGAAAGAAAATATTTTAGTACAACCGGAATTTAGTGGCACTTTAACTACTTTAAATGTAAAAGCTGGACAACGTGTTGCAAAAGGTCAAATTCTTGGTAAAGTAGATGATGCCGGAATGAGTCAGCAATTAGCCAGTATTGAAAATCAATATGCGTTGGCTAAAACCACTTTTGAAAGACAAAAAAACCTATGGGATAAAAAAATTGGTTCTGAAATTCAGTTTTTACAAGCGCAAGCTCAAATGATTTCAGCACAAAAATCAGTAGCACAAATGCGAGCTCAAGTAGCAAAGACCGTAATTCGTGCACCATTTTCTGGAACTATCGATGAAGTTTTTGTAGAAAGAGGACAAGTAGTTGCTCCTAGCCCACAAGGATTAATGCGTATTGTAAATTTATCAAATATGTATGTTTCTACATCCGTTCCAGAAACCTATATTGGGAAGTTAAAAGTTGGAACTATCGTAGATGTTTTCTTAACATCATTAGGAAAAACCTATAAAGGTAAAGTGCGCCAGGTAGGCAGTTTTATCAATCCAACCAATAGAAGTTTTGGAATAGAAGTAAGCGTACCTAACCCAGATAATTTGTTGCGCCCAAATCAGGTGGTTAGTCTTAAAATTACTGATTATAGCAGCAAAAATGCCATAGTTGTTCCTACGAATGTCATTCAAGAAGATGGACAAAAAAATAAATTTGTTTACATCGTGACCAATTCAAATGGAAAAACAGGAATTGCCAAAAAAGTAATCGTGAAAACGGGTCAATCTTCAGAAAATGTTACTGAAATACTATCGGGTTTAAGCACATCGGATGTTATTGTGGCTGAAGGTTTGAATACAATTGCCGAAGGAACAAAACTTAATTTCTAAAATATAATTGTTTTAAGTTTAAGGTTTCAAGTTGTTCTCAAAACGCTTAAATCTGAAATTTGAAACCTGAAACTAAAAATATGTCACATAAAAATAAAGAATTCGGAATATCAAGCTGGGCTGTCGACAACCGCATTACGGTTTATATATTGACACTCATCATTGTCGTCATGGGAACTTTAGCATACATCAATATGCCAAGAGAAGATTTCCCTGAAATATTAGAAAACAAAATATTTGTATCATCGATTTTTCCAGGGAATTCTGCGGAGGATGTAGAAAAATTAGTCATAAAACCTTTAGAAGATCAATTTAAAAATATTTCTGGAGTTGAAAAAGTTACTTCTAGTTCGTTTCAAGATTACGGGATGATTATCGTTGAATTTGATCAAAAAATTTCGATTGAAGAAGCAAAAGTTTTAATAAAAGACAAAGCCGACCAATCGAAAGCCAAAACGGATTGGCCTAATTTGGACAATGGAAGCAAAGTTGAACCCAATGTTTTCAACATTAATATTTCAGAAGAAGTACCCATTTTAAACATCAACTTGCAAGGAAATTATACCACCCAACAACTGAAAAAATTTGGCGAGTATTTGCAAGACGAAATAGAAAACGTTCCCGAAGTCAAAAAAGTAGATATTCTTGGTGTAGATGACAAAGAAGTAGAAATTGCTATCGATGTTTTCAAAATGAGTGCTGCAAAAGTCAGTTTTGATGATATTCAGAACGCAGTAAAATATGAGAATATGACGCTTTCGGGCGGTAAGATAATATCACAAGGATCCAGAAATAATATCCGAATTGTTGGTGAAATTTCGAATCCAGAACAGCTCAATAATATTATTGTTAAATCATTTGGAGGTACCGTTTACTTAAAAGATATTGCCGTAGTAAGTTTTAAAGAAAAAGAAAAAACAACTTATGCTCGCGAATCTGGGCAAGAGGTGGTCATGTTGAATGTGAAAAAACGTTCAGGACAAAATATGATTTCGGCAATCGACCAAGTCAAAGAAATTGTAAAAACAGCACAAGATAAGGTATTGCCAAAAGATTTGAGTCTGAAAATGACTAATGATCAATCGGACAATGTAAAACATCAGGTAAACGAATTATCAAATCATATTATTTTCGGAATTATTTTGGTAATGATTGTTTTGATGTTTACAATGGGATTGCGAAATTCACTCTTTGTTGGAGCGGCAATTCCGCTTTCGATGTTGATGGCGTTTGCAATTTTATCAGCCTTTGGATTTACATTAAATACCATGGTTTTGTTCGGATTAGTAATGGGACTAGGACTACTCGTCGATGATGGAATTGTGGTGGTCGACAACGTTTTTGCCAATATGCGAAAAGGAATGGGACGAATTGAAGCCTCTAAAATTGGCATTGGTGAAATCGCTTGGCCCGTAATTTCGTCAACAGCAACAACGCTTGCAGCGTTTATACCCTTAGCGTTATGGCCTGGAACCGTTGGAAAATTTATGGTCTACTTCCCGATAACTTTATCGTGCGTCTTAGGAGCATCTTTGTTTGTGGCAATGGTTATTAATGCAGCCATGACCGGCGGATTTATGGATATTGAAGACAAAAATATTTCTAAAATTGCGATTAAAAAATATTCTATTATTTTCTTAGCTTCGGGGCTATTATTTTTGGTTCCGGGTTATATTTCTGACACAACTTGGATGCGAGCGATTGGTCATTTATTATTGATTTCATTGGGATTAATGTGGTTATATTACATTAAATTATACCAATGGACACAAGATTTCCAACATAGTTTTTTTCCAAGTTTAGAAAAAAAGTACCAAGTTTTCTTAAGTAAAATTTTAACCGGAAAACGTGCCGTGATTTCGCTAGGAGTAATTGTGTTTTTACTGTTTTTCTCTTTTGTGTTGCTTGGAATTTTCCCAAGAGAAGTATTATTTTTCCCTAATAATGTACCCAAACAAAACATTGTTTATATTGAATATCCACAAGGAACAGATATTTCTAAAACCAATAAAGCTACTTTATTTGTCGAAAAACAAGTAATTGAAGTGCTGAAGAAATATGTCGACAAAAATACCAACGAAAATTTCTTAGCGGAAAGTATTGTCTCTCAAGTGGGAATGGGCGCAGGAAATCCAAACGTTGATGTTGGTAACCAATCTGAAACCCCTTATAAAGGAAAAGTGACTGTAAACTTTGTTGAATTCAACTTGCGAAGAGGAATTGATACCAATGACGTTTTAGAAGAAATTCGTGCCAAAGTAAAAAATATTGCTGGTGCCAAAATCACTGTTGAAAAAGATGCTGCAGGGCCGCCATCGGGCTATCCTATTAGTTTGCAATTATCAGGAACAAACTACGATCAAATGTTAGTTGAAGCCGATAAAGTAATCACTTTTATCAATTCTAAAAATATTCCTGGAATCGAAAAATTGAATATTGATGTTAACAAAGAATCGCCAGAACTAGAAATGAAAATTGACAGAGTGGGTGTGGGAAGTTTGGGCGCAACAACTGGACAAGTTGGTTTCACGATGCGTCGCGCTATTTATGGTCAAGAAATCTCGAAATACAAAGAAGGAAAAGACGATTATGATATTACGATGCGTTTACAGGAAGACCAGCGCAAAAACGAAAGTGTGTTGTTTAATCAACCGGTAACTTTCCGTAATCAGAATAACGGACAAATTATTCAAGTTCCAATTTCTGCCATTTCTACAACCGAGAAAAAATATACATTTAATCAAATAAAACGTAAAGATTCTAAACGTGTTATTACGATTTATTCCAATGTGTTGACAGGTGCAAATGGCGACGGAATTACCAAACAAATCGAAACGGATTTAAAAACAGCCAATTATAAAATGGCAGATGACATTACCTATTCGTTTTCGGGTGAGCAAGAACAACAGAAAAAAGATTCTAGTTTCTTATTTGGCGCACTACTTTTAGCATTGGCAAGTATCACGATTATTATTGTTTTGCAGTTTAATTCCATTTCAAAAACAGTAGGAATTATGTTCACGGTTTTATTGAGTTTCTCAGGTGTTTTTTATGGATACATTTTCTGTAGTATGGATTTTGTAATCCTTATGACGATGATGGGAATTATTGCCTTATCAGGAATTGTAGTTAAAAACGGAATCGTATTAATGGATTTCTTTGTATTACTATTAGACGAAAAAGTAGCCACAAAGAAACTCAGTTCACATGACGATTTGACCATTGCTGAAATTAAAGAAGTGATTATTGTTTCAGGTAAATCCCGTTTGAGACCAGTTTTACTAACGGCCTTAACAGCAATTTTAGGATTAATTCCATTAGCAATTGGTTTAAACTTCGATTTCTTTGGTTTGGTTACTGATTTGAATCCGCATCTTTATATGGGTGGCGACAATGTGATATTCTGGGCGCCATTGGCTTGGACAATCATCTTCGGATTAACCTATGCTACTGTTTTGACACTAGTTATGGTTCCAGTGATGTTCTATTTGGTAAAAAGAGTGAAATATTGGTTACGAGATAGAAAAGTAAACGACAAAATGGATTAATTACAAATTAAAAAGGGGTCTAAATTTAGACCCCTTTTTTTATTCTGTTTAATTAAACCAATTCAGGAACAACTAAACGTTCAATTGCGTTCCACAATCCTATTCTTTTTTCTAGTGATTCTTGGGCAACTTGTGCTACATCTTGCCATTTTTTTATATCATCTCCGCACAAGTAATCAATCATTTTCATAGCCATTGGTCCGTGTTCATCGGCGTCCAGCTCAATGTGTCTTTCAAAGTAATAAATTAATTTAGACACATTTGTTTCTGGAAAATTTTTCTGAAAACTTTTAACAATTTCAGTAAACATATTCGGTATTAAATCTTCGCGACCAAATGTAAATGCCGATGCAATTTTATGTGGTTGTCCAGTTTCAATAACGGTAAATGAAAAGTTTAAAAAGTCTTTAACTTCGTCAGGTAAATTAGCATTTTTTATCGCAACAAAAACGTTTTTCGTACTCGCTACTTGCTCTAAAAAATCTAAAACGGGTTGTGTAGTAGCACCGCATTCTTTCATAGCATCTAAATACATTTCAAAATGACTTTGACGCGAACCATCTAACGCCAAATCAGATTCTTCTGCTACCACAATTTCATTAATTAAATAGCGTAATTCTGGATTTGGTGAAGCGGTCCAAGGAATAGAAACCGAAGTTAAATGAATTTGTAACCCTTTTAACAATGACATAAAATCCCAAACCGCATAAACATGATGCGTTAAAAAAATGTGTAGATCTTCAATTGTTTGAATTTTTGAGTACAAAGAATGATGTAACAATTCTTGTCTTAAGGGTTCAATTTTGGTTCTTATCGTATTCGTGTTCATCGCGTTGTTTTTACATTTCTAATATTGCTACAAAAGTAAAAATGCTTCTCCAAATAGAGAAGCATTTTATATCAATTTTATTTATTGTTTAATCTATTAATCTAATTATTTGAATGCAGGAAAACCAGTAACGTCCATTCCTGTTATCAATAAATGAATGTCGTGCGTACCTTCATAAGTAACAACAGATTCTAAATTCATCATATGACGCATAATTGAATATTCGCCAGTAATTCCCATTCCACCTAACATTTGACGTGCATTACGAGCAATAGTTAAAGCCATATCTACATTATTTCTTTTCGCCATAGAAATTTGAGCAGTTGTTGCTCTTCCTTCATTTTTTAATACGCCTAATCTCCAAGTTAATAATTGCGCTTTTGTGATTTCGGTAATCATTTCAGCTAATTTCTTTTGTTGTAATTGTGTCGCACCAATAGGCTTATCAAACTGAATACGTTCTTTAGAATAACGCAAAGCTGTATCGTAACAATCCATAGCAGCACCAATGGCACCCCAAGCAATTCCATAACGTGCTGAATCTAAACACCCTAGCGGTGCACCAAGTCCAGATTTGTTTGGTAATAAGTTTTCTTTTGGCACTTTTACGTTATCAAAAATTAGTTCGCCCGTTGCCGAAGCACGTAACGACCATTTATTGTGTGTTTCAGGAGTAGAGAAACCTTCCATACCTCTTTCTACAATTAAACCATGAATTCTTCCTTCTTCATTTTTCGCCCAAACTATAGCAATGTCTGCAAAAGGCGAATTTGAAATCCACATTTTAGCACCATTTAAAAGATAATGGTCGCCCATATCTTTGTAGTTGGTAATCATGCTTCCTGGATCTGATCCGTAATTTGGTTCTGTTAAACCGAAACAACCAATCATTTCTCCAGTAGCTAATTTTGGTAAATATTTCATTCGCTGTGCTTCGTTTCCGTATTTCCAAATCGGGTACATTACCAATGAAGATTGTACAGAAGATGTAGAACGTACACCAGAATCACCTCTTTCAATTTCTTGCATTATTAAACCATATGAAATTTGGTCTAATCCCGCACCACCATATTCTACAGGAATGTATGGTCCAAAACCACCAATTTCTCCCAAACCTTTTACAATTTGTTTTGGAAATTCAGCACGTTGCGCAAAGTCTTCAATAATAGGAGAAACTTCTTTTTTTACCCAAGCTCTTGCTGCATCACGAACTAATTTATGCTCTTCTGATAATAAATCGTCTAACAAATAATAATCTGGTGATTGAAATAAATCTGGTTTCATATGTGAATGTTTTTATAAATCAATTTGAATGACAAAAGTAATTATTTTTTAACAAAAGTAAATTGATTTGTTAGATTTATTAAAAAACAAAAGTTAAATATTACATTTTCAAATAAAAATCTTTAGTAAGTTCAATGTATTCTGGAGTGTATTGATGACGCTCCGTTTCTATGACTAATTCATCAATAACTGGTGCTTGTTCTATACGAGTAAATGCCAATAAACTTCTTTTAATTTCAGAAGTTGGTGTGCCTTTTACTCGAGTAATTTTTAACGGAAATAATAACGATTGTTTCGCTAAAGCAATAAAATCTTCTTCTGCTGAATAGGGAATAATCACAGAAAATATTCCGTTTTCTGATAATAATAAATAGGCGGCTTCTATCAACTCATCAAAAGGTAACGCATCAGTAAAACGAGCTAAATCTCTTGAAGCGTTGTCTGTCTTATAATCTTCAGAATAAAAGGGCGGATTGGAAACAATGATGTCGTATTCTTCTTCGATTTCTTTGATTTCGGCTACAAATTCATCTAACCCAGCATGATAACAAAATAATCGGTCGCCCCAAGATGAATTTTCAAAATTATCTACACATTCTTCGTAGGCATTTTCTTCAATTTCAATAGCATCAATTTGTTCTGAAAAACTTCTTTGGGCCAACATTAGGGAAATTATTCCTGTTCCAGCTCCAATATCAAGTATGTTGTATGGATTGTTAATAAGCGGCGCCCAAGCTCCCAACAAAACGCCATCTGTTCCTACTTTCATGGCAGATTTTTCTTGTTGAACTGAAAATTGTTTGAATGAAAAAATCATAAATTAATTATGAATGTTGAATAACGAATGTTGAATGTTGAAGTTTTACTATTCCAAATACAAATCCACTAAACCAATAGGTGTGTTTAAAACCAATTCTTTTTCTTTTCTATTGACTTCAATAATAAAAGAATCAATCATTGGCACTAAAATTTGTTTTTGTCCTTTGAAAATTTCAAAGATAGGTTGTGCGGCATTATCCAAAATGGCGTGAACAGTTCCAATATCGCCTAAACGTTGATCTGTAACTTTAAAACCTATAATTTCGTGAAAATAAAACTTAGTGCCTTCTAGTTTTGGTAACATCGTTAGAGGTAAATACACTTCTAAATTTTTCATGTTTTCGGCTTCTAGTTCCGTATCAACATCTTCAAATTTAACGCGTAAAAATTTATCTCTATGAATGGAAGATTTTACAATAAAAAATGGAACCAAATTTTTATTGTATTCAATAAAAACTGATTCCAAATTTTGATAAAGTTCAGGTTCGTCTGTATCTAAAAAGATAAGAACTTCCCCTTTGAAACTAAATTTTTTAGCGATTTTGCCTAAATAGAAACATTCGTCTTTACGCATTATCGCAGTATATATTAAGCTTCTTTTTCTTCGTTGTTTTCTTCAGCAGCAGGAGCTTCTGTAGTTTCTTCTGCAACAGCTTCAACTACCTCTTCTGCAGCAACTTCTTCAGTTACCTCAGCAGTAGCTTCAACTTCAACTACTTCTTCTTTAGCAACTTCTTCAGTTACTACAGCAGCAGCTTCAACTTCAACTACTTCTTCTGTAGCAACTTCTTCAGTTACTTCAGCAGCAGCTTCAACTACTTCTTCTGCTTTTACAGCGTCAGCAATTGCAGCAATACGTTTTTCGTTTGCTACTTGTTCTGCTTTAAAAGCTTTAGCTTTAGCATCTGCTTGCGCTTTGCTTAAACCGTCTTTTTTAGCATCAACTTTTCCAGATTTAGCATCTAACCATGTTGCTAATTTAGCATCTGCTTGTTCTTGTGTTAAAGCACCTTTTCTAACGCCACCATCTAAATGATGTTTCAACAAAGCGCCTTTATAAGATAAAATTGCTTTAGCCGTGTCAGTTGGTTGTGCACCATTGTGTAACCATTGAACAGCACTATCAATGTTTAAATCAATAGTTGCAGGGTTAGTGTTTGGATTGTATGTCCCTATTTTTTCTAGGTATTTACCATCTCTTTTTGCGCGGGCATCTGCCGCTACGATCCAGAAAAAAGGTTTCCCTTTTTTACCATGTCTTTGTAATCTAATTTTTACTGGCATAATCTTGTGGATTAAATTTGAGGTACTCGACCTCGGTTAATTAAGGGTGCAAAGATAATAATAATTATCAAATTTCAATGTTTTATGTTTAATTATTTTTAAATCAGTGTTTTAATGAATTTTTTACTACACAGATTGGATAAATTTTAGAAATCTTAAAAATTTCTCTAATCTGTGTTCCAATCTATTTTGAAATTGTTTTTTGAAATTGACATTGTTTTTTGAAATTGATATTGAATTCGTATATTTGAACTTTATAAAAAAATCATGGAAAACATAAAACAATACGTTCAGGAAAATAAAGAACGTTTTATCAAAGAATTAATTGAATTACTTAAAATGCCTTCTGTTAGTGCAGATAGCGCATATGCTCAAGATGTAATTAATACTGCCGAAGCTGTAAAATCTAGCTTGGAAGAAGCAGGTTGTGATGTAGTAGAAATGTGCGAAACACCGGGCTATCCAATTGTTTACGGACATAAAATAATTGATCCAAATTTACCAACTATTTTGGTATACGGCCATTATGATGTACAGCCCGCAGATCCAATAGAATTATGGACGTCTCCCCCATTTGAACCCGTAATTAAAACTACAGAAATTCATCCAGAAGGTGCAATTTTTGCACGTGGTGCTTGTGACGACAAAGGTCAGATGTACATGCACGTGAAAGCTTTCGAATACATGATTGCGAATAATAACTTGCCTTGTAATGTAAAATTTATGATTGAAGGTGAAGAAGAAGTGGGTTCTAAAAGCTTAAGTTGGTTCGTGGAACGCAATCAAGAAAAATTATCTTGTGATGTAATTTTAATTTCAGATACTGGAATGATTTCAAACACGCAACCTTCAATAACAACTGGTTTACGTGGCTTAAGCTATGTGGAAGTAGAAGTTACTGGTCCGAATAGAGATTTACATTCAGGCTTATATGGTGGAGCTGTTGCTAATCCTATAAATATTTTAACTAAAATGATTGCTTCGTTACACGATGAAAATAATCATATTACAATTCCAGGTTTTTACGATGGCGTGGAAGAATTATCATTAGAAGAAAGAGCTGAAATGGCAAAAAGACCGTATTCTGAAGATGATTACAAAAAAGCACTAAACATTGCAGACACCTATGGTGAATCTGGTTATACAACTAACGAGAGAAATTCTATTCGTCCTACTTTAGATGTAAACGGAATTTGGGGTGGTTATACAGGTGAAGGTGCAAAAACTGTAATTGCAAGTAAAGCATTTGCGAAAATTTCGATGCGATTGGTTCCAAATCAAGATTGGGAAAACATAACAGAATTATTTAAAAAACACTTTGAAAGTATAGCGCCAAGTGCTGTAACTGTTAAGGTAACACCTCACCACGGAGGACAAGGTTATGTAACGCCAATTGACAGTATTGGCTATCAAGCTGCGAATAAAGCGTATACAGAATCGTTTGGTGTTTCTGCAATTCCGGTTCGTTCAGGTGGAAGTATTCCAATAGTTGCTTTGTTTGAAAAAGAATTGAAAAGCAAAACTATTTTAATGGGATTTGGTTTGGATAGCGACGCCATTCACTCGCCAAATGAACATTATGGAATTTTTAATTATATGAAAGGAATTGAAACTATTCCGTTATTTTATAAATATTTTACAGAGATGTATAAAAAATAAAAAGAAGAAATTAATTTGCTAAAAGAAAACTTAGTTTATATATTTGCACTCCAATTATCGCGGGTATGGTGAAATTGGTAGACACGCCAGACTTAGGATCTGGTGCCGCAAGGTGTGAAGGTTCGAGTCCTTTTACCCGCACAAAAAAGCTCAAAACATAGTTTTGAGCTTTTTTTATTTGATACTCAACATATACGTTTCTAAAGCTTGCACTTCCGCTTCCGTCATAGCTTTTGTAATTTCGAGATTGGCTTTCATAATTTCATATTGCGAAGGATCAACAATAGGATCCGTTTCACCTTGTAAGAATAACGAAATACTTGCTTTTTTATCTGTATATATTTTAGAAATGTCTTTAATACTTGGTCCTGAAGTTGCAACATCTGCTTTATGACAAGTAGCACACATTCCTTTTCCTTCAAATAATTCTTTTCCTAATTCTTTAGGCGTTTGTTTAACTGAAGTTTCTGCTTGGTTAATAGGATTTCCCATAGCATCGGTCTCTTTTTTCTCGCCACAGCTAATTATACTTATACCTATCGATAACGTAAGAAATAATTTAAAATATACTTTCATAATTTATCTATTTTTTGTTTAGTAAAATCGCTGCTTCTTTTGCAAAATACGTCGAGATTAAACTTGCGCCGGCACGCTTGATGCACATTAATTGTTCCATCATAATTTTGTCGTGATCGAGCCAACCTCTTTCGGCAGCTGCTTTTATCATCGCATATTCGCCAGAAACGTGAAAAACCGTTACAGGAACATTAACCGCATTTTTTACTTCACGAACAATGTCTAAATAAGCAATTCCGGGTTTTACCATAACCATATCGGCACCTTCCTCCACATCCCAAAGCGCTTCTTTGATAGCTTCGATACGATTCGCATAATCCATTTGGTAGGTTTTTTTGTCCTTAGGTACTTCTACATCGGCTTCTCTTGGCGCACTGTCTAAAGCATCTCTAAACGGACCATAAAACGCAGAAGCATATTTCGCAGAATAACTCATAATGCCTACATTTTCAAATCCTTCAGCATCCAAACCTTGGCGCAAACGCAATACACGTCCGTCCATCATATCGCTTGGTGCAACAAAATCAGCTCCCGCTTGAGCGTGCGAAACCGCCATTTTTACTAAAGCTTCGTTGGTGGCGTCATTAGCAACATCGCCTTTTTCAATAATTCCGTCATGACCATAAATTGAATACGGGTCTAATGCCACATCGGGCATCACAATCATTTCAGGGCAAGCGGCTTTGATAGCACGAATAGCTTGTTGCATCAAACCGTTTGGGTTCCAAGCTTCTTTGCCTGTATTGTCTTTTAAAGATTCATCTACTTTCACATAGATATTCACTGCACGAATTCCTAAATCGAATAATTCTTTAACTTCTTTTACGGTTAAATCTATCGAACGACGAAAAATTCCTGGCATCGATGGGATTTCGACTTGCAAATTTTCTCCTTCTGCAATAAACATCGGGAACATAAAATCGCTCGGACTTAATGTGGTTTCACGAACTAAACTTCTTATAGATTCGTTTACTCTTAAACGACGTCCTCTTTGTAATGGAAACATATCTTTTAGCTTTATAGCAATCAGCTGTTAGCTGTTAGCTTTATTTAACTTTGTTATTAATCCGTTTAACATTTTTTTTATTTCTTCAACTTGAAAAAGAAGTTTTTGACCATTTTCAAGAGCTATAAATTTTAAATCAATACTCAATAATATTTGATATTCTAATTCATTTGCAGAACCAAATGCAATATAAAGAAATCTACAAAAATCTTTGTCCGAATTTCTCCCACATCCTTCTGCAATGTTCGTCGGAACAGAACTTGAAGATCTTTTCATCTGACTAATTAATCCGAATTGTTCTTCTTTTGGGAACGAACTGGTGTTTCGATAAATATCAAGCGTTAACTGATGTGATTTTTCCCAAACTAAATATTTTTTATAATCTCTCATGTATTTGAGCTTTAAGCCGTTAGCATTTAGCTATTAGCTAATCTTTTTCTTTTATTTTAGCTAACTGCTAAGGGCTGACAGCTGAAAGCCAATCTAGTGGTTTTTCTAATACTTTTACTACTTTTTCTTCTTCGCTACCTAACACAGGATGATGGTCGTAATGCCATTGCACGTGTGGTGGTAAAGACATCAAAATACTTTCTATTCGGCCATTGGTTTTTAAACCAAATAAGGTGCCTTTGTCGTATACCAAATTAAATTCGACATATCGACCACGGCGGATTTCTTGCCAAGTTCTTTGTTCTGGTGTAAAAGGCAAGTCTTTTCTTTTTGCTACGATTGGTAAATACGCATCAAGAAATGAATTCCCAACTTCAGTAACAAAATTGTACCAATCTTCCATCGATTGTGCTTCGGTTGCTTTCAAATAATCGAAGAATAAACCCCCAATTCCACGCGCTTCATTTCTATGTGCGTTCCAAAAGTAGTCGTCACATTGTTTTTTGTATTTCGGATAAAAATCAGGATTATGTTTATCACAAGCCATTTTACACGTTTGATGAAAATGAATGGCGTCTTCTTCAAACAAATAATAGGGTGTTAAATCTTGTCCGCCACCAAACCACGAATTGATTACTTTCCGATTACCTGTACTGAGCTCTGTCGAAGTATCGTACATTTCGAAATAGCGCCAATTAGCATGTACCGTTGGCACCATTGGATTTTTTGGATGAATTACCAAACTCAATCCGCAAGCAAAGAAATCCGCTTCGCCTACGTTAAACATTTTTTGCATCGAATCGGGTAATTTTCCGTGAACCGCTGATATGTTTACACCACCTTTTTCAAAAACTTGGCCATTTTCAATTACGCGTGTTCTTCCTCCACCGCCTTCGGGTCTGTCCCAAATATCTTCACGAAATTTGACTTTTCCGTCGATGTCTTCTAAGCCTTTACAGATTTGATCTTGAAGGGTTTGTATGTATTGGTAGAATTTGTCTTTCATTTAAAAGCTATTAGCTAAAAGCTGTTGGCTGTCAGCTTATTTATTGTATTCTTTAACTGCTTCCACAAAAGCCTTCGCGTGATCCACCGGTATATTCGGTAAAATTCCATGTCCTAAGTTGACGATATAATTGTCCTTGCCAAATTCGTCTATCATTTCGTGAACCATTTTTTTGATGGTTGGTATTGGCGAAAGTAAACGACTTGGGTCGAAATTTCCTTGTAACGTAATTTTTCCACCAGATAAATAACGCGCATTTCTTGGTAAACAGGTCCAATCTACTCCTAAAGCTGATGCTTTGGATTTGGCCATATCACCTAAAGCAAACCAACAGCCTTTTCCAAAAATAATAACTGGAGTTATTTCTGCTAAAGCTTCGGTAATTTGATTGATATATTGAAATGAAAATTCTTGATAATCTACTGGAGAAAGCATTCCTCCCCAAGAATCGAAAATCTGAATGGCATTACAACCTGCTTTTACTTTTTCTTTCAAATATAAAATCGTCGTGTCGGTAATCTTTTGTAATAAAACGTGCGCTGCAACTGGGTTTGAAAAACAAAATCCTTTTGCAGTATCAAAACTTTTAGAGCCTTTTCCTTCTACTGCGTAACAAAAAATTGTCCAAGGTGAACCTGCAAAACCAATTAATGGCACCTCATCGTTCAACATTTGTTTTGTCAATTTTATCGCATCAAAAACATAACCCAACGTTTCGTTTACATCTGGAACAAATACTTTTTCTACATCTTGAGAAGTACGAATTGGATTCGGAATTATCGGTCCTAAATTGTCTTTTAATTCCACGTGAATTCCCATTGCTCTTGGCACGACCAAAATATCTGAAAACAAAATCGCTGCATCTGGTTTAACGATACGAATCGGTTGCACGGTGATTTCAGCAGCTAATTCAGGAGTTTCACAACGAGTAAAGAAATCGTATTTGTCACGCAAAGCTCTAAATTCTGGCAAATATCTTCCCGCTTGACGCATCATCCAAACCGGTGGACGTTCTACTTTTTCGTTATTTAAGGCTCGTAGGAATAAATCGTTTTTTATCATTTTGATTGTATTAAACCTAACAGGTTTCGAAAACCTGTCAGGTTATATTATTTATAATATTCTATAACTTGTTCAATTACGTTTTCAATACTTGGTTGATACGCAGTTTTAATATTTTTAATTTTAGTTTCTGATAATACAGCTCTTAAAGCATCTGCTGTTGTATTGCCTATGCAAAACAATTTTTCGTTGCCAAGTGTGTTCTTTTTCAAATAACTGGTTACGGCTGATGGGCTGAAAAACAAAATTCCGTCTACTTTATCTGAAATTTTATAAGGTGTTAACGTTGTATCGTAAACTTTAATTTCATTGAACTTAATTTCGTTTTCAGTTAACATTTCTGGTAATGTATCTTTACGAAGATTGCCACTAAAAAAAGTAAAACTTTCATCGGAATAAACTAACATAATAATTTCTGCTAAATCTTCTGCATAACCTGTGTAGGCTTCTACTGTGAAACCATTTTCGTTTAATAATTCTTTGGTTTTTAATCCGACACAAAAAACCAATTTCTGTTTTAATTGCTCAATTTTTGGATGTTGTAAAATACTTAAAACTGCGTTTTGACTCGTAAAAATTAAGTTTTTATTCAGGTTTTTAATTTCGAAAGAAGCGTTTTCTGTTTTAATAAAATCTGCTTCAATAACTTGAATAGTTGCCTTCACTAATTCTTGTTTTTGAATTGGTGAAAGTGTTTTGGTAGATAATATTTTAGTTTCTTTTACCATTTTTTTTCTTTTCACCATTAAGAAATTAAGATTATTAAGTTTTCTTAATTCCTTAATGGTTTGTTTTACTTATTTAGTTTTTCTTTAATTTCAGTCATTACTACTGTGCCGCCATTGGCTAAAATTTCTTGTGCACAATGAAATCCTAATTTTTTCCATTCCGAAACAGCTACGGTTTTAGTAACTTCTAATTTTTGTTTTCCGTCTATTGATAATAAAACACCTGTAAAATCAATCACATCTTCTTTCTCATTATACGTAGCAATTGCTCCAATTGGTGCTGTACAACCTCCTTCTAACGTTCTTAAAAACTGACGTTCTATATAGGTACAAATTTCTGTTTCAATATGATTTAATTGCGAAACGGCATCTAAAGAAAAGAAATCATCTGCATTACACACCACAACCATAGCCCCTTGAGCAGGTGCTGGAATCATCCAATCTAAAACAATTGCTTTTTCTGGTTTTATGTTGATGCGTTCCAAACCGGCTTCAGCAAAAATAGCACCGCCCCAATTTGAATCAGCTACTTTTTGCAAGCGCGTATTCACATTACCACGAATATCTTCTATTTTATGACTTGGGTATTTGTGTAACCAACTTGCTTTTCTTCGTAAACTACTGCTTGCAATGGTGCTATTTTCTGAGGTTAAAAAGTCTAAATTTTCTTTATAAACCAAAATATCAAATGCTGAAGCTCTTTCTAAAACGGCACCTTGTACAATTCCGTTAGGTAATAAGGTTGGTACATCTTTCATAGAATGTACCGCAATGTCAATTTTGCCTTGAATCATTGCTACATCTAAGGTTTTTGTAAAAATTCCTGTAATTCCTAATTCATACAATGGTTTGTCTAAAACAATGTCTCCATCGGATTTTACAGCGATAATTTCTGTTTTATAGCCCAAATCGTTCAACTGTTTTTCAACTGTTTTAGCTTGCCAAAGTGCTAATTCGCTATCGCGGGTTCCTATTCGTATGGTTTTACTCACTATTTTATATTTTAAAACATTAAGAAATTAAGTTTCATTAAGTATTTAGTCATCAAGTCTTGAAAAATATTCATAAGAAGTTTTCTTGTAATCTTTAAGTTTTGCATATATGTCACTTAATTTCTTAATGTTTCGAAAACAAATATACTATTTTTGGTTTTCTATTTGAAAAACTTTATTAATCCACTCTACACTTTCGTCCACAACCGTGTTGTCATCTTTTAAGTGATTGGCAAAATGACTGGTTATTTTTTGAATTAATTTCGCGGTAACAATTTCGGTATATTCTTCATTGAAATCGACATTTTTCTTTTTTAAATGATTGATTTCAGATTCTTTAATGGCGTTTAATTTGGCTTTTAAAGCATGTATAGTTGGGGCGTATTTTCTTCCTTTTGACCAAGTTAAAAATTCAGTTAAAACTTCACTAATAATTTCTTCGGCAGCCGGTATAGATAGTTTTCTGTTTTCTAATGTTACATCGGTAATTTCCGACAAATGATCCATATGCACTAAAGTAACCAAAGGGTTGTGCTTTACGTTTTCGTTTACATTTTTAGGTATCGATAAATCTAAAATCAGTAAAGGCTTTTTCAGATTTAAAATATCTAAATCTACTGTAGGATTCTGAGCACCTGTTGCTACAACCACGACATCTGCCTTTTGTAATTCTATTTGTAAATCGGAATAATCTTTTACAACAAGGTTTAGTTTTTTGGCTAATTTTTCTGCCTTATCCTTTGTTCTATTAATCAGCGTAATTTGATCGTGTTTAGAATGTTTTACCAAATTCTCACAAGTATTTCTTCCGATTTTTCCTGTTCCGAAAAGTAAAATATTTTTGTTGGAAATTTCTTCAACAGTTTTAAATATATATTGAACTGCTGCAAAAGAAACAGAAGTTGCGCCACTAGAAATTTCAGTTTCGTTTTTAACTTTCTTACTCGCTTGAATAACCGAATTTACTAATCGTTCTAAATACGGATTTGCTAAATTGTGTTTTTTACTTTCTACAAATGCGTTTTTCAATTGAGCAATGATTTCAAAATCGCCTAAAATTTGACTATCCAAACCCGTTCCTACTCTAAACATATGGTTTAAAGCTTCCTTTTGTTTGTAAACATAAGCGTATTTTTGAAACTCTTCAACCGTTCCCAAACTGTTTTCGCACAATAAATGAATCAATTGAAAAGGATGCTGAGCAAAACCGTATATTTCAGTTCTGTTGCAAGTGGAAGTAACAATCAGACTTTCAATTCCGTTAGATTTTGCCTGTTCCAAAAGATTGGTTTTGGCAGTAGCGTCTAAACTAAATTTACCTCTAATTTCGGCGTCCGCTTTTTTGTAGCTTAGTCCGATAGCGTAGAAAGTAGATTGTTTTGCAGGTGAATGATTGTCCATAAATTGCTTTATCTCTTAAAGATGCACAAAATTATTGTTTCCATCTGTACAAAAACAACGCTGAAAGTACTTTTTATATCGGAATTCGATTTTTTTAAATAAATTGCACTTATTTTGATATAAACTACTAACTTTGCAACAAATTCAGCACCAAACAACTGCTTTGTTTAGATTAATTATAAATAACAAGCTTGTTTTTTGTTAAACAATTCATAAAAAAATAACGCTATGAGTTCATTTGAAGAAATTAAAATTGATACCGATTTTACGTTATTACGATTTCAAAACGATTCTGAAAATACCGAAACGTCTGAAAAACAAGTAGGTACAGGTTTAATTCAATTTCATTTTAATGTAAAAGGAAAGGGAAAATTTATTTTTAATAATAATTCTTATACTTTAGATTTGAATGAAGAAAAAGCGCTATTGCTTTACAATCCGCAAAAAGAATTGCCGCTTCATTTAGAAATTGCTCCTAAAAGTTGGATCATTTCTATTCTTATTTCAATTAAAAAATTTCACACTTTATTTTCATCGGATTCAGAAATGATTCCGTTTTTGAGTAAAGATAATTCAGAAAAAAAATACTACACCGAAGAAAGTATCAGCCCGTCAATGGCAATTGTATTAAATCAAATATTTCATTACAATCAAAATTCATCAATAAAAACCTTGTATTTAAAAGGAAAAAGTTACGAATTATTAAGTCTGTTTTTTAATACGAATGAAGATCCAAACGCAGAACATTGTCCGTTTTTATCAGATGAAGAAAATGTGTTGAAAATTAAAAAAGCGAAAGAAATCATCATAAAAAATATGGCAGAACCGCCAGGTTTACAAGAATTAGCTGATGAAGTTGGAATTTCGTTAAAAAAATTAAAAGCAGGTTTTAAAGAAATTTATGGCGATACAGTTTTTAATTTTTTATTCGATTATAAAATGGAATTTGCACGAAAACTCTTAGATACTGGCTCGTATAATGTAAATGAAGTGGGATTGAAAATTGGATACAGCACCTCAAGTCACTTTATTGCTGCATTTAAAAAGAAATTTGGTACAACGCCAAAAAAATACTTATTAAACTTAAACGTTAATTTATAAAAACATAAAAAACATATTATGAAAGGAGTTTTATTAGTCAATCTTGGTTCGCCTGAAAGCCCTACTGCTAAAGATGTAAAACCATATTTAGATGAATTTTTAATGGATAAATACGTAATTGACGTTCCGTTTTTGTTACGTGCTTTATTGGTGAGAGGTATTATTTTACAAACACGACCAAAAAAATCTGCTGAAGCCTATGCAAGAATTTGGACAAGCGAAGGTTCTCCATTAATTGTGATTTCAAAAAAAATGCACGAAAAAGTAAAAGGGTTGGTTGACATTCCGGTTGCTTTAGCTATGCGTTATGGAACCATTACTATATTAAAAGGATTGCAAGAATTACACGACAAAGGCGTAACAGAAGTAATGCTTTTTCCTTTGTATCCGCAACACGCTATGGCTTCAACCACAACTATTTTGGTAATGGCAGAAGAGCTTCGCGCCAAGCATTTTCCAAATATGAAATTTACTACCGTTCCAGCGTTTTACAACAAACCTGGGTACATTGAGGCGTTATCCAATTCGATAAAAAAGCATTTGGAAGGTTTTGACTACGATCATTTGTTGTTCTCCTATCATGGTGTTCCGAAACGTCATATTCGTAAAACAGACATTACAAAATCGCATTGTAAAATTGATGGTTCTTGTTGCAATAGGCCTTCGCCGGCACACGAATTTTGTTACCGTCATCAATGTTATGAAACAACAAAACAAGTGGTGAAATTATTAGGCATTCCAGAAGGAAAATACAGCCAAACGTTTCAATCTCGTTTAGCTGGTGATAAATGGTTAACACCTTACACCGATGTTGAAATTAATAAAATGCCCGAAAAAGGAATTAAGAAATTAGCCGTTGTAACGCCTGCTTTTGTGGCCGACTGTCTAGAAACATTGGAAGAAATTGCTATGGAAGCTAACGAAGAATTTTTACATCATGGCGGTGAAGAATTTATGGCCGTTCCGTGTATGAATGACGAAAACGAATGGTGTGGTGTGGTAGCCAATTGGATTGAAGAATTTAAAAGTAGTAATTAATAAAAAGTGATTAGTAAATAGTTTATTTGATGTACGAATATATAAAATCCTTACACTTAATTTTTGTAATCACTTGGTTTGCAGGATTGTTTTACATTGTTCGTTTGTTTGTTTACCAAATTGAAGCAAACGAAATGCCCTCGCCAGAAAAGGAAATTTTACAAAAACAGTATAAAATAATGACGTATCGTTTGTGGTATATTATAACTTGGCCAAGTGCAGTTTTGGCTACAATTTTTGCAGTTTGGTTACTAATTTTGATGCCCGCTTGGTTACAAATGCCTTGGATGCACATGAAGTTAGGCTTTGTGGTTTTGCTTTTTATTTATCATATTAAATGTCAGAAAATATATACGGAATTACAAAACAATCAAGTTAAGTACAGTTCTAATTTTATGCGATTATGGAACGAAGGCGCAACCATAATTTTGTTTGCCGTAGTTTTTTTAGTAATTTTAAAAAATGCAATTAACTGGATTTATGGTGTAGTTGGAATTATTTTGTTTTCAGTAATTATAATGCTTGGTTTTAAATTCTATAAAAGAATAAGAAATAAAAAAAGTGATTAAATTTTTAAAAATACATACGCTTTCGTTACGACGAAGAATATTTTTGTCGATGTTGTTTCTAACAACGTTTTCAACGATATTAATTACAGTTGTTTCGTTAATTCACTTTAGATATGAAGCTAAAGAATACCACGAAGAACGTTTGTCTCGAAAAGAGAATGCCATAAAAGAGCATATTGAATACATTTTACAAACTTCAAAATTTCCACTTACAACCAATAATATACCAAGTATTTTTAAGGGTAGAATTCTTGAATTATCAGACATTCATAGTTTAGAAATAAACTTTTTTGATTTAAATGGTAAATTGCTATTATCATCTAAATCTAATATAAAGAATAAAAAGAAATCAAAAATTAATGCTGAAATTATTAAAAGCTTAAAAAATTCTACTGAAAAACGAATCGTTATTACAAAAATTAAAGAAAACGAAACATATATAAAATCGTCTTATAGTTATATTAAAGATGCCAATTTTAAAAATCTTGCGGTTTTAAATATTCCGTATGAAGAGAATAGCGATTTTTATAATCAAGAAGCGGAAAACTTCCTAACTCGATATGCGCAAGTTTTCATAATAATGTTTATTATTTCTATATTGATTTCTTTTTTATTATCTAGTAATATTACCAAATCTATTTCTCAAATTTCAGAAAAGTTAGGCATTACACAGTTAAATGAGCGCAATCAAAAACTAAAGCTTCAACCAGGAAATCAAGAAATTAATGGGCTAATTTTAGCCTATAACAACATGGTGGATACCTTAGAAGAAAGCGCACAAAAATTAGCACAAAGCGAACGAGAAAACGCTTGGCGTGAAATGGCAAAACAAGTGGCTCACGAAATTAAAAACCCACTTACGCCAATGCGTTTAACTATACAGAGTTTTCAAAGAAAATTTGATCCGAACGACCCAAATAACAGTCAAAAACTTGAAGATTTTTCTGAAACCCTTATTCAGCAAATTGATACTATGACCACTGTAGCAAGTGCATTTTCAAACTTTGCCAATATGCCAACTCAACAAAATGAACGATTAAACATTGTTCAGATTTGTAAAACGGCTTTAGAAATTTTTAATGAAGATTATGTTGCTTTTAACTCTTCAGAAAATGAAATTTACACTTCTTTTGACAGAACACAATTGACAAGAATTGTAACAAATTTGGTAAAAAACGCCATTCAATCTATACCAAAAAATCAAGAAATAAAATCGGTGGTGGTAGAAATTTTAAAAGAAGATACTAATTTTATTTTAAAAATCTCAGATAACGGAATTGGAATTTCGACTGAAAACGCAGCTTATATTTTCGAACCAAAATTCACCACTAAAAATTCAGGAATGGGATTGGGATTGGCCATCATTAAAAAAATTATTGAAAATTATAACGGAAGTATTTCTTTTGAATCCAAAGAAGAAAAAGGAACACTTTTTACTGTAAAACTACCTATAAAAATATAAAAATGGAAACTATTTTAATTGAAAAACAAGACAATTTCGCGATTGTTACGATTAACAGACCCACAAAATTAAATGCTTTAAACAAAGCGACTATTGAAGAACTACATACTGCTTTTAGCGATTTAAATAACGACAGCAGTACAAAAGTAATTATATTAACTGGAAGTGGTGAAAAAGCATTTGTAGCTGGTGCAGATATTGCTGAATTTGCTCATTTTTCTGATGCAGAAGGAGAACAATTGGCCGCAAAAGGACAAGAATTATTATTTGATTTTGTACAAAATTTACAAACTCCAGTTATAGCTGCGGTAAACGGATTTGCTTTAGGTGGCGGATTAGAATTAGCTATGAGTTGTCATTTCAGAATTGCTTCAACTAATGCAAAAATGGGCTTACCAGAAGTTACTTTAGGCGTTATTCCGGGTTATGGTGGCACACAAAGATTGACACAATTAATCGGAAAAGGTAGAGCCATGGAATTAATCATGACAGCCAATATGATTGATGCTGAAACGGCGAAATCGTATGGGTTAGTAAATCATGTGGTGCCGCAAGAAGAGTTATTAGATTTAGCAATATCTGTGGCTACAAAAATCAGTCAAAATTCAAGTGTAGCCATTGCAAAAGCTATTGAAGCAATAAATGCCAACTTTGAAGACGGAGTTAATGGTTTTGAGGTAGAGATTAAAAACTTTGGCGCTTGTTTTGCCACAGCAGATTTTAAAGAAGGCACAACGGCATTTTTAGAAAAAAGAAAAGCGGTATTTGTTGGGAAATAAAACAAATCGAAAATTAATTAAATAAAAAAATCCCGCGCAATGCTCGGGATTTTTACTTTTATAGAAAATTGAATTATTTTTTCTTTTTTCCGCCTTTTTCTGCTTTTGCCGCTTCTTGAGCCGCTTTCATAGCAGCACGAGAAATTCTTACTTGACAAACAACTGTATTGTCTGGGTGTAAAATTTTGTAATTTTCAGCAGCTAATTTAGTAACGTACAATTTGTTACCCATTTCTAATTCAGAAATGTCTGCAACTATTGAATCTGGTAAGTTAGCAGGTAAAGCTCTCACTTTTAATTTACGTTGGTTTAAACGTAAAACCCCTCCTAATAAAACTCCTGGAGAAGTTCCAGTAATTTTAACAGGTACTTCCATTGTAATTTCTTTTGTAGCTTCTAATTGATAAAAATCTACGTGTAAAATTTTGTCAGAAACTGGGTGAAATTGAATATCTTGTAAGATACCGTCAAATTTCTTTCCACCTTCTAATTCAATTACTACAGTGTGCGCTTCTGGAGTGTAAACTAAACCTTTAAATGCTCTTTCTTCAGCACTAAAATGTACTGGATTTTCCCCTCCGTAAATAACGCAAGGAACCATTCCAGCATTACGTAAGGCTTTAGTAGCTACTTTTCCTACGCTTTCTCTTTGTGATCCTTTGATCGTAATTGATTTCATTTGAAATAAATTAAAATTAATAAAAAATAATTGGTTAGTAGTTTAAAGGAATGAACATCTTCAAACCGACTAACTTTACATTAAAAACTTCCCACTTATGGAAGCGTTGTTCTGAACCATGTGCATTACATCTGCAAATAACGGCGCACAGCTCACTACTTTTATTTTCTTAGATTCTTTCTTTAACGGAATAGAATCTGTAACAATTAACTCTTCTAATTTTGAGTTTTCAATTTTTTCATACGCGTCGCCAGATAAAATAGCGTGGGTACAAATGGCTCTTACACTCAAAGCGCCTTTTTCAATCATAACATCAGCAGCTTTTGCTAATGTTCCACCTGTATCAATCATGTCATCTACTAAAATAACATGTCTGCCTCTCACTTCACCAATCAATTCCATCGTATCAATAACGTTGGCTACTTTTCTTTGCTTATAACAAATAACCACATCCGACTTTAAGAATTTCGAATAGGCATACGCTCTTTTAGAACCGCCCATATCAGGTGATGCGATAGTTAAATTTTCTAATCCTAAACTTCTTACATAAGGTAAAAAGATAGTGGAAGCAAACAGGTGATCTACTGGTTTTTCAAAAAATCCTTGAATTTGATCTGCATGTAAATCCATGGTCATAATTCGAGTAGCTCCTGCTGTTTCTAATAATTTGGCAACCAATTTTGCTCCTATCGGCACTCTTGGTTTGTCTTTTCTATCCTGTCTCGCCCATCCAAAATAAGGAATTACAGCTGTTATATGTCTTGCAGATGCTCTTTTTGCGGCATCAATCATTAACAACAATTCCATTAAATTATCTGCACTCGGAAATGTAGAACACACTAAAAACACACGAAGCCCTCTAATAGATTCTTCAAAAGACGGTTGAAACTCACCATCACTGTATTTTGAGAACGTTACTTTACCTAGCGGCACACCATATTTACTGGCGATTTCTTCTGCTAGATACACACTTTGAGAACACGCAAATATTTTTGCTTCAGGCTCTTTGTATGACATTTTAATTAGTTGTTTAGTAGTTAGTTAGTTGTTGTGTTGTGTAATTTGGGTGCAAAGTTAGTAATTAAATTGAACTCTGAAAGTAAAATTTTAAGTATTTTTATAATGAAATTAGAAACTTTAGTTATATTTGCACTCACTTTAAAAAGCCACAAAGTAAATATTCATTTATTTTTACTTTTCAATGCCCGGATGGCGGAATTGGTAGACGCGCACGACTCAAACTCGTGTTCCTTGGAGTGTGGGTTCGATTCCCACTCCGGGTACTGACTTAAACCAAAAAACCTCTAAAGAAATTTAGAGGTTTTTTGGTTTAAAAAATTAAAATAATTTCTTCATATTTCTATTATAAACAGAATGGTAAAACATTACCTAACGATTAATAATTTCTAAAATAGCTTTATTATTAAACGACTTCAACATTACTTTTCCTTCCTTATTAACCAAAAAATAACAAGGATTTGAAAAGGCATTTAATACTTGTTGATATGATCTATTAGAGTCTAAAGATTTTAAATTAATTGCGGCGGTATCAAGTTGGTTTTTTTCAATAAACGGCAACCATTTGTCCTCCTCTTTATCATTTAGGATGACTACCCATGCTGTTTTTTTATTTGGGTATTTTTCCTTAATATTTACCATAAACTTCTTTATTTCTGGCATTTTATTTATGCAATGTTGGCATGTTGGGCTAAAAAAAGTGATTAATGTGAATTCGTTTTGCGAGTAAATCTCTTGAATTGTTACTATGGTACTGTCTTTCTTAGCAAATGACAATTCTGGAAAAATACTATTTAATGGTACTTTTTTATTTGTATCGTATTCATTGGTGAACTTATTCATATCGGTATCTGAAAACGATTTACAAGTATTGTCTTTAATGTAATTTTCATACAAATGGTTGTATGCTATTTCCAAATTCGTGCTCTCAAAAAAAGCTAAATTTGCCGAGATGTACTTTGTAAAAATGGAGTAATTTTGTGTTTTGCAATCCAGACCTTTCAATAATTTATCGATGTGTTTAATGTAATTTTCATTGGTTAAAGGTAAAATAGTAACCAGTTTATATAATAATTTATTGATGTTTGGCAAAAACGCCAATCTTTTATCATTTGAATTTACGGTATCAAAAAACGAATCATAGGCTACTTGCTGTTCATTTGGGTCTGTAATTTTTGGCAATTGCGTTTTGTTTTCTGCCCAAAAATAAAGATTCAATATCGAATTTGGATATTTTTTTTGAAGTTGACTTTTACTTTCCGTTTGTTCTGGTTTGGAAAGTAAGCTGCTTTTTTTTTGATAATCTAAGAAATCTTTATTTATTACATTTGATAAAATTTCCCAATTTTGAGTATTGGTTCCTGTAGCATTTATCTGAAGGGAATTGCCATTATCAATAGCTAATTCAATAAAATTTGGATTCGATTTTAGCGCTAATTTAAAAATAGCCCCAACAATTTTTTTAGGTTCTTTAAAAACCACTTTTTGAATATTGGTTTTGATTTTTATACTATCTACAACATAGTTTTTTTTATTTGTCCCAAAAACAAATGAAAGTTGCACCGTTTCATTTACTAAATTTTGGGTTTGAATAGTTATTTCGTAACCTTGTTTGGCTGTTGGTTTTTCATTGGTTTTCTTTTGAGAATAGCTTTTTCCAAAATAACACAAAATGACCAATAGAAAAAGTAAATTATATATTTTAAACTTGTTATTCTTTATTTTCATCTATTACTTTTTTAAGGATTGCGTCTGCATTAGGATAACATTTTTTTAACAAATTAAGCGTATTTATATGAGGTCGCTTCTTTTTCATTTTGAGAAGTTGTAAATAAAATTTTACAATATCTTGCTCGTTATATGGTACTTCAGAAATACTCTTTTTACTAATTATTTTAAAAATGTTATTTAAGTTATTCATGTCTTCTAAATTAATTTAACATTATTTTCTAAAAAATTAATCTATAATTATAAACTCTGATCTTCTATTTTCTTGATGTTGCTCTTCCGTACAACTAATTCCATCAACACATTCGTTTATTAATTTTGATTCTCCATAACCTGACGCTTTTAATCGCTCTGGTGCAATGCATTGATTAATTAACCAATCTCTGGTAGACTCCGCTCTTTTTTGAGATAATTTTTGATTGTATTCCGATGCATATTGGAAAATCCGGTCAAATTGACCACCACTTTCCAGTTTAAATTGACCACCAT
>NZ_JBBALQ010000013.1:0-43721 GCF_040402955.1 Flavobacterium sp. | reverse complement strand
AAGCCCACTAAATGTAAAAAAGAAAAAATACATTTTATATTCTGTCATTAAAGGAAATATATTACTTACGAAAAGAAGTAAATAAATCACAGTTGATAATATTAAAGTAGTATTTAGTTTCGTTTTTGGTATGAAATAAAATAAAGGTGCAATTACTATGTAAAATTGTTCTTCAATTCCTATGGACCATAGTATTTCTATAATTCCACCAGGCGAATATGTTAAAAAAATATTTGAAAAAAATGTTACTGAAAGCAATATTCCTTCTAAAATATTATATGAATTTTCGAATTGAAACCCCAATTTTGGTAAAATAATTTGGTAATGAATAAAGCCATATATTAATACTAAATAGTATAATGGAAATATTCTATATATTCTATTTAGAAAAAACCTTTTCAGATTAATAGAATTTGTTTTTATTTTTTCATTGAATAACTGGCGGATTATTAAAAAACCACTTAACGAAAAAAACATCCAAACGCTTTCATTCCCTTTTAAAAGTAGAGAATAATCATTAAAATAAGGTAAATTTCTATTTGCGAAAAATTCGGGTGTATGAAAAAGCACAACAAGTAACGCTAAAATAAACCGTAAAGAAGTTAAATTAGGAATTTGCTGCATATTTTTTTTTAATTTTATTGTATATTTTGTAAAAAACAAACCCAGTACATCCACCAAAAACATACCCAGAAATAATATCTAAAGGAAAGTGAAGTCCTAAATAAATTCTACTGTAGGCAAAAATTAAAGGATACAGAAAAATCAAGTAGCTGTATTTGTAATATTTTCTAAGAATTAAGTATACAAACATCATAGATGCTGTTGAATTTGATGCGTGTCCAGAAAAATAGCTAAAGGTATCGCTGTCTTTTACAACTCTTATTAAGCCAGCTAATGTATCATCATTACAAGGGCGAATACGTTGTGCTGAAAATTTAATTACATCCGTAATTTCATTAGTAAACGTAATTAATGCTGCTAGTATTAGAATAGCTATTGCCAATTTTTTTGTTTCTAATTTTTTATATAAAATAAATAGTAAAATTAGGAAAAACGGAAGCCAATTTAATTGATTTGTTAGAAGTAACCATATTTCATCAAATGGTTTAGAACCTAAATTATTAAGAAATATAAATAATTTTTTATCTAAATTGATTAATTTTTCCACCATTAAATTTGACGTTTTATTGGTCCGGTTACATTTTCAATTTCTTCTTTGATTTCAGTTATTGGATTTGAAATTTCAACAGGATTTATATATTCTGTCATACTTTTTTTTGCATTTGCAATTTCATCTGTAATACCGCCAGTTAAACTTTTTAAGTCAAGTCCGTTTTCTTCTGTGCCTTTTTGAATTTCGTGTTTAATTTCATTGGTTGCGTTTTTTAATTGCGCCATACCTTTACCCAATGCTCTTGCAATTTCTGGAATTTTATCTGATCCAAATAGCATTAGAATTACAAGTAATATAAAAAATATTTCGCCTCCGCCAATACCAAACATAGTTTTGTGTTTAATGAATTACAAATGTAGTAAAACTTAGTGTTTTTTTGTTAAAAAATAAAAACCATTAAGAAATTAAGTTTCATTAAGTCTTTAAAAATCTTAATTATCTTACTACCTTAATGGTTTAAAAGTATTTTCAATATGTTTATTTCAAAATAGTTTATTTTTTTTCTATTTGTTCAAATTTATCAACAACGGCTTCTTTTGGCCAAGTATTATTGGTTACATCAATATCAGCTGTTTCTAATTTTGGATCCAATTGAATTTTAACTACTTTTTTTTCTGTTGCAAAAACACGTTTTGCAGTAGTATTGTTTCTTCTCCAAATTTGAACCGGAAATTTATGTGTTTCTGAAGTGCCGTCTTCAAATTGTAATTCGGCAATAATTGGCATCATTAAACTTCCTGGTTTGTCAAATTCTACTTCGTAAAAATATTTTGGCTTTTTTAAAGCCGCTTTTTCTTCAGTACTATAATTTTTGTTTAAATAGTCATTTAAAGCTATTACTTTTTCTGTTTCAAGTGCTGTTTTTGATTCTGGCTTTAATTCCGAACTTTCACTATTTACTAAATAAATCATTGGTCCGCTATTAGGCATTCTTCTTCCTCTTCTGTTTACCGCTGCAGCAGCTTCTTTAGAAGCATCTTCAGTTACATAAAATTGTTTTACATTTTTGATACCTAAATCTACTACATCAGTAGAGTAGAACCAACCTTTCCAAAACCAATCTAAATCAACTGCAGATGCATCTTCCATGGTTCTAAAAAAGTCTTCTGGTGTAGGATGTTTAAATTTCCAACGGTTGGCATACGTTTTAAATGCATGGTCAAATAATTCGTGCCCCATAATGGTTTCACGCAAAATATTTAATCCTGTTGCAGGTTTTCCATAAGCATTTGCGCCAAAATTATACACCACATCTCCGTGGCTCATAATTGGTTCTAAAAACTGTTGATTTCCTTTCATATAGGGCACTATTGATTTTGCTGGGCCTCTATCTGCTGGGAAATTTTTATCAAATTCTTGTTCGGTTAAATATTCTAAAAAGGTGTTTAAACCTTCATCCATCCAAGTCCATTGTCTTTCGTCAGAATTTACAATCATTGGAAAGAAATTATGTCCTACTTCATGAATAATAACTCCTAACATTCCGTACTTTACTCTGTCGCTAATTTTTCCGTTTTCATCTGGACGACCATAATTCCAACAAATCATTGGATATTCCATTCCTTGATCTTCAGCAGAAACTGATATGGCTTTTGGATAAGGATATTCGAATGTATATTTCGAATAGGTTTTTAACGTGTGCGCTACTGCTATTGTAGATAAGTTTTCCCATAGCGGATTGGCTTCTTTTGGATACATAGAAATGGCCATAGGTTTGCTATTTCCAACTTGAACCGCCATTGCATCTAAAATAAATTTACGAGAAGTTGAGAATGCAAAATCTCTAACATTTTCAGCTTTTAAATGCCAAGTTTTTTTGTTAGTTGAGAAGCTTTTCTCTGCAGCAGTTGCTTCCGCTTGATTAACAATTATTACAGGTTTATCAAAAGAATTTTCGGCTAATTGCCATCTTTTTTCTTGTTCTGAAGTATAGACTTCACTTCTGTTTTGTAAAACACCAGTTCCATCTAAAATATGATCGGCTGGAACGGTAATTTTAACATCGTAATTTCCAAAAGTTAAAGCAAATTCACTTCTTCCCCAAAATTGCATATTTTGCCATCCTTCAACATCATTATACACGCACATTCTTGGATAAAATTGTGCAATAACATAAATTTTATTTCCATCCGGAAACACTTCATATCCAGAACGACCATTTCCGCCATCTTTCATATAATCGTTAATATTGTACCACCATTTGATTGAAAAAACAACTTTTTCTCCCTTTTTTAAGGATTTTGGCAAATCAATACGCATCATAGTATTGTTTATGATGTATTTCATAGCGTTACCTTTGTCGTCTTTAACGTATTCTAAGTTAAATCCGCCATCAAAACCTTTACCCATGTATGTTTTGGCGAAGTTTTCAGCTGAGGTAGCTTGTGGCATTGTTTGAGAATCAATTAAAGGCGTTTGTGAGTCTCTTCTGGCGATGTTTTGATCCAATTGCACCCATAAATAATCTAAAGATTCTGGTGCGTTATTGTAATACGTAACGGTTTCACTTCCATACATTTTGGAGGTTTTATCGTCCAATTCTAAATTAATTTTATAATCCGCACGTTGTTGGTAATAGGCAGGACCTGGCGCACCAGAAGCCGTTCTGAACATATTAGGCGTAGCCATTTCAGCATACATTTGACTGAATTTATTAATGTCAGTGTGCCCTTGTGGTTCTTTTTTTGTTTCTTCTTTTTTTACTTCTTGTGCAAATCCGGTTAATGATGCAAAAAATAGGAAAACAATAAAAATTAACTTTTTCATAATTATTTATATTTTAGTTTTTGGTTGGTTTCTGTATTGGTAAACAAAAGTGTTTTTTTGTTCCCATTAATGTTCAAATGTACTAAATTTTGTTGCTCAATAAAAATATCGGATAAAACATTGTTGTAAATGTCTAATTCTTTTAGGTTGTCTTTAAAAGGAATTTTTAAATAGCAAATTACAATATTATCTTCTTGTTCTTTAGATAAAAACTGTAGTATTTGAACTTTATTATTAATTTTAATTTTTAATTTTTCCGATAAATAACTAGCAATTAAAGTATTAGCTTCAGCAATTTCATCTTTTGTAGTGATGTAAATATGCTTGTTGTATTTTTTATATAAGGCTTTTTCTAAATCATCAATAAATAAACGTGCTGTAATTTGAACCTCTTTTTTTTCTTTAAAATAATCAATTTGAAAAACACCAACATAAAATTTATGCAAAGTAAAAGCACTCAAAATTGAAAACAGTAGTACCAGTAAACTTAATTTTATTTTATTCATTTTTTTTAGATTTTGATTCTGTTTCTGGAATAGAATTTTCTTCTGTATTTTTTTCTGGTTCAACTGGTTTTGGATAATAGGGTTGTAAATTTTTCAATTTCAAAAAATCAACAGCAAGCGCGCTCATTCGAAAAGCAATTAGCGTTTTGTTTTTTGCTTTAGCTGCGTTTTTTAATTCTTCATCTTCTACAATATAAAAAACAAATCCTTGCACATATTCTTCTGGAATGTGCATTTGATTCATAATATATTCGGAATCAAAGTTAGTATTTATTTTATATTGTAAAAATTCTTTTCGTTCTACTTCTAATTCTGCTTTTAACTGTTTGGTTCTGCCAGAAATAGCGTTTAATAAGGGATCAACACTAAAAGCTGTATTTAAGCCAAATTGTCCATTAAAATCACCTGCGGTTTTCAAACGTCTTTCTGCAGGCGTATATTTTTTTTGTCCTTTTGGAACTAAACCTAAAGATTCCGCAGTGATATCGTCAGCATTCGTAACCATAATTTCTTTAATATGACGCGTGTAAATGTCTAATTTTATAAAAAGTAAATCTCTACCAAAATCTTTTTTTGTAATGATGTGTTTTTTGCCAACTAAATGTATGGCGCTAAACATAATAGTGTCATTTACTTTGGCTTTTATTTTAAAATAGCCACCGTTTCCGGAAATTGTATTAGTTTTGTTAGAAATATTTACAATAGTAATTCCGTCGTTGTCGTTGGTTTCCACAATGATTTTGCCCTTAATTATAGAATCGTTTTGCGAAACTACAATTTGAAAGAGAAGAATAAAAGCTATTTGTATATATTTTTTGATAAGTAAAAGAATTAATTTTTTGTAAAAATAAAAGAACAAAATTACAATCCTTATAAAATTTTGTTAAGAATAGTGTAAAATTAGTAAAGCATATGAAAAAAGTAATTATAGCAAGCACTTCCACCTTATTCGGCGGCATCTATTTAGATTATTTATTGCCTGTTTTGAAAGAACACTTTGCAACTATTTCAAATATAGTGTTTATTCCTTTTGCACGACCTGACGGAATTACTCACGATGCATATACAGAAAAAGCAAAACCGTTTTTTAAACAACTAAATATTGAAGTAAAAGGAATTCATGAATTTGAAAATCCAATTGAAGCGATACAAAACGCAGAAGCCATTTTTACTGGCGGAGGAAACACCTTTGTTTTAGTAGATATGTTGTACAAATATAATTTATTAGATGTCATTCAGAAAGCGGTTGAAAACGGAACGCCCTACTTAGGAACAAGCGCGGGAAGTAACATTTGTGGTTTAACTATGAATACTACTAATGATATGCCGATTGTGTATCCGCCGAGTTTTAGAACGTTAGGATTGGTTTCTTTTAATTTAAATCCTCATTATTTAGATCCAATAGAAGGTTCTCAACATATGGGAGAAACGAGAGAAACGAGAATAAAAGAATTTCATCAGTATAATCCGCAATCGGTTTTAGGATTAAGAGAAGGGAGCTGGTTAGAAGTATTAGGAAATAAAATTACGTTAAAAGGTGATTTGCCTTCACGACTTTTTCAGCAAGGAAAAGAACCAATTGAAATTGAAACAGGAACGGATTTAAGTGACTTAAAATAAAAAAGCCTCAAAAAAATTTGAGACTTTAGAGCGAAAGACGAGGGTCGAACTCGCGACATTCAGCTTGGAAGGCTGACGCTCTACCAACTGAGCTACTTTCGCATGGTAGAATTTTAAAATCAATATATTTCAGAGCGAAAGACGAGGGTCGAACTCGCGACATTCAGCTTGGAAGGCTGACGCTCTACCAACTGAGCTACTTTCGCATTTTATTTTGGTGAGTGCAAATATAATATGAAAAACCGATTAGTTGCAAGTTTTTTAATAAAAATAATAAAAAATATAAAAAACAATCTTGTAATTTATTAATATATAACACGTTATGAACAAAATTTCAATTAAAAAAATTAATTATTTAGATACTTTTCCAGTTAGAAGCGCCGTCTTACGGCAAGGAAAACCTATTGAAACGTGCTCTTTTTTAGGTGATGATGCTGTTGATACTACTCATTTTGGATTATATATTGAAAATAATATAATTGGAATAGCCTCAGTTTTTAAAACAAATAATAAAAATTTCGACATAAAAAATCAATTTCAATTGCGTGGAATGGCAATTTTAGAAGAGTACCAAAGTGCTGGTTTTGGAAAGTTGTTACTTGAAGAGATTTTCAATATTATTGAATCAAATCAAGTTGAATTACTTTGGTTTAACGCAAGAGAAACCGCGGTATCTTTTTATGAAAAATTGGGATGTATTAAAAAAGGTGCTTCGTTTGAAATTCCAGAGATTGGCACACATTTTTTAATGTATAAATATTTTAATATGTAAATTGGAATCATTTTTGCTTTTCATATATAATACCAGTATTTTTTGGTAAATTTGATAAATTTGAATTGAATGAAAAAGATTTTGTTTTTTAGTCTTGTACTAATTGTTTCCATTGTGTCTTTTAAACTTTGTAAAAAAAACGATTTCAAAGTGAGTGAAGATTATTTTGACACCATTAGAAAAATTACTATTCATGCCATTCCTGAAGAAATATTAGCAGATAAATCGGATAGTATAAAAGGTATTTATACTGCATTTGGAAATCACGAAATATGGGTAGATGCAGAAAATAGAGAAGATTTAATCATACAAATAGAAAAATCAAAATACGAAGGTTTAAATCCTCAAGATTACAATATTAATAAAATATTTCAGTTAGAAGTAAAGCTAGATTCTTTGTCTTTAGAAGAAAAATTAGCTTACGATATTTTGTTAACCCAAACGTATGATAAACTTTGTAGTCATTATTTCAGAGGAAAATTAAATCCTGATGAGGTGTATGAAAATTGGGATTTATTTGACAAACCATTTTCTACGGCAAACCATTTGAAAGTCGCAATTTCTTCAAAAAATGTAGCATCTTCTATTAAAAATTTATTACCAAATCATCCAATTTATACATCCTTAAAAGAAGCGTTAGTTCTTATAAATAAAATACCAGAAAGTAATTTCGATTCGTTAAAAAAAACGATAAAAATAAAATATAATGATACTTCAATTGAAGTAAAAGAAATCAAAAAACGATTGGTATATTGGAAAGATTTAGACGAAAAAAACACAAATTATTCTTCAATTTACGATAGTTCAATGCTTGAAGCCGTTAAAAAATTTCAAGCAAGACATGGTTTATCAGCAGATGGCGTTATTGGTTATGGCACAATCAAAGCATTAAATTATAATGTAGAAACACGACGTTCACAAATTTTAGCCAATTTAGAGCGTTGGCGCTGGTTTTCAAGAGATTTTGGCGAGCAATACTTAATAATTAATTTACCGGCATATTCATTGCATTTCATCAAGAATCAGGATACTTTAGCTACACATAAAATTGTTTGTGGCAAACCCAAAAGGATGACACCAATTTTAGATTCGAAGTTGTCTAATTTTGTATTTAATCCTACTTGGACGGTTCCGCCAACTATTATTAAAGAAGATTTATCCGTTGAAGCAGCTGCAAATAGAAGTTATTTCACAAGAAATAGAATTCTTATTTATGACAGAAAAAATAATATTGTTTCTCCAGCTAGTTGGAATCCTGCAAAAGCTTCAAGTTACAGGTACGTTCAAAATCATGGGTACAATAATTCGCTAGGTGTTGTGAAATTTAATTTTCCTAACCATCATTCGGTGTATTTACATGATACCAATCACAGAGATTATTTTGATTTGTCATATAGGGCATTAAGTTCGGGTTGTGTTCGGGTACAAAATCCAGTTGATTTAGCTAAAAAAATATTAAATAAACAGGATGATGAACGATGGGCAAATGGAAACGAAATAGATTCAATTATCAAAAAAAATAAAGAACCTTATTATATAAAAGTAAAAGAACCTATTTATGTTCACCAATTATATTGGACAGGTTGGTTAAAAAATGATAAGTTGCAATTTAGAGATGACATGTACAACTTAGATAAAATGTTGTACGATAGATTAAGAAATTAATTTAGATTTATTAACGTACATTCTACTTGAATGATAAATAAACAATATTGATTTGTTTTTAATAGTTTGAATTAATTTTGGAGCAATTGCAGTTGCTACAGCAGGACAACCTTGACTTCTGCCTAAGTACCCTTGTTTATTTGCTAGTTTTTTAGAAACATATTCAGCGCCATGAATTACTACATCTCTTTCTCTTGCTTTATCGTTAAGTCCAAATTCTAAGCCGTCTAATTTTAACGAAATACCATGTTTTCCAATATAGGTTTCACCGGTTAAATAAAAACCTAAACTACTTTTATATGATTCATTTTGGTTGGAAAATGATTTGGCAAATTCTTTTCCAGATTTTATACCATGAGAAACTAATGTTTGTAAAATCACTTTTTTGTTAACCATATCAATTACCCACATTCTTTCTTTTGTGGAAGATAAACTGAAATCAATTATTGTTAAAATGTTATTTTTAATTTTCCCTTGCGCTTCTATAGCCGTGTACCCTTCAAATGCTTTTGTAAAAATTTCTAATTCTGGTAATGAAAATCCTTCAGGTTGAATTTCACAATATAATAACTCCGATTTTTCTTTAATAATATCTGCCTCATTTTTCACCATAGCAATTGGATTTACAACATTTGTTGCAAATTCATTGGTCTTAAAAGTTGTATTTACCAGATTTTCATTAACTGAAAAAAGCAACATAAAACTTAAAAAAATAAAAGGTAAAAATGTATAACGCATTGTATTTATTGTTGATTTTTTAAAACGAACACAGGCAAATATAATAGTAATTTTGAATAAAAAAAATAAATTAGTGTTTTTTAACGTTTATTTTATACATTTTGTCGGCAATTATTTATTTTTGATTGAAGATTTTTGTTTAAAAAAGTAGATATTTAAATTAATTATAAAAATTAACATTTGATAATGAAACAAATTTGGCAATAGTTATACTAATCAATTTTATTCACAAAATATTTTATGAAGCCTTTTCAAATTCTTAGCATACTCTTTTTATTTCAAATTTCTTTTGCTCAAGAAATGGCAACACCAAATACATTTTCTCCAGTAAACAATAAAAAGGAAATTAGTACTATTAAAATTAAAAATTTTATTAAAATTGACGCCTCACTTAATGAAGAGGATTGGAAAAATGTGGCTATAGCAAAAAACTTTGTTATGTTTAACCAAGAAAATGGAAAACCAGAATTACCCGAACTTCGTACAGAAGTAAAAGTAGTGTACGATGATGATGCTATTTATATAGGAGCAATTTTATACGACAATGAACCTACTAAAATTTTAAGAGAAATCTCAGAAAGAGATAATTTTGGTGCTACCGATTTTTTTGGTGTATTTATTAATGGTTTCAATGATGGTCAGCAAGAATTTAGTTTTTTTGTAAGTGCTTCTGATGGCCAAATGGATTTAGTAAGAACTACTGAAAATGAAGACACTTCATGGGATGCCATATGGGAAAGCAAAGCAAAAATTACAGATTTTGGCTGGGTAGTTGAAATGAAAATTCCGTATGCTGCACTTCGTTTTTCTGAGGAAGAGAAACAAACTTGGGGTATTAACTTTTTTAGAGAATTGAGAAGAAACCGACAAATGTTTACTTGGAATCCTGTAGATAATAGAAAAGGTTTTTTTACGCAACAAGCTGGTGTTTTAACTGGTATTGAAAAAATTAATACACCAACGCGTTTATTTTTGATACCCTATTCTTCTTTTTATTTAAATAGTTTAGGTAAAGATAAATCGTTCGGAACTTTAAAAGGCGGTTTAGATTTAAAATACGGATTAACCGATGCTTTTACATTAGATATGGTTTTAATTCCCGATTTTGGTCAAACCAGATTTGATAATAAGATATTAAATTTAGGACCTTTTGAACAAATATTTAACGAAAACAGACCCTTTTTTACAGAAGGAACCGATTTGTTTAATAAAGGTGGTTTGTTTTATTCAAGAAGAATTGGACAACGCGCAAGTAAATATCCAGAAATTTCAGAAACAGAAGAAGTCATAGATTTTCCAAACACAATTGATTTGGTCAATGCCGTTAAAGTTTCGGGTAGAACGAAAGACGGTTTAGGAATTGGTTTTTTAAATACGGTTACTAAAAAAACAGATGTAGTTATTCGGGATGTAAATACCGGAAATACGAGAACAGAAACGGTTGAACCACTTGCTAATTATAATGTTTTGGTTTTAGATCAGCGTTTTAATGGAAATTCTTCTGTATCATTAATTAATACAAACGTCACTCGAAATGGAAATTATAGAGATGCAAATGTTACTGCGACAACTTTCGATTTAAATACAAAAAAGAATACTTACAATTTAAATGGTGCCTTAAAATATAGTTATGTAAATAATTATGCCAATTTGCAAAACAAAAACGGAATTACGGCAAATTTAGGATTTGGAGAAACATCAGGAAAAATTAGATTTTCGGTTTTTGGAGAATATGTTTCCAAAGACTATGATAATAATGATTTAGGGGTTAATTTTCAAGCCAATTATTATTCCATTAATGCGAATGCCAATTACAGACTGCTTCAATCGACAGAAAAATTAAATTCATTTAGAATAAGTTTGAATACCTATGCGCAATTCGATAAAGCGACCAACTATCTCCAAGAGCAAAATTTTAATATTAATTTAAATTTAACCAATAAAAAAAATCATTCCGCAGGTATCGGTATTAATTTAAATCCGTTTGAAAGATATAATTTTTACAATCCACAAGCTCAAGGAAGATTTGTAATTTTCCCCAAAAATTATGGTATGTGGGGATTTATTTCTACCAATTACAACAATAAATTTGCATTTGATATCAACCCAAATATTGGAATTACAGAAACAAAAGGTTGGTGGTATTGGGGAATTGATATAAGTCCAAGATATCGATTTAACGATAAATTTCCTTAATTTACAGCAATAACTTTAACAACGAATATCAAGACTTAGGTCGCGTAGATCGAGTAGGAAATGATATTATTTTCGCAAAAAGAGACAATCAAACTTTAGAAACGAGTTTAGAAGGTAAATATTCCATCACTGCAAAAATGAATTTTGGATTAAAATTAAGACATTATTGGTCGTTTTCGGAAAACAATTCGTACTATAAATTATTAGAAAACGGATATACTGAAGCGTATTCTTATAAAGATAATGCCAACCAAAATTTGAATTTGTGGAATTTTGATTTGTCTTATAGTTGGTGGTTTGCACCAGGAAGTCAAATGTCGTTTTTGTATAGAAATGCCTCCGGTATTTTTCAAAATGCAATAGATAAAAATTTTGTTTATAATACTAAAAAAGTATTTAATCATGAAGATTTAAATCATACATTTTCTATCAGTATTCGATATTTTATTGATTACAACCAAGCCAAGAATGCTCTAAAATAACACTACTATTTTTCTACAATTAAATTAAGAAAACCTTTTCGTTACTAACTTTTTTAAGTCGGCGTTAAAAAAATCAGTAACTTCGTATCTTAAATACAATAGTGATGAACAAAAAAGTAATTTTAATGATTTTAGATGGTTGGGGACATTCTCCAGACCCTAAAGTTTCAGCCATAGATAATGCCAATACACCATTTATAGATTCGTTATATAAAAATTATCCAAATGCTGAATTGCGTACAGATGGACTTCACGTAGGTTTACCCGAAGGTCAAATGGGAAATTCAGAAGTAGGCCATATGAATTTAGGTGCAGGTCGTATAGTATACCAAGATTTAGCCAAAATAAATTTAGCAGTACAAAATCATACGTTGAAAAATGAAAAACCGTTACTTGATGCCTTTAATTATGCAAAAATAAATCATAAAAACGTTCATTTTTTAGGGTTGCTTTCAAATGGTGGTGTGCATTCTCATACTTCACATTTAAGAAGATTAATTGAAGCAGCTCAGGAAAATGGTGTAACAAATATGTTTGTTCATGCTTTCACGGATGGGCGAGATGTTGATCCAAAATCAGGAAAAAAATACATACAAGATTTACAAAATTTTCTATCGAATACTCCGGCTAAATTAGCATCAGTAATTGGAAGATATTACGCAATGGATAGAGACAAACGTTGGGAACGAGTAAAATTAGCATACAACTTATTAGTAAAAGGAATTGGTGAAACAACATCAAATATGGCAGAAAGCATTCAAAAAAGTTATGATGAAAACGTTACAGATGAATTTATTCAGCCCTTGTTTTCTTCAGAAGGGAAAACAATACAACCTGATGATGTGGTAATTTTCTTTAATTTCCGAACCGATAGAGGTAGAGAGCTTACTGAAGCGCTTTCACAATCGGATTTTCATGAACAAAATATGCACAAATTGCCATTGTATTATGTTACGTTAACCAATTATGACGATACCTATAAAAACGTTCACGTAATTTATGATAAAGATAATATTACTGAAACCTTAGGCGAACTACTTTCTAAATCTGGAAAAAAACAAATCCGAATTGCAGAAACTGAAAAATATCCGCACGTAACTTTTTTCTTTTCTGGTGGAAGAGAAGAGCCGTTTCATGGTGAATCACGTATTTTAAAAAACTCACCAAAAGTAGCCACTTACGATTTACAACCCGAAATGAGTGCTTTCGAATTAAAAGATGCCTTAGTACCAGAATTACAAAAAGGAGAGGTTGATTTTGTGTGTTTAAATTTCGCAAATGGCGATATGGTTGGTCACACCGGAAGTATGCCAGCAGCCATAAAAGCTTGTGAAACTGTTGATATTTGTGTAAAAGAAATCATTGAAACCGCTTTAGCAAATCAGTACACTACAATCGTAATTGCAGATCACGGAAATTGCGAAACCATGATAAATCCAGATGGTTCGCCAAATACCGCACATACAACCAATCCTGTACCTGTAATTTTAGTAGATAACGATAAAATACACATTCAATCAGGTGTTTTAGGTGATGTTGCTCCAACAATTTTAGATTTAATGGGAATTGTTCAGCCAGAAGTGATGACGCAGCACTCGTTGTTGGTGAAATAAATAAAAAACCCTCCAAAAGCTCAAAACTATTGGAGGGTTTAATAAATTTATAATAATCCGAAAATCCGTATACCTATTTTAAAAATCAGAACCCGTAAATAAATTCTGGTTCACTTCATCTATATAAGTCAAAATTTCTTCTTTTCCTAAAGCACTTTCGGCTGAGGTAATAAAATATTGAGGCATTTCTGCCCAATCGTTGGCTAATAAATTTTTCTTGTATGCTTCCACGTGTTTGTGTATATGCGTTTTTCCTAATTTGTCTGCTTTTGTAAAAACAATACAAAACGGAATTTCACTTTCACCTAAATATTCAATAAATTCTGTATCAATTTTTTGAGGTTCGTGTCTAATATCTACTAAAACAAACGCACAAATAAGTTGTTCTCTGCTTTCGAAATAATCAGTAATAAATTGTTGAAATTTTGCTTTAGTGGTTTTTGAAACTTTTGCGTATCCATAACCAGGTAAATCTACTAAATGCCAGTTTTTGTTAATTAAAAAATGGTTGATTAATTGAGTTTTACCGGGTCTTCCAGAAGTTTTAGCAAGGTTTTTATGATTGGTAATCATGTTAATTAACGATGATTTTCCAACATTTGAGCGTCCAATAAAAGCATATTCTGGAATTCTGTCTTTCGGACATTTTTCCACTTCGGAATTACTAACTACAAATTCGGCGGTATTAATTTTCATTTGATTTACAGTATTTAAACTACTCAAAAGATTGACGTAGGATATTTTTATCTTATCTAAAAAGAGAATTTATAATTTTTTCTCGCTAAGCCATCCAAACAATAAATCATTAAATTGATTTGGTTCTTCCATCATAGCCGCATGGCCACATTTGTCAATCCAATATAATTCAGAATTTGGAAGCAGTTGTTTAAATTCTTCTGCTACTTCTGGAGGCGTTACTTTGTCTTGTTTCCCCCAAATAATACAAGTTGGCACATGCATTTTTGGTAAATCTTTAGCCATATTATGACGAATGGCGCTTTTGGCAATGGTTAACGTTTTCAACAATTTAATCCTGTCGTTTACGGTTGCAAAAACCTCATCAATAATTTCTTTTGTTGCCACTTCTGGATTATAAAATACATCTTCAGCTTTTTTTCTAATATATTCGTAATCACCACGTTTAGGGTAACTTTCACCCATTGCGCTTTCGTATAATCCCGAACTTCCAGTAATTACTAATCCTTTAACTAGTTCGGGGTATTGTTTCGTAAAATACAAACCAATATGTCCACCTAAAGAATTTCCAACCAAAATTACACGTTCTAATCCTTTGAAAACAATAAAGTCTTTTACATATCTGGCAAAAGCTTTTACATTAGTTTTTAATAAACTTTGCTTATAAATCGGTAATTCAGGAATAATTACTTTGTATCCTTTACTTGGAAAAAAATTAGCCACGCCGTCAAAATTACTTAAGCCGCCCATCAAACCATGTAAAACAATTATTGGCGTGCCTTCACCCGCTTCAAAATAAGTATATTTTTTTTCTTTCTTTATCATAAAAACGTCTTCGTGATCAAATCATCTAATATTTACAAAAATACATTTTTTTTTCACATTTGTTTACTATTAAAGATTATTAAATTGTTTCCTAGCTAAAACCCTAATTTTCAATTTGTTTTGAATAACATCTACCTAATTAACAGCTTTTTTTCAATAATTTCTTCTGTAGTTAAAAACTTAATTTCTTTGTCAATATCTTTATTTTCAGCATCTAAGTGGTAATTCTATCTATTTTAATCAAAAACTTATTAACAAAGTGGTATTTTGTGGTAAAAAGTGGTAAAATATTTTTTAAATTTGTCTCAATAATAATTCATTTATAAAAGTTGAATACATTTTTAGGAACATACGAGTGCAAAGTTGATGCAAAAGGAAGGTTAATGGTGCCTGCGCCTCTTAAAAAACAGCTGGGTAATTTTGAAGAAGGTTTTGTATTAAAGCGTTCCGTTTTTCAACCTTGCTTGGAATTGTATCCCATGAAGGAATGGAATAAAGTCATGCAGAAAATAAATAAATTAAATCGCTTTGTAAAAAAGAACAATGATTTCATTAGAGCGTTTACTGCTGGTGTAAGAATGATTGAAATTGATGCAACAGGAAGGTTGTTAATCCCGAAAGATTTAGTGTTGTTTTCAAAAATTGATAAGGATATTGTATTGTCATCTGCGGTTTCAATTATTGAAATTTGGGACAAAAATGTATATGAGACTGCATTAGATCATGCAATGGTTGATTTTGCAGATTTAGCCGAAGAAGTAATGGGGAACCAAAATGAAGAGGAAGATGGAATATCATAACCCAGTACTTTTAAAAGAAACAGTTGCGGGTTTAAATATTAAACCAGACGGAATTTACGTTGATGTCACTTTTGGCGGCGGCGGACATTCTAGAGAAATAATGAAACATTTAGGACCAAACGGAAAATTGTTTGGTTTTGATCAAGATACAGATGCGTTAGCTAATGCAATAGATGACGAACGATTTGTATTAATTAATGAAAATTTCAGATTTATTAAAAGGTTTTTACGCTTTCACGGCGTAAAACAAGTAGATGGAATTTTAGGCGATTTCGGAGTTTCTTCTCATCAATTTGATGTGGCAGATAGAGGTTTTTCTACTCGTTTTGATGCCGCTTTAGATATGAGAATGAACCAAAATGATACACTTTCTGCGTATGAAGTAGTAAACGATTATGCAGAAACGGAACTAAAACGTGTTTTTGTTGATTTTGGCGAATTGAAAAATGGTGGCGCTATGGCAAATGTTATTGTTGCCGCTAGAGCGGATAAAAAAATTAAAAATTCAGAGCAGTTAAAAGAGGTTTTGTCTCGTTTTTTGCCAGGGCATAAAGCAAATAAAATTTTAGCTCAAATTTATCAAGCCATTCGTATTGAAGTAAATCAGGAAATTCAAGTTTTAAAAGAATTTTTAATGCAAACGGAAGAATTATTGGTTTCTGGAGGAAGACTAAGTGTAATCTCGTATCATTCATTAGAAGACAGATTGGTAAAAAGGTTTATTAGAAACGGCATGTTTGAAGGCGAACCTGAACGTGATTTTTTTGGGAATTTTGAAGTGCCTTTTAAAAGTATTGAAAAATTAATTGTGCCTTCAGCAACAGAAATTGAAATAAATAATAGGGCTAGAAGTGCAAAACTTCGAGTAGCAGAAAAAAAATAATGGCAAAAGAAAATAGTATATATAGTCTATTAAAAGCAAAATTCTTAATTGATGATGATGCACTAAAAACTTGGAAATTTATAATTTTCGTTTTTTCATTAGCTATGTTAATGGTCTATTTTAATCATAACTACGATGAAAAAAATTATAGAATTACAAGTTTAACCAATGAAGTAAAAGAATTACGTTCCAAATTTGTAGACACACGTTCTGAACTAATGAAATTAAAAATGGAGTCCACCGTTTCCAAAAAAATGGAAGCAAGGCAAATTTTACCTTCTACCGTTCCACCAAAAAAAATTGTAATACGAAAACCTGAAGAAAAAAGTTTTGTAGATAAATTAAAAAAATGGCAATAAAAAACGACAATATAATTTCTTACCGACTAGCATTTGTGGTGGTTTGCGTTGTTGCGTTTTCTTTTGCGATTGCAATTAAATTATTCAATATTCAATGGGTTGGTGGCGAGTATTATAGAAATTTAGCCAAACAACGCACCGTTAAAAATTTCGAAATCCCTGCCAATAAAGGAAATATTTACTCTTCTGATGGAAGTTTATTAGCCACATCTATTCCTGAATATACCATTCGTTTTGATGCGGTGACACCATCAGATGAAAATTTTGAGAAATATTATGTTGGTTTATCGGATTCGTTATCCAAGTTAGTAGGAAAATCTTCTGGCGAGTTTCAGAGAGATTTAAGAAAAGCTAAAAATACAAAAAATAGGTATTTTTTAGTTGCTAAAAAATTAACGTTTACAGAATACATGCGTGTAAAAGACTTTCCGTTATTCAAGTTAGGCGCAAATAAAGGTGGTTTAATTGCCGAGCAGCAAACGGTGCGTAAACATCCAGTTGGATTAATTGCAAATAGAACGATAGGTTATGAACGCGATGGCAATCAAGGTAAAGGTTTAGAATATGCGTTTCGTAACTATTTAAACGGAACAAACGGCCACCATTGGATGCAAAAAATTGCTAAAAACCAGTGGAAACCTATTTCTGACGTTAATGAATTAGATCCAGTTGATGGGTACGATGTAATTTCAACTATTGATGTTTTTATTCAAGATATCGCACATCACGCATTATTAAAACAATTAGAGTTTTACAAAGCAGACCACGGATGTGTAGTGGTTATGGAAACCAACACGGGTTACATTAAAGCTATTTCTAATTTAGGAAAATCGGAAGATGGTTCGTATTTCGAAACTCAAAATTATGCACTAACGGAATCTCACGAACCGGGCTCTACCTTTAAATTAATGGATTTAATTGCCTTAATTGATGATAAAAAAGCAGATACCAGTTCTGTTTATAATTCTAATGGTGGTATAGTTATGATTCAAGGCAGACCTGTTAAAGATTCAAATCATCACGGATACGGAATTGCCTCATTAGCAAAAGGTTTTGAAGTGTCATCAAATACCATTTTAGTACAAGCAACTTATCAGGCCTATAAAAATAATCCTTGGCAATTTATCAATAGAATCAATAGTTACGGATTAAATAAAAAACAGGGTTTACAAATTAAAGGAGAAGGACAACCTGTAATTCCACAACCAGGAGCTAAAAATTGGTATGGCACCACGTTGCCTTGGATGGCATTTGGATATGGTGTTTCTATGACGCCTTTACAAACACTTTCCTTGTATAATGCGGTAGCAAATGATGGTAAAATGGTAAAACCAATTTTTGTAAGTGAAATAAAAGAATGGAATAAAACTATTAAAAAATTCGATCCACAAGTTATTAATCCGAAAATATGTTCTGATGAAACTTTGTTAAAAGTTAGAAAAGTATTGGAAAATGTGGTTAAAAACGGAACGGGTAAAGGCTTATATTCTGCAGATTTTTCAATGGCTGGTAAAACAGGAACTGCTCAGGTAAATTACGGTAAAGCAGAAATGTCTTATGCCTCTTCATTTGTTGGCTATTTCCCTGCTGATCAACCAAAATATTCTTGCATTGTTGTGGTTCATAATCCAGACAAGTCAAAAGGATATTATGGTGCCGATGTGGCAGGACCAGTATTCAAAAGAATTGCACAAAAAATATTTACAGATGTGCCAAGCACAAATAAATTTAAAAACATAAATTTAAAAAGTCCAAAACAAGAAGTTTTATATCGTGAATTTGAAAAAAAATCGCAAGGAAATACAAACAAAGTGCCAAACGTAAAAGGAATGGCAGGAATGGATGCGGTTTCTTTATTAGAAAATTTAGGTTTTAAAGTAAAATTTATTGGAGTTGGAAAAGTAAAAAAACAATCCATCAATCCTGGTGAAGTATTTAAAAAGAATCAAATTATAACAATAGAATTATCGTGAGCTTATTAAAAGATATATTATACAAAGTAACAATTGAATCCGTTCACGGCTCTACTGATTTGACTATAGAAAAAATCGAGTTCGACTCCAGAAAAGTGTCTAAAAATGATGTTTTTGTAGCTATTAAAGGAACACTTTCAGACGGACATCAATTTATTGACAATGCCATTTCATTGGGTGCCTCGGTTATCGTTTGTGAAGTTTTACCAACAACATTATCAGAAAATTGTACGTATGTGAAGGTGCAAAATTCTAATCAAGCATTAGCCTTTTTATCAGCAAATTATTACGATAATCCGTCAGAAAAGCTAAAATTAGTTGGGATTACAGGTACCAATGGAAAAACCACAATCGCCTCGTTATTGTATCAAATGTTTAAAAAAGCAGGGTATAAAGTAGGTTTGTTGTCAACTGTAAAAATTATGGTTGATGAGGTAGCATATAAAGCTACTCATACCACACCAGATTCGCTAACTATTAATAAATATTTAGATGAAATGGTTGAAATTGGTTGCGAATTCTGTTTTATGGAAGTTTCCTCACACGGAATTCATCAAAAACGTACCGAATCTTTACATTTCGAAGGTGGTGTGTTTACTAATTTATCACACGATCATTTAGATTATCATGAAACATTTGCAGAATATAGAGATGTAAAAAAATCATTTTTCGATGGATTGCCAAAATCTGCTTTTGCTATCACAAATATTGATGATAAAAATGGCGAAGTTATGTTTCAAAATACGGCAGCAAGAAAAAAAACTTACGCCTTAAAAACGTATGCCGATTTTAAAGCACAAATATTAGAAAATCAATTAACGGGATTGGTTTTAAAAATCAATAACGAAGAAGTTTGGACGAAACTAATTGGTTCGTTTAACGCATATAATATTTTAGCCATTTACGGTGTTGCACTAGAATTAGGAATAGAAAGTACAGAAGCATTAAGATTATTGTCTGAATTAGAAAGTGTTTCAGGTCGTTTTCAGTTTGTGGTTTCTGCTAACAAAATTACAGCAATTGTGGATTACGCACATACGCCAGATGCGTTAGAAAACGTGTTGAAAACAATAGAAAATATTCGCACTAAAAACGAACAATTATTTACCATCGTAGGGTGTGGTGGCGACAGAGATAAAACGAAACGACCAATTATGGCAAATATTGCAGCATCTTTTAGTGATAAAGCCATTTTTACTTCGGACAATCCAAGAACCGAAAATCCTCAAACCATAATTGATGAAATGGAAGCAGGTGTGGAGGCTCAGAATTATAAAAAAACAGTAGCTATTTTAGATAGAAAACAAGCCATAAAAACCGCTTGTCAAATGGCTAATTCAGGCGACATTATTCTGATTGCAGGAAAAGGTCACGAAACCTATCAAGAAATAAACGGAGTCCGTCAGGATTTTGACGATATGCAAATCGTACAAGAAATATTAAAACAATTAGAAAAATAGTAAAAAGTAAAGAGTGAATAGTAAGGAGTGTAATTGGTGCGGATAAACTGCCAAAACCTTTTAAACTCATAAACTTTTAACCTTTTAAACCCAAAATTATGTTATACTACATCTTTAAATACTTAGACGAAGCGTATAATTTGCCTGGTGCAGGTTTGTTTCAATATATCACATTCCGTTCTGGAATTGCGGTGATTTTATCGTTGTTAATTTCTACCGTATATGGAAAAAGAATTATCAACTATTTACGAAACAAACAAGTAGGTGAAACTGTTCGCGAATTAGGTTTAGATGGTCAAGTACAAAAAGCAGGAACCCCAACAATGGGTGGATTAATTATTATTTTGGCTACGTTAGTTCCCGTATTACTATTGGCAAAATTAGATAATATTTATATCATTTTACTTTTAGTGACTACCATATGGATGGGAAGTATTGGTTTCTTAGACGATTATATTAAAGTTTTCAAAAAAGACAAAGAAGGGTTAAAAGGAAAATTTAAAGTTATTGGACAAATTGGACTTGGAATTATTGTTGGAGTAACATTGTATTTTCATCCAAATGTAACAATAAAAGAAGACGTAGTGCTTAAAAAGCAAGGAATAGAAACTGTAATTAAATCTACTTCACCAGAGGTGAAATCAATGGAAACTACCATTCCATTTGTAAAAAACAACACGTTTGATTATGCGGAATTAGTATCTTTTATGGGTGATGATTATCAAAATTGGGCTTGGATAATTTTTATTCCTGTAGTAATTTTTATTATAACAGCCGTTTCAAATGGTGCAAATTTAACGGACGGAATTGATGGTTTAGCTGCAGGTACTTCCGCCATTTCAGTATTGGTTTTAGGTATTTTCACATTTGTATCGGGTAACATCATTTTCTCTAACTATTTAAATATTATGTACATCCCAAATTCGGGTGAAATGACAATTTATATAGCTGCATTTGTAGGAGCACTTATTGGATTTTTATGGTACAACACCTATCCAGCTAGCGTATTTATGGGCGACACAGGAAGTTTAACTATCGGAGGAATTATAGCTGTAATTGCAATTGCAGTTAGAAAAGAATTAATGATTCCTGTTTTATGTGGCATTTTCTTAGCCGAAAACTTTTCAGTAGTGTTACAAGTAGCCTATTTCAAATATACCAAAAAGAAATTTGGCGAAGGACGTCGTATTTTCTTAATGTCACCATTGCATCATCATTATCAGAAAAAGGGATATCACGAAAGTAAAATTGTAACTCGTTTTTGGATTGTGGCTATCATTTTAGCAATTTTCTCATTAGTATCTTTAAAATTAAGATAAAATGCGATTAGTAATATTAGGCGGTGGAGAAAGCGGAGTTGGAACGGCAATTCTGGGAAAGAAAAAAGGATATGATGTTTTTGTGTCCGACTTTGGAAAAATAAAAGAAAATTATAAAGAAGTTCTTAGTATTAATGCAATTGCTTGGGAAGACGAAAAGCACACAGAAGATTTAATTCTGAATGCTGATGTGGTTATGAAAAGTCCTGGAATTCCAGATAAAGCGCCAATAGTTATAAAGTTACTAGAAAAGAAAATTCCAGTAATTTCAGAAATTGAATTTGCAGCGCCTTTTACCACAGCAAAAACAATCGGAATTACAGGTAGTAATGGTAAAACTACTACGACTTTGTTAACCTATCATATACTTAAACAAGGTGGTTTAAATGTTGGATTAGCAGGTAATATTGGTAAAAGTTTTGCCTGGCAAGTGGCCGAAAACAAACACGATTGCTATGTGTTAGAATTAAGTAGTTTTCAATTAGATGGAATTTTTAATTACAAGCCAGATATAGCAATTATTTTGAATATTAGTCCAGATCATTTGGACAGGTACAATTACGATTACAATTTATATATCGATTCAAAGTTCAGAATAACAATGAATCAAACAGAAACAGATTATTTAATATACGATGATGATGATAATGCCATTTCAAATTGGTTTGCCTCACATCATACAAAAGCAAACAAAGTGCCTTTTTCAATTTCAAAAAAATTAAACAAAGGCGGAAGCATAACCGATAACAACGAAATAAATATCAACCTTAACGAAAATCATTTTATTATGCCAATACATCAACTAGCTTTAGAAGGAAAACATAACGTAAAAAACGCTATGGCAGCAACAACCGTTGCGCAATTAATGAACATTAGAAAAGCTACTATTAGAGAAAGTTTATCTAATTTTCAGGGTGCAGAGCATAGATTAGAAAAAGTATTGAAAATTAATAATGTACAATACATTAATGATTCTAAAGCCACAAATGTAAATGCTACATTCTTTGCTTTAGATAGTATAAATACGCCAACAGTTTGGATTGTTGGTGGTGTAGATAAGGGAAATGATTATGATGAATTAATGGCTTTAGTTCGCGAAAAAGTAAAAGGGATCATTTGCTTAGGAATTGATAATAAAAAACTAGCCGATAAGTTTGAAGGTTTAGTAGAAATGTTTATGGAAACAACTTCGATGTCTGAAGCAGTAAAAATAGCTAATAAAATGGCTGAAAAAGGAGACACCGTTTTGCTTTCTCCAGCTTGTGCTAGTTTTGATTTGTTTGAAAACTACGAAGACAGAGGTCGTAAATTTAAATTAGCGGTACAAAATTTATAATTGATTTTTTAATCAAAGTAACTAATAAGAAATGAACAAAATCATTAACCAACTTAAAGGAGATAAAACCATTTGGGCAGTAATAATTTTACTTGCCTTGGTATCTTTTTTACCTGTATATAGTGCGAGTACAAACTTGGTATATACAGTTGGTAATGGAAAAGGCTCAACATTAGTATTGTTACTAAAGCATTTTTTACATGTTATTGTAGGAGTAGTTATAGTATTTTTAATACATAAATTGCATTTCGAAAAGTTTAAAAAATATTCCATTTTTGCGATTTGGATAATTATTCCAGCGTTACTTTTTACATTATTACAAGGAAAAACAATTGGTGGCGCGAATGCTAGTCGTTGGTTGGAAATCCCTTTCATTAATTTTTCGTTTCAACCCTCAACACTTGCCTTTACAATTTTAATGGTATATGTAGCTAGAACGCTTACCAAAATTAACGAAACCAAATACACGTTTAAAGACTCGGTTATTCAAATATGGTTACCAGTTGGTGCAGTTTTAATATTCATTTTGCCATCAAATTTTTCTACAGCAGCCTTAATGTTTGCTATGGTTTTTATGTTGTTATACATTGGCCAGTATCCCTTAAGATATTTAGGAATTGTGTTGGCCTCTGGAGTGGCATTACTGGCGCTTTTTTTCGTATTAGCACAAGCTTTTCCAAAACATAAAACCTTTAGTCGTGTAAATACTTGGGTGAGTAGAATTGAAAATTTCACCTCAGATAAACCAGATGAAGATAAATATCAGATTGAAAATGCAAAAATAGCCATTGCCGTTGGAAAAATTAATGGTGTAGGACCAGGAAAAAGTATTCAAAAGAATTTTTTGCCACAATCGTCTTCCGATTTTATTTTCGCCATTATTATTGAAGAATACGGTTTAATTGGCGGGTATGTTTTAGTGTTTTTTTATATGCTGTTGTTTTTTAGATTTTTAATTCGAGCCAATAAAATAACTAATTTGTTTGGAAAATTATTAATCATCGGACTTGGTTTTCCAATTATAATTCAAGCCTTAATTAATATGGGTGTAGCGGTTGAATTATTACCAGTTACCGGTCAGCCATTGCCTCTAATTAGTAGTGGTGGAACTTCTATTTGGATGACGTGTTTGTCGTTAGGAATAATATTAAGTGTCACCAAAAGAGAAGATGAAATTGCGGCTGATTTAAAAGATTTTCAAGATAAAGAAGCTGCTTTACAGCGTTTAATCGAAAGAGAAGTTGTGGTAATGAAAGCTGAAAATTCAGAAGAAACACTTTCGCAAGACGAGCATAAAATAAATGATATTAAGTATTCTATTCGTGAATCTTTAAAACAAGAAAACGAATTAGATAATAAAGGAGATAGCTTAGTAAACGGACAAAATCCAATGAATGCGGTTATAAATAAAAAGTAATGGAAAAAAGATTTATCATTAGCGGCGGTGGAACAGGTGGACATATTTATCCAGCTATTGCTATTGCGAACGAATTGAAAATACAATTTCCAGACGCTAAATTTTTATTTGTGGGCGCAAAGGATAAAATGGAAATGCAGAAAGTGCCTCAAGCGGGTTATGAAATTAAAGGACTTTGGATTGCAGGTTTACAACGAAAACTTACGTTACAAAATGCAATGTTTCCTGTAAAATTAGCTTCAAGTTTAATTAACTCGTATTTTATTTTAAGAAAGTTTAAACCTAATGTGGTAATTGGAACAGGTGGTTTTGCAAGTGGAGCAGTTCTTAAGGCGGCAACTTTAATGCATATTCCAACGGTAATTCAAGAACAAAATTCGTATCCTGGAATTACAAATAAATTATTAGCCAAAAAAGCCAATTCTATTTGTGTTGCATATGAAAATTTAGAACGCTTTTTTCCAAAAGATAAATTACATTTTACTGGAAATCCAGTTCGTCAGGATCTAATGGAAGTGGCCAGTAAAAAAGAAGAAGCAATTGCTCATTTTAAATTAGACGCCTCTAAAGAAACACTTTTAATTTTAGGAGGAAGTTTAGGCGCAAGAAGAATAAATCAACTAATTGAAAAAGAATTAGATTTTTTATTGAGTTTAGATTTTCAAATTATTTGGCAATGCGGAAAGCATTATTTAAATGAATATTCAAAACATAACGAAAAAGAAAACATGCAAGTAACTGCATTTATTGACAGAATGGATTTGGTATATGCAGCAGCTGATGTGGTAATTTCTCGTTCTGGGGCGTCTTCAGTTTCCGAGTTATGTATCGTTGGGAAACCAACCATTTTTATTCCATCGCCTAATGTTTCTGAAGACCATCAAACTAAAAATGCTAAAGCAATTGTAGAAAGAGGTGCCGCCATTTTAATTAAAGAATCAAATTTAGATTCCGAATTTAAAATTGTATTCGAAGCGGTAGTTAAAGATCAAGGGAAATTGCAAAACCTAACAGAAAATATCAAACAATTAGCAAAACCAAACGCCACTAAAGCCATAGTGGAAGAAATAAAAAAAGTATTAAAAAATTAAGCACAATTGCATTACAAAAACAAATAATGAATTTAAACCAAATACATAACGTCTATTTTATTGGTATCGGTGGTATCGGAATGAGTGCTTTGGCACGCTATTTTCAGTTCCTTGGAAAAAATGTGGCGGGTTATGATAAAACAGAAACACAATTAACATCCGAGTTACAAGAAAATGGTATTAAAATTCATTTTGAAGACAATATAAATTTAATTGCAGAACGTTTTAAAAATACTGAAAACACATTAGTGGTTATTACGCCAGCAGTTCCGAAAAATCATACCGAATGGAACTTCTTTTTAGATAATGGATTTACGGTAAAAAAACGGGCTGAAGTTTTAGGAATCATCACAAAAGATACGTTTTGTTTTGCTGTTGCTGGAACACACGGAAAAACAACAACATCAAGTATTTTAGGACATATTTTGTATGAAAGTGGTGTAGATGTTACTGCTTTTTTAGGCGGAATTGTTGAAGGTTACGATTCTAATTTAATCGGTACAGGAAAAACAGTTACAGTAGTAGAAGCTGATGAATTTGACCGTTCGTTTTTACATTTACATCCCAATTTATCTTGCATTACTTCTATAGATGCCGATCATTTAGATATTTACGGAGATGTCGCTGCTATTGAAGCATCTTTTAAAGAATTTGCAAATAAAGTACCTTCTGATAATTTATTTATTGTCAAAGGATTGCCTTTAGAAGGAAAGACAGTTGCTGTAAATGTAGACGCTGATTTCGTTGCTCAAAATATCAGAATTGAAAATGGTTTTTATGTTTTTGATGTAAAAACCGATACTGAATTAATTGAAAATATAAAATTTGGCTTACCAGGTCATCACAATTTAACAAATGCTTTACTGGCTTTTGCTATGGCAAAGTCGTATGGTGTAGAAAATATAAAAATCAGTAGGGCATTAGCAACATTTCAAGGCGTAAGACGTCGTTTTTCATTTCAAATTAGAAACGAAAAATTAGTATATATTGATGATTACGCTCATCATCCAACAGAGATAAATGCAGTACACCAAGCCGTAAGAGAATTATATCCAAACAAAAAAATAATAGCTTGTTTTCAACCTCATTTGTATAGTAGAACAAAAGATTTTGTTGAAAATTTTGCAGAAAGTTTGTCGCAGTTTGATGAAATACTGTTATTGGAAATTTATCCAGCTAGAGAATTGCCTATTGATGGCGTAAATTCAAGTTGGTTATTAGATAAAATTACGTCAAAAAAGAAACAGTTAGTAACCAAAGAAAAGTTATTAACATGCTTTAAAAATTCCGCTGCAGAAGTATATATTACGATAGGTGCAGGAGATATTGGTGAAATGGTTAAGGATATTAAAAAAGTACTAAATGAAAAAAATTAATTGGCAAAATATTCGATTAGTATTGATGCTTTTTGTACTAATTTTTCTGTTTTCTTTTACACAAAGTAGAAGCAAAAACAGAAAAATTAGTAAAATACAAGTTGATTTTCAGGGTAATAACAAAATGTTTTTAACAAATGAGATGGTTAATAACTTGTTAATACAAAATTTGGGAGGTACTTCCTCAATTGAAAAAGATAAAGTAGATTTGAAAGAATTGGAAAGTGCCTTAAAAAAGCAATCATTTATCGAAAATGCTGAAGTGTTTATTTCAGAAGACGGTATGTTAATAACTAAAATTTTGCAGAAGTCCCCAGTCGCAAGAGTTGTTAATGAAAATCGCGTTTTGTATGTTGATAAAAATGGCAGTATTTTTCAATTGTCGGATAATTTTTCGTCAAGAGTTCCTATTGTTCAAGGAAATATTGAAGGCGAATTTAAAAAAGGTTTCATAGAGACATTTAAGACCATTGAGAAAGATGATTTTTTAAAAAAACATATCATTGCAATCACAGTTCAAAAAAACGGAAGCATGAACATGCTAACAAGAGAACACGATTACGATATCAATTTTGGAAAACCCATTTTAATCGAAAAGAAATTTAAAAATTATAAAGCGTTTTATCAATTCGCTTCGAAAGATTCTATAATTGACAAGTACAAATCAATAAATTTAATTTTCACACAACAGGTAGTGTGTTCAAAATAATGAATAGATGATGAACAAAGAAAGTATTGCAGTAGGTTTGGATATAGGTACAACTAAGATTGTAGCTATGATCGGCAAGAAAAATGAGTACGGTAAGCTAGAAATCCTAGGAGTAGGAAAATCTAAAAGTTTAGGGGTACATCGCGGTGTAGTCAATAACATCACCCAAACCATTCAGTCTATTCAAGCAGCTATTTTGGAAGCAGAAAATAATTCAGGATATCGAATTAATGATGTAGTGGTTGGAATTGCTGGACAACACATTCGTAGCATACAACATAGCGATTATATCAGTAGAAAAAACCCTGAAGAAGTAATTGGAGAAAATGATATTGAACTATTAACGTGTCAAGTTCAAAATTTATCCATGCTTCCAGGTGAAGAAATTATTCATGCCTTACCACAAGAATTTAAAATTGACGGACAATCTGAAATTTTAGAGCCTATTGGAATGTATGGTGCTCGAGTAGAATCAAGCTTTCATATCGTGGTAGGACAAGCGGCTTCAATAAGAAATTTAGGACGTTGTGTTAAAAACGCAGGTTTAGAATTAACGGGTTTAACCTTAGAACCTTTAGCTTCAGCAGATGCGGTTTTAAGTGAAGAAGAAAAAGAAGCAGGTGTAGCACTTATCGATATTGGTGGTGGTACAACAGATTTAGCAGTATTTAAAAACGGCGTAATTCGTCATACAGCTGTAATTCCTTTCGGTGGAAATGTAATTACAGAAGATATCAAAGAGGGCTGTTCTATTATCGAAAAACAAGCCGAATTATTAAAAACACGTTTCGGATCGGCTTGGCCAGGAGAAAATAAAGACAACGAAATTGTTTCTATTCCTGGATTAAGAGGTCGTGAACCAAAAGAAATTTCATTAAAAAACTTGTCAAAAATTATTCATGCTAGAGTAGTGGAAATTATTGAACAAGTATATGCTGAAATCAAATTATACGGTCATGACGAGCCAAAGAAAAAATTAATTGCAGGGATTGTGTTAACAGGTGGTGGTTCGCAACTACAACATATTAAACAATTAGTAGAATATATTACCGGTATGGACACCAGAATTGGATATCCAAATGAGCATTTAGCTGGTAATTCAAGCGAAGAATTATCAAGCCCTTTATATGCTACATCTGTAGGTTTAGTTATGGAAAGTTTACGTAACCAAACCAATAGTGCTACTCCGTTTGTAGAAATGAAAATTCCAGAACCAGTAGTAGCTGCACCACAACTAGTAGATGTAGATGAAACTAATGTAGCAAATGAAGAACCTGCTTCAACACCAGTTGAAAACGAACCAACAGAAAGAAAAAAGAAATACGACTTTAATAACCTTTTAGGTAAAATTAAAGAGTTTTTAGATAATGTAGAATAAAGTTATAAGTAGCAAATAACACAAAAAAACAAAGCCAAATATATGGAAAGCAACAACGAATTTGGAAACATTACATTTGATTTGCCAAAAAATCAATCAAACGTAATAAAAGTAATCGGAGTAGGTGGCGGAGGGAGTAATGCCATCAACCACATGTTCAAACAAGGAATCATTGGAGTTGATTTCGTGGTGTGTAACACAGATTCTCAGGCCTTACAAACAAGTCCAGTGCCAAATAAAATTCAATTAGGTGTAAATCTAACAGAAGGTTTAGGAGCAGGAGCAAAGCCAGAAATCGGTCAACAAGCCGCTTTAGAAAGCATTGAAGAAATTGAAAAAATGCTAGACGTAAATACTAAAATGGTATTTATTACAGCTGGTATGGGTGGTGGTACCGGCACAGGTGCAGCGCCAGTAATTGCTCAATTGGCAAAAGAAAGAGGGATTTTAACCGTAGGAATTATTACCATTCCTTTTCAGTTTGAAGGTAAAAATCGCTACGACCAAGCTATGGAAGGTGTGGAAAGATTAAGAAAACAAGTAGATTCATTAATTGTTATCAATAATAACAAATTAAGAGAAGTATACGGAAATCTTGGTTTTAAAGCAGGTTTCTCTAAAGCCGATGAAGTGTTAGCTACAGCTTCAAAAGGTATTGCAGAAGTGATTACCAATCACTTAACCATGAATATTGATTTAAAAGACGCTAAAACAGTTTTAAGTGATAGCGGAACAGCCATAATGGGATCTTATGTTGCTTCAGGTGCGGATAGAGCAAGAATTGCGATTCAATCTGCATTAGATTCTCCATTATTAAACGATAATAAAATTACAGGTGCTAAAAATGTGTTGTTGCTTATCACATTTGGTTCTGATGAAATTACTATCGATGAAATTAGTGAAATTAACGAATACATACAAAACGAAGCAGGGCATAATGCAAACATCATCATGGGAATTGGTGAAGATGAAAAATTAGGCGACTCTATTTCAGTAACCGTTATTGCTACAGGATTTAATATCGAACAACAAATAGAAATCGTAAATGCAGAACCAAAAAAGATTATTCATTCTTTAGATGGGGAGCAAAAAGTAGAACATAATTTAACACCAAATGCTGTTTCTACTCCTAACTTTTCTTTTCAAGAGCCAATTGCTACTAATGTAACTTTTGAAGCAGAAACACCAAAGGAAGTAGTAACTGAACCCGTTGCTAAAATTGTTTTTGAATTAAATGATTTAGAAGTGGAACAACCACAAATTGTACAAGCTCCGGTTTCAGATTTAATTCCAACAACAGATTATATTAAAAATTTAGATGTGTTTTTTGAAAATGTATCAGCAGAATTTCAAACACCAGTTGTGGCTACACCTGTTTACAATACAGCAGCTCCAGTGGTACAACCCGTAGTTGAAGCCGTTCAACCGGTACAAGAATTTGAAATCATTTCAAACTCGGTAAGAGAAATTGAAGTAATAGATCCTGAATTTGTTGTAGGTATGGATGATTTCAACTTTTCTTTAGATTTGTTTGATACCAAAGCAGAAACAACACAAAACACAGTGGTATTCGAATTAAGCGAAGAAACTAAAGATATCAAAGTAAACGAAGCGGTTCAGTTTTTTCCAGTTACCGAACTTGGAGAAGAAGGAATAATAAAATATACATTAGAAGAAGAAATTGAAGAAGCAATTCAGCCAGCTGCAAGTATTCAAGTAGCAGCAGAGCCAATTGATGAAGAAATTAATTTCACTATCAAACAAAAAGAGCCAGTTGCGGCACCTATTAGTTTTGATCCTAATTTTAGCTTTGATGGTGTTTCTCCAGTAGAAATGTCAATTGAAGAAATTTTAAAATCAAGAGCAGAAGAACGTAAAAGCAAATTGAAAAACTTCAATCATAAATTCAACAATCCAAACCGAATTGACGATTTAGAAAAAGAACCTGCTTTTCGTCGTTTAGGATTAGACGTTACAAGTATGCCAAACCAAAACCCGCCATCGCGTATGTCTTTAGGAATGGATAGTAATGACGACGTGCAATTGCGTTCAAACAATTCGTTTTTACACGATAATGTAGATTAATCTAAAATAACCAACCAAATACTATTAAATCCCGACAAGTTATAAACGAGTCGGGATTTTTTTATTACTTTCGCATAATAAATAATTTACTACTTAAAATAAAAATATATGAGCTTAGCAACACAAATTATGGATAGCATGAAAGACGCTATGAGAGCCAAAGACACAGTGGCTCTTGAAGCGTTACGTGCTATTAAATCAGAAATATTAATAGCGCAAACCGCCTCAGGTTCTAAAGAAGAAATTTCAGAAGTAGATGAAATTAAAATTTTACAAAAATTAGTAAAAATGCGTAAAGACAGTTACGAAATTTTTACAGCACAAAACCGTGCCGATTTAGCCGAACCAGAATTGGCGCAAATTGCAGTTATCGAAAAGTTTTTACCTGCACAATTATCAGAAGCAGAAGTAGAAGCTATCGTAGCTAAAATTATTGAAGAAACCGGTGCGTCAGGTATTGCTGCTATGGGAAAAGTTATGGGCTTAGCCGCAGCACAAATTGGCGGACAAGCAGAAGGAAAAACCATTTCTACGATTGTTAAGAAATTATTGGTTTAGATAGATTAGACTTCTTAGACAAGTTAGACAAGTTAGAAAGGTTAGACAAGTTAGAAAGGTTAGACAAGTTAGAAAGGTTAGACAAGTTAGATAGGTTAGAAAAGTTAGATTTCTTAAACAGATTAGATGACTTTGTTTTTATCTAAATTTCTAAAAGACCATACTCTAAGAAGTCTAAAAATCCAAAAATCTAACCAGTCTAAAGATCTAACAATCTAAAAATCTAAAAACAATCGGCTTCGTAGTTCAACTGGATAGAATGACGGATTTCGGCTCCGTTGGTTGCAGGTTCGAACCCTGCCGAGGTCACAAAAAAACCTTTGTCAAAATAATTGGCAAAGGTTTTTTAAGGTTATACCCTGAAATAAAAAAATAAAATTAAGGTTATATCCTTAAAAAAATATAATTATAAGATTTCTTAAATGTATTTTGCTCTTCAAATTAAGAAACAAACTCACTAATATCTTTTGAATTTTAGATTCTCTACTTTTCACTTTTCACTTTTTCCTTTTCACTTTTTCCTTTTTCCTTTTTCCCTTTTCCCTTCACCCTTTTTCCTTTTACCCTTTTTCCTTTTACCCTTTACCTAAAACCCTACACCTCTTTTGTAGAAATCATTCTACAGATAAAAGTGATTTTTTATATTTAACTTTGGGAAGAGCAAAAAAACTTAAAAATTAATTTGTTAAACATTCGGTTTTCGTGCAATATGAAAATAATGCGACTATTCGATAGGGAATATTAATTATCGATTACTTAGTTTAAAAGAGAGTAGTTAGATTTATAAAATATTGCTAAATAATACTGTATGGTTTTAAAATATAAATGGATAGTAGATACAAACAGAATTGGTTAAATAAGTATGGTTTTGGCATAAATATAAATGAGTTAGCCAGTTTACCGCCGAACTTCTAAAATAATGTGGAAAACCTTAAAATTGATATCTCTAAAACAAATAATTTTTAAAAATCTGAAAAAAAGCAATAATAAATAAAAATTTCACTATGAAGAAAATTATCCTAATTGTATTTACCTTATTTGTAATAATTAGTTGCGAACCAAAAAAACCGATTGAAAAGTTACAAGAAGATGCCGAAAAAGAAGTCATTTCAAGACTCAACAATCCTTCAAGTTATGAATTTGTTAGTTTTTAAGAAGATAATTTTGGTGGAGAAGTCATAAAACAAAGAATTGCAGACATTAAAAATCAACTTAAAAAAGCAGAGAAAGCAAATAATAAAGAAGAAATATTAAATCAGAATAGCTATTTGAAGGCGACAGAAAAATTAAAATTGCCAGAAAATCAAATAGAATTCAAAATAGAATACAGAGCGAAAAACAAATTTAATGCTTTAATTATAGGTAGTTCAAAAGTTGTTAGTGACAAAAACTATAATTTAATTAGTGTTACAGAAAATCTTTAATTAATTAACCCGCTGCGCAAAGTCTCCTGGCTTTGAGCTACACAAATCAAAATATAACATTATAAAATTATTCACACTCAAAGTTTAAGAACGTTGGAGGTAATTTTATCAGATAAAACTCAGAAAAAATAATTTAAAAAATAGAAAAATGAAAAATTTAATCTTTACAATCTTTACAACACTTTTTCTTTTAGTTTCTTGCGATGGCGGAAAAATCGGCAAGTATCAAAAAGAGCCTTTACCCGACAACTTTTCTTATAACATAATTGAAGACAAAAGTAGTGATGCTCTTGAAAAAAATCAATTAACACTTGAAATCAAACAAAAATTGACAGAGGGGCAAATAGCTACACTTGCCGAAGAACTTCTTAAATCAAAAAACAATCAGCGAAGGTTTTACATTTTCTATATACTTTCGGGAATGAAGAATGGCTCAAGTACTTGGGCAACGAGCCATTTTGACCCAGAATTAGATATACAAATAATTGGTTCAACTTCAAAAGAGGATGAAAATTCAAACAAAATTTCAAGCGAACAAATTGACGGTGAAGTAATTGGTAAATGGATAGAAGAGCAATATACTTCTTCTAATTACATTATCTACATTAAAGAAAACAGAACATTTTTAAAATCAACATTTAAAAATGGTCAAACTTCTGAAGAAGAGTTAACAGACCTCAAAGTTCAAAATGGAGTTAAGTATTTCTATAAAGAAGGTGGATTTAATGGAGAATACTTTATACTAAATTTAAGTGGTGACCTTGAATTCTATAATAGCGAAAACAAAAATTTCACTAGTGCATCTAAAACAAAATAAACTAATACTATGAATAAAATTGACGTTACTGTTACTACAGGAGATTTAAAAACTAATTATGAAATAATTGGCCCTGTGTTTTTTCAAGTTTCAAATAAGGGTATGTTTGGTAGTGCTTTAGGTACACTAGTAAAAAAATACAAAGCTCAAATTGACGATCAGAAAAAATCAGGTTCTATTTCAGGAGAACGAGCTGACTGGGGTTTTCTTTGGGGAGAATGGTCTGTAGGGCAAAATGATTTTGAAAAAGCATTTTTTGTTGCCGTTGAGGAGATGAAAGAACGAGCTCGTATGCTAGGTGGTAATGCTATAATCAATATGCGTCAAGATATTGACCTTGACACAAACGGTTTTGCATATTTTTACTTTCAAATGTATGGTACAGTAGTTAAAACTGTAGAGTGAAATTATAACCAGCCCCTGCTCCCACGCGAATCCTTTCGCGTGGTTATACAAACAAAATATTAACAAATATTTAGAAATTAAATTTTTAAATGTTTTATCAAATAAAATAATATATAGCCACAAGTTAACCCACCGAAAGGATTCGCACTGCAGCCAGGGGGTTGCCGTCATTCTAAAAACAAAACATATTAAATTAAATCAATTCTAACGGAACAAGAAAGAGAAAATTTTCTAATCAGACTTTATTTTAAAACGGATAAAGATTTTGAAATTGCTGGAATTAAAAGAGCATATTTAGATTTTAGTAGAACATTAGTCTTGCCTGAAAACTGCAAAACAGAAGAACGAAATGCTAAAAGAGCTAAAACTGAACTTTTTTTGAGAACAAAATTAATTGAACTTATAAAAAATTCAAATTTGACACAAACTGAATTTGATAAGTTGCACAAAAAAATGTGTAGTGAATTAATATCTGAATGGAACGAACTTACTTTCGGACAAGCTCAAAAATGGATAAATATGTCTTTGAAATATTGGCTTTTGTTTGGAGAGAGTAAAATACCGAAAATTGAAATCAACTCTAAATTTTTCCACATTCCAATTGATAGTATCATTCAAGAAAGATTTTTTAATAAAAATTTACCAGCTTGGAGTAAAATCAAAACTTATGAAGAATATTTTTGGTATCAACAAGATTTTCGAAAAAGAAACATAGGAAAAATTCCAATTTTAGAAGAATTTAGAGAATTCAACAAAATATAATTATGCATTATCAAGAAAAATTAGACGCAATTTTTGGTAAAGGAAGTTTATGGAAACATAGAACTTTAAGAACTGTATTTGATCCTTTTTCAAGTGAATATGACAAAACTAATATTGATGAAAAACTTGAAATCTTGAAAAAGGCGAAAGATAGTGGATTGGAATTATCGGAAATAATTGATAGTTATAAAACTTTTTACTTGGCAGAAAACAAGCAAAATGTAATAAATTCGATTGAAAATGGTTTAAAGTTACTTTTAGAAAATTCTTTAAAATGAAAAACGAAAATTTAAAAGAAAATAATGAAATACTGGTTGAAAAAATATTTGAAAAGCAAAAAATATTAATTAGTGAAGAATGGTCTGAAAATAGAAGAAAAGTATTTGAAGAAGTAGCAAAAATGCAATTGCGACAAAATTCATTATCAATTGAACAAGCAAGAATTGAAGCTTTTGAACAAGCAGAAAGAATAAAGAGTGAACGAATAAAAAAAAGAATGAACGGCTAACAGCCGTTACACAAGATGTAAGGATTTAGTGGAATTGCCGTTTCGCATTGAACTTTTAACTTAATTAGAAAATATGTAGTCACCCCGCTTCGCAAAGTCTCCTGACTTTGCGCCACACAAAGGCAAAAAAAACACTCAAATCCAAAAAATGAAACTAAAAATTTGCACATTTACCAATTTTTGGTAACTTTGATTAAAGTTTAAAAAAATGAAAAACACATCAATATCACTCGGAAATTATTTTGACCAATTTGTGAGCAGTCAAGTAATAGAGGGACGCTATAAAAATGTAAGTGAAGTGATTCGTGCAGGACTTCGACTTTTAGAAGATGAAGAAAGTAAAGCTATTGCTTTGAAAAATGCAATTCAAAAAGGGTTGGAAAGTCCAAGAGTTGAAAATTTTGACTTTGAAGAGAATTTAAAACAACTTAAAGCAGCAAAAAGAAAAAATGGCTAATGTTATTTTAAAACAAGAAGCCATTGACGATTTGAATGCTATTTGGGAGTATACTTTTGAAAAATGGTCTGAAAATCAAGCGGACAAATATTATGAAATGCTGAAATTTTCTTGTAAAGAAATCGGAAAAAATCCTGAAATAGGAAAAGAATATATTACTATAAGCAAAAATTTATTTGGTTTACATTCTGGAAGACATATCATTTTTTATCATTTAATTAATGAAAACGAAATTGAAATTATCAGAATTTTACACGGACGAATGGATTTGAAAAACAGACTGAACGAATAAAAAAGACCTGCACCGCCGAAAGCGAATCCTTTTGCGTGGCAGTTAAAAATAAAAAAACCTTTGCCAATTTATTCAGCAAAGGTTTTTGTTTTTCTGCTTAGTTGCGTTTACCAGAAAACCGTGTATAAGGCTACTAAAATTCCTGTAATAATAAGTTGCCCAACAGTAAAACTAGTCGATATTTTACTTCAAAAGTTTTGTGGCATATATTTTATCTAATCTTATTTTGTAATTTGTTTCAAATCGGCAATAGTTGCGATTGGGTCTTGTGCACCAAAAACATAACTTCCAGCTACTAAAACATCGGCTCCTGTGTCGGCTAATTGTTTTGCGTTTTTATTGGTTACACCACCATCAATTTCTATAATGGTGTTGGCTTTGCATCTTTGTATCATTTCTTTTAATTGGCTGACTTTGTCATACGTTTTTTCAATGAAACTTTGTCCGCCAAAACCTGGATTTACACTCATAATACATACTAAGTCAATATCTTGAATAATGTCTTCCAAAACTTTCACACTTGTATGAGGGTTTATAGCAACTCCAGCTTTCATACCTTCTGCTTTAATTGCCTGAAGCGTTCGGTGTAAATGATTACAAGCTTCATAATGAACTGTTAATACATTCGCTCCTAATTTAGCAAAAGTAGTTATGTATCTGTCAGGATCTACTATCATTAAATGCACATCTATAGTTTTGGTAGCGTGTTTTGAAATAGCTTGCAAAACGGGCATTCCAAAAGAAATATTCGGTACAAAAACGCCATCCATAATGTCAATATGAAACCAGTCGGCTTCACTGGCATTAATCATTTCAATGTCGCGTTGTAAATTAGCAAAGTCTGCTGCTAAAATCGAAGGAGCTATAAGTGTGTTTTTCATTTAAGTATATTGTTTGTGCAAAAATGTATATTTTAAAAAAAACTCCGAAAGTGATTCCGGAGTTTTAACATTAAGACTTTCGGCTTTAGACTTTACGACTAAATTTATCCTAAATATGTTTTTAATATTTTACTTCTTGAAGTATGTTTTAATCTTCTAATTGCTTTTTCTTTAATTTGACGAACTCGCTCACGAGTTAAATCGAAAGTTTCGCCAATTTCTTCTAACGTCATTGGATGCTGGTCGCTTAAGCCAAAATACAAACGCACTACGTCTGCTTCTCTTGGAGTTAACGTTTCTAAAGCACGTTCAATTTCAGTTTGAAGTGATTCGTGAATTAATTCTCTATCTGGATTTGGTGATTCACCTGAACGTAATACGTCGTATAAGTTAGAATCTTCTCCTTCTACAAGTGGTGCATCCATTGATAAGTGACGACCAGAGTTTTTCATAGACTCTTTTACGTCATTTACGGTCATATCTAATTCTTTTGCAATTTCCTCAGCAGAAGGTGGTCTTTCATTAGATTGCTCTAACAAAGCATACATTTTGTTGATTTTATTGATAGAACCAATTTTGTTCAAAGGCAAACGTACAATACGAGATTGTTCTGCTAACGCTTGTAAAATCGATTGACGAATCCACCATACTGCATATGAAATGAATTTGAAACCACGTGTTTCATCAAAACGTTGTGCGGCTTTAATTAAACCTAAGTTTCCTTCGTTAATTAAATCGGGTAACGTTAATCCTTGATTTTGATATTGTTTGGCAACCGATACTACGAAACGTAAATTCGCTTTCGTTAATTTTTCTAAAGCACGCTGGTCGCCGGCTTTAATACGTTGTGCTAATTCTACTTCTTCATCGGCAGTAATTAAATCTACTTTACCAATTTCTTGTAAGTATTTATCTAATGAAGCCGTTTCACGATTGGTTACCTGCTTGGTTATTTTAAGTTGTCTCATTGAATTTCCCCCTCAATTTATTAGTTCTATTTATTATACGTAAGAAAAATAAAAAAGTTACAAAAAATAACAAAAAGTTAAACATCAACTCATAAATCAATTTCTAAATCTATTGATTACAATAAATTAAGACATTAAATAATTAAATTTCTAAAAAATTGCCAACATTTTTACCATTCCACTTCCCTAAAAATTTATAAGGAATAAATCTTGCAAATAGTTCTTCTTTATACCATTTTAGTTTTCTGGTAAGACGAACCACCTCTTTATGTTTTTCGTTTTTATAGGCATAATCAATCATCTCAGCTTGCGTTTTCCAAATGCTTAAAGTAGCTTGTTGGATTAAAGGCCATTCGCCAACGCCTATTGAAAGCGCTAATCCATCGTACTCTTCTAAACTTTTACTTACTTGGCCTACTTTTCTCCAAAAAGAAATCAATTTTGAAAACCGAATACTGGCTCTTGTTAAAACCATAACTGGCTTATCTAAAGCCAAAGTGGCACTCGAAACAAAGGGTTGTTTTCCATCCCATATTCCGTGCGCTTCCGCTGCGTGTGCAAAAACTGTGAATGACTCGGCGCTTCTCGATTTATAATTGTTGAAAAATGAATTGTTTTCAAAAAAAGCAGTAGCCTTTATTTCTGATTCCCAAATGCATAATAAGGCATACGTACCAAAGTTTGGTTTTGAACTAAAACCATTTTCAGCACCTGAGCCTAATAGTTTGTAGAACACTAATCCTTCAATATTTTTGAAATGTGAATGACCTAATTGCATTTGCGAAAATGCCCAAAGTTTATTGGAAAAAGTTTCCAATTTAAAAAAAGTACAAGTGGTTATTTGGCTCATTAGTTTATATTATATTTTAGAAGGATTTAGCATCCTGATTTAGATTATTTTTTTTCAACCACAACTATTTGTACGCCCATTGGAACTAGTTTTTCAAATGCAAAAATTGGAAATGTAACCACTTTTAAAAACACAAGCGACCAAAAATGTTTAGACATACTGCCAGACCAATCAACTCCTTTTTTTTGCATTCTGCCAAGCCACCATAGGGTAAACGCATCAAGAGTTCCGTATCGTAAATGTTTTTTAATTTCCCATTTGTCTTTTTGAAACAAAAGGTCAAAACTTTTTTTGGTTAGTAACGAAATGTGTCTTGGACTATGCCAACCTTGCCAATATGATTTTTGAATTTTTGCGCTAATGCTAGTATAATCAGGTACTTCAATAATTAATTTTCCTCCAGATTTAAGACAATTATAGAGCGCTTCTATGGTTTGACTCGGGTTATAATCGTGTTCTAAATAATGCCAAAGTGTAATTACATCAAATTGTTTATCAGAAACATAATCTTCAATTGCGATTTTTTTAAGTTCTAAGTTGGGAAAACTTTTATCTTTCCAGCCTGAATCTGAAAAATCAATTCCAGTGCATTTTGCTTTTGATTTTTGTTCTAAAATTTCCAAAAAACTTGGATTGCCACATCCTACATCAAGTACATTAAGGTTAGGATTGTTTTTTTTAAGATGTTTTTTTACAAGAGTAACACGTTTTAAATCTAATTTTTTTTGACTATTGGTTACAAATGAACTGTACTTTCCCCAGGCTTCGGCTCCTCTATAAGGCAAGTAACTGGCTGTATAATAATGCTCTAATTGTTCAGGAGATACTGGATTTGTTAAAAATACAGCTTCGCAATTAGTACAAATATCAAATGTATAAAGCTCATTATTTGGCTCATGCATTAGCGCATTTGTAGATAGGTAAAAAGAACTTTCGGTTTTTTTACAAATCGGGCAATTGGCAGCAATTATATTTTCCATTCGATAGTTTAATTTATGAACAGCTTATGAAAAACACATAGAATAAACCAAAGTAAAATATAAAACTTTATGCAATAAACTAAGATATTTATTCAGATGCTTGCTGTTTTATGCGTTTGCGATTTTAGTCTGTTTTAAGGCAGCTTGAATATATTTTCTCTTAATAATCAACATTCCAAAACTTTCGCCACCTTCTTTTCCTATATTTTTGTGATGCATTTTGTGTGCTCTACGCAACGCTAAAACATAGACATTTTTTGTTTTAGTTAGCACCTTGAAACGTTGATGAATTACTAAGTCGTGTACCACAAAGTAAGCCAAACCATAAAGCAAGATTCCAAAACCAACCCAAGTGTACCACGCATATTGGTTCATCATTCCAAACATAATAAGTAGCCAACTTGGCACGGCATATATGATAAAAAACAAATCATTTCGTTCAAACCAACTTTTATGGTCTTTTTTATGATGGTCTGCATGAAAATACCACATAAAGCCATGCATAATGTATTTGTGGTTTGCCCAAGCCGAAAATTCGGTTAGAATAAATGTAACTAAAACAATGCTACAATTAATTAGTATTTCCATGTTAAATAAATATAAATAATGAAGTAAAAAATATAATTTGTAAAATCAATATAATCAAAGACACCGTTCGATTACTTTTAATTAGGATAGGATAAAAAAAGTAAGATATAAAAAAAGCAACTCCAATCCAACCCAAGTAATTATGAATACCTGGTAGTCCACTTTCAAATTGCCAAAAATCGAGTTTTGGTGCTACTTGTTCTATAAGCAAATCAATTAGTGTAACTAATAAAGCAGCTACAGCCAATACTGTTATTTTGTTTGCAAAGATACTACTTACTATTCTAATACCAGCACAAATAAGCATTGCCCAATTGATAGAAATGATTAGTGGGACTTCAAGTAATTTAATTCCTAATCCATCGCCATAGGAATATTTTCCGAAAATCAATCCCGTTTTCACACCGATTACTTCTATAATAAAACCTAATAAAGCAATAGAAAAAAAGGCTATTATGAAATTTTTATCGGCTAACGGAGTATGAATTAAAAAAACTAAACAAGTAAGCAATAAGGTGTACGGTGTAAAAGGGCTAAAAAAAGCAGGATTCATTACAAATCCAATTGATCCTGAAACATAGACCAGAATCAAGAAATATAAAAAATAGGATTTGTACGTTTCTTTCATTTCAATTCTTGTTCTACTATAAGTTGACTGGCTATTTTTGAACTAAAAAGACATAATGGAATACCTCCTCCTGGATGTACACTTCCTCCCACAAGAAACAAATTTTTAATGCTTGATGAAAAATTAGCATGTCTTAAAAATGCTGCAAATTTATTGTTGCTCGAATTGCCATAAAGCGATCCGCCGTATGAAGAGGTTTGGTTTTCTATATCAATGGGACTTAGCGTACTTTCTGAAATGATGTATTTTTCAATATCAGTTTTCAACATCGCATTAATTTTAGCAACAACATTTTTTCGAATAGTTGCTGCATAATCTATACTTTCGTTTTTATTGTGCGGTACATTGACCATTACAAACCAGTTTTCACAACCTTCCGGCGCATCATTTTTGCAATATTTTGATGTAATATTGATGTAAATCGTAGGATCATCAGTTGGAAATTGTTTTGAAAACAAATGATCAAATTCTTTTTTATAATCATCACTAAACAAAATATTATGTAGTCCTAACGCCGCAAATTCTTTATTAATTCCCCAATAAAAAACATAAGCACTACTTGATTTTTCTTGTTTAATTAGCTTTTTAGGAGTATAAGATTTTGGCAATAAATACTTGTAAAGCACATGAATATCTACATCACTCCCAACAATATCAAAAGGATAACTGACTCCGCTACTTTTAATTGCAGATATGCGGTTATTAGATCCTACGACTAGGGTTTCAACAGCTGCATTATAATTGATAGTTACATTTGCTTCTTCAGCGAGATTAACCAAATGTGTTGTAATTTGATGCATGCCTTTCTTAGGTAAATAAGCCCCAAGATTGAACTCTAAATGCGAAATCATATTCATCAAAGCCGGCGCTTTATAGGGATTTGAACCATTATAAGTCGCAAATCGATTAAATAACTGTACCGTTTTTGGATTGGAAAATGTTTGCGAATTTTTTTCGTGCATCGTACTGAATAATCCTAAAAATGGAGAAAATAATATCCCTTTTAACGTCTTAAAATTAATAAAATTTTTCAGTTGATGAAGCGATTGCTTTAAAAATAAATCTTCTGTGGTTTTAAAATAAAAAGCGTTGCGTTTGATGTATTTTAAAACGGTTTCTTTTTTTTCGTGAAGTTTTAAATGTACTTCCTGTGCGAATTCTTCTAAATTAGCTGAAGCTTTTAGTTGCGTTCCATCCGAATAAAAATAATTAGTTATGACATCTAATTTCTGATATTCAAATTGATGAGTGCTTTCTTGTAAGCTAGTTAATTCATCTATTAACGAAGGCATTGTAAATAAAGATGGCCCTTTATCGAACCGAAATCCATTTATATTTAGTTCACTCAATTTCCCTCCAGGATAACTATTTTTTTCAAAAACGGTTACCTTAAACCCTTGATTAGCCAGTCGAATTGCCAATGCAAGACCACCAATTCCAGCTCCAATTATACAAACGGTTTTTGTCATTATATTTAAATAAAATAGTGACGTAAAATTAATTTTTTACTAAAGGTTAAAAGTATAACAAAAGTTAAAAAATTCCTATAAATAAAAAAACCAATTACTAACAAAAAACTTCAAATTTATACATGTTTAAAGATAATAACCCCAATTTAGATTATAAATTGGGGTTATTGGTAAACTATAAATAAATAAATTATTCTTTTTTCTCTTCTCTTGGAGGTCTTGGTAAAAGTGCTTTTCTTGACACTTTTTCTTTTCTAGTTTTTGGGTCAAGTCCTAAGTATTTCACTTGGAATACATCGCCCATATTTACTACATCCGTAACGTTTTCAGTACGTTCCCAAGCTAATTCAGATACGTGTAATAAAACTTCGTTTCCTGGCGCATCAGTATATTCTACAACCGCACCAAAATCTAACATTTTAATTACTTTTACTTCGTAAGCTTCTCCCATTTGTGGTTTGAAAATGATAGAATCAATTTTAGCCAATACTGCAGCAATTCCATCTGGATCTGTACCTAAAATTTCAACTACACCTTGCTCGTCAACTTCGTTAATAACGATAGTACAACCCGTAGCTTTTTGTAATTCTTGAATTACTTTTCCACCAGGTCCAATTAAAGCTCCAATAAAGTTACCAGGAATTGTTCTCATGATAATTTTTGGCGCATGAACTTTAACTTCAGCATTTGGTTTTTCTAATGTTTCCATCAATTTACCTAAGATATGTAAACGTCCATCACGAGCTTGAGCCAAGGCTTGCTCCATGATTTCATATTTCAATCCGTCAATTTTGATGTCCATTTGACAAGCTGTAATTCCTTCCGAAGTTCCAGTTACTTTGAAATCCATATCTCCTAAATGATCTTCATCACCTAAAATATCAGATAAAAC
>NZ_JBBALQ010000012.1:0-45106 GCF_040402955.1 Flavobacterium sp. | reverse complement strand
ACAAGTTGTCGTATTAAATGTAGCAGTTTGATAACATGCTGTTGTTGGTTGAACAAGAGCGGCCACTATAGTAATACTAAAAGTAGCTTTACAAGTTGGATCGGCACTATTAGGGGTGTAAGTAATTGTATAAGTACCCAATGTACTAGTTGAAGGAGTAATGACTCCAGTTAAAGCATTGATAGTTAAACCCATTGTACTGGTAAAAGTACCACCTGTAGGACTAAAAGTTGGGGTTTGAGTTGAAGCCGAACTACAAATCGAAGAATTAGGATAGGATAGTGAAGCGGTACAAGCTGCGGGCAAAGTACAACCGTCACCACTTAATGTTTGACAAACCGTTGCTGCTGATTGCGTTGGCGCAGTCGTATTTGTTAAAGATAAATTTGACACCGTTGGAGCACCCGAATTAGTAACAGTAAAAGCTACTTCTGTAGCTGAGGCTTGAGCAATATCAAAATTTCCTGCGCTTGCAAAAGTACATTGATTAATTGTGACTTCAGCTTGACCCGTAGCTTCATCTCCATATATATGTTTTCCTGATGCAGTTGCATTATTACCCGAGAAATTACATCTTACTAAATTTAATTTTGCAATTCCTGATAGAGAGGACAGACCACCTACTATTCCAGTATTAACAGAAATAGCACCACCTCTTCCAGATGCTGCTCCAGTACCTGCTTGATTGTTTGTAAAACTACAATCGGTAACATTAACAGTTGATTCGCCTCTACCAATACATATAGCACCACCATTAGCAGTACTTGATGTTTGATCGGCTAAATTATTTTCAAAACAACTTCCAGTAATAGTTACTAGATTGGAACCTGCAGTAGTACCTCCCATAATACAAATGGCACCACCATTAACGGCATTATTTTTTTCAAATCGTGTATTGGTAATCGTAACATTATTTCCGTTACCCTTAATCAATACTGCTCCTCCATCACCATTATTCGATTTATTATTTGTTGCAATAACACAGTTACTGATATTTAAAACGGAATTATTTCCAACTAAATCAATACCACCACCAAAAGAGACAGCAGCATTACATGCATTAGTACTGTTAGCAAAGGTAACGTTTGAGCCAGTAGTAATGTACAATGCACCATTACCGTTATTTCCATTATTAAAGAATATTACATCATTAAAGGCAACTGTTTGACCGTTTACTGTAACAACCTTTCCAGCAGATACTGCATTGAATTCGGTTGCGCTAATTGCAGCTATATTAATATTGTTTGCAGTGATATTTAACCAATAATTAGTGTTTGCACTAGCAAAATTATTATCAAACACAGTTTTTAGTGAACCCGCACCAGTAAATGTTAAATTTGCTTTAGCAACAGTCAGATTAATATTTCCAGTACCAGAATACGTACCGGTATCAATAAAAATAGTATCTCCTGGAGCAGCTGCAGTATAAGCCTCTAAAAGCGTCAGCTTTGGCGTTGCCGGTGAAGTTCCGATATTGGTATTATTTCCTGCAGCAGTACAATAAACATCTCCTGTTGTTGAATTGTCATTAACATACCAATTGGCCGAAAATGCATTTGAAAAAAATAATAACGTTACTAATAAAATAAAACTTTTAAATTTAAAAAAATTGTGATTCTTTGACATATATTTACTTTTAAGGATAATTAATCTTTAACTAAATTGTTAATCATTAAATCCAAAAGTAAAAATTAGATGAATACATAATATTGTAAAAAAAACTGAAATTTGCGTTTCAGTTTAAATAATATAAGTAAAACAAATTCTACAAAAAATAAATAAAACAAAGTATTTATAACTGATACAGAAACATTTATTTGTACTAAAAATAGTTTTTTTTTGGAAGTTAGAAAATAAAATGATTAATTAAATTATTTTCAGTAGAACCAAAAAATAAATTATTATTACCTAATAAATATCATAAAATAATAAGATTAGATAAAAATTTATCTAATCTTATATGAACTATTGAAACATTGCCTAGAAAATATTTTACAAAAAAAAAGCCATTCATTTCTGAATGGCTTACTTAGTAGCGGGAACAGGACTCGAACCTGTGACCTTCGGGTTATGAGCCCGACGAGCTGCCTACTGCTCTATCCCGCGATATATGTTTAATGCTATTTTCTTTTTTAATGAATTAAGAAATGTTTCATCATTAATTCTTTTGCAAATATACAACCAATTTTGGTTCTGACAAGTAAAACTTAAAAAATTATCAAACCATTTTATATGGGCATCATTTACAACAAATTACAAATGATTAAACGAGATGTTAAAATAGTAAAAGCAGAAGTTTAATTCCAAAATATTAAATTTATGTATTAATTTTACGTTTCAAAAAATTAAAAAGATGCATTTAAAATATAAAATTATTTTCGGGTTAACTTTTATGTTTACTACGGTATTTGCACAAAAAACAATTCAAGGCCAAGCCAATTGGCTAGTATATACGGGTCAATACAAACTAACCAACAAGTTTGGTGCGCATATAGAAGTGCAATGGCGTGGTGACGCTAATTTTCAACAAAACAGACAGAATTTATTCCGAATTGGCGGTATGTATTACATAAACAATCAAATTACGTTAAGCGCAGGTTACGGATTAATTAAAACTTTCAAACCTTCATTAACTGATTTTTTTACAGAAAACAGAGCTTGGGAACAAATACAATACAATCACAAATGGTTTGATACTAAAAATTTAATGACGCATCGTTTCCGTTTAGAACAACGTTTTGTGGATAATATTATTTTAAATAGTGATAATGAAATCGTAATTGAAGCGACCAATTATCAAAATAGATTAAGATATTTAAATCGTAATTTATTTCATTTATTTAAATTTAATACTGACAGAAACAAAGCGTATGTCATTTTACAAGACGAAATTTTTTTTAATTTAGGAGACAATAAAGTGAATGCTAATTTCTTTGATCAAAACAGACTTTTAATTGGTTTCGGAATTAATTATGAAGATACCATTCGACTAGAAGTTGGCTATTTAAATCATTTGGTAACACCTGAAATCGGAAAAAACATCATGAATCATAACGTTTCTATGAGCATTACGCATAATTTAGATTATACAAATTCTAAGAAATAACAAAGTTTCTAAAAAACCAAAACCGTCCTGATAAAAAATCGGGACGGTTTTTTTAATTTTATTTGCTTTTGCCTTCGAGAGCCTCAGACAACCCAATTACATCATTCCTGGCATTCCGCCTCCCATATGTCCTGGATTTGATTCTTCTTTAATTTCGATTAACGCACATTCTGTAGTTAAAATCATTCCAGCCACTGAAGCCGCATTTTCTAAAGCCACACGAGTTACTTTTTTCGGATCGATAATTCCGGCTGCTAACATTTGAACGTATTCGCCAGTTTTTGCATTAAATCCAAAATCACCTGAACCTTCTGTTACTTTTGCAATTACTACAGAACCTTCTCCTCCAGCGTTTTCAACAATAGTACGTAAAGGTGCTTCAACGGCACGAGAAATAATTTGTATTCCAGTAGCTTCATCTGCATTTTCCGATTTTAAAGTCGCTAAAACAGTTTTGGCACGCACTAAAGCAACACCTCCACCAGCAACAATTCCTTCTTCTACAGCCGCACGAGTGGCGTGTAATGCATCGTCTACTCTATCTTTTTTCTCTTTCATTTCAACTTCGGAAGCTGCTCCAACATAAAGTACCGCTACACCGCCAGCTAATTTAGCCAAACGTTCTTGTAACTTTTCTTTATCATAATCTGAAGTTGACGTTTCCATTTGGGCTTTAATTTGGCTAACGCGACCTTTAATTAATTCCTTATCACCTGCTCCGTTTACAATGGTAGTATTGTCTTTATCAATAGAAATGGTTTCAGCTGTACCTAACATTTCTAAAGTTGTGTTTTCTAACGAATAGCCGCTTTCTTCAGCAATTACAGTTCCGCCAGTTAAAATCGCGATGTCTTCTAACATAGCTTTTCTTCTGTCTCCAAAACCTGGTGCTTTTACTGCGGCGATTTTTAATCCACCACGTAATTTGTTCACAACTAAAGTAGCCAATGCTTGCCCATCAACGTCTTCCGCAATAATTAACAACGGTCGACTTGATTGTGCAACTGGCTCCAAAATAGGCAATAACTCTTGTAAATTTGAGATTTTTTTATCGTATAATAATACATATGGATTATTTAATTCTGCTACCATTTTATCTGCGTCTGTAACAAAATAAGGTGATAAATAACCTCTGTCAAACTGCATTCCTTCAACTACATCTACGTAAGTATCTGTTCCTTTTGCTTCTTCAACGGTAATTACACCTTCTTTTCCTACTCTTGTAAATGCTTTCGCAATTAAATCGCCAATAGTTTCATCATTATTTGCCGAAATAGAAGCCACTTGCTTTATTTTTTCTGAAGAATCACCAACTGATTGGGTTTGCTTTGCTAAATCGGCAACAATTGCTTCAACAGCTTTATCGATTCCACGCTTTAAATCCATTGGATTAGCTCCAGCAGCTACGTTTTTCAACCCTTCTTTTACGATAGCTTGAGCCAAAACAGTTGCGGTTGTAGTTCCATCTCCAGCTAAATCATTAGTTTTTGAAGCTACTTCTTTTACCATTTGCGCACCCATATTTTCTAAAGGGTCCGCTAATTCAATTTCTTTTGCAACCGAAACTCCATCCTTAGTAACCGTTGGTCCTCCAAATGATTTTGAAATAATTACATTTCTTCCTTTTGGTCCTAATGTTACTTTTACTGCATTTGCTAATGCATCCACACCACGTTTTAAACCGTCACGTGCTTCAATATCAAATTTTATATCTTTTGCCATTTTTTTATTGCTTTAGGCAGAAGGCCTTACGCTATACGCAAACCAACTGCTATTAATTTTATTTTATTTAGTTAAAGCTAATTGCTTAAAGCTTACTGCTACAAAATCGCATAAATTTCGTCTTCACGCATAATTAGATAATCTTTACCTTCGTATTTTAATTCTGTTCCAGCGTATTTACCATACAAAACGGTATCGCCAATTTTTACAGTCATTGTATAATCGGTTTTACCTGTTCCGACAGCAACAACAGTTCCTTTTTGAGGTTTTTCTTTTGCTGTATCTGGAATAATAATTCCAGAAGCAGTTGTCGTTTCTGCAGCAGATGGTTCAATTACTACTCGATCTGCAATTGGTTTAATATTTAATGCCATAATTTTATTGAATAGGTTTGTTATTGTATTAATAATTTAATTTCAGAAATTATGCCAAACACAATTTCTGACAAATTTACTTAAAATAAAAATGCCAGCACTGACAGGCTGGCATTATATAATATTTATCGCAAAAATTATTTTGCAGTATCCGCTGGTTTTGCAGCAGGAGTTGTTGCTGGTTTAGCTGGCGCATCTTTAACAATTGCCGGCGCTGCATCTTCGTCAACTAATTTAGAACCGGTTGAACCGCTATTAAAACTTAAGGTTGAAAATAAAATCAAAGCGATTAACGTTCCGCCTAATACCCAAGTTGTTTTTTCTAAAAAGTCGGTTGTGTTTTTCACACCTCCCATTTGACCTCCTCCTCCAAAAGAAGAAGATAAACCGCCACTTTTAGGATTTTGAACCATAATAGTCAAGATTAATAAAAAACATACGATGATGATTAATGCTAAAAAAATTGTAAATGACATAACTTCTGTATTAATTATTTTGTTGTAAAATTTTTATATTTTTAATTCGTTCTGCAAAGAAACTACTTTTTTCTGGATATTTCAAAATTAATATTTCATAAGCTTGTATGGCTTTGGTATATTTTTTTTGTTCGAGATAAATTTGTGCCAACGTTTCTGTCATAATTGAAGAAGGCGTTTCGTTGCTTTTAGCAATATTTATTGGTATTGACGTAATATCTTTTACTTGTGGAATTTTCGGATTTAGTTCGATAAACTTTTCTATTAAATCGAATTTTTTTTCTAATTCTGAAGATACTTGAATTTGTTTTTCAGTCTCTTCACGAACAATTGGTGCGATTTTAGCCAACTGAAGCCATTCTGAAAAGGAATGGGTTTCATTTTTTTCAAATTGCAAGGGTTTCCCAATTTCTAATGCTGCTTCTACTTCCTTATTAGATTCTTTCTGTTCCGAAATAGAAATTATCTCTGTTACATTGCTTGATTCTGATTTAGTATCTATAGTGTATGGCCGTTTTTCTTCTTCAACATATTCAAAATCTGAAACAATTATACTCTGAATTTCAGCTTGATATTTATCGTACACTTCTTGTTGGAAAATTTTAAAATCATCAGAAGTAATAAAATCAAACAAAACACTTCTATCTGTTGTGTGAGCAGCTGTTTTCTTTAATTCGTAATTATATCTAAAACTCTCTTGATTGTACAATCCTTTTAAATACAAAGCACGCGCACTTTGATAAAAAGGAAATTCATTTACAATAGTTTCTAGTACTAAAGTTTGTTTGTCGTTAATAGCTTTAGAATTATTGAGTAGATTTATATAATCGTTTGTATTCATTTTATGTGAGATTCAAGTAAAAAGATTGAAGTATTAAGATTATAAATTTATTTTTTTTAATATTAATTATTGAATTTGATTTTTGATATTGCAATTGAAAACTACCATTTGGCTAAAGATTCATTAAAAATATCTAGTGTAATTCTTTCATAAATGATTTCCAACGCTTCGTTTAAAACTGCAGAAGGCAATAAATTGGCATCATAATCGTGAAAAAATGAAAAACGCTTTTCAAAATTATCGTCTTCTGAATTTTTACTTGAATACCTCACATTTATGGTAATTGTCATTCTGTTTTGTGAAGATTGTTGATTCGCATTGGACGCCATTGGTGTGATGCGATATTCTACAATTTCTCCTTCATATAACAAATCGCCACCAGAGGGCACCAAATCTAAATTGGTTTGATTTTGTATGGTGTTTTGTAATTTTTGCGTGAAGGTTCGTTCGATACCTACCTCAACAATTTCAGCATTATTTTGAAAATAATTTACTTGAAACGTTTTTGCATTTATTTTTCCTGTTCCTGTAAAGTTGTATTTCACGTTACAACTTACAAGTAAAAACAAGGTTAAAATTGCGGTTATTTTAATTTTTAATTTCATCTTTTTGTTCTAAAACTACAAATCAAATTGTTTTATTTTTCTATATAATGTTCTTTCAGATATTCCTAATTCATCTGCAGCTGCTTTTCTTTTTCCTTTATTTTTTTCTAACGATTTTTTTATTAATTCTATTTCTTTGGCTTCTAGACTTAACGTTTCCATTTCGTCAATAGCTTCGGTATACAAATAATTGTTGTTAAAATCGTCATCGTCGTCAAACTCTTCTTGTTCAATTTCCTCTTCAACTGGCAACCCTTTTCTATTTATTTCTTGTTCAAAAATAGTGTTTTTTTCTTCAGAATTTCCATAAATTTTTTGAATAAGCGATTTGTTATTTTCTTGCACTTTAGCATTTTCATTTTGCATCAGTTCAAGTGTGAGCTTTTTTAAATCGTTTAGGTCGCTTTTCATATCAAAAAGTACTTTGTACAAAATTTCGCGTTCATTACTAAAATCAGAAGTGTTTTTTTTCTCGCCTACGACTTGAAGCGAATTACTTTCCATATTGGGCAAATACGATTTTAATGCCGATAATGAGATGTCTCTATTGGTTTCCAATACCGAAATTTGTTCCGCTGAATTTCGCAATTGCCTAATATTTCCGCTCCATCGATAATGCAATAAATAGTTGACAGCATCATCTGATAATTTAATTGGAGGCATTTTGTATTTGTGGGCGAAATCGGCAGCAAACTTGCGAAACAACAAGTGAATATCCTCTTTTCTTTCACGTAAAGCAGGCAAATTAATTTCAACGGTGCTTAAACGATAATATAAATCTTCTCTAAATTTTCCTTTTTCAATAGCTTCTAACAAATTTACATTAGTCGCCGCAACAATGCGAACATTCGTTTTTTGGACTTGAGAGGAACCTACTTTAATAAATTCGCCATTTTCCAACACACGTAATAATCGTACTTGTGTGGTTAAAGGTAATTCGCCCACTTCGTCTAAAAAAATAGTTCCGCCATTGGCTACTTCAAAATACCCTTCTCTTGTTCCTGTTGCGCCAGTAAAAGACCCTTTTTCGTGTCCAAAAAGTTCTGAATCTATGGTTCCTTCTGGAATGGCGCCACAATTTACGGCAATGTATTTTCCGTGCTTTCTGTGTGATAAAGAATGAATGATTTTTGGTATACTTTCTTTACCGACTCCACTTTCTCCAGTTACCAATACAGAAATATCCGTAGGAGCAACCTGAATGGCTTTTTCTACTGCACGATTGAGTTTTGGATCGTTTCCAATAATCTCAAAGCGTTGTTTTATGTTTTGAACTGATTCCATAAGCCCCCTAACCCCCGAAGGGGGAATAAAAAAAATTAAATACTATTTTGTTTAGCCCATGTTGTTCCCCCTTCGGGGGTTAGGGGGCTATTCATAATTTCTGAATACCCAACAGCTTCTCCAATTAATGTTCCGCTGGTACAATCTGATATTTTTACTAATACAAAATCACCCAGTTTATAATTTTCTTTTGGAAAAACTACAACCGTACTTTGCGAATTTCTTCCACTCCACTGTTTGTCGGAACGTTTAGAATCTTTTTCAACTAAGACTTCAACAGTTTGACCTAAAAATCGCTGTGTACGTTCTAATGCGATACGTTGCTGTAAATCGATAATTTCATTTAATCTTCGTTTTTTTACTTCTTCAGGTACGTCGTCTTCCATTTTTCTGGCCGCTAAAGTCCCAGGTCTTTCAGAATAAGCAAACATAAATCCGAAATCGTATTTTACATATTCTAACAAACTTAAGGTATCTTGATGATCTGCTTCTGTTTCTGTTGGAAATCCAGCTATGATATCTTGTGAAAGAGAAATATCTGGAATAATTCTGTAAATATTGTCAATCAACGTAATATATTCTTCACGAGTATGTTGACGGTTCATTTCTTTTAAAATTCTGGTACTTCCACTCTGAACGGGTAAGTGAATGTAATTACAGATGTTATGATGTTTTGCCATAACCTCAATTACTTCAATATGCATATCTTGCGGATTTGATGTAGAAAAACGAAAACGCATTTTTGGAAATTGTGACGCACATCTGTCTAATAATTGAGCAAAATCTACCGAAGTGGCTTTTTGCATTTCGCTGGCTTTTTCAAAGTCTTTTTTCAAACCGCCACCGTACCAAAGGTAACTATCAACATTTTGACCTAACAAAGTTACTTCTTTGAACCCTTTACTCCATAAATCGGCAATTTCTTCAATAATACTTTCTGGTTCACGACTGCGTTCTCTTCCACGAGTAAAAGGCACTACGCAAAACGTGCACATATTGTCACAACCACGAGTTATAGATACAAATGCTGTAATTCCATTGCTACTTAAACGAACAGGTGAAATATCGGCGTATGTTTCTTCACGAGAAAGTATCACGTTTATGGCATCTCGACCGTCTTCTACTTCCTTTAATAAATTCGGAATGTCTTTGTAAGCATCTGGTCCTACAACCATATCTACAATTTTTTCTTCGTCTAAAAATTTTTCTTTTAAACGTTCTGCCATACAACCTAAAACTCCGACTTTCATTTTCGGATTGATATCGCGTTTTATGGCATTATATACTTGTAATCGCTTACGAACGGTTACTTCTGCTTTGTCTCTTATGGAACAAGTATTTACTAAAACCAAATCGGCTTCTTCTAAAACTTGCGTCGTATTATATCCTTCATTTGCCAAAATAGAAGCCACAACTTCGCTATCGGCAAAGTTCATTTGACAACCATAGCTTTCTATAAATAACTTCTTTTGGTTGACTTGTTTTGTCTCCAAAACCAATGAAGTGCCTTGCTTACTTTCCTCTATAATCTTTTCTTCCATAAACGGTAATATAATTTTATTTTCGAAAACTGTTTTTTCAAAAATTCAGAAAGCAAAGATAGTACTAAATTTTACTATCTGCCAAATTGTCAGCATCAGTTTAACACAATTTAATAAAAAAAGCAACTCTTTCGAATTGCTTTCCTTTAATTACTCTTTTATTATTCTTTAATTATCGTGACACCACTGCTTCCCTTTTCGGTATTGACTTTTACTAAATACGTGCCTCTTTGTAACGAAGAAACATCTACATTTTCTGAAAATCTTGGAATGGCTAGCACTATTTGTCCAAGTGTATTATAAATTTGCAAAGATTGCATTTCTAAACTATTTTTTGTCTTAATCGTAAAATTGTCTTTAACTGGATTTGGATATAAAACAAATTCATTTTCAAAAACAAAACTACTAGCATTTAACAATTGATAGGTAGAAGTAGCGGTATTGGTTATGATTGGGAAATTATAATCAAAATAAATACCTGCCGAATTACTAACCGAACTATTTACCGCTAATGTTGGTAACGATTTAATTTTAAACACTACATAGCCATCATTTGTAGCATCTTCAAAAGGTAGGTTGATATTTTCAAAAATAAATTCTACTTTGTTACCTGTTATTTTTGTATAACACGTGTGGCTACTATTTATAACTTGAAGCGAAGAAACATCAAATTTTGTAGTATCAATCATGTCTTTTACTACAATGTTTTGTGCAGGATAGGTTCCAGTGTTTTCAAAACGAATTTGATAATGCAAATATCCTCCAATTTTGCTTGGATCAATTACAGCACCTTCTAAACATGTTTTATCGTTAGGGTCGTAGGAATTAACAACTAATTGTCTCAGTCCAACTTCATTATCAATACTGTTTTCATCATTTATTAAAGGTGTAACCACACCATATATACTTATTGTGTTTCCTGCATTTAAGGCTGGCGTTTCCATTGGTGAATTCAAGTTTAATTTCACTTGAATTTCTCTGCTTTCAAAGGGTAACAAATTAGAGTAATTCCAAGTTAAAGTACGTGAATATCCGTCATTGCTTTCGCTAGTAAAAACAGGCAAAGTAGAAACTACATCTAAGGCATCTTGATTTTCAAACCCAAAAGTAACGGTACCGTTTTCTACTTGGTTGCCTTTGTTTTTATAGATAATTTTATACAACGCATCAAAGCCTGGGCGCGCTACATCAATTGGAATAACTGTAACCTCTACATCATGATGCACGCCATTTGGAGTAACACAAAAATTTTGTGTAAACGGACTTGCTTGTGTTGGGAAAACTATTGTTGCAGTTGTTGGTGTAATATTGAAATAACTTGGGTTTTCTAAAATAGGTGTTAGCGTGTGAGTACCTAAACCAACAGGAATTGAATAATTTCCTATTCCACTAGCAATAAAACTACCCGTTTGCGTACCATTTGAAATATTAATTTTTAGATTTTGATAAACACCATCACTGTCATCACAACCGTTGTTAGTACTATCCAAACGTGTGGTCCCATTAATGGTATGATAGGTGCCACCTGGCGTAAAGCTACAATAACTATTCACATGGCAAGTAAAAGCAATACTGTATTCGTTGATTATGCTTTGTACTAAACTCAAATCTTCTTCATCAGCACAAATATATTGTAGGTTTGGATTTTCTGAAAAATTTAAAACTTCCCAACTACTATTATTATTTTTTAAAAACAAACTCGTTAATTGATTATGTTTACAATACAAATACTGCAAATTCGTTAAGCTCGAAACATTTAAACTTGGCAATTGATTATTACTACAAGATAAAAACGATAAACTGGTTAAACCTGAAACATTTAAACTTGTTAATTGATTATTATAACAATCTAATCGTTGCAAATGTGTTAAACCCAAAATATTTAAACTCGGTAATTGATTACTAGAACAATCCAATCGTTTCAAATTTGCTAAACCCAAAATATTTAAATTTGGCAATTGATTATTATAACAATCCAAAGAGATCAAATTTGTTAAACTCGAAACATTTAAACTCGGTAATTGATTATCATTACAAGATAAAAACAACAAATTGGTTAAACCTAAAACATTTAAACTTGTTAATTGATTATTATAACAATCCAATTGTTGCAAATTTGTTAAGTTAGAAACATTTAAACTCGATAATTGATTTTGTACACAAGAAAAAATTATTAAATTTGTTAGACCCGAAACATCTAAACTTGTTAATTGATTATTTGAACAATTCAAATTCTGTAAATTTGTAAAAAATTCTATTCCAGTAAAATTTGAGATATTAGAAGTATTGATGTTCAGCCATTTAATGGCTTGAGCTTCTGAGACCTGTATTTCTCCATCATCATTTGTATCGATATCGTTATAAGAAGTGACATACCAATTTCCTGCATTATAAACAGGTGTTTGTGAGGAAGCAATAAAGTTCGTTGAACTAGCTTGTAATAACTTTGCCTTAAAATTGGCATCCGGGAAGTTTACTATTTGTGATTGTGCAAAAAAAGTAATAAGAACGGTCAAAAAACTGTAGGTTTTTTTCATAATATTTGAGAATTTATCAAATGTAATGTCTTTCATCACATAAACATTTATATAATTATTTATTAAATTTATATTTTTTTATTTTGATTAATGAATTCTCATTTTTACAATTTATGTAAACCGATTTAATAAATCAAAAAAACGACACCTATATACATTAATCAAAAAAATAATATACTTTTGCCAAATCAAATAAATGAAAATGGCGAAGAATTTAGTTATCGTGGAGTCACCTGCAAAGGCAAAAACCATTGAAAAATTTTTAGGAGCAGATTTCCAAGTGGAATCAAGTTACGGACATATTGCAGATTTACCTTCAAAGGAAATTGGTGTAGATGTACATGATAACTTTAAACCTAAATATGAAGTATCTACAGATAAAAAAGCATTAGTAAAAAAACTAAAAGACTTATCTAAAAAAGCAGATATGGTTTGGTTAGCTTCCGATGAGGACCGAGAAGGAGAAGCTATTTCTTGGCATTTGTCTGAAGAATTAAAATTAGATCCCGCCAAAACAAAACGTATCGTTTTTCACGAAATTACAAAAACCGCCATTTTAAAAGCGATTGAAAATCCGAGAGATATCAATTATAATTTAGTAAACGCACAACAAGCTCGAAGAGTTTTAGACCGTTTAGTGGGTTACGAATTGTCTCCCGTACTTTGGAAAAAAGTAAAAGGTGGTTTATCTGCCGGACGTGTGCAATCGGTTTCTGTACGATTAATTGTAGAACGCGAACGTGAAATTCAAAATTTTAAAACTGTTGGAAGTTATTCTATTAGTGCTGAATTTACGAATGAAGCCGGAAAAACAGTTAAAGCCAAACTAAATAAAAATTTCAATACAAAAGAAGAAGCACATCAATTTTTAGAAAAAAATATAGCTGCTGATTTTAAAGTTGCCGATTTAGAAACAAAACCAACGAAAAAAACGCCTACAGCACCATTTACGACGTCTACTTTACAACAAGAAGCCGCTCGTAAATTGTATTTACCTGTTGGAATTACAATGCAAATTGCTCAACGTTTGTACGAAGCCGGTTTGATTACTTATATGAGAACAGATAGTGTAAACCTTTCTCAAGATGCTATGGCTGCCGCACAAGCGGAAATTACTTCTTATTATGGAGCAGCATATAGTAAACCAAGAAATTACAATACAAAATCTAAAGGCGCTCAAGAGGCACACGAAGCCATTCGTCCTACAGATATGAGTCGTCATACCGTTGATATTGACAGAGACCAAGCCCGTTTATACGATTTAATTTGGAAACGTACTTTAGCTTCGCAAATGAGTGATGCAGAATTGGAACGTACAAACGTAAAAATTATAGCAAATACTCACAATGATTACTTTTCTGCATCAGGCGAAGTAATAAAATTTGATGGTTTCTTAAAAGTATATTTGGAAGGAAATGACGATGATGATGAAGAACAAGAAGGCCTGTTACCGGCATTAAAAGTAAACGAAAAGCTGGCTAATAAATTTATTACTGCAACAGAACGTTTTACTCGACCTGCAAGTAGATATACCGAAGCGTCACTTGTAAAAAAATTAGAAGAATTAGGTATTGGTCGTCCCTCTACTTATGCGCCAACAATTTCCACCATTATCAACAGAAATTATGTTGAAAAAGGAAGTTTTGAAGGTACAGAAAGAAAATACGAACAATTAACTTTAATTGGTAAAGAAATAAAATCGCAAACTTTAAAAGAAAACTCTGGTTCCGACAAAGGAAAATTAGTTCCAACGGATATTGGCGGCATTGTGACTGACTTTTTAGTAAAAAACTTTGAAAGTATTTTAGATTATAATTTTACTGCAAAAGTAGAACAAGATTTTGATGAAATTGCAGCTGGAAACGAAGATTGGCACAAAATGATGCGCAACTTTTACGATCATTTTCATCCTATTGTAACCAAAGTGGAAACAACAGCAGAACGTGAATCTGGAGAGCGAATTTTAGGAACCGATCCAAAAACGGGAAAACCTGTAAGTGTTCGATTAGGAAAATACGGTGCAATGGCACAAATTGGTGCTATTGATGACGAAGTAAAACAATTTGCAAGTTTAAGAAACGAGCAAAACCTAAGTAATATAACATTAGAAGAAGTTTTGGATTTGTTTTTATTACCAAAATCTTTAGGAACTTACGAAGGTGAAGAAATTGAAGTAAACAACGGACGTTTTGGACCTTATGTGAAGTTTGGAACACAATTTATTTCACTTTCAAAAGGAGAAGAACCATTAGATGTAACAATGGAAAGAGCCATCGAATTAATCGATGAAAAAACCAAGGCAGACGCTCCAATTGCTACTTACGATAATTTACCCGTACAAAAAGGTGTCGGCCGATTTGGACCTTTCTTAAAATGGAATGGTATTTTTATCAATGTGAATAAAAAATACAACTTTGATAATTTATCGCAAGCCGATATCACTGAATTAATTGAAGACAAACAACAAAAAGAAATTGAAAAAGTACTTCATTTTTGGAAAGAAGAAGGTATTAAAGTAGAAAAAGCACGTTGGGGAAGATCTGTAATTACAAAAGGAAAAATAAAAATTGAACTGAGTAAAGATATAGATGCTACAAAATTAACTCTTGAAACAGTAAAAGAGATGATTGAGAAGAAAGCACCAGCAAAAAAAACAGCGACAAAAAAAGCGCCTGCAAAAAAAGCCGTAGCTAAAAAGAAATAATTTTATGATATTCGAATATTTACAACCTGTATCAGAAGAAATTCAGGAATTTACAACTCAATTATCTAATCAAACATTAGGTAAAAAAATTGTAATTCATACAGCTACCGATTATCCTAATTTAGAAAATATATCCATTGCACTTATTTGTGTAAACGAAAATAGAGGTGCGAATTTAGAAAATGAAAATTACAATTTTAACGATTTTAGAAAAGCATTTTATCAATTATTCCCAGGTAATTGGAACAAAGGCATTGCCGATTTAGGAGATGCTTTAGTTGGAAATGAAACAAGTGACACTTATTTTGTGTTAAAAACCATTTGTGCTCATTTAATTAAGCAAAAAATTATACCTTTGGTCGTTGGTGGTTCTCAAGATTTAACTTACGCCATGTATCGTGCTTTTGATCAATTGGACCAAATGGTAAATTTAGTCGCCATTGATAATAAATTCGATTTCGCAAAAGATGAAAAACTAGAATCCGATTCGTATTTATCAAGGATAATTGTAGAAGAGCCAAATAATTTATATAATTTTTGCAGTATGGGATATCAAACCTATTACACATCGCAAGAAGAAATAGATTTAATTGAAAAATTATATTTTGACACGTATAGATTAGGAGAAATAAGCAAAAATCCAGCCATTGTAGAGCCTGTTTTTAGAGATGCAGACATTGTTAGTCTTGATTTAAAATCTATAAAATCATCCGATTCAGGAAATGCAACAGAATTTTATCCAAACGGATTTGATGGAAGAGAAATTTGTACATTAGCCCGATATGCTGGTATCAGTGATAAAGTAAGTGCTTTTGGGATTTTCAATCAATTCTATAATAAAAATGAAAACCAACTTATAGCCCAAATTGCTTGGTATTTTATAGAAGGATATCACTTAAGAAGTTACGAATATCCATTTGAAGAGAAAACAAATTACATTAGATACATCGTTTTAGCAGAAGACGAAGAGTTAATTTTTTACAAAAGTAATCGATCTGAAAGATGGTGGATGGAAATAAATTACAATACCGTATATAATAAAACAGTTAAAAAAACGTTATTACCGTGTACAAATGATGATTATGTAGCGGCTTGTAATGCTGAAATCCCCGAAAGATGGTGGAAAGCACATAGAAAAACCCACTAAAAAAATCGTTAAAAGCATAGCAAAAATCGATAAAATGCACTTTTTTTTATTTTATTTTGCTTTTGCTATTGTATATGTCAAAATAAATAGATAGGTTTGAAGCCTAAAATAAAATAAAATTTTATAACCCAATTAATATGAAAAAGTTTTTAGTATTATCGGCGGCATTAGCTTTATTTACAAGCTGTGGAAAAGGCGATAAAGGTGAAGTGGTAGGAGTTAAAGGCAAAAAATGGTTTTCAGAAAAACCTTTTGGTATGACACTTATCCCCGGAGGTGCATATGCTATGGGTAAGTCAGATGATGACGTTGCCAATGTACAAGACGCTCCCACTAAAACTGTTACCGTGGTTTCATTTTATATGGATGAAACTGAAACTACAAATAGTGAATACCGCCAATTCGTAGAATGGGTAAAAGATTCTACAATTAGAACAAGATTAGCTGTTAAAGCAGATGTAGATGGTGCCAAACCAGCTGCAGGTGGAAAAAACACAGGTAGTATTGGTGATTTTGCTTTTGCTGATGCAGATCCAGCTAAAATGACAGCGTATGACAAATATATGTATGACAATTATTATAGTATTGGTACTGATGATGATCTATATGCAAATAGAAAAACAAATAAAAAAGTTAAATTAATAAAGGAAACTTCTAAATATCCAGATGCGGCTTATGTAGAAGTAATGGACTCCATGTATTTAAAAGAATCAGAATCGTTTAATGGGTTAAAAACGATGGATGTAAGTAAATTAAAATTCAAATACAATCAAGTTGACTTAAACAAAGCGGTTAAGAAAAAAGGACGTAAAAACTTTTATGAAGATGCAAAACCTTTAGAAATATATCCAGATACAACAGTTTGGATTAAAGATTTTGCCTATTCTTATAATGAGCCAATGCACAATAACTATTTTTGGCACCAAGCTTATGGAGACTACCCAGTAGTGGGTGTATCTTGGGATCAAGCAAAAGCATTTTGTGCTTGGAAAACGATGTACAAAAACTCGTATGTGAAAAAACAAAAAGGAAGAGATCAAGTAAATTCTTTCCGTTTACCTACTGAAGCAGAATGGGAATATGCTGCAAGAGGCGGAATTGAATCAGGAACTTATCCTTGGGGTGGACCCTACGCTAAAAATGACCGTGGGTGTTTCTTAGCCAATTTCAAACCAATGAGAGGAGATTATGCAGCAGATGGTGCATTATATACTGTGGAAGCAGATTCATTTGAACCAAATGATTTCAATTTATACAATATGGCAGGAAATGTAGCTGAATGGACAGATTCTTCTTACGATGCTGGAGCATACGAATTTGTTTCTTCAATGAATCCAAACGTATCTGATAAAGCAAACCAAAGAAAAGTAATTCGAGGTGGGTCATGGAAAGATGTAGGTTTCTTCTTACAAGTTTCCACACGTGATTTTGAATATAAAGATTCTGCAAGAAGTTATATCGGTTTCAGAACCGTACAAGATTACATGGGAACACAAAAAACAGGAAATAAATAAAATAATAAACAAGAATTTAACAAAACTAAATAATTATAACTTAACAAACTAAAATTTTAAATTATGGCAATTTTAAGCAAAAAAGCAATGAATTTCGCTTACGGTATGGGAGCAGCAGTAGTAATCCTTGGAGCACTTTTCAAATTAATGCACTGGCCTTTCGCAGGAGTAATGTTAGTAGTTGGATTAGGAACTGAAGCATTCATTTTCGGTTTATCTGCTTTTGAAGTACCTGAAAAAGATTTAGACTGGTCTTTAGTGTACCCAGAATTAGCTGGTGGAGACGCAAAATTAAAATCAGGGAAAAAAGAAAGTCCTGAAGAAGCACAAGGTTTATTATCTCAAAAATTAGACAATTTACTAAAAGAAGCTAAAATTGATGGGGAATTAATGACAAGCTTAGGAAATAGTATTAAAAACTTTGAAGGTGCTGCTAAAGGTATCGCTCCAACTGTTGACGCTATTGCTTCTCAAACAAAATATGCAGAACAAATGGTTAATGCTGCTACTTCATTAGAAGCTTTAAATAACTTGTACAAAGCACAAATTGATGGTGCTCAGAAAAATGCAGATGCAAATGCAGAAATTGCAGAAAATGCATCTAAATTAAAAGAGCAAATGCAATCTATGACATCAAACATATCTTCATTAAATGCGGTATATGGTGGAATGTTAACTGCAATGCAAAACAAAGGATAATTAGTTTTATCAAATAAATTAAACAAATTAATTAACTAAACTAATTAGAAAAAAATGGCAGGAGGAAAACTTACCCCTAGACAGAAGATGGTTAATCTGATGTATTTGGTTTTTGTGGCAATGTTGGCAATGAATATGTCAAAAGAAGTATTATCGGCTTTTGGTATCTTAAATGACAAAATCACAGAATCAAATGGTATTGCAGATGCAAGAAATCAATCAGCTTTCGATCAGTTAGCTCAAAAAGCAGAAGATCAACCAAAACAATATGGTGATAAAAAAGCTAAAGTTGACAAAATCAGATTATTATGTAAAGAATTCTACAGTTATGTAGAAGGATTAAAAACACAATTCACTAAAGATGTTGAAAGAAAAGAAGATGGAAGTCTTAATTTCGAAGCAATGGATAAGGGTGATATAATTGATGAATACTGGTTTTCTGGTGACAGACCATCAGTAAAAGGTACTGAATTTTTAAATAAATTTAGCACATTTGCATCTCAAATTAAAGCAACGGGTGGAAGCTCAATTGTAGAAGCTGAGATGAAAAAAATTGAAAAAAGATTTGCTACAAATAAAGTAAAAACGGAAGACGGAAATGTGCCTTGGTTAGATTATAATTACAAAGGATTTCCTTTAATTGCATCTATAACTAAATTGTCACAAATTCAAGCAGATATTAAAACTACTGAAAGTGACATTATTAGTGGAATGTTCCAATCAGACTTAGTTGCAGCAGCGTCTTTAACAGCATACCAACCTATTGTAGTGCCAGACAAAACAGCTTTCTTCCAAGGAGAAACAGTAACTGGTAAAATTATATTAGGAAAATTTGATCCAAATTTAGTTGCAAAATCTGTAATTGTAAATGGTCAATCAGTAAAAGCGGAAGCGGGTCAAGCTAAATTCTCTTTTGGAGCAGGTAGTGTTGGTGAAAAAGATATTACAGGATCTTTCAACTTTGATGAAAATGGAAAATTAGTTAGTTTACCAATTAAAGGTAACTATGTAGTAGTACCAAAACCAAACCAAGCCATTGTTTCTGCTGATAAAATGAATGTGGTATACAGAGGTGTAGATAACCCAATTTCGGTATCTGTTCCTGGTATTCCTTCAAGTGATGTAAAAGCAAGTGCGCCTGGGATGAGATCTTCAGGAAAACCTGGACAATATGTTTTAAACCCAGGACAAGGTAAAGAAGTAACCATTAATGTTTCTGCTACATTACCTAATGGTGGTGGTACTTTTTCAAGTAAACAAACGTTTAGAATTAAAGGTATCCCAGCTCCTACTGGTAAAATCAGAGGTGAGGTTTCTGCAAAAGGACAAAAATCTAACCTAGAAGTATGTACTATTTCTGCAGCTTTAGAAGATTTTGATTTCCCTGTAACTATCAATGTTACACAATTTAACGTCAAAGTACCAGGACAGCCAACTGTTGTGGTTCAGGGAGCTAAAATGAATGGACAAGCTATCTCAGCAATCAAAAAAGCAGGTAGAGGTGATGTTGTTACAATTTCAGAAATTAAAGTTAAGTATGTTGGTATCATTCAACCTGCTAAAAATGTTTCGCCTTGTACATTTGAGGTACAATAATTTAAATAAAATAAAAAAATGAATTGGAGAAATTTTTTATTAGTAACGGTATTTGGTTTGAGCACACTTTCGTTTGCGCAATCTAATTTACTAAATGCAAAAACAGCTGCTGAAATTGGTAAAAAAACCGAAGCAGAAAAAAATGCAGACAACGACAAACCTTTACCTTATGGCTATATAGGTGATAGAGATGTTTTTATGGGAAAAACCGTTTGGGAACTTATTGATGTAGACCAAAGAGTAAATTACCCAATGTATTATCCTGTAGATGATTCTAAAGATTTAGGTTCAGAAAGAAAACCGCTTTTTGAAGTGATAATGAAAGGAATTGATGATGGAAAAATTACTGAAGTATATGATTCAGGATATTTTACTGTAAAAAAGACTTTTGATGATATTCAAAAAGCAAGAGTTTTTATAGATACCTCAGATGCTGGTATTGATCAATTAGCAGCTGGAGATCCTATATCAGAGGAATTTATAACAAAGCAAACTATTGATGCTTTTCATGTTAAAGGATATAAAATAAAAGGGTTTTGGTATTTTGACAAACGTCAAGGGGATTTGAGATACAGATTACAAGGTATTTGTCCTTTAGTTCCTGATGTTTATACAATGAACAAAGAAGAAAATAAAAATGACGCACCGATTGAATTGTTTTGGATTTATTTTCCATCTTCAAGAGATGTATTACACGAAGCTAAGGCCTTTAATGAAAAAAACTCTGCTATGCCATTTACGTTTGACCATTTGTTAAACGCACGTCGTTTTAATGCCGTAATTTACTTGGAAGAAAATGTATACGGCGATAGAGAAATTAAAGATTACATGAAGGAAAACGCACAAATGCAATTATTAGAATCAGAAAGAGTAAAAGAAAAAATACGTAATTTCGAATTAGATATGTGGAATTACTAATTAAAAATTTCTCCAATTATAAAAAAACTCTTGCTTCGGCAAGAGTTTTTTTTGTTTAATAACTATACAGCAATACAATTTTAAGTAAATTTGTAATACCATTTAATCTTTGAAAAAGCTGTTTTAATTTTGCCATTTAGATATTTAGTTTATTCTTAATTTTCTTAATTCCTTAATGTTTTAATATAAAATCTTCTGCAGTAAATTAAAAGTTAAAATAGTATAACAATATATAAAACAACATGGAAGTAGATTATCTTATTATTGGTTCAGGTTTAGCAGGAATTTCTTTTGCAGAAACGTGTTTGTTACACCATAAAAAAATAATGGTGCTAAATGACAATTCTCAAAACTCAACTACAATAGCAGGTGGATTATACAATCCAATAGTTTTAAAACGATTTACAAAAATTTGGGAAGCAGAAGCCCAATTGGCTACTTCAATTCCTTTTTATAGAAAGTTAGAAGATAAATTAGGCACTACTTTTTTGTATGAAATTCCGTTATTGCGTAAATTAAATAACATTGAAGAACAAAATAATTGGTTTGCAGCTTCAGACAAACCTACCCTATCAAAGTTTATAAGTAGCGAATTAGAAACTCTAAATAATGATGCTGTAATAAGTAGTTATAAATTTGGAAAAGTGGATGAAACAGGTTTCTTGGATACTAAAAAATTAAAAGAAATCTATACCAATTTCTTAATAACAAAAAATTGCTATTCAGAAGAGACTTTTTATTATTCTAAATTAGTAATAAAAGATGATTATATAGAATATAAAGATATTCGAGCCAAACAAATTGTATTTGCAGAAGGTTTTGGAATACACAGCAATCCGTATTTCAACAATTTACCACTTGATGGAACAAAGGGAGAACTTTTTATTATTAAAGCTGAAAACTTAAATTTGAACGAAATTATCAATTCGAGTATTTGGATTTTACCAATCGGAAATAATCTATATAAAGTGGGAGCTACTTATAACTGGGAAGACAAAACTACAACGCAAACCGAAGAAGGCAAAAACGAACTACTTTCTAACTTAAAAGAATTAATTTCTTGCGACTTTGAAGTTATAGATCATTTAGCGGGAGTACGACCAACTGTAAAAGACAGAAGACCACTTTTAGGAAAACACTACCTCCACAAACAATTATATATTTTAAACGGTTTAGGTACTCGAGGTGTACTTTTCGCACCGTATTTATCAGATAAGTTATATCAATATATTGAAAATGGAATCCCATTAGACAACGAAATTTCAATAGAAAGGTGTTATAAAAAACTATTTAGATAAGTTTTCTTTCCAATTTTTATCAAAGTGAACAAAAATATTTATCCAAATATTTCTTGACATTCGCATAATAAGGGTATTGCTTAAAATTAGAGCCACAATAATTGAAATAAAAGCCGTTTTTAAATTGGCTTGAAATACAAAAAACGAAAGTAAAAAAGTAATTATACCAATCAAAACACCAAGTCCATAACTTACAAACATAGCACCAAAAAAGAAAGAAGGCTCTATTTGATAAACTAGTTTACAGTGCGAACACTTTTCGTGCATGGCATAGATTTTCATAATATTAAAAGGGTTTGCATCTAGATACATACTTTCTTCATGGCATTTAGGACAACAACCTATTATCATCGCGTAAATTTTTGATCCTTTTCCAAACATTTTTATTATTTTGATGTAAAGGTAGAATAAGTATAGTACTTTTGCACCTTATTAGAAAAAAACATGCTGAACATACACAATCTTTCTGTTTCCTTTGGTGGAACGTATTTATTTGAAGAAGTTACTTTTAGAATGGGCGCTGGCGACAGAGTGGGTTTAGTAGGTAAAAATGGAGCAGGAAAATCGACTATGTTGAAAATTTTAGCTGGCGATTTTAAACCCGATTCTGGGCAAATTGCAACTGAAAAAGAAGTAAGAATTGGATTTTTACGACAAGATATCGATTTTGAAGCCGGAAGAACCGTCTTAGAAGAAGCCTATCAAGCCTTTTCAGATATTAAAGAAGTGGAGAAAAAGCTAGAAGAAATCAATCATCAATTGGTAACCAGAACCGATTATGAAAGCGAGGCATATTCTCAAATTATAGAAGATTTATCCGATTACACACATAGATTTGAACTTTTAGGAGGTTATAATTATGTAGGTGATACAGAAAAAATATTATTAGGTTTAGGATTTAAACGAGAGGTTTTTAACAACCAAACAGAAACGTTTTCTGGAGGTTGGCGTATGCGTATCGAATTGGCAAAACTATTGCTTCAAGCGAACGATATTTTGCTTTTAGATGAACCTACCAATCACTTAGACATAGAAAGTATCATTTGGTTGGAAAGTTTTTTACGAAATTATCCTGGAGTAGTAGTTATTGTATCGCATGATAAAATGTTTTTGGATAATGTTACCAATCGTACGATTGAAATTTCATTAGGAAAAGCATATGATTTTAATAAACCGTATTCGCAATATTTAGAATTACGTCATGAAATTCGTGAAAAACAATTGGCGACACAAAAAAATCAAGCCAAGAAAATTGAAGAAACCGAAAAATTAATTGAAAAATTTCGTGCCAAAGCCTCTAAAGCCTCGATGGCGCAATCTTTAATAAAAAAATTAGACAAAGTAGAACGAATTGAAGTGGATGAAGACGACAATTCCGTGATGAATATCTCGTTTCCTGTTTCAAAAGTTCCTGGAAGAGTGGTCATAGAAGCAGAACACGTAACAAAAGCCTACGGCGACAATACAATATTAAAAGACATTTCACTTTTAGTGGAACGCGGCAGTAAAATTGCATTTGTAGGTCAAAATGGACAAGGAAAATCGACTTTTATTAAGGCCATTGTAAACGAATTTAAATTTGAAGGCTCAATAAAATTAGGACATAACGTTCAAGTGGGTTATTTCGCTCAAAATCAAGCAGAATATTTAGATGGTGAAATTACGTTATTGCAAACTATGGAAGATGCTGCAACGGATACCAACAGAGCAAAAGTAAGAGATATGTTGGGGTCGTTTTTGTTTCGTGGTGATGATGTAGAGAAAAAAGTAAAAGTGCTTTCTGGAGGCGAAAGAAATCGTTTGGCTTTGTGTAAATTATTATTACAACCCATCAACGTTTTGGTAATGGATGAGCCAACAAATCACTTAGATATTAAATCGAAAAATGTGTTAAAAGCGGCACTTCAAAAATATGAAGGCACGCTCCTACTCGTTTCTCACGATAGAGATTTTTTACAAGACATGTCGAATTTGGTGTACGAATTTAAAGACCAAAAAATTAAAGAATATTTAGGCGATATCAATTACTTTTTAGAACAACGCAATTTAGAAAATATGCGTGAAGTGGAAATAAAAGATATTGAGAAAAAAGAAGCTACAAACAATACAAATTCCAAAGCTTCTTACGAAGACCAAAAGAAAAACAAATCGTTACAAAATAGATTGTCTAAAATTGAAAGTCAAATTAAACAATTAGAAATTGACATTCAAAACGACGATAAAGAATTGGCTTCTAATTACGACAAACACATAGAAAACGCCTCTTTTTTTAAAGCATACAACAAGAAAAAAGCGGAATTAGATAAACTACTTTCAGATTGGGAAATGGTTCAAGAAGAAATAGATAATTTGTAATATATTCATAACAAAAAAGAGTCCCGATTTCTCGAGACTCTTTTTTTATTTGTAAACTTGAGTAAATTATTTCACTAAAGTCATTTCGTCTACAATGTGTTTTGCACCAGAGAAATTTTCAATTACCCAAAGTACATAACGAATATCTACGTTAATTGTTCTTTGTAACTTTTGGTCAAAAATAACATCACCAGCCATCGCTTCAATGTTTCCATCAAAAGCCAAACCGATTAATTCTCCTTTTCCGTTTAATACTGGAGAACCAGAATTTCCACCTGTAATGTCGTTATCTGTTAAGAAATTAACGTGTAAAGAACCATCTTTATCTGCATAACGACCGAAATCTTTTTTAGCATTCATGTCTAATACTTTTGTAGGTAAATCGAATTCTAAATCGCCTTTTTTGTATTTTTTAACTTGTCCATCTAAAGTAGTATAGTTATTTACTTTAGCGTCATTTCTTTTGTCAGCTGGTAACGAACGAACTTTTCCGTAAGTTAAACGTAATGTTGAATTTGCATCTGGATACAAAGTAGTACCAATTTTAGATTCTCTTAAACCTTCTACTAATAAACGGAAAGACGCACCGAAATCGTTTTGCGCTTTCATTAACTCTTCGCTTCTTTTTCCAATATGAGATGTTAAATCATTTGATAAAACATATAAAGGGTCGCTTGTTAAAGTTACATCGTTTGGATTTGCTAAATAACCTTTAATTTTCTCTACTGAAGTGAAGATACTTGCCTCAAAAGCTGTAGCTACATAACTTGTAAAATCACCATTATTTTCTTTTGCTAATTTTTCAACAGTAGGCGCTAATGCATAACCTGCTTTTTTAGCATATAATGACAACTGAGCAGCTAATATATCTTTTTCTGCAGGAATATGTAATTCCTTAGACATTTCATTTGCCATTTCTTCAATAGCTGGAGCCATTTCAGCACGTTTAGCGGCATCTGATTTAGTATACATTTCTAATTGTCTACCTAAAGATCTACTTATTGTACCAAAAGCTGATGTTCTAAATAACTGCTGTAAATAATTATCATGACGCGATTTTTCATTCGTCATTCCATAAAATTTATTTATTGTAGCAACTACATTACCATATTTTGCTTGATTTGCCGGTTGATTTGCCCAAGTGTTAAATTTAGCTTCTTGAGCAGCTTTAGATTTTGCTGTTCCAAATTTTGTTAAGGCATCAATCATACCTTGACGGTTTTTCCAGTAATTCGCAACTCCTGCAAACTTAGAAGCGTAAACTAAATTTAAAGCATCAGATTGAACCATATATTTTTTCATATTGTCCATTCCGGTTTTAGAACCTTCTACCCAAGCTGGATAAGCAAATTTTACATTTTGCTCAATTCCACTAGCTGGCATCCAACGATTTGTACGACCTGGATATCCTAAAATCATAGCAAAATCGTTTTCTTTCACACCGCTTAAATTAACTGGTAAGTGATGTTTAGGGTTTAACGGAACATTGTTTACAGAATATTCAGCTGGATTTCCGTTAGCATCTGCATAAATCCTAAACATAGAAAAATCCGCAGTATGACGAGGCCATTCCCAGTTGTCTGTATCTCCACCAAATTTTCCTAAGCTTTCTGGAGGCGTTCCTACTAAACGAACATCTTTATAATCTTGATATACGAAATAGTAATATTCATTTCCTTGAAAAAACGAACGAACTGAAACGGTATACTTACCGCCTTCATTGTTTTCTTTTTCAATTTTAGCAATTTCTTGATTGATTGCTTTTTCTCTATCCGCTTCACTCATTCCTGGTGTTACAACTGATAAAATTCTTTTTGAACAATCGTCCATACGAACGAAGAAACGTACAAATAAACTTGAAGGTTTTAATTCTTCTTTTCTGTTTGCTGCCCAGTATCCGTCTTTTAAATAATTTTTTTCTGCTGAAGATAATTCTGCAATCGCATCATAACCACAGTGGTGATTGGTTAATACCAAACCATCTTTAGAGATTAATTCTGCTGTACAACCTCCGTTAAACTGCACAATAGCATCTTTTAAACTGTGGTTGTTAATACTGTAAATTTCTTGTGGGGTTAATTGCAATCCCATTTTTTGCATATCACGGTGATTTAAACGTTCAATGAACATTAAAAACCACATACCTTCATCTGCTTTAACACTCATTGGCATCAGCATAATTCCAGCAACTAAGGATAAAATAATTTTTTTCATTTTAATTTTAGGTAAAGTTAATTAATATTAAAGTAGTCGATAACTTGAAATAAATGTTACAATTTTTTAACTATTTTTTGTTTACAAAATATTATTTTGTAGAACTTATAAGTATTTAATAAAAAACAGTTAAAAGTAAACTCTCAACTGTTTTTAAAAATTTATTAAAATTATAGAATTACTCTATAATTATTTTTTTTGTTATTTGAGCTCCTTTGCTTTGAATCGTTACAAAATACATACCACTCAATGCATTATCTAGTTCAATATTTTGAACTAAATCAGTTGTTTGATTGTATTCTGCATTAAAAATTTCTCTTCCTAAAGCGTCAATAATTATAACAGAATAATTATCTGTAGATTCAGATAATTGAATTGAAAAAATACCTTTATTAGGATTTGGGAAAATAGAAAAATTATTTTTTACAAAATCATTATTTACTAAAACGTTTGTTTGTAATTGAGAGGATATTGTATTATGCCAAGCTAGCATTCTATTGGCTTGCCCGGCTGTAAACATGTACATACACGCATCATTAGTATAATCCATATAGTTCATAGTTAGTGCCGCAGTAAATCCATCACAACCTGCTACAGTCCCATCAGATGGACAAGAATACGTTGGAGTTCCTAGTGGTGGCGTATCACAAACTCGGTCACCTTGGGTAGCGCAATTTGTATTGGTACAACTTTGAAAAGTGTGGTATAAGTTAAAGAAGTGTCCTAACTCATGCGTTAAAGTTCTACCCAAGTTGTATGGAGCACCTGGAACATATCCAGAACAACTTGTTGGTGTTCCGGTCATTGAAGCACCAAAAGCATTATTATCAATAACAACTGTCATCCCTTGTGATGGTGAACCCCCTAAAGGAGAATATCCTAAAATTCCTCCACTTATATTTCTTACTACTAAATTACAATATCCTGACCATTCAGAATCGCTATCGGCATTAGATAAGAAATGAGTACCAAAAGTTACTGCTAACGTTCCGTTTGACAAACCAGAACTCGTTGGATGATTTTGAGTGGCAATTTCCCATGAAACATCCATATTCCCAATGTTAACACCTGGATAATAGATACTTGCAGCTGTCCAAAGTGATAAGTCGGAATTGGTAGCATTATAATCTGCATTTAATATGTTTAGTTGTTTTTGCGCTAATAATCGTAAACAACTTTTTACGGTTTCAGTACTAGAATTAACTACAGAAGGATAGTGAACAGCAACAGGTATTCTAATAGTAGCATTGGTGCTAAATGTAGAGTTACCATTTTTCTTTTGTTGTGCATTTGATAGTCTCTCTAATTCGCTTTCAAATTGTTTTTGCAAATCTAAATATTGTTGTTTCATTTCTGGATTAGACAACATTTTTTCCATGTATGCATCAGTTCCGCATGTTCTTTGTTGACCAAAACTTATGGAAACAACAAAAAGCAATAAAAGTAATTTTGTTTTCATTTGATTATTTTATTATTAAGTTTCAAAAATATAAAAAAAATTGAATAAATGCTAAATATTCAACATTTTCCACAACTTATCTTTCAATTCTGTTAATCCTTGTTGCGCAACAGAAGAAATAAACATATAATCAAGACCTTTTAGTTCCTTATCTAATTGTTGTTTCATTTCTTTTTGTAATTCGTCGTCTAACATGTCGCATTTAGAAATCACCAATAATCTGTCTTTATCTAACATTTCCGGATTATATCGTCTTAATTCATCAAGAAGAATTTCATATTCCTTCTTAATATCATCGGCATCAGCTGGCACTAAAAATAATAACGTAGAATTTCTCTCAATATGTCTTAAAAAATAATGCCCTAAACCTTTACCTTCAGCTGCACCTTCAATAATTCCAGGAATATCTGCAATTACAAAGGATTGAAAATCTCTATAAGCTACAATCCCTAAATTGGGTTTTAAAGTAGTAAATGCATAATCCGCAATTTTTGGTTTTGCAGATGTTAAAACAGATAATAAAGTAGATTTTCCAGCATTTGGAAACCCTACTAATCCTACATCGGCAAGAACTTTTAATTCTAAAATAACATCTACTTCCTCTCCAGGTATTCCTGGTTGTGCATATCGGGGAGTTTGATTTGTAGAACTTCTAAAATTCCAGTTGCCTAAACCTCCTTTTCCGCCACGAGCTAAAATTTTTATTTCTTCATCATCCGTAATTTCAAATAAAATTTCGCCCGTTTCTTTGTCTTTTACAACTGTACCTAATGGCACTTCTATAAATTTATCTTCTCCATCATGTCCTGTACTTCTGCTACTTCCTCCATCTCCACCATGTCCTGATTTTACATGTCGTAAAAATTTCAAATGAAATAAGGTCCATAAATTTTTACTCCCTTTAATAATCACATGACCTCCACGACCACCGTCTCCACCATCTGGACCACCTTTTTCAATAAATTTTTCTCTGTGTAAGTGAGAAGAACCCTTCCCGCCTTTACCAGATGCAACATATATTTTTACGTAGTCTACGAAATTTCCTTCAGTCATTTTCTTGTTTTTTAGTTTTCAGTTGTACAACAATCTGAAACTATTCTAAATTATTAATTTTTAATTTTTATGCAGACTAAAAACTGCGAATACAACTACTTATTCCGTAATTGCTTTTATTAAAATTTTATCAATCTTAACACCATCCATATCCATTACTTCAAACTCTAATTTATTCCATATTAATTTTTCTCCTTGTTTTGGGATACTTCCTAGTTCTGTAATCATCAAACCACTAACAGTAGTTACTTCATAATCATTAAGCATATCATCTAAATCGAAATAGGTCATAAAATCGTGTAACGAATACTGCCCGTCAACCAACCAAGTTCCATCTTCTCTTGCGAGTAATTGATATTCTTCATCAGAAAAATCAGCTGCGTCACCTACTAATGCTTCTAAAATATCATTTAATGTAATAATTCCTTGAAAAACACCGTATTCATCTGTAACTAATGCATAATGAATTTTAGACTTTTTAAAATTTTCTAATGCTTTATAAGCCGAGGTATGTTCAATAAAATATACCGGCTCAATCATAATTTTCTGTAAATCGAAATCGCCTTTTTCAATATTTGCAAATAAATCTTTTAATAAAACTACCCCAATAACTTCATCCAAGTTTTCATTACAAACAGGATATACAGAATGCAACTCATCTAAAATTTTAGCTTTTAATTCTTCGTAACTTTCATCTAAAGCCAAATAAACAATACTTTTTCTGTGTGTCATTAAAGAATTAACTTTTCTGTCGCCAATATGAAACACCCGTTCCACAATATCTTGCTCAATTTCTTGAACTTCTCCTACTTCAGTTCCTTCTTTAATGATGGCTTTTATTTCTTCTTCAGTAACCTTGCCATCTGCTGTTGGTTTAATCTTAAATATTTTTAAAATAAAATCTGTAGATGTAGTCAACAACCAAATAAATGGAGCAGTTACAATAGACATAATTTTCATAGGAACCGCTACAGACTTAGCAATGGTTTCGGGATAATTTAACCCAATTCTTTTAGGTAATAATTCACCAAAAACTAAGGAGAAAAAGGTTAATATGACAACAACAACTCCAACTGCTAAAGAATGTGCATAATGAAAAGTTATTGAATAAGTAGCAAAAAATGTTTCAACATCAGTTGTAATTTTATCGCCAGAATAAATACCTGTTAAAATACCAATTAAGGTAATGCCAATTTGAACCGTAGACAAAAATTTGTTTGGCGAATTGGCTAAATCTAAAGCTGTTTTTGCACTCGTGTTGCCTTTTTTGGCAGCGGTTTCTAACCTGTTTTTTCTTGCTGATATGAGTGCGATCTCTGACATGGAGAAAATTCCATTGAGCAGTATCAACAAGAATATTATGACTATTTCCAATTTTTATATAGTTGAATTAAATGCAATGTATTTAAAATTTATCGATTATGGTACTTAAACGGTCTGTGATTTCTTCAATCGAACCAATTCCATTTACAGTATAAAACTTTCCTTGCGCATCGTAATATGACATTAAAGGTGCTGTTTTTTCGTTATATTCTTGGTATCTGTTTCTAATTTTTTCTTCGTCTTGATCATCTGGTCTGCCTGACGTTTTACCCCTTTCTAATAAACGTTTTACTAAAATTTCATCATCAGCTTCTAAAGCTATTATTGCAGTAATTTCTTCGTTTTTAGACGTTAAAAAAGCATCTAAAGCTTCTGCTTGAGCAATTGTTCTTGGAAAACCATCAAACAAAAACCCTTTTGATTGACTGTTTTTTTCTACTTCGCTTTGTAACATTTGAATGGTAACAGAGTCTGGAACCAAATCACCTTTATCCATATAGGTTTTGGCTAAAAGTCCTAATTCTGTTTCGTTTTTGATATTAAATCTAAAAATATCACCTGTAGATAAGTGTGTTAATGAATATTTTTCTTTTAAAAATTCTGCTTGTGTTCCTTTACCAGCACCTGGTTTTCCGAATAAAACAATATTAATCATTGTGTTGTTAAAGTTAAAATAAACCACAAATTTACAAACTATTAAACATATAAAAACATTATTATGTGTTTTTTTAAAAATTGATTATTTTTACATCGATGAATCAAGCATTTTATAAACTGCTATCGGAAAGTACTGCACATCGAATAAGTCGAGAATTTATTCGCGATTATGTATTTCAAAATCCAGAAAAATTACAATGTTTAATGAAAATTGGTCTTAATGAAAAAGATAAAATTCATAGTAAAGCGTGTTGGTCTTTAGAATTGATTTTCGAAATCAAATTAGAACTAATTCTTCCTTTTTTAGAGCATTTTTTAGCAAAAATAGAACATTTTAATGACGATTCTGCCATTAGACCTATTTCTAAAATATGTATGTTTTTATCTAAATCGAAAACTATAAAACTTTCCGAAAGCCAAGAAACAAAAATCATAGAAACCTGTTTAGATTGGCTCATTCAGGATAAAAAAGTAGCGGCAAAAGCCTATTCTATGCGAACTTTATACAATTTCGGGAAAAAATACCCTTGGATTAACGAAGAATTAAAAAACATACTTCAACAAGATTATTTTAAACATTCCGCAGCGTATAAAGCTGCTGCAAAAGATATTTTACGAAAACTAAAATAGATGCTAATTGCGAAACAAATTCAAATTAGTATCTTTGCACAATCACAACAATAACAACTAATGAATTATTTTTCTTCAGATTTTAAATTAGGAATTTTAGGTGGCGGCCAATTGGGCAAAATGCTTTTGACAGAAACCCGAAAATTTGACATTACTACTTATGTTTTAGACCCAAGTAAAGATGCCCCAGCGCAATTTGGAGCAACTAAATTTTTTGTTGGAAGTTTATTGGATTATGAAACGGTGTACCAATTTGGTAAAAGGTGTGATACTATTACCATTGAAATTGAAAACGTAAATTTGGACGCTTTAGCAAAATTAGAAGAAGAAGGACATATTGTTTTCCCTTCACCAAAAACGTTGCGATTAATTCAGAACAAAGGAAAACAGAAAGATTTTTATGTAGAAAACAACATTCCAACATCAAATCATCAGCGTTTTGTAGATTTAAATGATTTAAAAAAAGCATTAGAAAAAGACGAGTTAGAATTTCCTTTTGTTTGGAAGTGCGCCCAATTTGGATATGATGGAAATGGCGTGAAAATTTGTCGTTCTACAATGGATTTATTACATTTACCTGAAGTAGAATGTATTGCAGAAGAAATGGTGCCGTTTAAAAATGAGTTAGCCGTGATTGTTGCCCGAAATGCAAATGGTGAAGTAAAAACCTATCCTGTTGTGGAAATGGAATTTCATCCTGAAGCCAATCAGGTGGAATATGTAATTTGTCCAGCCCGAATTGATGAAAAAGTAGCACAATTAGCTATAAAAACGGCTTTACAAGTTTCACAAGCTTTTAATCATGTAGGTTTATTAGCTGTAGAAATGTTCCAAACCGAAAACGACGATATTTTAGTAAACGAAGTTGCACCAAGACCACATAATTCAGGACATCACACTATTGAAGCAAGTTATACTTCGCAATTTGAAAACCATTTACGTTCAGTTTTGAATTTACCTTTAGGAAATACAGATAGTAAAGTTGCTGGAATTATGGTAAATTTGGTGGGTGAAGAAGGTTTTTCTGGACCTGTAATTTACGAAAACATCGAAAAAATAATGGCAATTGATGGCGTGACACCACATATTTATGGAAAAAAAGAAACACGACCATTCAGAAAAATGGGTCATGTCACCATAGTAAACGAAGATATGGCAGCAGCTAGAAAAATTGCTGAAGAAGTGAAGGATTTAATTAGAGTAATTAGCTAATAAGATAATGTGTCAATTAGAAAATGATAAAAAGAATTTTAAAACTTGTTTTTTATTCCTCGATTCTATTTTGTGTAGTATCATTTATATCATTATCATATTCAATGATTTACTCAAGATTTAATAACATATTACCTAAATTTAATATTGGTTTTCCATTTGAAATGTATTATCAATTTGAAGTTAAAGGAGTATGCGATGAAAAATCTTTATTGCACGGTAGTCATTTTATCAACATTATTTATAATTTTATAATATGCTTTATTGTTATAATTTTATTCAACTACAAACAACAAACAAAAAATAACAAAAATGAGTAAAGTAGCCATTATAATGGGGAGCATTTCGGATATGCCAGTGATGCAAGAAGCCATTGACATTTTAAACGGATTTGATATTGAAACCGAAGTTGATATTGTTTCGGCACATAGAACACCCGAAAAGTTATTCGATTTTAGTAAAAACGCACATACTCGGGGAATTTCAGTAATTATTGCTGGAGCTGGTGGTGCGGCACATTTACCAGGAATGGTTGCAGCTATGAGTCCGCTTCCAGTAATTGGTGTTCCCGTAAAATCAAGTAATTCAATTGATGGATGGGATTCTGTTTTATCTATTTTACAGATGCCAGGTGGTGTACCTGTAGCAACGGTAGCCTTAAATGGCGCAAAAAATGCTGGAATTTTAGCTGCACAAATTATTGGAATTTCTGATAAATGTGTGTTAGATAAAATTATATTCTACAAAGAAGGTTTACGTGATACCGTCTTAAAAGCATCTGAAAACTTGAAAAAATAAAAAACCCCAGCTTATTACTAAGTCGGGGCCAAAAACTATTCACAATTAAGTGACAACTATAAAAAAAATTCTATTTGGGGGTAAAAAAAATGATTTACTTCATTTTTTCTTTTACAAATATACGTATTTTATCGATAAAAAAAGTGTTTAGTCGGATTTTTTTGAAAATATTTTTAAAGTATTCCTAAAGCACTGAGCTATAAACTGATAATAAACATTAAATACTACAAAAAACATACATATATGTCAATTTTAACCGAAAAATTCAACACAAAATACAATTCAGCACCATTTGCTTCAATAAAATTGGAAGATTATTTCCCAGCTTTTGTTAAAAATATAGAAAAAGCACGAATTGAAATTAATCAAATTATTCATTCTACCGAATCGGCTACTTTTAAAAATACTATCGAAGCATTAGAATATTCTGGTGAAGCGTTAGATCGATTGTCAAGTATTTTTTTTAATTTAAATTCGGCAGAAACTTCAGATGAAATGCAAAAAATCGCACAAGAAGTTACGCCATTACTTACAGAATTTGGAAACGACATAGCTTTAAACGAAGATTTGTTTAAAAAAGTAAAATCCGTTTATGAAAACAAAAACAATATAAATTTAACAACAGAACAAACAACTTTACTTGATAAAAAATACAAAGGTTTTACTCGAAATGGAGCCTTACTTTCAAATGATAAAAAAGCACGATTAAGAGAAATTGATACCGAATTGGCGCAATTACAATTGACTTTTGGTGAAAACACCTTAGCAGAAACCAATAATTTTGAATTACATATTACTAATATAGCGGATTTAAAAGGGTTGCCAGATGGTGCTAAAGAAGCTGCTGCCGATTTAGCCAAATCTAAAAACAAGACAGGTTGGCTATTTACTTTAGATTTTCCAAGTTATATGCCATTTGTAACTTACATTGAAAAAAGAGAATTAAGAAAAGAAATGGCAATATCATTTGGTAAAAAAGCCTTTCAAAATAACGAATACAACAACGAAGAAATTACTAAAAAAATTGTAGCGCTTCGTCATGAACGTGCTAATTTATTAGGATACGAAACGCATGCACATTTTGTTTTAGAAGAACGAATGGCTCAAAACCCAACGAAAGTTCTTTCTTTTTTAAATGATATTTTAGAAAAAGCCAAACCAGCTGCTAAAAAAGAATTTGAACAATTAACTGCATTTGCGAAGGAATTAGACGGAATTGAACAATTAGAGAAATGGGATTCTGCGTATTATTCGGAAAAATTGAAACAAAAATTATTTAATTTAGATGATGAAGTTTTAAAGCCTTATTTCAAATTAGAAAATGTGCTAAACGGTGCTTTTACAATTGCAGAAAAACTTTTTGGAATTACATTTAACGAAGTTTTTGATATTGACAAATACCATCCAGATGTGCAAACTTTCGAAGTTTTAGATGAAAATAAAAACTTAGTTGCGATTTTTTACACAGATTTCTTTCCAAGAAAAGGCAAAAGAAATGGCGCTTGGATGACTTCTTTTAAACCTCAATATATTAAAGATGGAACTAACGAAAGACCTCACGTTTCTAATGTGTGTAATTTTACGCCACCGACTGCTACAAAACCTTCTTTATTAACGTTTAATGAAGTCACTACTTTGTTTCACGAATTCGGTCATGGATTGCATGGTATGTTAGCCAATACCGCCTACCCTAGCCTTTCGGGGACTTCAGTGTTTTGGGATTTTGTAGAATTGCCGTCTCAAATAATGGAAAACTGGTGTTACGAACCAGAAGCATTGGCTTTATTTGCTAAACATTATGAAACAGACGAAATTATTCCACAGTCATATGTGGAGAAAATTAAAGAATCGGCAAGTTTTTTAGAAGGAATGGCGACTTTACGTCAATTGAGTTTTGGCTTATTAGACATGGAATATCATGGGAAAAACCAACCGATTGATAACATAAAAGCATTTGAAAAACAAGCTATGGGCGACACGTCATTATTTCCAGATGTTGCTGAAAATTGTATGAGTGTTTCCTTTTCGCATATTTTTCAAGGCGGCTATTCTTCTGGATATTACAGCTACAAATGGGCAGAAGTTTTAGATGCCGATGCGTTTGCTTATTTTCAAGAAAAAGGCATTTTCAATAAAGAAGTCGCAACCAAATTTAAAGAAAATGTTTTATCAAAAGGTGGCACCGAGCATCCAATGACGCTATATAAAAACTTTAGAGGTCAGGAACCAAATGCAGATGCTTTGCTGAAAAGAGCGGGGTTGATATAGTAAAAAAAATGAAGCTAATTTAACCAAAAAGCTAGATTGAATTTTAAATAAATTAATGACATGAATAGCTTAAATCCTATATATAAAATAAATAAATTAATTTATGTAATTAATTTATTGCTCTATTTAGCCGTTTCACCCGGAATGGCATTTCAAATAATTTTAGGAATAACTCAATTTATTAGTGCAATTTATTTAACCAAAAACTTCTATAAAAAAGTATCGAATTTTACAAGAAAATTATTGAAAACATATTGGACATTAACTATAATAGTATTTATTTCAATGGTTTTTATTGGAGATATTTTTTCAATAGTAGGAATTATAATCTGCTTTCTCCTTCCAATGCTAACTGCAACATTCTTTATGTATCTATTTTATAAATGTAGAAAAGAAATTAACGGATAAAATAAATAATCCTAACAGGTTTTAAAAACCTGTTAGGATTTATATTGGAAAAATGACAACTATAAAAATCACTACAAACTACTACGCTCCAATTGAAAAAGTTTTTAATATAAATAGAAATATCGATATTCATCAACAATCTGCTAGTAAAACAAAAGAAATTGCCATTGCTGGAATAACTTCTGGATTAATCAATAAAAACGAAACCGTCACTTGGAAAGGCAAACATTTTGGTTTGTATTTAACACATCAGAGTCTTATTTCTGAAATGATATTTCCTACTTATTTTGTTGATGAACAGCTAAAAGGAAACTTTAAAAGTTTCAAACACCAGCATTTTTTTGAACAAAAAGAAAACTATGTGGAAGTTACAGATATTTTAGAATACGAAACGCCTTTTGGTATTTTTGGTAAACTTTTCGATAAATTATTATTGAAAAAACATTTAACCAATTTTATAATTCACAGGAATTCGGTTTTGAAAAATTTAGCAGAGAATCAAACCTGTCAGGTTTACTGAAACAGAACTAAAATCAGCCACCACAAAATAGGAATACTTTCCACCCAAAAACTAGTGTAATATTTCGTGTTTTTTGTCGAAGAAAATCTAATAAAAAGTCCTATTATAATTGCTATTACCACATCGAAACGTTCAAACCGTAATATTAAACTCAGAATGCAAAAACAAATTAAAAACAAGTAACCTAAATATTTAGTTTTTTTTATACCAAATTTCTGAGGAATCGTTTGTAAGGTTATTGCATCATGCTGGGAATCATAAACTTCAAGTGGAATTAACAACGCGCATATCAGAAAAAATAATTTGGCTTGTAAAATCGTATCGTAAAAAAACATCATTTTTGTTTCTAAAGTTGGAATGTAACTCACCACATAAGTGACACAAAAACTCACAACAGCTATTTTTAAAAACCAATATTTTCGTAAAAACGGATACAAAACAACCAAAAAAAAGATTTGTAAAAATGCGATTTGAAAACTTAATTTTAACTGAAAAAAGCAAAATACAAAAGTCAAAAATGCGACAATTGTAACTACTAAAACAGATTTATTTTTGTGCAATGAAAACTTAGTAGATTTCCAAAATTCGTAATTTTTTAAAACTGAATAGCCAAATACACTACCAGAAAAAATCGCTCTTTCCAAAAACACGTTAGAAGAAATGTTTAACGATAGCTCCACTACTTTTACTAAAGAAAAAATAGCAAAAGCAACATGTAAACTACTTTTGATGTAAAAAGCGAAAATTTTCTTAAACACGAACATTCAACAAAAATAATGAAAGTGTTAATAACAAGCTATTTTAGTTGATAAAAATCAAAAAAAATCATTAAAAAAGCAATTATTTTTAGCAGATTAATAATTACTTTTGTATCAGATTTAAACACAACCTATTTTTATATATAAATGAAAACAGATGCTTTTGCTTTAAGACACATTGGAACAGGTGAAAAAGACCTAAACCACATGTTAAAAACTATTGGAGTAGATTCAGTAGATCAATTAATTTACGAAACTATTCCTACAGATATTCGTTTAAAAAACGAACTAAATCTGGAAAAACCGATGACTGAATATGAATATTTAAATCATATTCAAGAATTGGGTAAAAAGAATAAAGTTTTCAAATCATATATTGGATTAGGTTATCATCCAGCAATTGTTCCTGCGGTAATTCAAAGAAACGTTTTTGAAAATCCGGGTTGGTACACAGCATATACGCCTTATCAAGCGGAAATTGCGCAAGGTCGTTTAGAAGCTATTTTAAATTACCAAACTACCGTTATTGAATTAACCGGAATGGAAATTGCCAATGCCTCTTTATTAGATGAATCTACAGCTGCAGCTGAAGCAATGACTTTGTTGTTTGATGTTCGTACTCGTGATCAAAAGAAAAATAATGTTTCTAAATTCTTTGTTTCAGAAGAAATTTTACCACAAACATTGTCTGTTTTACAAACCCGTTCTACGCCACTAAATATAGAATTAGTAGTTGGAAATCACGAAACATTTGATTTTTCATCTGACTTTTTTGGAGCTATTCTTCAATATCCAGGGAAATTCGGACAATTAAACGACTATACTTCATTTATAACAAAAGCGTCAGAAAATGAAATTAAAGTTGCTGTTGCAGCTGATATTTTATCTTTAGTGAAATTAAAATCTCCAGGTGAAATGGGAGCTGCGGTTGTAGTTGGTACTTCACAACGTTTTGGAATTCCAATGGGTTATGGTGGACCTCATGCTGCTTTTTTCGCCACAAAAGACGAATACAAACGCTCGATGCCAGGAAGAATTATTGGTGTTTCAATTGATGTAAACGGAAATCGCGCCTTACGTATGGCTTTGGGAACACGCGAACAACATATTAAACGTGAAAAAGCAACTTCAAATATCTGTACCGCACAAGTTTTATTAGCTGTTATGGCTGGAATGTATGCGGTTTATCACGGACCAAAAGGGTTAAACTACATTGCCAATAAGGTGCATAATTCAGCAAATACGGCTGTAGAAGCTTTAAACAAAATTGGAGTTTATCAAACGAATATCTCGTATTTTGATACTATAAATGTAAAAGCGGATGCTGCAAAAGTGAAAGCTATTGCTGAAAAAAATGAAGTGAATTTCTTCTACATTGATGCCGATACCATTTCAATTTCATTCAATGAAACTACTTCTATTTCTGATATCAATCAGATTGTTGGTATTTTTGCTGAAGCCAAAGAAAAAACATTTGAACCTATTACTGAATTAGTAGAAACTACTGTAATATCAGAAAATTTAATTAGAAAATCAACTTTCTTACAACATGATGTTTTTAATAATAATCATTCTGAAAGTCAGTTGATGCGTTATATTAAAAAATTAGAACGCAAAGATTTAGCATTAAATCACTCGATGATATCATTAGGTTCTTGTACCATGAAATTAAATGCGGCTGCCGAAATGCTTCCATTATCAATGTCGAATTGGAACAATATTCATCCATTCGCACCATTAGACCAAGTGGAAGGTTATTTAACTATGTTAAACAAATTGGAACAACAATTAAATGAAGTCACTGGTTTTACAGGTACAACATTACAGCCTAATTCTGGTGCACAAGGTGAATATGCAGGTTTAATGACCATTCGCGCATATCATTTATCACGCGGCGATAAACACAGAACGGTTTGTTTAATTCCATCATCTGCACACGGTACAAATCCTGCTTCGGCAGCTATGGCTGGAATGGATATTATTGTTACAAAAACAACACCAGAAGGAAATATTGATGTAGAATATTTAAGAGAAAAAGCTATTTTACATTCAGCTAATTTGGCTGCTTTAATGGTGACCTATCCATCTACTCACGGTGTTTTTGAAAGTTCAATCATTGAAATCACAAACCTAATTCATGAAAATGGCGGATTAGTTTATATGGATGGTGCGAATATGAATGCGCAAGTTGGATTAACTAATCCAGCTACAATTGGCGCCGATGTTTGTCACTTAAACTTACACAAAACGTTTGCTATCCCTCATGGTGGTGGCGGACCAGGTGTTGGACCAATTTGTGTTAACGATAAATTAGTGCCTTTTTTACCATCTAACCCAATTGTTAAAGTGGGTGGTGAACAAGCCATTACAGCTATTTCAGCAGCTCCTTACGGTTCGGCTTTAGTATGCCTAATTTCGTATGGATACATTTGTATGTTAGGTGCAGAAGGCCTAACAAATGCAACAAAATATGCCATTTTGAATGCCAATTACATGAAAGCGCGTTTAGAGGCTCATTATCCAATTTTATATTCAGGTGAAATGGGAAGAGCGGCTCATGAAATGATTTTAGATTGTCGTGCATTTGAAGATAACGGTATTAAAGTAACTGATATTGCGAAACGTTTAATGGATTATGGCTTCCACGCCCCTACCGTTTCTTTTCCAGTTGCAGGAACATTAATGATTGAACCAACAGAATCGGAAGATTTAGCAGAATTAGATCGTTTTTGTGATGCTATGATTGCTATTCGTAAAGAAATTAATGCGTCTACAAAAGATGACACTCAAAATATTTTAAAAAATGCACCGCACACGTTAGCTATGGTTACTTCAGATGAATGGGTTTTTCCTTATACCAGAGAAGTTGCAGCATTTCCATTAGAATATATTGCTGATAATAAATTCTGGCCAACAGTTCGTAGAGTTGATGAAGCGTATGGCGATAGAAACTTAGTTTGTTCATGTGCGCCAATTGAAGCGTATATGTAATATTGAATTACGATTTTAGAATTACGATTTACGAAGTCTAAAAATGAAATAACTTTAAAATCTCAAATTCCGATTTTGTGAATTTGAGATTTTTTTTGAAATATGATAAATATCAATTTCTTCAAAAAGGAAAGTTGTAAATTTGAAGTACAAAAAATTCAACACAATGAGAGATATAGAAACCCGTAAAGACATTCTTTTAATAATACGAAATTTTTATGATAGTTTATTAAAAGATCAATCCATAAATTTCTATTTTACAAAGGCTTCACTTGTTGACCAAAATTTAGAGGAGCATTTTGATGTTTTAGCTACATTTTGGGAACAAGGACTATTTTTAAAAGGAGGGTATAGCAACAATATGTTCCAAATACATAAAGACATTCACGATAAACATCCTTTCACACACGAACATTTTGAAATTTGGTTAGACCATTTATACAGTGCTATAACTGAAAATTTTGAAGGAAATAAAGCCGATCAAATGAAAACAATGGCATTAAATATGGCAACTGTAATGAAAATAAAATTTCAATAAATTCTGAAATTGACAAAAAAATGCAAATATTTTAACAAATTCGTAATAATTACTTAATTTGCAAATTGTTCAACCGTTTTGAATTTCAATTTAGTATTTTAGTGTAAATTAGTTTCAAATTTTAAAATTATGACTATAAAAATAACAGGTACTGGAAGTTATATTCCTACAGAAGTAATTTCAAACAAAGATTTTTCTTCTCATGTTTTTTTAAATGAAGATGGTACTTCTTTTCCTTTAACGAATGATGTAATTACAGAAAAATTTCATGGAATTACAGGAATTCTGGAAAGAAGATATGCATCAGAAGAATTAACGACTTCCGACATGGCTACAATAGCCGGAAAAAGAGCCATTGAAAATGCCAATATCGATCCTGAAACTTTAGATTATATAATTTTTGCTCATAATTTTGGAGATGTAAAAAAAGGCGCTATTCAAGGAGATATGTTGCCTAGTTTGGCTTCAAAAACAAAACATAATTTAGGTATAAAAAACCCTAAATGTGTGGCTTACGATGTGCTTTTTGGATGTCCTGGTTGGGTAGAAGGCATGATTCAAGCTACGGCGTTTATTAAAGCTGGAATGGCAAAAAAATGCTTAATTATTGGTGCTGAAACGTTGTCTCGAGTAGTTGATCCACATGATAGAGATTCTATGATTTATTCTGATGGTGCTGGCGCTACAATTCTTGAAGCAAGTGATGAAAATGGAGGAGTTTTAGCCCATGAATCAGCATCTTTTACTTATGACGAAGCAAATTATTTATTTTTTGGAAATTCCTTTAATAAAGAGCATGACCCTAATGTTAGGTATATAAAAATGCATGGTCGAAAAATTTACGAATTTGCATTAAGCAATGTTCCAAAAGCTATGGCTGCCTGTTTGGATGCGAGTGGAATTAAAATTGATCAAATTAAAAAAATACTAATTCATCAAGCCAATGAAAAAATGGATGAAGCCATTATTCAAAGGTTTTACAAACTTTACAATCAAACACCGCCAGAAGGCATTATGCCCATGACCATTCATAAACTTGGAAACTCAAGTGTAGCAACGGTTCCTACATTATACGATGCTTTACTAAAAGGAGAAATTGAAAACCAAGAAATTCATAAAGGTGAAGTCATATTATTTGCATCGGTTGGAGCAGGTATGAATGTAAATGCCATCGTATATCAATTGTAATTATTTTTGTTTCAAGTTTCAGGTTAAAAGTTTCAGGTTTATTTACTATTTTTACACTTTTGTTTTAAACCTGAAACATTAAACTTGACCCGAGGCAAAACCGAATTGTATGAAGCACAGCGGAATAAAACAATATTAAAATGTACGAAAAAACATATCCTAGTAAACGATTCAATATTACTTTAGAATTTCTAAAAAAACATATTTCAACGTCTGAAACTATTTTTGATTTAGGTGTTCCCAATCCGTTTTCAAAAATTATGGTAGAAAATAAATACACCGTTATCAATACAAAAGGAGAAGATTTAGACACCAATCAAACTGCTTTACGCGAAGAACACTACGAGGTATTTACTGGTTTTGAAATTTTTGAACATTTATTGAATCCGTACACCATTTTAGAAAATGTAAAATGTGATAAAATTCTTATTTCAATACCCCTGCGTTTATGGTTTTCATCGGCTTACAGAAGTAAAACAGACAAATGGGATAGACATTACCACGAATTTGAAGATTGGCAATTGGACTGGTTATTAGAAAAAACAGGATTTCAAATTATAGATTGTGTTAAATTTACACATCCTGTAAAGAAAATTGGTCTTCGTCCTTTATTGAGATGGTTTACTCCGAGATATTATTTGGTTTACGCAGAACGAAATCCCAAAATATAAATCCCAAATCCCAAATTACTCTACAATTTAAGTTGGAATTTGGAATTTTTAAAATTGGACTTTTCAATATGAAATACTACATTATCATTCCTGCATACAACGAAGAAGCATTTATGGCTTTAACGTTACAATCTTTGGTAGCGCAAACCGTTTTGCCAACGAAAATTGTAGTGGTTAATGATAATTCTAGTGATAGTACCGCTGAAATAGTAACTCAATTTTCCGAAAAATATCCGTTTATTACTTTAGTAAATAAAAAATCTGATGCCAATCATCTTCCTGGAAGCAAAGTAATTCAAGCGTTTCAAGAAGGAGAAAAACACATTGATGACCAATACGATATTATTGTGAAAGTGGATGCCGATTTGATTTTTCCAAATAACTATTTCGAAACCATTATAAAACATTTTCAATCTGATGCAACAATTGGAATGTTTGGCGGTTTCTGCTATATTGAAAAAAATGGCGATTGGATTTTAGAAAACTTAACCGATAAAGACCATATTAGAGGGGCTTTAAAAGCATATAGAAAAGAAACGTATAAGCAAATTGGAGGCTTAAAATCTGCGATGGGTTGGGATACTGTGGACGAATTATTATGTAAATTTTACAATTGGAAAGTCGTTACCGATGAAAGTTTACACGTAAAGCACCTAAAACCAACCGGAGCCAGCTATACTAAAGCTGCAAGATATAAGCAAGGTGAGGCCTTTTACAGTTTAGGTTATGGATTTATTATAACCGCAGTTGCCTCTTTAAAATTAGCTTCAAGAAAAGGAAAACCTTTTTTATTTATCGATTATATTTTAGGGTTTTGGAAAGCAAAATCTTCAGGAAAACCTTTATTTGTTACTCCAGAACAAGCCAAATGGATAAGAAAATACAGATGGAAAAAAATGAAAGAAAAGTTGTTTTAATCAAAATTTCTATATAATAATCATAATACACTACAATTAATATAAATATTTATCTATTTTTGTTTTACCCCAAATTAAAATAAAAATGTTAAATACTAATACAATCTTAGTAATTGACCACCATCCGCTTACTTTAGATGGCTATATTGCGTCAATTTTAAAAATTACAAATAACGTTTATGATTTTAGCTTTTTAAAAGCTATTAATTGCCTACAAGGCTATAAAATTATTTCAGAAAGTTACATAGAAAATAAGCCAATTGATGCTTTACTTTTAGACATTGACTTACTACCTTATCTTGAAAAAAACATATTTTGTGGTGGTGATTTAGCTTTATTTTTTAAAGAAAAGTTTCCAAATTCAAAAGTAATTTTTATTACATCTGTAAAGGAAGGAATAAAACTCAACAAAATTATTGAAACAGTAAAGCCGGCAGGACTTTTACACAAATTGGATATTGATGCCCTTATTTTAAAAAGTTTATTTGAAAAAATAAGTAAAGGCAATACTTGTTGCTTTACTCCTACTATAGTTAATGCAATAGCAGATTATAACAAACAGCAATTTTCATTTGATGCCAAAGACATTGAAATTATCCATTTAATTAAAAAGGAATTAAAACAAAAAACTTACCTGATTATTTAGGTATTACGCTCAGTGCTATTGAAAAAAGAAAAACCAAAATTAAACAACAAGTACTTGGGAAAAAAGGTAATGATAAAGAGTTGATTGGAAAATCCGGTCAAATTGACCACCACTTTCCAGTTTAAATTGACCACCATT
>NZ_JBBALQ010000011.1:0-47304 GCF_040402955.1 Flavobacterium sp. | reverse complement strand
ACTTTTTACTTTTTACTTTTTACTTTTTACTTTTTACTTTTTACTTTTTACTTTTACCCTTTACCTAACACCCTTCACCCATCTAAGGAATATACTTTTTCTCAAAATTAGGTTTGCGTTTTTCTAAGAACGCATTTCTACCTTCTACAGCTTCTTCGCTCATATAGGCCAAACGTGTGGCTTCACCAGCAAAAACTTGTTGTCCCACCATTCCGTCATCAGTTAAGTTCATCGCGAATTTTAACATTCTGATAGACATTGGCGATTTACCTAATATTTCTTGTGCCCATTCGTAAGCAGTAGATTCTAATTCGGTATGAGGAATAACAGCATTTACCATACCCATTTCGTAAGCTTCTTGTGCCGAGTAGTTTCTTCCTAAAAAGAAAATTTCTCTTGCTTTTTTCTGTCCTACCATTTTGGCTAAATACGCCGAACCATAACCGCCATCAAAACTGGTTACATCAGCATCGGTTTGTTTAAAAATGGCGTGTTCTTTACTTGCTAAAGTTAAATCGCATACCACATGCAAACTATGTCCGCCACCAACAGCCCAACCCGGAACCACAGCAATAACTGCTTTTGGCATAAAACGAATTAAACGTTGTACTTCTAATATATTTAATCGGTGATAGCCGTCTTCGCCTACATACCCTTGTTTGCCCCTTGCTTTTTGATCGCCACCGCTACAAAAACTCCAAATTCCGTCTTTTGAAGAAGGTCCTTCTGCAGATAATAAAACCACTCCAATAGAAGTGTCTTCGTGGGCATCTTTAAAAGCATCTAATAATTCGGCAGTTGTTTTTGGTCGGAATGCATTTCGAACATCAGGTCTGTTGAAGGCAATACGCGCCACACCATCACATTTTTTATACGTGATATCTTCGTACTCTTTTACGATTTTCCAGTTGATAGTTGACATTTTCAATATTTTTTATCAAAAATACTTCAAAAATACTTTAATTTGCAAAAGCAGATGACATTTTTATATAATCAAAGCCAATAAAACATTCAATCTACTATTTCGCCCTAAAAAACAGCTAAACAATATATGAAATACAAATCGGACTTTAGTAAAATTAATTTCTTTATACCTCTATTGCCTGCAGTACTCGTATCGCTTATTGCTTTTTTATCTGGAGATTCTATTGAAATGGTTTTGGCGCCTATTGGTATTCTAATTTTACTTTTAAGTGTATTAATTACGGTTACATTTTTCACTACCTATTACGAAATTCAAGAAAATATATTGATTGTTTCTATGTTTTTTTACAAAACAAAAATTAAAATTTCAGAAATTAGAACCATAAAATATTCCAATTCTATACTAAAAACAAATTTTTACAAACCAGGCTTTCATCACAGAGGCATTGAAATTGTTTATCACAAATACGACGACATATTTATATCACCAATCAACAGAGACCAATTTATTGAGCAGTTAATCGAACAAAATTCAACTATAGAAATCAGAAAATAATGAGAATACGCCTTTCCCTTTTATGCCTTACTTTATTCATACTATCTTGCAAAGACAAAGCATCCGAATTTTCAAAAAATAATGGTACACAAGAAGCACAAAGCGACTTTTTTGTAGCGTTTAACGAATTAGATTCTGCGTATTGCGAGAAACAAAAAAACGAAATCAGTTACCATTACAATAAATTAATTAACAAAAGTGATTTTTATGGTCAGTTTTTAGTCGCAAAAAACGGAAAAATCTTGTTTGAAGATTATCAAGGATTTGCCTACAAAGAAAAAGACGATAAAAACAGAAAAAATAAGCCCATTCATATCGCTTCTGTAAGTAAAGTTTTAACGGCTGCTGTTATTTTACGAATGGTTGACCAAGAAAAAATTGGGTTAGACGATAAAGTTTCCAACTACTTAGAAGGTTTTTATCATAAAGACATTACAGTAAGAATGTTATTAAATCACCGAAGCGGCTTACGTCATTATGGTTATTTTATTGAGCGTGATGTAAAATGGGACAAATCGAAACGCATTACCAATCAAGATATTTTAGATTTAATCAATTCCGGAAAAATACATTTGGAAAGCAAACCTGGTACCCGATTTGCGTATTGCAACACCAACTATTCTTTATTAGCGCTTATTATTGAAAAGGTTTCTGGAATGCGTTATCACGAAGCGATGAACGAACTACTTTTTAAACCGTTAGGAATGAAAAATACGTTTGTTTTTGATTACGAAAAACACCACGACACGGTAAGTCAAACCTATAAATCAAACCGAATACGTTTGGCTTTTGACCACTTGGATTTAGTATATGGCGATAAAAACATTTATTCTACAGCACGTGATTTATTAAAATTTGATTTAGCAACGTATTCGGATAACTTTTTTAGCGAAAAACTAAAGAAAGAAATTTTTAAAGGGTACAGTTACGAATCGAAAGGTGAAAAAAATTACGGATTAGGCATTCGTTTACGTGAATGGAAAGAAGCGCCAACTCTAACCTATCATAACGGTTGGTGGCACGGCAATACCTCATCGTATATAACGCAAAAAACAGATACGGTTACGATTATTGCATTATCTAACAAAATGACTTACAACACCTATAAAACTAAGAAATTCATAGCATTATTTAACCCTAAATATCCTGTAAAATTAGATAATAGCGATGTTGGTGGTGCTAATGAATAAGAGTTACTGATTTACAAATTTGAATGCAATTGTAGCAATATCAGCGTGCAACCCATCGGTTCTTTCGTAATGATTGAATCTGAAATCGATGTTTTTTAGTCCGAATTTCCAAATTTTCGCAGCGGTGAATATGTCGGTATACGTAAATCCGGCACCATATTGGTTGGCGTTAAACGTAGACAAATCAAAATCTGAAGTATAGAATTTTTCAGTAGAAAAATGGTGTTCAAAAGGTGCAAAATATTTAGATTGCAACTGTGTATAATATCTATACATTGGAAAAATGGTGAATTTATCAGATACTTTCACAGGAATTTCAATAGAAGCCGTATGTGCTTGTATTTCCCAATCGTCTGAATAATAACGGTAATACGTTCTAAAAACAACTTTCTCGTTTAAGTAATAATTTAATCGTGCGCCAATAGGCAATTTAAAACGTGTGTTTGGTAAACGTTCAATATCATCCGCCAAACGATACACATCACTATTTAAAGGGTTTTCGTAATTAGAAATACTTGCAGGATTTCCAATATAATAATTGGGTTTATCTGCAAAATAGACTCTATGATACGGTGTAGACAACATCCCGTCTTGTTGTAACAAATCAAAAAACATTGAAACCTGAAACTTTTTGGTTAGTACTTGAGAAAAACCGAAAGAAGCCGAATAGGAATTTCTTCCCACAGCACTCCATTTTGTGAACGTATTAGGCAAATAAGCGGATGAAACAACACCATTTTGATTATATACCGTAACACCTGCAAAATAACCATTACTCTGAAAACCAGAGCCAAATTTACCAAACTCGCTCAATTCGGTTGGATAAATTGGGCGCCATTGATCTAAATAAGCATTGACTTTCAATGAAACTTCTGAATTCTTATCATTAAATAATTTCGAAATGCCTCCTCCAAAACCAATTGAAGTATAATCGTATTCATTTGAAAATGCCACATCGGCATTCCAAATGAAATTTCTATCGTCGCTATTATGACTGTAATTGGCATTTATGGCAGCCAACACATCACTTTGTGAAGCACCTGAAGACGCTTGCCAAGGCGAACCTGTCGGGCCTGTAGCCAATGCCGCAGCGGCTACTCTATCGTCATCATCTTCACCACCACCTCTGGAAGCACCTGAAGCATTAAACGGATTAATATTACTTGACGAAGCTGATGTATATGCAGAAATTCCGCTATCAATTGTCAAAACATCATCGTCATTTAAAGGCATAGCAATTACAATGTTGGCTGTAGCATTAGTTAATTTTTCAGAACCAATTCCACCACCTACAGAAGAATGCGTACCGTCTTGTTTGTAATAACTGGATAAAAAATCGATTTCAGTAGTTTCTAAAACACGTTTTTTAAATACAATGGTAGAATCATTTTTTACTTGCGCATGCGACAATAGCGAACATAAACTTAGGGCGAATACTATTTTTTTCATCTTTATAAATTAATTACAACCGCAACCACCACCCGATTTTCCACCATTGGCACCAGCAGCTGCTTCACGATACACTTGAAAAGACGTTTCGTACCGCTCTGAAGCACGAGCAGATAATTTCATATCTACATCGTTGATTTTTTCTTTTTCATACTCTTTAACCGAATTACAGGATTGGAACACCAAAAGTAACACCGTTAATATTAATAACTTTCTCATATTTTATTTATTTACAAACCAATTAAGGAATGCTTTTATTCGTATTTTTTAATGTCAATTCCTTTTGAAGTAAAAATTTTACCTTTATCATCCACAATAATGCACTCAATGCCTTTTAGTTGATTGATTAAGTTCAACCCTACTTCTACACCCAACACAAAAACACCTGTTGCCAACGCATCTGCAATTTCTGTTTGTCTGGCAAAAACCGAAACACTTACTATGCCAGTTGCTGGATATCCAGTTCGCGGGTCAATTATGTGCGAATAGCGAATGTTGTTAAACGTGACATATTTTTCATAACTTCCAGACGTTTCCACAGCGCTATCAATCAACGGAAACGTAGCGAATACTTTATTCTTATTAACTGGATTTACGATACCAACCGACCAAGGTTTACCATCGGTTTGACTTCCCCAAGTGTTTATATCGCCAGAAACATTTACAATTCCGGCCGCACAACCTTTGGCTTGAAGTACTTCTTTCACTTTATCGGCAATGTAGCCCTGACCAATACCGCCAAGTCCTAATTTCATACCGGCATCTTTAAGAAAAATGGTTTTGTTTTTGGTATCTAAAATTATTTTTTCATAACCAATTCGTTCTACTGATTTTTTAATCGCTTCAGGCGAAGGCATTTCTTTCATCGACCCATCAAATTTCCAAATTTTATCCATTGACGCATACGAAATATCGAAAGCACCATCCGTTAATTTAGAAATTTTAATAGCGCGTTCCACCAATTCAAATACTTCGTTATTGACTTTAATAGGAACTATACCTGCATTCTGATTTACTTGTGAAATTTGTGTGGTCGGAATCCAATCTGAAATTAAATTTTCAATTCGTTTTACTTCATTTACAGCTGAATTGACATAAAAATTTCCTTCAACCGTGTCTTTGGCTACTACAGTAATTTCAAACGGACTGCCCAATAAAGCGTACTTTTTCTTGTGTGTAATTTGAGAAAAAGCAGTTAAGGTTCCTAAAAACAAAAAAAGACAAAATTTCAATTTCATTATTTTACCATCGCATTTAAAAGTTGCACATATTCTGTAGGCGATACATTCTTATAGCCCGTAATTCCTAATACTTTACCCGTAGCGTCTAATAAAACTACCAATGGAAAATTACCTTCTTTATTGTATTTTTCGGCTAATTTTTTATTACTTTCTGTTTGTTCTGCCGAAAGTAAATTCCCTTTTTTCTTTGGAAAATCGGCTTTTAACAATACCCATTTCTTTTCTGCTTCAGATTGAAAAACATCAGATTGAAAAATAGTCCTGTCTAATTTAATGCAAGGTGCACACCAATCAGATCCTGAAAAAACCAAAAGAATGTTTTTATTCGAAGCGGCGGCTTCCGTTTTGGCGGCATCTAAAGAAGTGGTCCAATTTTGAGAAAAAGAAATTGTAGCTGAAAATATAAATGCAAATAGAATTATTTTTTTCATGGCTTTTAAGAATTGTTTAATGTTTTATTTATAACACAAATATACGAATTTTATTGCTTAATGGCTTTGTTAAAATATTATTTATTTGTTATATAATTACGTTATAAAAGGGTTCCGAAAATTAATAAGGAAGAATAAAAGAAAATTTGCTAATTTTGCAAAAAAAAGAAACCATGATTTTACCTATATACGGATATGGCGAAGCTGTTTTAAGAAAAGTTTGCGAAGACATTACGCCAGAATATCCAAACTTAACCGAAACATTAAGCAATATGTATGAAACCATGTACAATGCTTATGGCGTAGGTTTGGCAGCACCTCAAGTAGGTTTAGCCATCCGATTATTTGTAATTGACACCACCCCTTTTGCAGATAGCGACGAAGTTACTAAAGAGGAATCCGAACAATTAAAAGGATTTAAACAAACGTTTATTAATGCTAAAATTTTAAAAGAAGAAGGTGAAATTTGGGCGTTTAATGAAGGCTGTTTAAGTATTCCCGATGTGCGTGAAGACGTTTTGCGTCATGAAACCATTACTATTGAATATTACGATGAAAACTTCGAGAAGAAAACAGAAACTTACAACGGATTGATTGCCAGAGTAATACAGCACGAATACGATCATATTGAAGGTGTTTTGTTTACCGACCATTTATCTATGTTAAAGAAAAAATTAGTAGGTAAAAAACTGCAAAATATTATGGAAGGCAAAGCAAGACCCGATTATAGAATGAAATTTGCCAACCTAAAAATCAAATAAATCGGACCTAAAAATTTTATGTTTTATTTTGGATTTTCAAATTGGAAATTCATTTTTTAAAATATATATTTGCGACCATATAAAAACAAAAAACTATGAGTTTTCAAAAAATATTAGCCATTTCTGGAAAGCCAGGATTATACGAATTAAAAGTACAAACACGTTCAGGATTTGTAGCGGAATCTTTATTAGATGGTAAAAAAATTACTGTAGGATTAAGAAGTAACGTAAGTTTATTAGCTGAAATTGCCGTGTTTACTTACAATGAAGAAGTAAAATTAATTGATATTTTTAAATCAATAGCTACCAAAGAAAACGGAGAAGCTACTATTTCGCACAAAGAAACAGACGACAAATTAAAAAGCTATTTTCGTGAAATTTTACCAGAATATGACGAAGACCGAGTATACACATCGGATATTAAAAAAATATTCAATTGGTATAATATATTACAACCAAAAGGCTATGTTACTTTAGATGCTTTAAATACCGAAGTAAAAGAAGAAACCCCTGAATAAGCTATTTCCATCAAAAAAATATAGTATATCCCATTCTTAATTTAGTTTGGGATTTTTTTTTAACTTTGACGTTAGGAAAGGCAAAAGTAAAAAGGCAAAAGTAAAAAGTCTAAAAATCTAACCAGTCTAAAAATCTAACCAGTCTAACAATCTAACAAATCTAACAATCTAACAAATCTAAACATGAACACAAGAGCACAACAACTACAAGCCTTTGAAAGATTACTGGATATTATGGACGATTTACGTGAGAAATGTCCGTGGGATAAAAAGCAAACGTTAGAAAGCTTGCGTCATCTTACCATAGAGGAAACCTATGAATTGGGTGATGCCATTTTAGATAATGATTTGCCTGAAATTAAGAAAGAACTGGGCGATTTGTTACTACACATTGTGTTTTATGCCAAAATAGGTTCGGAAACAAATGATTTTGATATTGCCGATGTGGCCAATAGCATTTGCGATAAGTTAATAGACCGCCATCCGCATATTTTTGGCGATGTGGTGGTGGAAAACGAAGAACAAGTAAAACAAAATTGGGAAAAGCTGAAATTAAAAGAAGGCAGAACTTCGGTATTAGCAGGTGTTCCAAAAAGCTTACCTGCATTAGTAAAAGCCAGCAGAATTCAAGATAAAGTAAAAGCCGTAGGATTCGATTGGGAAGAAACCCATCAAGTTTGGGAAAAAGTAGAAGAAGAAATTGCCGAATTACAAGTGGAAATAGCCGCAAATAATAAAGATAAAATGGAAGCCGAATTTGGCGATGTGTTATTCTCTATGATTAATTACGCCCGCTTTTTAAATATCAATCCAGAAGACGCCTTAGAACGCACCAACAAAAAATTCATCAAACGCTTTCAGTATTTAGAGAGTAAAGCCACAAAATTAGGCAAATCGTTATCTGATATGACATTAGCCGAAATGGATGTGTTTTGGGAACAAGCGAAGAAGGTTTAGGGTGAAGGGTTAAGGGTTAAGGGAAAAATCTAAAAAATCTAAAAAATCTAAAAGTCTAACAATCTAAGAAATCTAAGAAATCTTAAATGTCTAACAATCTAAGAAATCTAAGAAATCTAAGTAGTCTAAAACATCTAACAATCTAAGAAATCTAAAAAATCTAAGAAGTCTAATATGTCTAACAATCTAATCCGTCTAACTAGTCTATTATTAAGCATCCTATTCATTTCATGTGGTGAAACGGAATGTGATTGTGTGTCGCCACCAGAAGAAACAATGTATTTTCCAACAAATACAGGCACTTGGGAAACCAAAACACCTGAAAGTTTGGGATGGAATACGGCAAACATTGCGGCACTTGACACCTATTTAACCGAAAAAAACACCAAAAGTTGTATTGTTTTGCACAACGGAAAAATAGTTTTAGAAAAGTATTATAACGGACATACTGCCACTTCACTATGGTATTGGGCAAGTGCGGGAAAAACATTAACGGCAACCGTTACAGGGATTGCAGCACAAGAAGGACTAATAAATATTAACAACAAAGTATCCGATTATATAGGATCGGGCTGGACGAGTGCGCCTTTAGCAAAGGAAAACCTAATTACTTGCAAGAATTTATTAAGTATGAATTCTGGGTTAAACGATGCTTTAGGCGATACGGTTACACCCAGTAATTTACAATACGTAGCCGATGCAGGCACCCGATGGGCGTATCATAATGTATATGTAAAATTACAAGATGTGATAGCCACTGCCACCAACCAAACGTGGGACAACTACTTTAACAACAAATTACGCAACCCAATTGGTATGACTGGCGCTTGGGTAACAGATCCAACGGCATTAAGCGTCTATTGGAGCAACAGCCGAAGTATGGCACGTTTTGGCTTACTGGCTTTAGCCAATGGCAATTGGAATGGTACACAAATTATCAATTCAAATTATATGAATGCTGCCACTACAACATCTCAACCCATTAATTTAGCGTACGGCTATTTGTGTTGGCTAAACGGAAAAAGCAGCTTTCGACTTCCTCAAAGTCAATTGCAATTTAATGGTAGTATCATCACTACCGCCCCTGCAGATATGTATTGCGCATTAGGCAAAAACGACCAAAAAATTTACGTGGTTCCCAGCCGCAAATTAGTCATTATCCGAATGGGTGAAGCCGCAGACAGTAGTAACTTAGCCCTTTCTACTTTTGATGAAGTGCTTTGGCAGAAGATTAATGCGGTGGTGAATTAGATGGTTTGATTTTTAGATGGTTAGATTGGTTAGACGGGTTAGATGTTTAGATGTTTAGAAACCTTAGATTTTTAGAATATAGAGAAAAGAATATAGAGTATAGACTTTTGACTTTCGACTTTCGACTTTCGACTTTCGACTATAGAGATAATCAGCAAACCCTCTTAAATTATGAAAACCTTTGGTATACTGCCAAAGGTTTTTTTGTTAAATACCTGAATTTTTTTGTTCAGGACGTGAAATTTTACGTTATACCACCCCAATTTTTTACGTTCAGAACGTGAAATTTTAGGTTTTCAATTAATCCAAGTCCTGAAATAATAAAAAAATATCGCACTAAAAGAAAGTACTACCAATTAAGATTTCTTAAAATATAGATTGGCAAAGTTTGGTTTTTTTTTTGTATGTTTGAAAATACTAAAATAAACACATCCCAAATCTTTAAAATTAACCGAATAGATTATATTACCAATGAAATACAAAAACATACGAGAAGAAGAACTTAAAAACAAAGTAGGTGGCTTCGAGAACCTCAGCCAACAACTTATTAGGTTCTTTAGACTAAACTTTAAGTTTTTTTTATAATTATATATTTTGGCTACTGCGATATATTTAGTTTATTTGTTATTAATACTTGTTAAGGCGTTACAACCATAGCAGCAATTTTAAAAAAATATAAACTAAAATTCACAATATGAAACATATGAAAAAAATCTTGTTTACCTTGTTTTTAGTAGCGGTAGTAGTTAGTAGCGTAGTGGTTGCCAACAACGATACTAAAAAGGAAACTTCTAAAAAAGCCATACAAAAGCCACTTACTGCTGAAGAAATGAAAGCAGCTCGTAAAAAATGGGAAGCTACACCAGATGGTATTGCATACAAAAAATGGGAAAACGCTCCAGAAGGTAAAAAAGTAAACGCCAGTTATGAAAAAGTAAAAAAGCACTTTAAAGATTTCAGGGATATGGAAGCTGTGGTAACTTCAGTTACGTTTCAGCGTGAAAACGCACAATCAGGTGGTCCAAAATGGCTTATCTTAGAAATTGAGGGCGAAACATATATGATGCAATTTATTCCTAAAGAATTTGAGCCACTAAAAAGTTTAAAAGTAAACGATAAGATACTTGTAAGAAGTCGCAGCGCAGGTTTTTCGCACAATCATCCGTATTTAATACTTTCTGGCGACTATATTGCAAAAGACAATAAAGTACTTTTTAAACGTGTATTTAATAAAAACAATCATTGTTAAATAATTAAAATAGCTTGTTATTTTTGAAGGGATTAGCATAAAAAAAGGGTTTTCAACTAGTTTGAAAACCCTTTTTCTTTATCCTAAAATCTGACTGGCGTGTACTTTGGTTTTCACATCAGATATAACATCAGTTATAGTACCATTTTCGTCTATTACAAACGTGGTTCTATGAATACCATCATATTCTTTACCCATAAACTTTTTTGGGCCCCAAACGCCAAAGGCTTCAATCACAGATTTGTCTTCATCCGCCAATAAGGCAAATGGGAAACTGTATTTTTCTTCAAATTTCTTTTGTGCTTTGGCACTATCGGCACTCACGCCTATCAATACGTAATTATTAGCTTGAAAACGTTCATAATTGTCTCGTAAATCACAAGCTTCAGCGGTGCAACCCGGCGTATTGGCTTTCGGATAAAAGAATACTACTAGTTTTTTTCCTTTATAATCTGCTAAGGAATGTTGTTTTCCATTTTGGTCGGTTCCTGAGAAACTTGGTGCGGTATCGCCTACTTTTAAATGTGTCATGTTTTTTTGTTTTTTGTTTGTTGTTTTTGAAAATCCTTGTAATCCGTGGTAAAAAAATTAACCGCAAGGTTCGCAAAGATTTACGCAATGTTCGCAAAGTTTTTTTTTGTTGATTTTTGATATTGTTATTAATTTTTGAAAATCCTTGTAATCTGTGTAATCTGTGTAATCTGTGTTAAAAAAAATTAACCGCAAGGTTCCGCAAAGATTTACGCAAGGTTCGCAAAGTTTTTTTGTTGATTTTTGATATTGTTATTGCTATTGATTTTTGATATTGTTCTTGCTATTGATTAACTTTACCACTTCAAATATACAAAAATGACTAAAAAAGAGCGTGCAACATTTGTTATAAATACGTTAAACGATTTGTATCCTGAAATTCCGATTCCTTTAGACCATAAAGATCCGTACACGTTACTAATTGCTGTTTTACTATCGGCGCAATGTACAGATGTTCGTGTCAATCAGATTACACCCTTATTATTTGCTAAAGCAGATAATCCGTACGATATGATAAAAATGAGTGTGGAAGAAATTAAAGAAATCATTCGTCCTTGTGGTCTGTCGCCTATGAAATCGAATGGGATTCACGGTTTATCACACATCTTACTCGAAAAATACAATGGCGAAGTGCCTCAAAGTTTTGAAGCATTAGAGGCCTTACCTGCCGTAGGACATAAAACCGCAAGCGTAGTAATGAGTCAGGCATTTGGAGTACCTGCCTTTCCTGTAGATACGCACATTCACAGATTATTATACCGTTGGAATTTAACATCTGGTAAAAATGTGGTGCAAACCGAGAAAGATGCCAAAGCTATTTTCCCTATAGCAACTTGGAACGAATTGCATTTGCAAATTATTTGGTACGGCAGAGAATATTCACCTGCAAGAGGTTGGGATTTAGAGAAAGATATCATTACCAAAACGATTGGAAGAAAGTCTGTTCTTAACGAATATTATAAAAAAAATGCTTCGAAATAGTTTCCGAAGCATTTTTAATCAATTTACAATGTTTTCAAAAGTAAGCGTGCCTACTGTTATGATTTTCATTGCCCGCGAATAACTCAATATAAAACTAACTGCACTTTTACTGGGTTTCATTTCTTTAATTGATTGTCTTTTTTTAGCGTAAAGTTTCCCCATATACGAACTTAATTGTTTATTTATAGGATAACGCAAAAACACATTATATTATTGTATGAAACGTTTAATTCGTTAAAATAATATTATTTTTTTCGATAATTTTTCTCAAGTTAATTACACCATAGCGCATTCTACCCAAGGCAGTGTTGATGCTCACACCTGTAATTTCAGAAATTTCTTTGAAACTTAAATCTTCGTAAAAACGCATTTTTATAACTTCTTTTTGGTCTTCTGGTAATTGCTCTAATATTTTTCTAACATCTAACGCAACTTGGTCATCAATTAGCTGATTTTCAATAGACAAACTAGAATCGGTCATAAAATCAAAAATACTATATTCGTCGGTTTCACGCTGATACGGCATTTTCTTATTATGTCTGAAATAGTCAATTACTAAATTAGAAGCAATCCGCATTACCCAAGGCAGAAACTTACCCTCTTCATTATAGCCTTTGGTGCGTAACGTTTTAATTACTTTAATAAAGGTATCTTGAAAAATATCATCGCATACCGAACGGTCTGGAATTTTAGAATAAATAAATCCGAAGATTTTAGACTGGTGTCTTTCTATTAAAACTTGTAAAGCTGTTTCTTCTCCACTAATGTAGTTTTGCAATAAAATTGCGTCAGGAGTTTGTACCTTATTTGCCATAAATATACTTTTTAGATTTGGAACTAAAATTTTAAAAAAAGTATTTTTATATAATAAGCAAATAGGTTTTAGGGGTTAATTAGTAGCAAATATAATGTTAAATATTTCTAAATACCAAATATAATTTAAAAATTTAACGTTTTTATTGTAATTAAGTATTGAAACAAAGTAAAAATACCTCACAAAAATGGATTTCTGTGAGGTAATATCTAGAATTTTATTGTTTAGTGATAACTATTTCACTATCATTTTTTTAACGCTTCTTTTGTCTCCAGAGTAAACTGTTACTAAATAAATTCCTTGTGAAAGATTTTTAATATCAATGTTGTTTGTATCCGTTTTCGTTTCTAAAACTAACATCCCAGTCATATTATATACTTCTACTTTGTCAATTTCATCTTTAGAATTTATATTTATGTAATCTTCAACGGGATTTAAAAATGAAAAATCTAAAGGTTCTTGAATTGATGCCACTTCTAAAGCACAATTACTACCTACCACATACGTATAATAATTTGTAACTGACATACCACCAGAATAAGCAAACTTCACACCATAATTTATAGTGCTACCGATAGTTTGACCCGTAATGGTGTGTGTAAAAATAGTACCTGATACATTTGTCATTTGAGTTTCAGCAAATGGACTTTGTTTCCAAAGAAAAGCCACTACTCCAACTTTGTCTGTATCTAATAAGCCATAAGTAATTTTAACACTGGTTCCTAACGTTTCAAAGGCATAAGTATATCCTGTAGTAAATGAACCTATTTGTGCTAAATTACTAGTGCCGAAACATCCAGTTACAGCTGTAGTAGTTGCATTTATAACAATTGGATTTGATACAAAATTATTTCCAGACAAATCACTTGCAGCTATTGAAAAAACATAATTTGTATTTGGGTTTAAGTTTGGAACCACTACCGATTTTTGAACTCCAGAAGGGCTAGCTGTATTTATTGTACCACCGCTATAATTAATGCTATAAGAAACATTTCCTGAGTTATCATTACCGTTTAGTAACAATTCAATAGTTGAACTAGTTACTGCACCAATAGTGGCTGTGAAATTAGTTGGTGGTTGGTTGTCTACAGTTGTATTTTGATACACTCTAACATAATCAACAACCATAGTCGCTTGATTGAAGTTTGAAGGAATAGTTCCCGCTACGCCGCCCATAGCGATATTTAATAATAAATATTGTTCTGCATTAAATGGCCAATTATTCGGCGTTTTAACCGCAGGATTATAAGTATAAAACGCTACTCCATCTAATAAAAAAGTTATTTGAAAAGGAGACCAATTCATAGAATATACGTGGTAATCGGTTCCTAAATTAGCGGCAATAGTTCCCCCAATATTTGTGGTATTCCCAAAAGATGAAGGGGTATGAAGTGCACTTTGTACATATCCTGCAGGTTGCGATTGTGTGATACCATGTTCCATAATATCAATTTCACCGCATGCTGGCCAACCAGTTGTTCCAAATTGAGCATCAAAAAAACCACCATCTTCATTAATATTTTTCCCTAACAACCATAATGCAGGCCAAGTACCTTGATTAGTTGGAATTTTTGCACGAATGTCCACACGACCGTATAGAAAAGCAAATTTTGAATTTAATCGTGCAGATGTATATTGTTTTGTAACACCTTGACTGGTGTAAGGTTCTTTTTTTGCTGTAATATTAAGAAAACCACCAGTTACAGATGAATTTGTAAGTTGGTTTGTGTAATGTTGTACTTCGCCATTATACCAATTTCCTCCGGCTGGCAATTGCGTTTGATGATGCCATTTGGTTGCGTTTATTGCTCCAGTGCCATCAAATTCATCTGACCAAACTAAATTATTATACACTACATCAACTTGTGCAAAACCAAATTGTGTTGCAAATAATAGTGTTAAAAGTATCTGAAATACAGTGTTTTTTTTCATATTTATTTTGTAAAATTGCATCATTAAAAGTTTTATTTAAATTTGGTCAACTTGTTTTTGAGCTAAAGCTTTTCTTTCCACTAATTCTTTCTTAATTTCATTTGCTTTTTTCTCGGTAAGATTGTAATCCCACATGATCCACATAGCTATTAATGTGCCACATATTGGCACGCCAGAGAAAAATAATCTCAAACCTGTAACAGCTCCTTCTGGTTGAGTAGGTGCTCCGGCTTTAAAGGCTACGGCAGACATAATAACACCTGTTAATAATCCTGCAATGGCAAAACCAAATTTTACCATCCACCAATAAATAGCGCCAAAAATTCCTTCTCTCCTTTTTCCTGATGCTAACTCATCCATATCACAGACATCAGCAGTCATTGACATCATAAGTGTAAACAAACTTCCAATACCGAAAGCGAAAAATGGCAATGCGAATAAAAACATATATGGCTTACCTGGAATAAACAGTAACCATAATAATATATACCCAAATACTGAAATACCTTGAGAAATTAAAAACGCTGTTTTTTTCTCCATTTTTTTTGACATCCATGCCACAATTGGAATAACAATAAATGTAGTTGCTAATGCGCCTATACATCCAAAAAGTGTCGGCCAAATTCCTGCAGCAGCAGTATCTCCATTAAATAGATAATAAACCACAATAAAAAAGGTGAAACCTGCTACTGTATTGAAAGCATTAAAAATAAAAAATGTAGCAATACAAAGTTTTCTAAATGGTTTATTAGAAAACGCTTCTTTAAAACTACTTAATATTTCTTTTAAACTACCTCCAATAGTTTTAACTGTTAAAGGTTTTAAGGTGTCATCAAATTTGGTTGATTTACTTTTAATGAAAATGGCAGGTACCATCGCTAAAAGCATAAAAACTAATCCTACCCAAATGGCTAATGTTCTTGTGGCTGTATCTGCATTTGGAAACCAAGCAGGGTCGTACATAATTACCCAAAACCATGGTGCAATTACCCAAGCCCACTGACCTATCCATTGAGAAATAGCCATTATACTGGTACGTTCGTGAAAATCGTCACTCATCTCATATCCCATTGCCACATACGGTACACTAAAGATGGATAGCCCAATGTGAAAAATTAGTGACATTACTAGAAAAAATATGAAATTATAAGTCACACTGTTTTCGCGGTACAATTGCCACATAATAATAAAAGAAATTCCCATAATGATGGAACCTACAAAGACATATTGTCTTCTTCTCCCCCAATCTGATTTTGTATTATCAGATATAAACCCCATGATAGGATCAAAAAAAGCGTCAACTATTCTAGGTACAAAAAATAAAACACCCCACATCCATGATGGCATTCCTAAGTTTTCGACTAGTACTACCATAAAAATCCCTAAGGCTGCTGGAAACATTTGATTGGCAAGCATTCCTAATCCAAAGGCAATTTTTTGACTCATTGGAACCATTACTTTGGTATTTGTAATATTATTTGACATATGTTTAATTTTAATTTTGCAATTAGTTAGGTTTTATAAGTATTGTTTGAAGTGTATTTGCGTCTATAGTAATTATTTTATTCTTTTTATTTAATTGAATATCAATGGTTTGAATACGCTCAGTTGGATTAAAAATAGCCACTGCTATTGAACCATCCAGATTCTTAACTGCTGTTGCTACTACCTCTTTATTAGCTATAATACATCCAATTTTTATAGCTCCTGGACGCATAAACTTACTGAAATGAGCCATCACATAATATAAAGGTGTAAAATAAACCTCATCATTTTTATCATCAACAAGTATTGGAGCCAAGCACCAGTTTTTGAACCAATTGGGGCCGCCTTGTCTATCTAAGACCATATTCCAATCAACCCATCCATCTACCCAATTGTTTAAACAACCAATTATATCCATAGCGTAACGATGAACAGGTGCATATTTTGGATGCAAATATTTTTCCTTTTCGCTTGCCCAATCCCAACCCCAATCTGTTGCTTCTTTTTTCCAATACCAAGCATCATCTTGCCAATGTGGAATTTCTGAATCTACACACCCTTCGGTTTCAATTAAATATTTATTGGATGCTTTTTGGTGAGCGTATTGTAAATCGGCTGGAAAAACTTCGTAAGTACTTTCATACCAATGAACGGCCATCCCATCAAAATATTTAGAGGTGTTTGCGTCTTTATACATTTCGTCTGCCCATTCTTTAATGCCTGCACGATTTTGGTCGTATCCAAGAATTTTCACATTTCCCCAACCGTCTTTTTCTAATTTTGGACCTAAATGATTTTGAACAAAAAGTGTCATTTCTGCCGGAGAAAAAAGCGTACTTTCCCAATTGTTTCCGTTACCATGAGGTTCATTTATAGGAGTAATTCCCCAAATATCAATACCTTCCTTTTTATAAGCATTCAAATATTTAGAAAAATAAAGAGAAAAAGTGTCGTTGTATTCCGGTACTAATTTCCCTCCAACATAGCTTTTATTGTCTTTCATCCATGGCGGACAAGACCAAGGGGAAGAAATGATTTTAAAGCCTTCCTTAGAAATTGCTTTTGCATCTAAAATCATCGGAATTAAATCGGATTTATCGTCTTCTATGGTAAAATGTTCCAAAGACCTATCGTTTTCAACTTTGGCATAGGTATAATTGTTTAGAGAAAAATCGCATGAAGCAATATGAGTTCTGGTAAGTGAATAATTGGCACCTGCTTCACTGAAATAGGCATTTAATATTTTGTTGCGATTTTCTTTTCCTAATTTATTCAATAAATAAGCTGAAGATTCTGTAAATGAGCCTCCAAAACCTGTAATCGTTTGAAATTTTTCATCAGGGTTAAGAGTAATAACAATTGGATTTCCTTCGTTAGAAAATTGGGTGATTTTAGTCAATGAATTTCCACTTGCAGATGTTTCATAAACTTGCACTTTCATTTCTTTTGTGCTTGAGCAACTGAACATCGACAATACAAAACAAGTTGTCAATAGTTTGAAAAACGTTATTTTAAAATAATTTTTAGACATAATTAATTTTGCTTACTAAGTCTTGGAACTTTTACATCCTGCCATAAAGCATTTTCGTCTCCATTATAGGTTTTTGTAATTGGTTTCCCATTGCGAGTTAAACCATTAAAAAATCCTTTATCAACTTTATCCCAAAGCGCAAATTTGGCTTGATTCTGCAAATTGAACAATCCGAAATGATTCTCGTATCCTCCCGGATTTGAACCATCTTTCCAATTTTCATCAAAAGCTTCAAAATAAAAACAAGTAATTTTTTCTTTGTTTGACCATTCTCGCATCAATTTATAATATTGAGCGGCTTTGTATTCGTCTGCTGCTTTAGAACCTTTATCTCCGTAATATATATTATCAATGGTAGTCCAACCTGTTTCACCAATATGAACGGGTTTATCTACGCCAATCGATTTCATATATTTTACAACTCCATTATATTGTGAAATAGCATAATCTCTGGCTCTTAACATAGCCGCATCTATTTTCATTTTATCGGATAAATTTGCTTCATTTTCTTTAATTTCCCATATTTCTGGAAAATAACGTTCGTCGTGAATAGGATACGAATGCAAGGAAATATAATCTACGGCTTTTATTAAGCTATTCAAATCTTCGGTGTGATATTGCTCCTCACCGCCTCCCCAAGAAAGATAATTGTCTGAGCTTGTTATCCATATATTTTTTGGTAATTGTTCTGATTTTTTTAATTCTTGTAAATGATTAACCCATTTTAAAATTATAACTGGTGTAACATAATAACTGGTTGCCCATTTCACCATTGCTTCATTTCCAACAGAAATAATTTTGATAATCTCTGGATATAGATTGGATAATTCTACAGCTTTTTGAATTTCAATTGTGTTACGTTGACTTTCTTCATCATGAATTGGAGCAATTTCTGTCCAAGCATTTTTACAATCAATCCAAACGCCTAACATCACATACATTTCAAACTTGGGATTCTCTTTTTTTAATTCGGTTATGGCTTTTAGCACATTTACTATTTCTTCACGATGCAGATTATAGGTTCTGATTATTTTAATATCTAGAGCTGCTAAAATTTTTAAATCCTCCTTAACTTCGGAAACATTTGGTTCATTATCTCTTGAATTAGTTCGATAGCCACCATAGCAAATAGCTTGATATTTAGGATTTCCCAATAATTTTTCTGCCGTCATTTCTCTTGAAACCAAATTACTAGTAATCATTGGTTTACATGATATAAAAAATAGTAATAGGATGTAAATCAGCTGTTTCATTATCTTAAAATACTTTCGTTTAAATACACTTCAATTACTGAAATTTCATTTGTGCGTTGTACTATTTTTTTACTTTCTTCTTCATTTAATTCTAAAGAATCAAACGTTTTTGTTTCTCCATTTTTATAGTTCAAAACAATTTTACTGGCGTTGTTAATTGTATAAATAACTGGAACTTGACAGGTAGTAAATGCTAAGCTATTTTTCTTAAGATGTAATTGTTTTTTTAAACCGTCAACCATAATAAATGAAGCATCGGTGTCATTGGATAAAAACGCCTCTTTTTTGAGAAAGGCTGGTTGAAAATGTAATTTTCCATGATTCATTTTCACACCAAATTCACCTATTCGAACAAGGACATCTTCTTTTACTTGTCCTGTCATACCGGGTTGTTGAGCACCTTTACCAAAAGGCGTATGCGAATAAGGATCAGTTGGAAAAGCACCGTACACTTTTGGCGATTTATGAATGCCAATTCCAGCTCCGATTTCATCAAAATGGTGCACTAATTCACTTATTGTTGATTGGTCTTCATTAGCATCTATTGCTTTATTAATAACCTCTAAAACAGCTAAATGCAACTTAGAGACCATGTGCCAATAAATAGAGCCTAAACCTTCGTAACCATAAAAAGTTCCGGAACGACCAGTAAATGCTTTATGATTAAATACTTCTTCAAAAATTTGCAGAATAAGTTCTGTGTCTTTTTTGACTAACTCTTTTAAATCGTTGTTTTGAGCTACTTGTTCCAAGGCAATTTTTAAATCGCTAGCGTTATGAAAATTTCCATTAAAATGATAATTTCCTTTACTATCTTTATTAATTAATTGATTATTCGATTGACTTAAAAGCTGATTTAATAAAGCTGATTTTTCTATGCTATCCTTCGGAATCGTGTTTTTTTCTAAAAATTTAGGTAATTCTTTATTTGGATATAAAATATAGCTGTTTTGATCTTTTCTGTACAAATCACTATTTCTTAAAGCGTCCAATACTTTTATTGATTGTTTTGCAGAAAGAAATCCAGAACTTAAAATAGCTACTTGACCTTCTAACATTTCTGGCAAATAAGAAATTGAAATGCCATTGTTTTCAACAGACATTAAATTATATGCGTGATAAAGATGATCTTCTCTTTGGTTGGCTTTTATTGAATGTTCGATGAAATCAATACTAACTTGAGTGAAATTTTTCAAACCTTGCATGGAATGCGTTCTTTTTTTACCCCAAAATCCGCTATTATAAACATGGAATCTATATTCAGAAGCGGCTTGACCTAACGAATCAAGTATTTTTTTTCTGTCTTCATTTGAAATTGAACCTGATAATACGTGCTGTTGGGAAAGTAAACTTTCTCTAATTGCATGGTAAAATTCCACCATTTCATTAGAAATTTTAATTGTTTCTTGGTCAGAATTATTTAATAATTGCTGAAAAAACTTTAGAAATCTTCTTAAATAATTAAGTGTAACCATTGAAACACCATTGCCTACTAATGCATTATTTGCGTCATTCCATTCTGGGCGTTGGGTATTCATCCAAATTCCCGCTTCAGGAATAAAGTTAGACATTTTAGCCAGTATGGTAGCTAATAACTTTTCAATTAAATTTACATGATATATGTCGCCATTATTATCTCTTAATAAGGCACCATCAGCGCCATTTTCTTTGCGACGTTGATTGATTTTCGCATCCCATTCATGATTAAATTCAATAGTATCTTTTGAATTTTTTAGTATATCTTGATGCGATTTGATAGTGTAAGGCACTGCTGCATAAACGAAATATTCCTTATCAAAATAAGATTGAAGTTTTCCTGGTTGATAATTTTCTATGAATTCTAAAAACTTTAATAAATAGATAATCTGATGATCACCCCAATAACCAATGTAAGACCAAGGATTATCTGGCTCTATCGTTTCCCAATCAAAACCATCTTTCGTAACACGGTATGGATTATATCCATCAAAAGTTGACGCATTTAAAAACTTGTGAATCATTCCGTCAATAAACTCCGGATAAGCATTCGCCAATGATTCCCAATTTTGAAAAATATCTCGCCAATTTCCTTCGTAATCTAATATTTTTGAACCGTCTATTTCACTTCTTGTATTGATAGAGAATTTATTCCATGGACGACTAGGGTCACCATGTCTTCGGCTAAATTTTAATGGAAGATATTCTGTGCAAAGTCGAATTAAATCTGCATTATTATGGTTATAAATTAGTTGTTGCAGAAATGAATAATCAAACGTTTCTGGTAAATTTTTTATAAAGGTTTCTTCTTCTTTAAATAAACTTTTATTTGCTTTAGCGATGTAGTTTACGAAATCATTTTTCTCAATTGAATAATTATTATCAAAAATACCACCTCGCATGATATTAAATAAAATATTTGAAAAATGACGCGAATCTTTTCGTTTATCTGCAGTAAATTGTAATCCATCAGCAGTTGCATTAAGTGCAATAAGATTTTGAGTGCCTAAATCGATATCTTGAATGATTTGATTTTCAAGAGTTTCGTCATTAGAAATTGCATCGGCAATTTGAATAACTTCCGATTGATTTTGATTTACATTGGCAATTATCTTCCATGTTTTAATTGCGTTTTTTTCTAAAACCAATTTTGTGGAAATAAAATAAGCACCTTTTTCTCCTTTTATATCTGTTTCTTGATGAATGTCTTGAAATTTTCTAAAAGCTGAAAGCTGAAGTGAAGAAAGTAAATACGATGGTTTATCTAATCCTAAAGACCAAACAATGTTTGCCTTTAATGCTTCACTAGGTTCTGCTTTATCTACAATAATAGCACTTAAAGCAAAAATTCCCAAACCACTTTCTGAATGAAGTTCATTTCTCTTATAAGCATCAACTAAATTACTAGTTGAATTTTGCAAGTCGCTGTTAACACCTTGAGGTAGTATGTTTTGAATTCCGTCTAAAACATTTATGTTGTAATCAATTTGAGAATCGTTAATCAATTCTGATTTTTTTACAAAACCAAACAAATTACTTGAACTCCATTGGTATCTGTAAGTCAAATTAAAATTATGATGAATTTCTTCAAAAATAATTTTATTTCCAAATTCGTTTTTATATAAATTCCTAGTTAAATTATAGGTTTCATTGAAACGTTCTGAAAAAGGTTCCCAAATATATTTCTCATTGTTTTTATCAATTTGAAAAATAGTTTTACTGCCTGTAATATCTGCAAATTCAGTTATTTTATCATCTGTATAATAAGGAAAAAGTGCAAACTCAGCATTTTTTCTTCCGGCAGTTAAACCGCCGTTACTTGAAATAAACATCCAGTGATTGGAATCACTAACGACACTCATAAAAAAGGGTCGCATCAAATCATGATTAGTGATTTTAAAAAACATTTCATTATTTATTAAAACCGATTCTAAATTTATTTCTTTCTTATTATTAGTGTCAGATATAGGGGTATTTGGGCTCATAATTGCTAGAATTCAATTGTATTTCTTAGGCGTGTTTAGACATTAGATGTCTTTTCTAATAAATGGTTTGTTTATAAATGGTTATTGGTAAACCCTTACGTAATCTACTAACATTTCTTGTGGAAATGGCGTTTCGCTGTTTGGAGCACCAGGATAATTTCCTCCTACAGCCATGTTTAGTATTATGTAAAAAGGGTTGTTAAACACCCAGTTACCCGTTACTTCTGATGGCGTAATTTGATTGTAAAGTACATCATCAACATAAAAGTTTATATAGTTTTCGTCCCATTCTACACCAAAAATATGGAAATCGGTATCAAATCTGCTATTTGGTAGCGCATAGGTTTTAGTTATTGCATTACCACCAGAATAACCAGGACCGTGAACTGTTCCAAATATTTTAGTGGGGCTACTCCCTAAATATTCCATAATATCAATTTCTCCACATTGCGGCCAAATAGCTGTATCAGAATTAGAACCTAACATCCAAAAAGCTGGCCATAATCCTTTTCCTCTAGGCAATTTTATTCTTGCTTCAAGTCTTCCGTACTTGGTTTCATATTTACCTTTAGTTAAAATACGGGCTGATGTAAAAGCTTCCCCCATATATTGTTCTCTTCTGGCTGTAATTTTTAAAAAACCATTTTCAACTTTAATATTCTCAGGTCTATTGTTATAATACTGCAATTCGTTATTTCCCCAACCGTTACTACCAGTACCAATATTGTACGACCATAAATTAGGATCAGGAGCTCCGTTAACATTAAATTCATCGCTCATTACTAAGGTGTTTTTAGTAACAACAGTTTGTTTATCATCTTTTGTGCAACTATTTAATGAAAAAATAACAGCAGTAGTTATAATAATTTTGTATTTTATTTTATTAGATATCATCTTTATTTATTTTTTAATTGTGAAAATATATATTGTCTACATATATTATTGAATTATCCCCACCTTCCAGAATAATTTGAGCTAAGTGGGATCTACTTGCTAAAGTTGTCATTGCAGAAAATGGAATTTCTATTGAAATCCAATTTTGAGAAACCAAAGCGGTAGGAGTTGTTGCTGTAAATGTTGTAGAATGTCTGGTATCATCACCTCCACCAAAAACACCATTTGCTCCAAAATCTACAACTAGCACTCTTAATTGTCTTCCTGGCGCTATAGGTCCCGGAATAAAAGCGTCTAAATGTATAAGTGTCATGCTATTAGCATTCACGGTTGGACTACTAAACTCGATTCCAACAAAATTAAAGTTGGTGTAATTCAATACATTGTCACCTAGAACTGAAAAATCGTTAGATAAAGTAGTTTGCCACGGTTGCCAATAGCCATTATAATAATTAACTGGAACATTAGTATATACATCTGAGAATATAGAAATTACATTAGATGGACTCAATGTTGGAATAGGTGCGTTGACATAAGCACCTGAACAATTAATTATTAAACTTCCAGTAGCGGGTTGACCATTAAATGTGGCTGTAATTGTTGCTGTACCCGCTGCGATTGGAGTTACAACACCTGCATCATTTACAGTAGCAACAGAAGTATTGGAGGATGTAAAATTTAAAAAAGCGGGACTAATAGAAACAGATTGATTCATACCATTAGGCATGTTAAATGTTGCTAATGCACCTGTTATTGTTGAAGTTACACCAACAAAAGTAGATCTAGTAATGTTATTACCATTCATTATAGAAGCTTGTAAAGGTAAAATAGTACCTAATTTTTCAAATTTTAATTCATCAATCCAAAAGGTATATCCAAAACCATTTGTACCTTGAGTACCTGCAGAATATCTAAACATACCTTTTTCTTGCACTAATTTTGAAGCATTAGGAATTGGAATAATGTATTTTGTCCAAGCCGTTCCTAAACTAATATTTCTCATTGTAGTTATGTATTTGTTTGGATAAAAGTCTTCTCCAAAACCAATCTCTCCAATTGTTACCCCTTGAGAGGCTTTAGCCCAAAACGTAAGCGCATCATAACCTGTTAAATCTCTACCTGCTCCATCTACTCTTAAAATTCCTCCAGCATAATTCCCTTGAGGATCAGTTGCATTTGGAACATCAAAACGCATCGAAGCATTCCCTTTATAACTCACATTACTATCGACTGACCAAGCACTAAATTTTGAACCAACTGGATTATTAGCGTCAGGTCCATAAGGAAAGTAGAAATTAGTACCCATACCTACTGGTGCATCTGTAAATACTTCAGCTGTTTTAGCAAATGTTGCATTTTGAGCTTCATCTGATACCTCTCTTTCACAATTCAAATTGACAAGTGTAACAATTGTCATTAAGAACGCACTTCTTAAATAATTAATTTTTGTATTTTTCATTTTTATTATTTTTAAAATTATTTACCAATATTAATATGAATATATGTTCTAATTTCCCATTCAGATCCATTTCCAAAACCTGCTGGAGTTAAAGTTGGAACTGCAGGATACGTGTTTGGTGCTACATAAGTTGGAGAATATCTAGGAGAATATTGATTTAATGTTCGCCATATTCCCATTAAACCAATTCTTGTATCTGGTAAAATATACCAGCTTGGTTTTCCTAAAGATGTTGAAATATCTATTTGAGATTGAAGTGGATACGTTAAGTTAAAGTCACGGTGATAATCATAAGGTCCCCAATCATTAAATTTAAGAGAAGAAACTACTTTCACTTGTTTGTAAATCAATCTAACATCACCACCCATTCTGTTAATGGTTCTTTCTGAATCTCCATTTGCTTGACCATTTCCAAAATAGATATTTGCAATCATTCCTAAATCTGGACTAATTTTTGAAACAATTCTTGTATTTGATTCCCATAAGTTTTGCGCAGGAGCCGATTTTTGAAAAGCAAAAGGCGTTCTGTTTGATAAAAATCCTATAGCTGCATCCATGGTTGTAGGCAATTTTCTATATACAAAACCTGTACTAAACGCAAATTTTGCATCTTCAACCATATCATTATTCCATTCGTACATCCAAGTTGCTGGAGTTGGATCGTAAGTGATTAATAACTCTCCGCCTAAAGTTTTTCTATTGGCTCTAACAAAAAACGGATCATCTAACACATTTCTTAATCTTCCTGGAGCTGCAACACCATTTGGCATAGCATCAACAATAGGTTGTTGCCATAACATATTTGGTGCTACTTGTAGTTTAGAATTTATATTATAAGTAAATCCAGCAAGAAAGTTTATTTGGTTACCACTTCCTGTATCTTTTAATCTCCAACCTGTAAATGTTTGAGTATTGTCTGCACCACCTGAAGCAACCAAACCTTGAATGGCACCTTGTGTGTAGGCATTGAATTTTCCTTTAGAAAAAGTAATCTTTGCTTTTCCTCCCCAGTTATCTTTGTTGTTAATTTTATCCACTTTCACAACATCACCATCCATCATTTGAAACGCTCTTCCGTTTAATGGTTGTCCTCCCCAAATACCTCCTGCATCAAAACCAAAATCACCTACCTTTGTTTTGAAGTGAACCGTAGCTCTTCTAGTTTTTGGTACTGGAAATGCAATAGAAGAAACTGTTTCAGAAATTTCTACTTGATTAATATCTTCATGATATACAACAGTCGCATCAACATTTCCTAATTTTGTTCCATATTTTACTAAATAAGCAGGATTTGCTCCCCACCATAATTGAGGGCCAAATGCTGCTTTAAAGCCTTTTAGACTTCTTTTACCATCAATTTCAAAACCAAGGGTTTCACCATTGTATGTATCTAAATTTGCTCCGTAATTTGCTTCCGAGTATAAGGCGAAGAAATCACCTTCATAACCCCAATGATAATGACCTGTTCTATAAAAACCTTTCAAATCAAAATCCTTTGCATTCCATTTGTATGAAGCGTTATACACTTGAACTCTATTAAAGTCGTTCACTACAGTTGGACCATTAGGCGTATTAAAAGATTGGGCTCTACCTCTATTTTCGTAAAAAATCTCATTAATTGGGTTTTCAGCTACTCTTCCTAAAACATTGAAATTAACATTTGCTTTCATATTGGCAGACGGATTTCCTTCTACACCAATAAAATAGGATTGCATGTGATCAAAACCAAGTTTGTTTGGATAATTCGCAGAAACAGGATCACCTGGTTTTGGCGTTGAAATTAAGCTTCCACCTGTATTAAAAGTTGTAAATTCAGCTCTAAGATTGCTTATTTTTAAAATTCCACCATCATTACTTGCTAAAGCCGCTTTGTCAGCACGGGCTCTAAGTGTGGCATCCATTAAATTGGTTTCATCAAAAAAAGTTTTAAGTTTCTCTTTATTTGCTGTTGCCGAAAATGGATTGAATTTATGAATTTCTTTCAAAACATAATATGAAGCTCTTGGATACAATTGGTAAAAACCTTTTTCGTTAGTTGGTCCTTTAGCACAAATACCAAACCACTCTTCATTCATATTGTTTTCACCTTCAATAAAATCTTTTTGGTAACCACCATTGGACCATGAAGCATTGTTGTCATGTAAATCTAAATTAGACGTTTGTCCATATTTCCACCAACCATCACTAAATTGAAACGTAAAACCACCGATAGCATTTCCTGCTTTACCCATACCAGAGGCATTAGTATATATTTCATTCCAATTCCCTTTTAAATAAAAGGCTTGAGCGTTTTGATCTTCTTCATTAGTTATAGCGTTAAAAGCGTCTGAACCAAATTCTGTAAATAAAACTGGCTTACCATATTCTTTTTTAACTCTTTCAAATAAATCGCCAAATGAAACACCTCTGTATACGTTTGTTCCTAAAACATCAACGTCTTTACATTCTTCTGCAATTATGTCAAGAAAAAGTAAATCACCATTACAAATAGCCATTGGATGATTGGCATCAATAGCTTTCATAGATACTACCGCTTCATTGAATAATTTATACAAAGAACGCGCTTTAATTGTAGATTTTCTATCTTTTACAGGTATGTTTTCTGTTTCTGCACCTTCCCAAAACAAGCCATAATTATTTTCATTTCCTAAAAGGAACAACAATAATCCTTTGGTGTCTTTGTACTCTTTTGCCATTTGAGTAACCTCGTTCAAAAGAAGTTTTCTTGTTTTTGTGTCAGAATATTCCGTGTTAGGTTTCCAAACACCATCTATAGTTAAACCGTATCTTCCAAAAGAATGATTTAACATCGTATATATACCAAAATTAGTATGGATATACTCAATCCATTTTTTCGGAATTCCAGAATAAACACGTATGGTGTTTACACCCATATTTTTTAGTAAACCCATTTCGCCATCAAGTGCTTGTTGAATAAAAGCATCCGACTGATTCCACAGACTATAAAAATAATTAGTGCCAATTGGAAAATAATCCCAGTTCATTCCATTAATAATGAAATTTTTACCATCTATAGTTATGCTATGATCGGTATCATTTTTCTGGATAGCAATTTTTTCTGTTTGAGAAAAACTAGAAAATGCACTGCAAAAAATTAGTAAATAAAAAAATTTTTTCATTTAAAGTACTAGATTAAATTAATTGTTAATTAGAGTTTATTAATAGTTGTATATATTTCAAAAATACAGATGAATTTTTAATAATTATGTAAAAAAAACCACAACAAAAAACATACACAATAAAAAAACAGGTGTATAGTTGTGAATTTATTGTTAAAACTCGGTTTTAAATTATAAAAATAGCCTATTTTAAACCATTTAAAAATTGAAATTCTTGCTTTTGTTGAGGAAATGTATAGGTGTTTTAGTGTGTAATTCAATCTCTAAATAGACAAAATATACTCAACTAAACCTTTTTCGTGAGGTAAATCAATTTTTTTACGCAAACGATATCTTTTAATTTCCACACTTCGTACAGATATATTTAAAAGGGGCGCAATTTCTTTAGAAGATAAATTCAATCTTAAATAAGCACAAAGTCTCAAATCATTTGGTGTTAAAGAAGGATGGCTTTCTTTAACTTTCTTAAGAAAATTATTGTCTGCGCTATCAAAAGCTTCTTTAAAAATATTCCAAGTACTCTCTTCTTTTACATTACTATTTATTGTAGAAATTACGGCTTTAATACTTCTGTTAGTTGAACTATCTGTTGAGTTTTTAAGATCAGCTTTAATAATATTTAAAAGTTCTGTTTTCTTAATAAGATTCATTGTTGAAACTGCCAATTCTTTGCTTTTCTTATCCACATCCTGAATTAGCTGTTCGTTTTTAATTTTCATTATTTTTTGATCGTTCTCTAATTCTTTAAGTTCCAATAAAATGTTGTTTTCAGCTATAATTCTTTGGTGTCGTTTTTCATGAAAAATAGTGTAAAATTTATGAATATAAAAACCTAGTATAATCAACAAGATAAAATAAAATAATTTTGCCCATGCGTTCGCATAGAATGGTTTGGAAATAACAAAAGAATACGATTCAATATTATCTGTAACAGAATTTGCTACCTTAGCCCTAACATAAAATGTATAATCACCTGCAGGTAAATTTTCAAATACAACTTTTGAATTAAAAGACCACTCACTCCATTTATCATTAAACCCATCTAATTTATATTGATATTCTGCATTAATGTAGTTATTGTACTCGGGAACTGTATAACTAAATTCCAAATTATTTTGATCATGATCTAAACGCACTTCATCTTTTATTGAAATATTTAATGGTTTAGAATTGACTCCCGAATTTGAAATTCTAATTAACGATACTTTATAATTACTAAATTTAAAATCAATGTTTTTTAAAATATAATACCCATCCGTGGATCCAATCAAATAGTTCACATCATTTAATTGTAAGATATTTTCATATCCTGGCATAGTATTGGTCATTGAAGAAGGAATAGGTAAACTATTCTTTTTTAATTCTGAAGATAACTTTCCGGAAGAAAAATAATGAATGTAATTTTTGGTGAAAAACCAAAGTTTATTTGACTTATCTACAATCATTTTTCCAGTTACATATTCGTCATTTTCAAATATTGTACTCAACGACTTGTCTTTAACAAATTGTTTTGTTTGATTATTAAGTTTAAAAATTCCGTTTTTATAGGCGTAATAAATTTGATTATTATATTTTACCAATGTAGCATTTTTACCTTTAATAGGATTTTTAAATTTGATAACTTTAGTAGCTTTAGTCAATAAATTATCAACTGAAAATGTATATACTCCTTTGTATTCGTGACTTACATAAACGTCTTTACTATTTAGTATTTCAAAATGCTTAGAAGAATAATTAAAACCTTCAATTTTGTTTTTAAAAGTCCAACCATTTGGGCTTTTCTCTAAAACTGAAATACCATTATAATTTCCTTGTAAGATAAAATTATTTCCATTTAAATAGGGTTCAAACTTCCAAGTTCCAGAACCTGAAAAAATCTGATTGGCATTGGAACCATTTATTATAAAAGTTCCCGAATCATGCCCACAAAAAAGGGTGTTTTTAAATGAAAACAAAGACCATACTTGCCCTTTGGTGTTTTGTACAAATTCAAATTTAGAAGCCGAACTCAAATCTTTATAAAAAAGCCCTTGATTTGTTCCAATATATAACTTATTGTTGTGAGTAGCCGATGCATAAATTGCACCTAGAATTCCTGTATTATCAATATAACTATTTATAGGCGATTTTAAATTGACACAGTTAATGCCATTATCTAAACCTATCCATAAATTTTTATCAACATCTTCAAATAATGAAAGTGCCGTGTTATTACTTAATCCTGAATTTTGTGTAATGTGATAAATTAATTTTCCTTCTTTGGATAAAATAAAAATTCCATTAGAAATTGAGCCGAGAGCTACACTTTCATCAGCTAATAATTGACTACTGTAAATATTACTTTGCTGTATTTCAGCATCAATATTGGTTTGAAATTTAGATAAAACACCGTTTTTATATTTAAAAATACCTTGCTTTTGCGTAACTAAAAGTAAACCATCAGATGTTTCAAAAATATTTATGAGCTTATTTTGATTTATTATATCATTACTTAAAAACAACTTACTTTTCCCTTGATCTATTTCAAATAAACCCTTTGGAGTTTGAAAATAAATGCCATTAGATGTTTTAAAAGCTTTGTTAATCGTGCTTTTTGGTTCTATAATTGTAAATAACTTCGTTTTGGTGTTATAAGCGTAAATTTTTTCTAAAGATTGAAAAAGTATCCAATTGTCGAATGGAAAAATACCCCAAAATTGCTCATCATCATTAATTTTAGATTTGATAGATTTGCTTAAAGATGTATAAAATAATTCACCGTTATCTGTACGTTGCCAATAACCAAATTCCATAAAAGCACCCGTGTATATTTTATCCTGAATACAATTTACAGAGCGAATAATAGTTTCATTAGGTGAGGGATTTAATACCCACTTTGACCCATTAAACTCTAACAAACCTTCATTATTTGCAAAATACATAAATCGCTGATTGTCTTGAGAAATCATCCAATTTTGTATTCCAGCATTATAAATATCTTTAGAATACTTTACAATTGGAGGTAATTGTTGTCCTGTACACACTAAAGAAAACAGAAATAATAAAAGTTGTATTTGAGTTTTTAAGAATTGCATTTAATTAAAATAAAAAAATAAAGATATATATTTAATGTATAATAAAAAAATGATTTAAAAAAAAAGACTGCCATTTCTGACAGTCTTAAAAAATTTAAAGTAGTATAAACTATTCTTTTATAAATTTTGTTGAAGAAACAGTTCCATCAATTACAGTTTTTATTACATAAACACCTGCATTTAATCCTGAAACGTCTAAACTTAATAAAGATTCATTAGCTGTTTTGTTCATTACTTCCTGTCCTAAAACATTGAAAATTGCAATATTCTGAATGGTTCCAACTGACTCAATGTTTAACACATTAGAAGTTGGATTTGGATACAATTTAACTTTTGAAACAGCAAAACTATCTGTAGATAAAACAGTGTTTTTATGTAAATAAATGTTATCAACATAAACAATTCCTAAATTTGAAGTAATTAAAAATTGATATAATTTTTCTCTAGCAAAAGCAACACCAGGACCTTGAGGTGAAAGTGTTGAAAGAGGCACATCAATTGAAACCCAAGAACCTGCAGTAGTTGGTAAATGAGTTAATAAAAGAGCATTGGTTTCTCCACCCATTGCAGCATGATTAGACCATTTAGGATTTAAAACTTTACCAGTCAAATTTGTTCCTGCAGTAATAAAATAATCCATGTGAAAATGAGTCATATTAGTAGCATTCTCATAATTAGTAAATTGTACACCTAGGAAGTCTCCAAAAGTAATTCTTTTAATATCGTCACCAGGAACGGAAACAAGATCAAAAATACTTGAGTTATCCCATGATGTAGACCATTCGGCAACACTAATATTAGTGTAAGCATTACTAAATAAAGAGATAAACTCACCAACAGGTCTGGCCGGTGGTGTTGGTGCAGCTACTGTAGGTCCAGCTGGTGGAAGTGTAAATGCAGCCTCCTCAGCTCTAATATTATCAACGAAGAAATCAAAATTTACCGCAGTATTAAATCCAGTATTTGCTGTATTCCAATTTGCATAAAAAACTATTTTTTCATATTCTCCATTTGCAATAGATTGACCATTCATTGGAACTGCAAAATTAAAAGTAAGCTTTTGCCATTGACCTGGAGTTGTGTATGCTTGTGCATTTGCAGAAACAGGACCTCCAACTTCAACTCTACCTAATAAATTAAATGCTTGTGAACAATACACATCAACAGTCATTGTTTTATTAGTAGTTAATTTTGCTTTTTTTACCGTTTGATAAAATTCAATTCCTTGCCAAACCTGTCCACCTGCAACACTAGTTCCCTTTAATACACTACCATTTGCAGCACCTGCAGCTGGATCAGTTACTACAGCAGCTGAAGCGCCACCAAAAGCAGCAACCGAAGTGTAGTTAGCAGGAGTTTGAAAATTTTGAATTAATGGAAGAACTTCTATAACAGATACGTTATCAATAAATACAAAACCTGTGGCATTACCCATATCAAAAATAACTCTATCAGTAACAGTGTTCCCATAATTAATAGTAAATTCGTAACTAAATGTTTGAGGGGTAGCAGTTAATACTGAAGTAGCTGTTAAAGATGCAAAAGGCGCACCAGTTTGACCTAAACCAGAAATTAAAGTTCTAGTACCAGTAGCTGTAGCTGTAAAAGCATCAAATTTTAGCAAATAAGTTTTACCATCTACTAAATTAACTTCTTGGCTCAAATTAACATCCCATGGATTACCTGCAACAGCTACGTTAGCTTGATTAACAAAATTTGAAGCGCCCAAGTCAACAACATTGGCAGCATTACCTGTCCAAGGTGCAGCAGTACCTGTTTGAAAACCTCCATTTGTAACAAGATTTTGTGAAAAACCCAAAATGGAAATTAATAATGTAAATAAATACGTAATTTTTTTCATAATATTAAATTTAATTGGTTAAAAATTTATAATAGTAAAATTAATAAAAAAATTAAACACACAAATTTTGTAGTATATATAGAAACTATACATTCAATTTTTTTTTTGTAAAAATAATAATTTTTTTATAAATACACAAGTAATTGATTTTCAATAAAATAAAATTAATTTAATTAATATTTAGTTATTTTTGTATAGTTAATGTATAGTCGAAAATCTAAATAAAAATTCCAACTACAACGATTTCAGAGGTTGTATTTAGGAATTTTTAATCATCTGAAAGAAGAATTGATACTTTTAGCATTATAATTAATTATCTTTGCCATTCTCATAAAAAACACAATGATGCAATCCGATTTTTCTTCTTTAGAACCCAAAAAATTTATCTTGATAAAAGGGGCACAATTGCACAATTTAAAAAATATTGATGTCGCCATTCCAAGAAATCAAATGGTTGTGATTACTGGACTTTCTGGATCTGGAAAATCGAGTTTAGCCTTTGACACGCTATATGCAGAAGGACAAAGACGTTATGTTGAAAGTTTATCTTCCTATGCCCGTCAATTCTTGGGAAAATTAGACAAACCGAAAGTAGAATACATTAAAGGCATTGCGCCTGCCATTGCAATTGAACAAAAAGTAAATACCACAAACGCGCGTTCAACGGTTGGTACTTCCACAGAAATATACGATTACTTAAAATTACTATTTGCCAGAATTGGAAGAACGTATTCACCAATTTCAGGTGAAGAAGTAAAAAAACATACCGTTTCTGATGTAGTAAAATACATACAATCGTTAGATATCGATTCGAAATGGTTATTGCTAGCTAAAATTCATTTAGAAGAAGGCAGAAAATTACATGACAAACTAAAGGTCTTATTACAACAAGGTTTTGCCAGAATATTGATAGACAATAAAACGGTACGATTAGACGATTTCGTTGCAACTTTAGAAATGATTGATGAATCTACGATGGTTAACAAAGAAATTTTATTAGTTATTGACAGAATCGTAGTGCAATCAGATGAAGAATTTTTAAACCGAATTGCCGATGCCATACAAATTGCTTTTTATGAGGGAAAAGGCGAGTTGTATTTACAAGAACCTGAAAAATCAAATCGCATCGTTTTTAATTCAAATTTTCAATTAGACGGCTTGGATTTTTTAGAACCAAATGTTCATTTATTTAGTTTTAATAATCCGTATGGTGCTTGTCCTACTTGTGAAGGCTACGGAAGTGTGATTGGTATTGACGAAGAACTTGTTGTACCAAACACCGCACTTTCTATATATGAAAATGCCATTTTTCCTTGGAGAGGTGAAAGTATGGGTTGGTACCGAGATCAATTGGTAAATAATTCACATCATTTTGATTTTCCTATCCATAAGCCTTATTTTGAATTATCAGACGAGCACAAAGCACTTGTTTGGAAGGGAAATAAGTATTTCACAGGATTAAATGATTTTTTTGCCGATTTGGAAGCTAATAATTATAAAATTCAAAATCGTGTGATGCTTTCGCGTTACAGAGGTAAAACAAAATGCCACGCTTGTAACGGCAAACGATTACGTTCGGAAACTAACAATATTAAAGTAGCGGAAAAAACCATTTCTGACTTGGTAGATTTGCCAATTATTAAATTAATTCCATTTTTTAATACGATTGAATTATCGGAATATGATGAAAAAGTTGCGAAACGATTACTTATAGAAATAAAAAACCGTTTAGCATTTTTAGACAACGTAGGTTTAAACTATTTAAGTTTAAACAGAAAATCGGCATCTCTTTCTGGTGGCGAATCGCAACGAATTAATTTAGCTACTTCTTTAGGAAGCTCGTTAGTGGGTTCTATGTATATTTTAGATGAGCCAAGTATTGGTTTACATCCAAAAGACACCGAAAAATTGATTGAGGTATTACTGAACTTAAAAAAATTAGGCAATACTGTTATTATTGTAGAGCACGACGAAGACATCATGAAAGCTGCCGATATGATTATTGATATTGGCCCTGAAGCTGGAACTTTGGGTGGTAATTTAGTCGCACAAGGCACGTATGAAGAAATTTTAAAATCAGATTCTTTAACGTCGAGATATTTAAACGGAAAAGAAAAAATTGAAGTCCCTAAAGTCCGAAAAAAATTCAAAAATCATATAGATATTATTGGCGCCAGAGAAAACAACTTAAAAAATATTGATGTCACTTTTCCTTTGGATTGCTTAACGGTAATTACTGGAGTTTCTGGTAGCGGAAAAAGTACGTTAGTAAAAAAGATATTGTTTCCCGCTTTACAGAAAAAACTAACGGGAATTGGAGAAAAAGCTGGTCAATTTACAAGTTTAGAAGGCAGTTATTCGCACCTTAAAAACATTGAATATGTAGATCAAAATCCTATTGGAAGAAGTTCGCGTTCCAATCCAGTAACGTATATCAAAGCGTACGATGACATTAGAGAATTATATGCCAAACAATCCACTTCAAAATTAAGAAATTACCAAGCCAAACATTTTTCATTTAATGTAGATGGTGGAAGATGCGAAACATGCAAAGGCGATGGCGAAGTAACCATTGAAATGCAATTTATGGCCGATGTGCATTTAGAATGCGAAACCTGTAACGGAAAACGCTTCAAAAAAGAAGTGTTAGAAGTGAATTTCGAAGGCAAAAACATCGACGATTTACTAAAAATGACCATTGATGAAGCCGTTTCATTTTTTGAAACACATAATCAGAATAAAATTACTCAGAAATTACAACCATTAAAAGATGTAGGTTTAGGATATGTGCAATTAGGACAATCTTCTTCTACGCTTTCTGGTGGTGAAGCACAACGTATAAAATTAGCTTCGTTTTTAGTGAAAGGTGCTACAAAAGAAAAAATGCTGTTCGTATTTGATGAACCTACTACTGGTTTGCATTTTCACGACATCAAAAAGTTATTAAAATCATTTGAAGCTTTAATCGATAAAGGACATTCCATAATCGTAATTGAACACAATTTAGAACTTATAAAATGCGCCGATTACATTATCGACATCGGTCCTGAAGGTGGTGAGAATGGTGGACAATTGGTCGCTTTTGGCACACCGGAAGACATCGCAATAAATAAAAAATCCTTGACAGGAAAATATCTAGCAGAAAAATTGTAATTTCGATAAAATTTCAAAAGTATGAACACGTTAGAATTAAAAAACATATTAATTGAAGAAATAAATCAAATTGAAGACAAATCTTTTTTAAATGCTTTGAGAACTATAGTTGAATCAAAAATTAAAAAAGAGAATCTTTATGACGATTATAATTCGGAGATTTTAATGGCGGAAGAAGATATTGAAAAAGGTTATACCGTTTCTCATAATGAGGTAAAAGCTAAAATTGACGAATGGAAAAAGAAATGATTTGGACTAAAACTGCTTTAGAACAATTAGAGACTATTTATTTCTATTTAATAAAAAAAACAAAAAGCAAAACTACTTCAAACAAAGTTGTCACTACCATATATGAATCTGTAACAATTCTAAAATCAAATTGGGAAATTTATGAGTTAGATGAAATGAAAAAATCTAATTCTGGAAATTTTAGAGCCTATGAAATTTATAATTATAGAATTTCATATAAAGTTACACCAAACGAAATATACATAATTAGGATAAGACATACAAAACGAAATCCTAAAAAAATCTAAAATGAAATTCCAAGTAGTATCCGATTACGTTCCCACTGGCGACCAGCCTCAAGCAATTGAAAAATTAGCTAAAGGCATCATCAATGGCGAAAAATACCAAACCTTATTAGGGGTTACGGGTTCAGGAAAAACATTTACGGTAGCTAATGTGGTTCAAGAAGTGCAAAAACCTACTTTAGTTTTAGCGCACAACAAAACTTTAGCGGCACAACTGTATTCGGAATTTAAACAATTTTTTCCTAACAATTCGGTGCAGTATTTTGTGTCGTATTACGATTATTACCAACCCGAAGCCTTTATTCCGGTAACGGGAACCTACATTGAAAAAGATTTATCTATTAACGAAGAACTCGAAAAACTTCGTTTAAGCACTACCTCTGCCCTACTTTCTGGTCGGAGAGATATCATTGTAATTTCATCGGTTTCTTGTTTGTATGGAATTGGAAATCCTGTTGAATTTCAGAAAAATGTCATTTCTTTAAAAAGCGGACAAGCCATTTCACGAACCAAATTATTGCATCAATTGGTGCAAAGTTTATACGCTCGTACTGAAATGGAATTTACGCCTGGAACCTTTCGTATCAAAGGCGATACCGTAGAAGTATTTCCAAGTTATGGCGATGAACCGTTTCGAATTCACTTTTTTGGTGATGAAATTGAAGAAATTGAAGCGTTTGATGCCCGAACGTCTCAGGTATTAGAAAAATACGACTCGTTAAGCATTTATCCTGCTAATATGTTTGTGACTTCTCCAGATGTTTTACAAAAAGCCATTTGGGAAATCCAACAAGATATGGTAAAACAAGTCGAATATTTTCGAGAAATCGGCAAACATTTAGAAGCCAAACGCATAGAAGAACGCACCAATTTCGATTTAGAAATGATTCGCGAATTGGGCTATTGTTCTGGAATTGAAAACTATTCGCGTTACCTTGATGGTCGAGAACCGGGAACGCGTCCTTTCTGTTTATTAGACTATTTTCCAGACGATTATTTGATGGTTATTGATGAAAGTCACGTCACCATATCGCAAGTACACGCTATGTATGGTGGCGATAGAAGCCGAAAAGAAAACTTGGTAGAATACGGATTTCGTTTGCCTGCCGCAATGGACAACCGTCCTTTAAAATTTGAAGAGTTTGAAGCCCTACAAAATCAGGTGTTGTATGTTTCTGCTACGCCTGCCGACTATGAAATGCAAAAATCGGAAGGCGTTTATGTAGAGCAAATTATTCGCCCAACAGGATTGTTAGACCCTATTATAGAAATTCGTCCAAGTGCGAATCAAATAGACGATTTAATTGAAGAAATTCAACTGCGTTGCGAAGCCGACGAGCGTGTTTTAGTTACGACGTTAACCAAACGAATGGCAGAAGAATTGGCTAAATACCTTACCAAAGTTTCGATACGATGCCGTTACATTCATTCGGATGTAGATACATTGGAACGTGTGGAAATTATGCAAGACTTACGAAAAGGTGTTTTTGATGTATTAATTGGCGTCAACTTATTACGTGAAGGTTTGGATTTACCCGAAGTATCGCTGGTGGCAATTTTAGATGCGGATAAAGAAGGTTTTTTACGAAGCAAACGTTCGTTAACGCAAACCGTTGGACGAGCCGCCAGAAACATTAACGGGAAAGCCATTATGTATGCCGACAAAATAACGGCAAGTATGCAACACACTATTGACGAAACCATTTACCGCCGCGAAAAACAAACGGCTTACAATACCTTACACGGCAAAACGCCACAATCGTTAAACAAGAGTTTGGGTAATGCCTTTAGCGCCAATTCTGTTTCTACACAATACTATGAAAACCAAGCGTATAAAGCCGCCGAACCCGAAAGCGAGTACCTAAGCAAACCCGAAATTGAACAAAAAATTAGGGACAAACGAAAACTTATGGAAAAAGCCGCTAAAGAATTAGACTTTATGCAAGCCGCCAAGTTTAGAGATGAAATAAAAGCGCTACAAGAAAAACTATAGAATTCTATAGTTATTATTGTCATACCGAATTCATTTCGGTATCTAAATAACTAATAACCTCAATTTTTACGTCTAACACCTAAAATTTCACGTTATACAACCCCATTTTTTAGGTTCTAGACTTGAAAATTCACGTTATACAACCCCAATTTTTACGTTCGGAACGTGAAATTTTACGTTACACAACCCAATTTTTTACGTTTGGAACGTGAAATTTTACGTTATACACTATCTGTCGCAACATTGAATAATCACACATATTTTGTAGTAAAATTTCCAAATAGAATATTGAGGATTATTTATTATATTTGAAAAATAAAATTGATGTAAGTCTTACAAATAAATAAGTTGTGGTTAATTCTTCAAAAAAACACACGTATACAAATGAAAAAACAAATATTTTTTTTTAGGTTTTTAATTATCTCTTTTAGTTTTTATAGTTGTGGACCTGGAGAATGGGATATTTCAGAATTATACGCACAAAAAATTGAAGGAACATCAAAAATACTTTATAAATATAATGCTTGGGGAGGAAGAGATTCAAATGCTAACGGTTTTATAATCTTAGACTCTACAGAAACTTTTAAAATCAACCTTAAAAACAATTTATCTTTTAATAAACTTTCTGAAATTCCAAATAAAATAAAAATACAAGGGATTACAAGTGAATGTTATAATTCTTGTGAAGAGAACTATTATAAAACATTACCAATTTTTAAACCAATGAAGATTGATAAATATCAGTCGAATAATATAAATATTGAAAGTATAATATATCAATATCGCGGATATTCGGAAAAAGAAGGTGGATTAGAAAGATACGTTTTTGAAAAATTTACCGAAACAAAAGACAGCTTATTCTTTTATAATTTAGATGATGTTGAAAGTATGGACGGAATCCATCTTGATGAATTAAAATTAAAAAAAGGAGAAGTCTATCTGCAACAAACCGAAAATGGAACAATAGAAAAAATAATTGTAGAACAAATAACTTTAGATCCAATAACAAAAGAATTTATTGACGGTAGAACTTGTCATTTAAAACCTAAAAACAAAACATTTGCCATAGAATTTTCGAAAAAAGGAATCTTCCTAAAAATAAAAACAGTTAAATAATAGCACCGCTACCGCGCGAATCCTTTCACGTGGTAACTAAAACTTTTACCCATTTTTCAACGCACGCAACTAATCAATTCTTGTAAAACAAAAAATATTTTATATATTTGAATTATAAATTTGTAAAAAATGACATTTACTGATAAAAATATTATAGAAAATTATTTTGGTTTATTCGAAAGTTTAAATTCAATTAGTAAACTTGAACTTATTGAAAAGCTTACAAAATCGATAAAAGCAGATACTAAAAGTAAAGAAAACGCATTTTTTAAATCATTTGGAGCCTTTTCTACTGAGAAATCTTCTGATGAAATAAATGTAGAAATCAAAAAAAATAGAAAATTCAGAACAAAAGAAATTAAATTCTGATGAAATATTTACTTGATACAAATATCTGCATTCATTTTCTTCGCGGAAAATTTGAAATTGATACTATCATTAAAAACAAAGGTTTAGAAAATTGTTATATTTCTGAAATAACAGTCTTAGAACTCAGATTTGGTGCTGAAAACAGTTCTGACAAAATAAAATCACATAAAGCGGTAGATATTTTTTTAAAGGGTATTGTAATTATTCCAATATATGGTTCAATTAAAAAATATGCAGAAGAAAAAGTCCGTTTAAATAAAATTGGAAAACCGCAAAATGACGAATTTGATTTACTAATTGGAGTAACAGCACTTGTAAATCAACTTACTTTAGTAACAGAAAACACTAAAGATTTTAAAAACTTTGAAAATCTTGCTTTAGAAAACTGGGTAACTCGTACCTAATAAATTTCATTTTTCAACGCACGTAACATTTCTCTTTTTCCGGGTGCGCCTGGTAATTTTTTGGTTTCAAAACCAGCGTGTTGCATAGCGTTTTTAATCGTGGTACGGCACGCATACGTGGTTAATATGCCTTTGCATTTTAGGGCATGATACATTTTTTCAAAAATAACTTCATTCCATAACTCGGGTTGCACGTTATAGCCAAAAGCATCAAAATAAATTAAATCAAACGTATTTTCATCGATAATGTCATTAAAAAATTGTTTGCGCTTGGTTAGGGTAAAATAAGGTGTTACTTCAATAGTTTCTTCCCAAGGCAACGTATGTAAATGTTCAAAATCCGCTTGTCGGTTGGGTACTTCCAATTGCGTAGCATAATTGAGCTGTACAATATCTTCAAAAGCCACCGGATAGGCTTCCACGGCTACATAATTCACTTTTATTTGTCGGTGTTCAGCTTCAAACATCGTAATTAAAGCATTTAATCCGGTACCAAAACCAATTTCTAAAATCGAAATTTCCAAAACGTACTCAAAAAGTGCCAATCCGTTTTTTATAAATACGTGTTTTGCTTCTTGTATCGCACCAAATTTAGAATGATACGTTTCATCCCATTCTGGAATATAAATTGACGTAGAACCGTCTTTCGTAATGATAATTTCGTGTTTCATAATAAAGGTGAAAGGACAAAGGTAAAAGAAATCAATGGCAATGGCAAAAATCAATAGCAATGGCAATGGCAAAAATCAATAGCAATAGCAATGACAATGTCAAAAATCAATAGCAAACTTTTTAAAATTAAAAAAATCCGTTACATCTGTCAAATCCGTGTTCCTATCAAAAACCAACTAACCATCTAAAAGATTGCTTCACGAACTCTCAATCACTATCTTTGCCTAAATTTTCATACAAATGGTTACATTCGAACAACTTAATCTTCCAATTTCGCTACAAAAAGCTATAGACGATTTAGGTTTCACAACTCCCACTCCTATCCAATCAAAAGCCTTTCCAATTGTTATGTCGGGTAGAGATGTGATGGGAATTGCACAAACCGGAACGGGTAAAACCTTTGCCTATTTGTTACCTATTTTAAAGCAATGGCGTTTTGTACCTACCGATATACCGAGAGTGCTTATTTTAGTCCCTACTCGAGAATTAGTAGTGCAAGTGCACGAAGAAATTGAAAAATTAACCAAATATATGAGTGTGCGTTCACTTGCCGTTTATGGTGGCGTGAACATCAATACACAAAAAAAAGACATTTATTCTGGAATTGATATTGTGGTGGGAACACCAGGTAGAATTATGGATTTGGCTTTGGATAATGTCTTGCGTTTTGACGATTTACAAAAATTAGTCATTGATGAATTTGATGAAATTTTAAATTTAGGATTTCGAGTACAATTGACTTCTATATTATCAATGATGCGTTCGAAAAGACAAAATATTTTGTTTTCGGCAACTATGACAGAAGAAGTAGACGATTTGTTAGACGAATTTTTTGAATTTCCAGAAGAAGTTTCGTTAGCGCCAAGTGGTACTCCATTAGAGCAAATCGAACAACGTGCTTATGTGGTACCGAACTTTTTAACGAAAGTCAATTTACTTAAACATTTATTGCAAGACGAATCATACAGCCGAATTTTATTGTTTGTAAACAGTAAAAGAATGGCCGATTTCCTATTAGAACATTTAGAAGAAGATTTCCCAGGTCAGTTTGGAACGGTGCACTCCAATAAAACGCAAAATTACCGTTTAAATATGATGGAAAATTTTCAAACGGGTGAAATTAGAGGTTTAGTAACCACTGATATTATGGCGCGTGGATTGGATATTACAGATATTACACACGTAATAAATATGCAATTTCCTGAAATCCCAGAACAATATATGCATAGAATTGGTCGTACGGGTCGTGCCGATAAAGATGGTATAGCTATCAGTTTTATTGGTCCGAAAGAAGACGAATTTCAACTGGAAGTGGAAATGCTAATGCAAACGGAAATTAAAATTCACGAGATTCCTGCAAATGTAAAAATAGAACAACAACGCTTAGAATTCGAAAAAGATCAAAAGAAAGTAAAAACCCTTTTGAAACGTGTTAAGAAAACAGGAGGTGATGCTTTTGAGAAAAAATCAGAAAAAAATAGCAAAGTCAATTTAGGAGGTCCAGGAAAAAGAACGCCAAGAAAAACCGCTTCCAGAAACCGTGGAATTGAAAGAAAACGAGACGAAAAGAAAAAGAAAAAGTAATTTTTAGTATTTTTGAAAAACTTTAATAAAAATGCAATTTAAAAACCCAGAAATTCTATATTTTTTATTTCTATTGATTATACCAATTTTGGTACATCTTTTTCAATTGAGACGATTTAAAAAACAAGAATTCACGAATGTTAAATTGCTGAAAGAACTTCAAATTCAAACACGAAAAAGTGCTACAATTAAGAAATGGCTATTATTAGTCACTCGTTTATTACTTTTAACCGCTTTAATTTTTGCCTTCGCGCAACCTTTCTTCAAAGCAAAAGATTTTGATAAAAAAAATAACGAACTGATTTTGGTAATCGATAATTCCTTTTCGATGCAAGCCAAAGGGAATAACGGTGAATTATTAAAAAGAACCATTCAGGATGTATTAGAAAACACGCCAGAAGACCAACAATTATCGGTACTTACCAACGATGAAAATTTTTACGATACGAATATTAGAAACATTCAAAAAGAATTACAAAATTTAAACTACTCGTCTACTCCATTTAATCCTGCCGCAATTATCACCAGAATTGAAGCCAAAAAACCAGGCATTCCGAAAGATATTTTATTTATTTCTGACGCTGTTGGTTTAAAAGAAGAATTAAAAACCAATTTAAGCGAAACTTCATCGCTGTATTATCAAACCGTAAAAGCAAACGAAACCTATAATTCTGCAATTAAAAACGTACAAATTAGTCAGGTTTTAGATCAATTTTACGAGTTGAAAATTAGTATTTCTACTTACGGAGAGGTTGAAAATGATGTGCCGATTTCTATGTATAATGGAAAAAAATTAGTAGGTAAAGCATTGATTTCGAAAGAAAAACCTCAAAAAGAAATTTTATTTACCATTCCGAAAACAGATTTTCATGGCTATGTTAAAATTGAAGATAATAGCTTAACATATGACAATACGTTTTATTTTAGTATTTCGAAACCACAAAAATCGAATGTAATTGCCGTAGGTACTCCAGAAAAAAACAACTTTTTATCCAGAATATTCACAGCTGAAGAATTTAACTACACATCAACAGATTGGAAAACCTTAAATTACAATGCTATTGAAAATGCCGATGCTTTGGTTTTAAATGAAATACCAACTATTTCAAGCGCTTTATCTGTTACTTTAAAAAATTATTATAGCAAAGGCGGAACCATAATTTTTATACCTGATGTTACAAGCGATGTTTCGAGTTACAACGCTTTTTTGAGTAATTTTAGTCCAATTTCATTTTCAGAAAAAACACAAAAAGAAAAACAAATTACACAAATTAGTTTCAATCATCCGATATATGCCAATGTATTTGAGAAGAAAATTAGCAATTTCCAATATCCAAAAACGAATGCATCATTTACCATAAACGGTAGTAATTTGCCCGTATTACAATATGAAGATAAGAGTGTTTTCTTAGGGAATGTCACAAATAAACTTGGAAATTTATACTTCTTTTCTACTTCAATAAACAAGGAAAATTCGAACTTTCAAAATTCGCCATTAATTGTACCTACCTTTTATAATATGGGACAGAATAATAACAAAACTGGTTTAAATGCATTTATAATTGGAGAAAATAATTACACCATAATTAACGAAACTATTACAAAAGATAATGTTTTAAGTGTTACCAATACAGAAAATAGTTTTATTCCGATGCAACAAATTTTGAATAATAAAATCAAACTTACTTTCGGAAATTATCCAGAAAAATCAGGAAATTACGAAGTTTTAAAAGATATAGAATCGCTTAAAGCTATCAGTTTCAATTATCCAAGAAATGAAAGCGATTTATCACAAATAAATTCAGATTATTTTGATTCGTGTACAGAAGTAAATGCTGTATCTACGTTTTATTCTGACATTCATTCATCCAGAACAAGCAATGAAGTTTGGAAATATTTTATCTTTACCACATTATTACTTTTACTAATTGAATTACTAATCCAAAAATTTGTAAAATGAATCTTTTACTAAAAAACGCGACACTACTTGAAAGTCAAAACCCATTTCATAAGCAACAAGTTGATATTGAAATTACAGATGGGATTATTTCTAAAATTGGAAAGAATCTAACCAAAAAAGAAGGTTTTGAAGTCATTGAAAAAGAGAACTTACATATTTCTCAAGGTTGGTTAGATACTTCGGTAGTTTTTGGAGAACCAGGTTTTGAAACAACAGAAACCATTGAAAACGGTTTAAAAGTGGCTGCGAAAAGTGGTTTTACTTCTGTTTTCTTACATTCCAATACGAATCCAGCGATTGACAACCAAGCGGTAATTCAATTTATAAAAAGTAAAGCACAAAATAGCATCACCAACCTTCATATAGTAGGTTGTTTAACCAAAAACAGCGAAGGAACTGACTTAGCCGAGCTTTTTGATATGAAAAATGCGGGTGTGGTTGCTTTTGGAGATTATAAAAAATCTATGACGAATGCGAATTTATTAAAAATAGCGTTTCAATATGTCGATAATTTTAACGGAATTTTGTTTGTACAACCTATGAATAAAGACCTTAAAGGAAAAGGGTTTGTGAATGAAGGAGAAGTTTCAACAAAATTAGGATTGAAAGGAATTCCAGCAATGGCGGAAGAAATTGAAATCGAAAGAAATATTGCGTTACTTGCTTATACAAAAGGAAAATTGCACATTCCTTCCATTACAACTAAAAAATCTGTTGAATTAATTGCAAACGCGCAAGCACAAGGATTAGAAATTACGTGTGGGGTTTCGGTAAATAATTTAGTGTTAACAGATGAAGAATTGGTAGATTTTAATTCGAATACTAAAATTTATCCGCCACTTCGAACAGAAACCGACAGAAAAGCTTTAATTGAAGGAGTTTTAAACAATGTGATTTCAGTCTTCACATCAGACCATTGCCCTGTAAACATAGAACAGAAGCAATTAGAATACGATTTAGCCGACTATGGTTCGATAGGTTTAGAAAGTGCATTTGGTGCCTTACAAACGGTTTTACCAACGGAAGTTATTGTAGCCAAATTTACTGATGCGAAATCATATTTCAACATAGAAAACAATACCATTGCAGAAGGAAATAAAGCCGAACTTACTTTATTTAACCCTAATGAAGAATGGGTTTTCAGTAAAGAAAATATACTTTCTTTTTCAAAGAACTCAATTATGTTAGGTAAGAAAATGAAAGGAAAAGTGTACGGGATTATTAACAACAGTAATATTTTGTTGAATGAATAAAATTAAATTTGGTGCCATAGTTTCTTATTTCGGAGTTATTGGCATAATCTTTAGTAAAGCAATAAACAGTGAAGAAAAAAATGAATTTATCAATTTTCACTTTCGACAAGCTTTCCTAATATCTATAATTATTTTGAGTTTAAACTTTTTTAATTTAGGTTTAGACAACTCATTATTTAGAACAATAATTTGGTCGATATCTATCTTTTTAAAATGTATCGGGATTTTCTATGCTTACAATAATCAACAAAAAAATATTCCATTACTTGGTGAATACGCACAAAAATGGTTTAAAAATTTATAATTTATGAGTTTAGACTATTTGGTAAAAGCGCCAAAAGAAATAAAAGAAAAAAACGGAGCGTTACTTTTAATACACGGCTATGGAAGTAATGAAGAAGATTTGTTTTCTTTTGCACCACAATTACCTGAAGATGTGTATGTGATATCAATTCGTGCGCCATACAATTTACAACCTTATGGTTATGCTTGGTATGAAATTACTTTTGATGCCGATGAAAATAAGTTTTCAAATAACGAACAAGCCAAAGAATCTTTACAACTAATCGCAAATTTTATTGATGAAATTTCAGAAAAATTACCTTTAGATAAATCGAATATTTCATTAATAGGATTTAGTCAAGGTGCAATTTTAAGTTATGGAATGGCATTTACTTTTCCAGAAAAAATTAATAAAGTTGTGGCTTTAAGCGGTTATTTAAATGAACAAATTTTACCAGAAAATTATGATGTAAATCAAATCAATCACATTAAATTTTTTGTTTCTCACGGCACACAAGACCAAGTAATTCCTGTAGAATGGGCAAGAAAAACAGCACCATATTTAGAAAAATTAGGTTTGCGTATTATGTATAAAGAATATCCCGTAGGACATGGCGTAGCACCACAAAACTTTTGGGATTTTAAAAATTGGTTAGACTAAAATAGACTTTAAATATTATACAAAAACGGCTCCGAATTCGGAGCCATTTTTGTATATACTTAACTTCTTATCTTTTTAAAGCGAAGTGGGCTTTAAATAGTTTTTGTTGGTCTTTTTCCTTATATTCTATGGTAAACCAATAGTCTGTTGATGGTAGTACAGAACCAATATAAGTACCATCCCAACCTTGACTAGTAGCTATTGGTGTAATTTGTTTTAACAACTTACCATATCTATCATATATATAAATCTTAGCATCCGGTTGATCCAATCCTACGATGTTCCACGTATCATGAATTCCATCTCCATTTGGTGTAAAATATTTCGGATAATCAATTACTAATACTTCTATAGTTAGGTTCGTACAACCTTCTGTATCTT
>NZ_JBBALQ010000010.1:0-51976 GCF_040402955.1 Flavobacterium sp. | reverse complement strand
GAAATGGTGGTCAATTTAAACTGGAAAGTGGTGGTCAATTTGACCGGATTTTCCACGCTAGCGTCAATTCAGAATCTGCGAATTGTTTTCCTTTATAAACTCTTAAAGTAAGTCCAAAATTATTTTTAAATTCTGCTTGAATACTTTTAATTTTTTTGTTTGGCGATAAATGAAAATCTTTTGCTTTAAATTTATCAGTGAAATTGGATATAAAATTAAACATAGTTAGATTATTTTATAAAATTATAAAGTAATTGTTTGACAACCATCTTCTTTTAATTTTGCATTTAAGCCTGACAAAGTTAAACTATCATGATCTGAATTGGTTTTCATTGTTTTTCCACCAACAGATTTATAACATAATTCACAATCCATACCAAATGCAGCTTTAAATCGTTTTTCAAAACCTCCAACAGTAAGATTTCCATTGATTGATAATTCAGATTCTCCTGATGGTTTATATTCGCCTACTGCTTTCACTCTAGCTCCTGCAATAGTTAATTCATTGTCAATTCCTCTTCCATCTGGAGTTCTCATAGTTGGAACTAGATAAGGAAATTTCTTTAAAAATGAAGCTTGAAAAGTTTTTACTTTAATTCTACCGTTAACTGTAATATCTGCCATAATATTTGAATTTTTATTCCTACTCTTGTGGCTTTTCAGAATACGCCCCGTTTATTTTTTAGTGGTTTCTGGTCTCCACTATTTTAAATTTATTAAAAGTAAAAATAAGTAGTAAAATAATATCGTTTTGGTTTAAGTTGGTTCGAGTTTAGGTAAAACCCTAATACCAAAGTCCAATTGCACAAAAGGGTATATTTCGCCGAAAAGTAAACTTTACTACCAAAATCGACTATAAAAAAAGTGTCATTTCAAAGGAGATAGTGTATAGATACTCCGTAGATAGTGTATAGATAGTGTATGGATAGTGTATGTAAACTATATTAAGGATAATTAATAACTAAACTATACGGTATAATAATGCAAAATAAACGCACCTGATGCAATGATGAAGATAGCCAATCCATTTTTTACAGTAAGTTGTTCACGAAAGATAAGCGTAGATAATAAAATAGTAGTTAACGGACTAGCCAAAAACAAGACACTAGAAACAATAGGATTCGTAATTTTCAATCCTAAAAAACTAAAAAATAGAGCAAGAAAAATAATAAGCGCCATTAGTATGACTCTCAAAAAGTAATTTTTACAAACTTCACTAATATTTATCGTTTTATGCTTGAAAAAAGTGAAGATAAAAGCGAAAATAAAAACAACAATTTCCTGATTAGAAATAATTAATAATGGCGGAATGTCACTTGTTAAATTTTTCCAATGAATTAATGAAGATATTGAAAAACTTACTGTCATTAAAAGTAATAATCCATGTTGTTTTTTATTAATTTTTATATGAGTTTCTTTGTTGTTATAAATAAAAAAAACAAATCCTATAAGAATTAAAATCAATCCAAAAATAGATTGCGTAAACGTAACTTTCTCAAAAAAGCATAAATACAAAGAAGTAAAAACTATACCCAACAAATTATAAATACCCAACCATTGTAACGACACTTTTTGGATTACAGAAAGCATAGAAAACAAACCTATTACTCCAAAAATTGAGCCGCTGGTTATTCTTATAATAAGTTGATAACCAACTGGAGTTTCGTTATGGAAATAAAAAAAAAGAAATAATGCAATTGTGCTAGTAAAAAAAGCACGATACGCTACCAAAAAAGTAACTGGGAGTTTTTCTAAATTTTTTTTCCACAAAATATTATTAAATGAAAATAACAATATGGATAGTAAAATATACAACATTATTTTAAAATATTTAATAATCCATTAGAATGTAACGATTTTATTGCAACTAAATTACTAATATTAAGCGATTTTAATTTCATTTCATATAATGCATTAATCTTTTGTTCAAATTGCAGTAAATTCAACTGCTGAACAACTTCAATAAAGTTTTCATAAACTATATTTAATTCTAAAATTAAATTTGATTTATTAAATTCATTTTCAATAAAATAATACACTTCATCTAAATAATCAATTAAAGTATTTTTCTTAGCTTCTTTAAGATGTAAATACCACATTTTATATGCTATATATCTAGCTTTTGGAAATATATAAATGGTATCAAATTCATTGGAACTCATAGGAAACTCATAAAGCTTTTTTCCAATTTCCTTGGCTTTTAAAATATCATTAAAATAAAAATAACGAAACAAAACTGCATTCGCAAAAATATAATCTTGCAAATAATTAGTATCACTTGGATGCGTTGATTCTAAATAATATTGAAAACTATCTGTATAGCCTTGAATTCGATGAAAAGGATCATATAAAGCTTCTAAAAGAATATTCCGAACAAAATCATGTGTGCCATAATTTTTTATGAAATTGGAAAATGAAGTCGTCTTTTGAAAAGACATAAAGGATCTGAGACCAATATATTCTTTTGTTTTGTAGTTTTCATGAGCTACACTATCAAAAACATCAATTAACGAATTGAATTTTTGTTGATTTACAAAATCAGTAATTATAGTATCGAAAGTCTTGTTCAAAAAAGTGGGATCTGTAAACAAATACACACTGTCGCAATAATTAATAAAAGCATCCCAAGAACTATAGTCGCAAAATTGAGCTAATATGTTTAGCGTGTTTTTATATGGCTTGTGGTTGCTATTTGGATTTAGAAAAATACGGTATAAGGTAGATTCTGATAAATAACCTATTTTTTCATTTGCAATAATCTGACTTAGCAATTTACATTCGTTTTTATTTGTAATATAGACGCCTGTTTTGTTGAAAATTTTATCAAGCAAAATTTTATCGTAATACATAAGCAGATTTTTTTATAAAAATAAAAAATATAAATGAAAGTTTTGGTTCAAGTTAGTTCAAGTTTAAGGTATTATCTCATACAAAAAACTTTAGCTAATGATATAAATAATTTAAAACCTGTTTTTTTAGCATGTTCCTTTAATTTTCCAAATGCATCTTTATTGGCTAAAAAATCTTTTTCAGAAAAACTGATCTTTAGTTTGGTAAAATAATAAAACAAGGCTAAATAATCATAATATCCTATTTCAACTAACTCCAAATCCACCAATTCTAAATTTCTTTTCGCTCTAGAGTAAAATCCGGAATGCCAATTTATATTGGACAATCCAATCAAATATATAGCACTAGTTGTAGTGGATGACCAAATATCAGATTCAAATAGCTCTTCATAATATTTATCCATTATTTCTTTTAAAAAGTCGTATTCCTCTTTAATTATTAATGCTGGAACGATTTCTTCTAAGAAAAAACTTACACGAACTGTTGTACATTCCTTTACTATTTCATTTTTTAAACTTTCACTAACATTTTGTGATTTAAGAATACAATATCCGTAAAATCTACCTTTTAATACCGAATAAAAACTAGAAAATTCTGTTGGCTTGTTTATTTGAAAATTTAAATGAGACGCGTTTTCAGAATAATAATTTTTATAAAATCGCATTAATGAAACAAAGAATATATCTGATTCATTTGCTGCGTTTTTTTCAATAATATTTAGAATTTTATAATACCTCGAATTTAGATTAGTATAGTCTATAAAAAGCAATGGAATATTATTTCTAAAAGTATCATAGGGAATTAGTGTTTCATAAATAGACAATGCTTTTTTCTCTGGTATATCTGTAAGACTTAAGGAAATAGTCGTAGAAAATTTGTGAAACTGAGTGCCTGTGATATTTTTAAAATCAACATATTTAAAAACAGCATTTAAAATTTCTATATTATTTTTTTCGACTTGAAAAGATAAAAAATAAGATAGATATATAATGTTTTTTTCGTCTAGTAATCCAATGTTTATTTTATTTATTTCTTCTTTGCCAATTTTTTTTAGTTTTTGCATACGCAATAAACTCTGTTGAAAATACCATTCGCTATAATTGGCCTGATGGTTTTTATAGCTAGAAAACGATGAAAAACCAAGATAAATGGATAACGAATTTAAGGTTGTAATTGAAGGGACTGTTTTGTCTAAAAAACCAAATAATCTTCTTAATGTATTAAAACCAAGCGGTTTGTTTGTAACCGCATCTAATTCTTCCTTTAAATACTTTACATCTCTAATAGAAGTTACAGTAATATTAGATTTTTTTTGAATATCAATTAGTAATTGAAAATAATCGTTATGCATATATGGGCTATATTTGGGCTAAATATAATAAATTTTAATTTAAATTTGAATATTAATTTGAAACATAAAAACTAAAAACCATGAAAATAAACAACACACTACATTTAGTACTATTCTTATTACTAATTTCATGCGGAGGAAAAAACGAAAATAATACTCCTAAAAACAAAGAAAAAGAAACCCCTACGGAAACTGCAATTGCAGAAAAGGAAATTACTGAAAAAGATTTAAAGTTCGAAAATGTTATTTCAAATCAGGGTGAATTGGCAGCAGCTGATAGTTTTATTGTAAAAGATTTTTTCGGTTTAAGTAAAGATACCATTCAAATTAAATTTAATTCTGACAATCAAGTAAAGTTTTTCTCAATCGTAGAGCAACGCAGTGGCCGAATTGTAAAAACATACAAAAAAACCTCTGATGTTAATTTTACTTATGATGTGTTCTTTGATAACCCGTTTTCTGTTAAAATTTATTTTCCAAAAGAATCCTATTATAATTTAGACGTTTCTAGAAAATCTGGAAGTGTAGCCAATTATTTAAGTAATGCGAAATTAGTTCGAGACTCTGTTGTGGTTAGTAAAAAAACCAATAAAAGTAAAATTGGAACCACAATGGCTTTTGAAAAAGTATTTAATCAACCTAAGAAGTTTGTAGTTTCAAGTACTTTTACCATGTCTGGGGAAAGCAAAGTTTATGCACCCATAGAAATACCAAAAAATACGAAAGAATTTATTTACACACTAAGAATATCGGGTGAAGACGAAACAGAAAGAGAAGATGGAAAGTTATTTAATGACGTAAATAGAATTTCTAAAAAAGTAAAAGTTTTAGGAATACCACTTTGGGAATCAGAAGAAAAAAGTTCTAGTTTAAGCCGTGAAATACTAAATTCACTTTTTCCACCTAAAAAAGATGAAGACTACACTTTAAATGTTTTCTTTTTTGATAAACAAAAAGAAATTAAAAAATTCTTGCAATACCCAGGCAAGCAATATGCAAGCGCATTTAAGTATGATATAAATAATAGTGCTTTGTCTACTCAAAGTCGCGTTGGACTAATAAAAAAACCTTATTCTGGTTTTTCTTACATAGGTCTTCAATCTACAAGTTCATTCTCTAACACCTATGTTTGGTTAGATGTAGTGGCACTTTATGAGAAAACATTTCACTACGAAATTAGATATCGCATACAAAAATAAAAGAGGGCTTTCAATTAAAAACACCCATTACATACTATATAAATCTCAAAAAAAAATTATGGAATTAAAATCTTGTATTACCGACAAACCAATTGAAAAAAATAGTGAAGACAAATTAAAAATGTCTCGTTATAGTGCTGTTTTATCAAATTTCATCAAACAAGGCGATACACCTTTAACTGTTGGTCTGCAAGGCGAATGGGGAACCGGAAAAACATCCATGCTTTATATGTTATTAGAGCATTTTAAACGCGAAGATATAGCTACTTCTTGGGTAAACACCTGGGAATATAGTATGTTTAGAAATCCAGCTGAAACTACGCCTGCTATTTTAAAAGGTATGCTTACCAATTTAAAGTTAAGTTGTGGAGAAAATTGGACTATCGAAAAGAAGACTGAAGATGGTATGAAAAAAGTTTTTTCATTTTTTGGAAATGTGGCCAATCAAGTAATAGCAAACCAAACAGGTGTCGATATAAAAGGCGCTATGGTTCATGAAGAAGCAAACAGAGAGCAAGCAGAAATTGCTGAGATAAAAAAAGAAATTGAAAATATTATTGCAAAATTAATAGAGGATCCAAATAATGATTATAAAAAAGTGGTTTTTCTTGTTGATGATTTAGATCGTATCCCGCCAGATCAAGCTGTAGAAGTATTAGAAAGTTTGAAAAACTTATTTGATGTACCTAATTGTGTTTTTGTATTGGCAATTGATTATGATGTAGTTGTAAAAGGTTTAGAATCGAAATTTGGTAAAAAAACCGAAGAAAATGAACGCGAATTTCGTTCCTTTTTTGATAAAATAATCCAAGTGCCATTTTCAATGCCAACAGGGACTTATGATATGGGAAATTTACTGTCTGAAAAATTAAGTTCCTTATCTATCGGAATTCCGGAAGAACTTAATGATTCATATACAAATGTTGTAAAATATACTATTGGATTTAATCCAAGAAGTTTAAAAAGATATATTAATTCATTTTCGTTATTAAGAAATTTAAGAAACTCTGATTTTGAAAATGATGCATCAGATTTTGGAGACAACGCTCCAGACTCTGAAGATGATTTGATTCTATTTGCAATGATTGGAGTACAAATATCCTATCCTAAAATTTTTAGATTAATTACTCAAATGCCTGATATTTATGATTGGGATAAAGGGTTTGCAAATAAAAACAACATCAATTTAGACGCCGTTAAACTAGATATTCAAAAATATGGTGATAATGATAAATTAGATGAAGACTGGGAACAAATTATATATGGTGCTTGTCAAAATGATGTGTATTTAAAATCAAAAGTATTTAACATCTTAGAGTTATTTAATTATTTAAGAAATAATTTTAAAGATAGAATAGATGATTTAGAAGAAAAAATTATTATGGCTCTAAAATTTGCTTCAATAACCAATGTTGATGACGATGTGAATTTGAAAGGTGTAATTGAAAAAAGAGGAAATAAAACTGTTTTTTCTGATATAAAAACTAAAGTTGAAACTATTAAACAAGAATTAATTACTAACGGCGCCAAAAAAGAAGGACTTGAAATAAAATTAAAAACGTATCAAAATTTATTCGATACCTTTTTATCTTTTTCAGAAGAAACTGGAAAGAAACACGAAATCATGAGTAGTTCTATTAGATTTGATTTTGGTTACTTAAACAATCCACCAAAAAATACTGAACTTGTAGGAATTGAATTGGTGCGAGTGAAAGACCATTCTAATTTACCTAAAGGATTGATTTTTGTTGCAATTAAAGACAAAGAAAAACAAAAAGTTGCCTTCAAAGTTTCAAAGGAATTAAACGTTGCAGAGTTAAAAGACTTCTTATCATTAAATTACAAATAATGAAAAAAAGTTAATGGGAATTAATTACTCAAGAATACTAACCAAATCAATTAAATATGTTTGATAATTTAACCGTTACTAAATTAGGCTTTTATGTATATGCTTTGGTAAATCCATTAACTAAAAACGTCTTTTACATCGGTAAAGGAATTGACAATAGAGTTTTTGCTCATAAACAAGAAGTTCTTGAAAATAAAAGTGAAATTAATTCGTTGAAAAAAACTGAAATTAAGGAAATTTTAGACAAACAATTAGATATTCAACATCTTATTATCCGACATGGCCTTACAGAAAAAGAGGCGTTTTTAGTTGAAGCCACCTTAATTGATTATCATAATTTTAATTATAATACATTAACAAACGAAGTGTCAGGTCACGATAGTGGTTTTTATGGTATTAAAACTACTGATGAATTAATTAGACAATATAATGCGCCAAAACTTGAAAATTTATTACATAATGTGGTGATTATTAACATAAACAGACAATATGCAAAAGTAAAAAACTCAAATAATGCCATTTACGCAGCTACTAAAGAATCCTGGGTAATTAATAAAAACCGAATTAATGAATTAGAATATGCATTATCTGAATTTCAAGGAATAATTATAGGGGTTTTTAAAATAAACAGTTGGTATGCCGCAGCAACAGAAAATAATAAAATAAATAACAGATGGGGTTTTAACGGTGTAGATGCACCAAAAGAAATAAAAGACATTTATTTAAATAAATCAATTGCGCATGTAAAAAAACCTGGTGCAGCAAATCCAATTCGATATAACTTATAGCACCTAAAATTCATGATAAAAGCAATAAAAAACAAGAAAACTGAACTAAGTGTATCACTAGGAATGATTTTGGTTTTAATTATCATTGCATCGGTACTAATGTATTTTTTAGAACACGAGGCGCAACCTAAATCATTTGAAAATTTATATACTTCATTGTGGTGGGGAATTGATAAATACCTTACTTCTACTGGTGGTGAAGATATAAATCCTATCACTCCTGCTGGTAAATTTTTATCCGGTTTAATAGCTATTCTTGGAGTTGGAATGTTTGCGCTTCCAGCAGGTATTATTGCGTCGGGTTTTATTGAAGAAATAGAAAATGATAAATTATTAAAAAAATTAATAGCTCTCGAAGCCAAATTAGAAAGTGCTTTTACTGTAGAATACTTAGCGCCTGTAATAAAAATTAAAAGAGAACTAAATGTATCACATTTGCCAAGAAAATGGTTGAGTATAAGTGACATTAAATACAAAATGGGAATATCTGAGAGTACTGTTTTACAAGTATGTGAGTTTTCAAAAAAGTTTAAGATAACTAATGTAAATTTGGATGGTATAAATACTGTTGGGTTAGAGTACATAAATCTAAACAGAACTTATGGCCAATGCATTAACAGGAATTCTAAATTAACAATAGTCAACCTCTACCCTTTTACACAACCTTATTTTGGGCATTTTGGATTAGCAATTTCAGAACTTCTTCAAGCCAATTATATATCAAATGAAAAGTTTGGGCAATTTACATTGTTAGAGGAGAATAGATTAAACATGATTAATAATGAAAATTACTTCGAAGAATCTGTATCATTACCCGCTTTAAACGAAATCAAAAATGATATTTCTACAATTATGCAGGATGATGGGGTTTGTATATTTATGGTAAATGCAGGTAATAATGACTATTTAATGCAGTTTAATATCGGAAGTGAAAAGGGGGATACTAGTTTTGATAATGGTATTTATTTTTCCGATAAAGAAAAATTAGATCAATATTACAACAAAGCTAAGCTAATTGCTGACAAGTACGAGAAGTTAATTGCAAAACACGCTACGGTTGGTAAACCAGAAAAAAATCACGTAGCAAATTTTATTCATAGTGACACTAAAAATGATGTATTACTGCTTCATATTAATGTCTCTATTTTAAAATCAAACGGAGTGGAATACTATCAATATATTTCAGATTTTGCAAATATTTTTAAAGGTGGTGTGGTCTAAAATTACAATTTTATATGAAAAATAATATCAGGTTCATTTTTATAATGCTTTTTGCTACACTTGCAAGGGCGCAATCTATTGTAAATACAGAGAGCATGTCTAGTAAGTTAGATAGTACATTTGTGTTTACAACAAGTTTTGATGGGGATTATACCTCTGGAAACATAGATTTAATACAGATTAATTCTGCCAATCAACTTGCTTTTAAAAAAGATAAAAACTTAGTTCGGTTATTTTTTAATTATGAATATATTTCACAAGACAAAGAGGTAATTTCATCTGATTATACAAGTCAGTTACGATATAGTTATGCATTAAAAAACAATTCTGTATATACGTTTGTTCAAGGCCAAAAAGCGGTTTCTCTATCTTTGAATAGTCGGTATTTAATAGGAATTGGCTATCGTAAAAATATTTTTAAAAAAGATAAAAACTACTTAGATGTTGCCTTTGGTCCATTTTATGAAAATGAAATGTATTTAAAAAATAGTAAAGAGGAAGTACATATTATAAATTACAGATATAGTTTTAGTTCCTTTTTTAACTTTAAAATCACTGATAATTTACAAAACAATACCGTATTTTATTACCAGCTTAATTCGGAAGATTTTAAAGATTATCGCATGTATTTAGAACCTAAAATAGTTTATAGTTTTGAGCATTTTAAAATATATACCACAATTAGGTATCGTTTTCACTCTACACCTTACATTGAAATTAAAAATACCGATTCACAAATATTATTTGGTTTTAGTTACGATTTGGGATTTAATTAATAACAAAAAAGGTGATTCTAATTCTAAACTATTTAAATTTAAACAAAAAAAAGACTTCAAGTATTCTTGAAGTCTTTTAACAAAACTATGCTGAAAAAATCTAGCATTAATGTTTCTGTTTTTATTATAAAAATTGGGGGAATTTTATAATAATCAATTTAGGGGCAAAAACATTTCTCAAATTTAAATATAATAAATGATATTTTTTTGTAGAATGATTCCTACAAAATAGCATGCGTTTTTAAATAAAAAATACCATTATTTTCGTATATTTGAGTAAATAAATACTTCAAAACATGTTAAATCAAATATATGAAACTTGTGAATTCATAAAAGCAAAAACAAATTTCACACCAGAATACGGAGTAGTTTTAGGCTCCGGTTTAGGGGATTTTGCAGAAGATATTTCTATTGAATTTACCATTCCTTATTCGGAGATACCAAATTTCCCAACCTCAACTGTTGCTGGTCATAAAGGTGCTTTACTATTTGGAAAGGTAGGAACTAAAAAAGTTATTGCAATGCAAGGCCGATTTCATTATTATGAAGGACATAGCATGAAGGAGGTTACTTTTCCAATTCGGGTGATGAAATATTTGGGTGTTTCTAAATTAATTGTTTCTAATGCTTCTGGAGGCGTAAATTCAAAATATAAAGTAGGGTCCATTGTTTTGATTACAAATCATATTAACATGATGCCTGAACATCCGTTGCGAGGAATAAACGACGAGCGATTAGGGCCAAGATTTGTAAATATGAGTGAACCATACAGCCACCATATGATTGCAAAAGCAAAAGAAATTGCAAGAGCTAAAAATATAGAAGTAGAAGAAGGTGTTTATGTAGCATTACAAGGTCCAACTTATGAAACGCTTTCCGAATATAAAATGATAAAAAATATTGGTGGCGATTGTGTAGGTATGAGTACCGTTCCTGAAGTAATAGTTGCACGACATATGGATTTGGAAACGTTTGGAATTTCTGTTATTACCGATATGGGAAATGAACAAAATATAGAAGGTGTTTCACATGAAGAAGTACTAAAAGCAGCCAAAAATACCGAACCTCAAATTAGAATGTTAATTAAAGAATTAATTTGTTCTTATACCTAATTGGATTTCTAAATCTATTTTATATTTCAAATTAACATTACTTTCTTCGTATGATATTTATCATAAATATTTAGTATAAATACCCATATTTTTGTGATAAATTCATAAAGTTATGACATCTTTAATTCAGAAATATAATGTGCCTGGTCCCAGATATACAAGTTATCCAACAGTTCCTTTTTGGGAAGAATATGCGTTTTCAGAAAAAAAATGGATTCAAAATCTAACAGAAACGTTTAAAATTTCGAACCAAACAGAAGGCATAAGTTTATATATTCATTTGCCTTTTTGTGAAAGTCTATGTACCTTTTGTGGATGTAACAAACGCATTACGAAACGTCATGAGTTAGAATTACCTTATATACAAGCCGTAATAAAAGAATGGCGTTTGTACTGCAATTTATTTTCAAGAAAACCAAATATAAAAGAGATTCACTTAGGAGGAGGCACCCCAACATTCTTCTCAACAGAAAATTTAACTTTATTACTTGAAGGTATTTTTGAAACAGCAAATAAAGCAGAAAACTATATTTTTAGTTTTGAAGGACATCCCAATAATACTACAAAAGAACATTTGCAAACATTATATAATTTAGGATTCAGAAGAGTAAGTTTTGGCGTACAAGATTATAGTGAAAAAGTACAAATAGCTATTCATAGGATTCAATCTTTTCATAATGTGTCAAAAATAACTTTATTAGCGAAAGAGATAGGCTATACCTCAATTGGGCACGATTTAATTTATGGATTGCCTTTTCAAACCTTGGAAAATATTAAAGATGCTATTTTAAAAACAAAATCGCTTTTACCCGATAGAATTTCGTTTTACAGTTATGCGCACGTACCTTGGTTAAAAGGAAATGGCCAGCGAGGGTTTAATGATGAAGACATTCCTCAAAGTGATACAAAGAGAAAATTATATGAATTAGGCAAGAAAATGTTGCTTGAAATGGGTTATATTGAAATCGGTATGGATCATTTTGCTTTACCTTCTGATGAAATGTATTTGGCATTTAAAAACAAAACATTGCATCGGAATTTTATGGGATATACCGCTACGAAAACGGAGCTAATGATTGGTCTAGGTGTGTCATCTATTAGTGATAGTTGGAATAGTTTCGCACAAAATGAAAAATCGTTAGAAACCTATTATCAAAAAATTAATGCCAATAATTTACCTGTATTTAGAGGACATAATTTAACTTCTGAAGATGTAATAATCAGGAAACATATTTTAAATTTAATGTGTCATTTTGAAACTTCGTGGGATAACAAAGACACCTTTTTTCCAGAAATATATGATGTTTTATATTCTTTATACGAAATGCAATTAGATGGCTTACTTTACATTGAAACTAATAAATTAACTGTAACCGATTTTGGAAAAGCGTATGTTAGAAATATTTGTATGGCTTTCGATTTAAGACTAAAAAGAGCGGCTCCACAAACAGAATTGTTTTCAATGACGGTTTAACTAAGGACCTGACAGGTTTTAGAAACCTGTCAGGTCTAAAAATTATTTACGTAAGATACTTATAGCATAACAAACAAGCTAACTAAATGTAATCCTAAATCATTTCAAAGCGATTGCAAAAAACAACTTCGTAACATTATGTCTTGTCGGCAACAATTTAATGGCAATTTACTTCTGACTGAATATGTAAATTCATAGAACTTGGAGAAACGTATGGAATATTTAAACCAAAACCTCTTACAATAAATAATATGCCCATTAAAATCATAAGAACAGGAATTGCTTTTTGAAATTTAGCGTAAAAAGTAAACGAAGTACTTTTAAAAAAATTTACAAAAACAGCCATTAGTGGAATGGTTCCCAACCCAAACAAAATCATATACAAACTTCCTAAAAAAACGTGATTCATAGCCATAGCGCCAAACAGAGCAACATATACCATTCCGCAAGGCAAATACCCATTAAAAAGTCCAATTAGAAATAACGATTTATAACTTTTGTTTTTAAATTGTAATCCTAATTGCGTTTTAACACTAGAAATTAGTTTGTATATGGGTTTTGAAAAATTATACTGTGCTAATTTTTTTTCAGGAATAATGGCAATTAAAATCATAAAAATACCCGCCAAAATAGATAATTGCTGTTGAAATCCAGCAAAGAAAAAACCAGAACCTAAAACACCAAATAGCAAACCTAAAGAAGCATAAGCCACTACTCTACCCATTTGATAAGTAGCAATTTGGATCCATTTTTTAAATGAATTATTTTGATCTATTGGGAGCATCATAGCAATTGGCCCACACATACCTACGCAGTGCAAACTACTTATAAACCCAAATATTAGTGCAGAATAAAGCATTTTTTTTTATAATCGTAAATTAAAAATAAATCGTCTCCTTATTTAAATAAGCAACCTCATCTACTTTCCAATTTATAGATATTTCCCAAAGACCGCCAATCAATTTATGATTAGGTATGAGCATTATTGGACTTGATAAAGAAATTTTCATTTCAAAATCCAACTTTTGATTTGACGGTCTGTATAGGGAAATAGTTCCTTTTATTTTTTTATAATCTATATCTTCAGGAAAATATACTTGAATGCCTTCTGAAGTTTTTATTACTTTTAATTTTGTTTTTAAGGCGTTTGAAAGATTTTGACTTTCAATATCACTTTGCACTTTACTTTCTTGTTTATAGTAATCATCAGCAACTAATTCATTATCATATTTTGAATTTGATTGCACCAAAAACACAAAAAATAATATAAAAGTCATAAAACTTCCAAAGCCTATAATTACGCCTGTTCCCCAGTTAAATTTCATATTTGTTTTATTTTATTTATATTTTTAATTAAATGTTCTTGGACCTAAGAAATTAGTAGTAATAGTTTCTATAACTTTATTTCCTTGATGTACTTCAATATTAATTTTTGTATTATCCGTTTCCAATAAAATCAATGGAATTTCAACAAATAAAGTTCCTGTTGCAGCATTAGCTTTTTCAACGTGCAACGTTGCATTCCCAACTAATTTTAATGTTCCTTGTTTGGGATGAATCAACTTAAATGTGATGTTTTTTAAATTATCATTCGTTTTATTGATGATTCTGTACGTATATACATTACTGATGTTTTTTCCTTTTTCTTCGTACAACTGACCTGATAATCTTAAAATTTTCGTGTCAACTTCTGTTCGCAATAAAATCATTGAAACCATCACGGTTGTTAATATTACTAAAACAGCGATATAACCTTTCATCCTTGTGGTTAATTGGAATTTTTCTTTTTTTGAAATTTCCACTTCACTTGCATAACGAATTAATCCTTTAGGTAAATTAACATTCTCCATCATCAAATCACATTCGTCCATACAAGCTGTACAATTGGTACATTCTAATTGCGTACCATGACGAATATCAATTCCCGTAGGACAAACATTTACACATTGATGACAATCAATACAATCACCAATTTTTTGTTCTTTTCGGTCTTCATTTTTCTTAAATTTAGCTCTTCCATTTTCACTTTCTCCTCGAACATAATCGTAAGCCACTACAATGGATTTATTGTCTAATAAAACACCTTGTAACCTTCCGTACGGACACGCAATAATACAAACTTGTTCTCTAAACCAAGTAAAAACAAAATAGAAAATTCCTGTAAAAATGGATAACACAATTAAGGTTTTTACATTACTTAGCGGCCCTTCAACAATCATTGCTTCAAGTGTATCACTTCCAACTAAATATGCTAAAAACACATTGGCAATACCAAAGGAAATAATTAAAAACACAAACCATTTTAATACACGTTTTCTAATTTTTTCTGCGTTCCATTCTTGACTTTCTAATTTTATTTGAGCACCTCTATCGCCATCTATCCAATATTCAATTCGTCTGAAAACCATTTCCATAAAAATAGTTTGCGGACAAAACCAACCACAAAATATTCGACCAAAAGCTACAGTAAATAAGGTTAATCCAACTACACCTGTAATCATTAAAATTACAACCAAATAAAAATCTTGAGGCCAAAAAGGCATTCCGAAAATATTGAACCGACGATCTAATACATTAAATAATAAGAACTGATTTCCATTTATTTTTATAAACGGGCTTGAAAGTAAAAACGCTAATAATAAATAACTTAGTAACTTTCTCCTATCGTAATATTTTCCTTGCGGTTTCTTTGGAAAAACAAATTTTCTCTTTCCTTTTTCATTTATAGTTCCAATGGAGTCACGAAAACTATCCTCTTCAATATTTGGCATTTATATTTGTATTTAGCATTCTGCTGAAACAAATTTGGGCACACTAATGAATCCAAACTGTTATTATTTTTTTGCAATAGTATCGGTTACAATCAACTCGGCAGTGTTTGATTTTGCGGCTCCATCTTCATACCACACGTCACCTTCTGGTGCTTTTCCAACGGCTGGTTTAGTCCCTTGAAGCGATAAAACGTAACTTGCCACTTTTTGAATTTCTGTAGGTTTTAAACTTTCTTTCCAAGCTACCATTCCTTTTCCTGGACGACCACCTTCGGTAATTGTTTTAAATAAATTTTTAATTCCACCACCTAAAATCCAACTTGTATCTGTTAAATTAGGACCAATTGCTCCACCTCCATCAGCTTTATGACAAAGCACACAATTGGTTGTGAAAATTGCTTTTCCCTCTGCAACAGCAGCTGGCTCCGTAAGTAATGTTACTTTATCTTTATTCATTAAATCAGGAGCTGTTTTATTATATGCTTCTACTTGCTTCTCGGCTAAAGTATTGTCCATTACATATTCTTGGTCTTGTGTGTAATCTCCAACAATATGAAAACGAACTAAATATACCAATGCAAAAACTATTGTAGCATAAAATAAACCCGTAAACCAGGGTGGCAAACCATTATCTAGTTCTTTAATTCCATCATAATCATGATCTAATTGGATGTCTTTCTCATCTTCGATTGGTTTTAAAGCTGAAATTTTAAACACCCATTTTTTATAAAACTCGGATTGTGTAAATGGTTTAGCTTTATCAATATCAAATTGCACTTTAGCTTCATCTGATAATAATTGATATGACACATTGTCAACTGCATTCAGTATCACTTCTATTACAATAAAAATGAAAATTAATAATACGTGCATTAATGGCACTATTGGATATTTTACAAAAGCTGGACGGTCTCCAGAATCGATAAAATATTCTGATAAGGCAAAAACAATTAGGTAAAAAAACGGAAACCTAATGTAAACTGGAATATATTTTCTCATAATCTTGTGTTTTATTTCTCGTTAAAAGGTAATTCACTCATAATTTTCACTTGTTCTTTGCTGTAAGACAAAGCATACACTAAGTAGGAAATAAATATGACAAAGAAAATTACTAACGATATTATTGGATAAATCTCTACTCCATTAATTCCTTCTAAGTTGTGTTTTACAAATTTCAACATGTCCTTATTTTTTTACTTTAATATCTGTTCCTAAACGTTGTAAATAAGCAATTAAAGCTACAATTTCTCTATCTTTCATTTGTACGAAAGTTTCACCTGTAATTTTTGCTTTTTCTTTACTTGCTGCATACGATTTAGAGAAATTTGGATCGGTTTCTAAGCCCTTTTCAATTTCAGTAGCTTGTTTTTCAATGCTAACAAATGCATTAGCTATTTCAGCATCCGTATAAGGAACACCTAACGTTTTCATAACACTCATTTTTTTCTGAATGTCGTCATGCTTCATTTTCTTATTATCAAACATCCATTTATACGCCGGCATTATAGAACCCGTTGTGGTAGCTTGTGGATTCCACATATGGCTAAAGTGCCAACTATGAGGATATTTTCCACCTACTCGCATTAAATCGGGACCTGTTCTTTTTGAACCCCATAAATGGGGATGATCATATACATATTCTCCAGATTTAGAGTATTCACCGTAACGTTTTACTTCACTTCTAAATGGGCGAACCAATTGAGAGTGACAATTGTTACAACCTTCTCTGATATATAAATCTCTACCTTCTAATTCTAATGGCGTGTATGGTTTTACACTTGTAATAGTAGCAATGTTAGATTTAACAATTAACATCGGTACAATTTGAATTAATCCTCCAATTGAAACAGCAAGAACTGTAAGAATTGTAAATTGAACTGGTTTACGTTCTAACCAAGCGTGTAATTTTTCATTTCTCAATCGGCTTGATGCGATTACTGGCAATGCAACTGCTTCTGCTTCTTCATCTGTAACAGCTGAACCTGCTTTAACTGTTTTAATCACATTATAAACTCCAACTAAAACACCTGCTAAATATAACACACCACCGATGGCACGCATAGCATACATTGGCATAATTTCAATAACGGTATCCATAAACTGACCGTACATTAAAGTGCCATCTTCATTAAACTGTTTCCACATTAATGACTGTACAAAACCTGCAACATACATAGGTAAAGCATATAAAATTATACCTAATGTTCCAATCCAAAAATGAAAATTGGCCAATTTTTCTGAATATAATTTTGTTTTTGTAATTCTTGGTATAATCCAATAAATCATACCAAATGTCATAAAACCATTCCAAGCTAATGCACCAACGTGAACGTGAGCAACAATCCAATCCGTAAAGTGTGCAATCGCATTTACGTTTTTAAGCGATAACATAGGACCTTCAAAAGTGGCCATTCCGTAACCTGTAACTCCAACTACGAAGAATTTTAAAACGGCATCAGTTCTTACTTTATCCCAAGCACCTCTTAAAGTTAGTAGTCCATTAATCATACCTCCCCAAGATGGAGCAATCAGCATAATTGAAAATACCACGCCTAAATTTTGCGCCCAATCTGGTAATGTAGAATATAATAAATGGTGTGGACCTGCCCAGATGTATAAGAAAATTAACGACCAAAAGTGGATAATTGATAATCTGTATGAATATACCGGTCTGTTAGCCGCTTTAGGTAAATAATAATACATTAATCCTAAAAACGGTGTGGTTAAGAAAAACGCTACCGCATTATGACCATACCACCATTGTACCAAAGCGTCTTGTACACCTGCATAAACAGAATAACTTTTTGTTAATGAAACAGGAATTGCAATACTATTTACAATGTGTAATAAGGCAACTGCAACAAAAGTGGCAATATAAAACCAAATAGCAACATAAATATGACGTTCTCTTCGCTTAACAATAGTTCCAATCATATTTACTCCAAACGCTACCCAAACTAGGGCAATAGCAATATCAAAAGGCCATTCTAATTCGGCATATTCTTTTGACGTAGTGATTCCCATCGGTAATGTAATAGCCGCACCTAAAATAATAAGTTGCCAACCCCAAAAGTTAACCTGACTTAAAAAATCGCTATACATTCTTGCTTTAAGCAAACGTTGTAAAGAGTAATATACTCCTGCAAAAACAGCATTTCCAACAAACGCAAAAATAACTGCGTTGGTATGTAACGGTCTTAGTCTCCCATAACTTAACCACGGAATACCGTCCGTTAAATTTGGAAAAAGATAAAACAAAGCCACAAGTAGTCCTACTGACATTCCAACTACTCCAAAAAGTAGCGATGCATAAATAAAATTACGAACGATTTTATTATCATAACGAAATTGTTGCATTTCCATAATTAATTGTTTATTAGTTTTAGTTTTTTTTTAATTCATCGTCAAAAAGCATTCGAACCGACGGTGTATAATCATCATCATATTGTCCGCTTTTTACAACGAAAATAAACGTGATTAAAAACACAATTGCTATTAAGATACTAATGGTTATAAGAAAATATATGATACTCATACCTCTATAAGTTTTAAACAAAATTAGATTAGTGTGATTCAATTAAATATGATATTAGTCATGTATTGAATTTATCTTTAATTACAAATTACAGCTTGATTTTTTTACCATAAAATTTGGTTACTATTGTAACAAAACTTACAATAGTAATGGCGCTCATTGGCATTATAATCGCTGCAAACAAAGGAGATAATTTACCTGTTAAAGCAAAAGCTAATCCTACTGAGTTATATAGTAACGACAGCCCAAAACTCATATAAATAGTTTTCATTGCATTCTTAGAATATTGAATATAATAAAACAAATTTTGAAATTGCGAAGCATCCATAATACCATCACACGCTGGTGAAAAAACATTAACATTTTCTGAAAGTGCAATTCCAATATTACTTTGAACTAAAGCGCCAGCATCATTTAATCCATCGCCAACCATCATTACATTTTTACCTTCGTTTTGAAGTTTTTGAATGTAATCTAATTTTTGCTCTGGTTTATGATGGAATACCAATGTGGTATTTTGAGGTAAAACGGTTTGTAAATAATCCTTTTCGCCATCATTATCACCCGATAAAACCACAGTTTTGTAATTGTTTTTCTCCAACTGTTGGAATAATGAATTTAAACCTTCTCTATATTGATGATTGAATACAAAATAGCCTTTGTACACCTTATCAATTTCTACATGCACTTTTGTGCTTTTTTCTAATTCCGAATCTTCTTTTTTTTCTAATAATTGTAGTGAGCCAATTTTGAAAATTAAATTATCAACTTCAGCTAACATTCCTTTACCCACAATTTCTTCATAATTAGTAAGTTCAGCTAATTGTGATTGCGGTAAAAATTCATATAATTTTCGACTTAAAGGATGATTTGAATTTCTGACAATACTTTTAATTTTGGCAAATTCTACTTGCGATAATGTTTCACCTATATATTCAATATTAGATTTTAAAGATGAGGTAATCGTTCCTGTTTTATCAAAAACAATTGTATCTACTTTTGCCATTTGTTCGATAACTTGGGCGTTTTTTAAATACATCTTTTTGTTTCCCATAATACGCAATACATTTCCTAAAGTAAAAGGAGCTGTTAATGCTAATGCGCACGGACAAGCAACAATTAATACCGCAGTAAAAACATTAAACGCTAAATACGCATTTATAAACAACCAAAAAATTAAGGATCCAAAAGCCAATATAAGCAAAGCCGGAGTAAAATATTGACTTACTTTATCTGTAATCGATTTGTGTTTTTGGTCTATTTTTTTTTGAAAAACATCATTACTCCAAAGTTGCGTTAAATAACTTTGCGAAACGGAAAACAATACTTCCATTTCAATTATACCGCCTATTTGTTTACCACCTGCAAAAACTTTATCGCCGGACTTTTTTTCAATTGGTATGGCTTCACCGGTTACAAAACTATAATCTAAAGCTGTTTTTGGTGAAATTAATATGCCATCAACTGGAATTAATTCTTGATTTCTGATAATTAATCTATCACCCTTTTCTACATCATATATTTGGCAAGGTTCTTCATCTCCATTTTGATTAATTTTCTTCACAGCAATTGGAAAATAAGATTTAAAATCGCGTTCAAATGACAAGAAATCGTAGGTTTTTTGTTGAAATAATTTTCCTAACAACATAAAGAAAACCAATCCTGTCAAACTATCAAAAAATCCTTGTCCATAATCGAAAGTAATGTCAATTACACTTCGCACAAACATTACAATTATTCCTAAAGCTATTGGAATATCGATATTTAACATTTTAGATTTAATACTTTTATATGCAGAAATATAATAGCCACTTGCCGAATATAAAAAAGAAGGTAAGGATAAAAAGAAAATCAACGTTCTAAAGAAATTTCGATATTTATTAATCCAAAATTCATCTACTTCAAAATATTCTGGGAATGACAACAGCATAATATTTCCAAAACAGAAAAAAGCTATTCCTAATTTATAAATTAAACTTCTATCAATTTGTTTCGTGTTTGTTTCGTAGTTTTCTAAACTAATATAAGGTTCATAACCAATGGATGACAATAAATAAACTATGTTTTTTAGATTGGTTTGTTCTGAATTATAGGTAATTCGAACCTTTTTTTGGGTAAAATTAACCTGAGAAGTACTTATTCCCTTTTGAAGTTTTTGTAAATTTTCCAAAATCCAAATACATGAACTACAGTGAATATGTGGTATGTATAAGGAAACAATATAAATTGTATTTTCTTGAAATTCCAACAATTTGGATTGAATTTTTTCATCATCTAAAAAATCATATTTACCATTAATTTCTAATGGTGTGGCTCCAGGAGCCGTTTGAAAATCGTAATAACACGTTAAATCATTTTGACTAAATATTTCATATACTGTTTTGCATCCCACACAACAGAATGATTTTTCGTCAAATTGTATTTCTTCTTTTGCAGTATATTCCTTACCACAATGAAAACAATTTTTAATTTCCATAATAATGCTCATTTTACCTTAAACAAAGGTTAAATTTTGTTCATAAGTAAAATATGATATTTGTCATACAAGTTGTAAATTTGTGCCAACTTCAACTAATTTTGTTTTTATGGAGAAATGTGAACAATGTATTGTAAGAGAATTTAGTGCTATAAAGGCATTAAACAAAGATGAATTATTGAGAATTGCCGATTGTAAAACATCATACACCGTAAAAAAAGGAGAACCAATTTTTAACGAAGGTGATGCCTTAAATGGTATCTATTGTATTAAAGATGGCGTTTGTAAATTATCAAAACTTAGCGATAACGGAAAAGATCAAATTGTGAAACTCGTAAAAAAAGGAGAACTTTTAGGACAACGCTCTTTGATAAGCGAAGAATCTACTAATTTAAGTGCCATTGCAATTGAAGACATGCAAGTTTGTTATATTCCAAAACAAGAAATTTTACAGTTTTTTAATGAAAATAATCAGTTTTCATTAAATATGATGAAATCTGTTTGTGGTGACTTAAAAGATGCTGATGATAACATGGTAAATTTGGCACAAAAAACAGTAAAACAACGTTTGGCAGAAGTTTTAATAAAATTAGAAACCGACTTTGGTATTCACGAAGATGGAAGTTTAAAAATCCAACTATCTCGAGAAGAAATTGCAGGAATAATTGGTACCGCCACGGAAAGTTGTATTAGATTATTATCTGAATTTAATAAAGAAGGTTGGATTTCTTTGCAAGGCAAAAAAATTACAATTACCAATAAGAAAGAATTACAAAGGATAATTTAATTCGTATTTTAAAAAAAATTACCCACGTTTGTGACGCCTGATTGGAACACAAATTTATTGGATTTAATTATTCTAAAATTTCAATTCGAATTGCTCGTAAAAAATCTTCGCCAGCTGGTAAATGATTTATTCCTTCTTTTTCTTCTAAATTTCCGTTATTATTTATGCTATCTGCTAAACCACACCAAGGCTCAATACATAAAAATGGAGCATTTTGTTTGGTCCAAATTCCTAAATATGGAAAATGATCGTAATTTACTTTTAAAATCGCTTTGTCATTATTTTTTAAAGTAACTTCATTTGAATTTAATTGTTTAAAAACCAACGCATCTTTTTCGAATAAAGCATAATTTAAAGCAATAGCATTGTTTTTTGTATCAACCAAAGTTGTTTTACCATTAAAACTTTCATTTTCTAAATGGTGCGTTTCTAAAGTATCTGCTGCATTAAATTCTAACGAATAATTTTCAAGTTTATCTGATATTGCAAAGGCCGGATGGGCTCCAATAGAAAAAGGAAGTACTTCATCCGATTGATTTCGTACAAAGTATTCAATAACTAATTCGTTTTCCATCAATGTGTATGCCATTAATAACTTAAAACTAAAAGGATAAATTGCTTTTGTTTCTTCGGTTTCATTAAGTTCAAAAATAACTTGAGAATCGCTTTTTTTGTCAAAAGAAAATTCCATATTTCTGGCAAATCCGTGTCGTGGTAATTGATAGGTTTTACCATTTAATGAATAACTATCATTTTTCAATCGTCCGACAATGGGGAACAATACCGGTGAGGTTTTATTCCAATACGTTTCATCGATATTCCAGATGTAATTTTTATTGTTTTTAACTAATGAAATTAATTCTGCACCCAGTGTATTTATGGTTGCTGTTAAAGTTGAGTTTAAAATTGTAACTATCATTTTGTATTTTTTTAAACACAGATTAAAGAGATTTTAAAAATTTTAATAATTTCTTTGATCTGTGTTGTACCTATTTATTTTTTAACCGCAAAGTTCGCAAAGATTTTCGCAAGGCTAGCAGGGATTTATTGATTTCTAAATTTTAATAATTTCTAAAATCTGTGTTGTACCTATTTATTTTTGGGTTTAATTAATAATTCTACTTCTTTTTCTCTTCGAATATCCTCTAAAATCCAATTCAATTCTGGATCAATGTTGTTTTTTCTATCTTCTAAAGTAGGCAAAATTTCTTTATCAGGAAAAACACCTCTTCCTTCAATATTTGTTTTACCCGCGGCACTTACCAAAGCTAAACCTATTCGTAAATTCACTTTACTATTTGGCAATTGCACCAAAGGCATTTGAGCAGCAACCGTTCCGTTATAAGCACCTCCAGTTTCTTCACCAACAAAGAAAGCACGTTGATTTGACTTTAAATTTGAAGAAATAATACTTGATGCCGAAAAACTACCACCATTAATTAACACGTAAATTTTTCCTTTAAAATTATTCGGTTTTGGCTTACTTTGTTTAGAATGACGATTACTTAAATAGGTACCACTTGCTTCTTTTCTTGTTTTCAAATAAAATAAAGGATAAAAAATAGGCGCGCCTAAAATCTTAAAAAACTTAGTAACATAACCACTTCCTTTAAAATAATTCATATGCAAAAAACTGGTTTTTGATACCACTTCGTAATCGTCAATAAAGACAAAAGGTTCAGAAACTAAATAACTATATAAATCAGCAATTTCATTCAATCTTCCGCCACCATTATAACGTAAATCAATAATTAAATTTTTAGTATTTGCTACAGATAATACGTTGAAAGTATCTTCATAAAAATCGTGCGAATTACCATTTGAAAACCCTTTTATTGACATCATTGCTGTGATACTATCTTTATCCAAAAATTTTAATTCTCTTGTAAATGTTTTAGTATCACTATTAAAACCGTATTTACTATTAAATTTGGCTTTCTCTTTTCTTTCTTTTTTTGATAATTTCGGCTTTTTTTGATTTGAATTTGAACCAAATGTGTCTCGTTTCACAACAAAAAGAGAATCCTTACCTTCAAGTTTTAGGAGTAGATGTAAACTATCGTGTACTTTTCCTTTATCTAAATTAAAAAACGCACCAAAATATTTTCCTAAATATCTATTAATAAAAGTTGTATTATAACCATCCGAAGCTATTCTTTTAGAAAATAATGAAATTAAATCGGATGGTTTTTCAGAATTTATGGAAACAACTTCGGTATTCGCTAAAATAGTATGACGCGAGCGATTTTTTAAAATTATTAATTTGTTGTCGATATATTCAAAATCAAATTGTGAAAAAGGTGATTTTCCTTTTTTATTTAGTGCCTTTGCTTCTTTTTTTGTAGATTTCAGCAAACTTGGTGAAACGCTTAAATGCCCTTGTCCAACATTCTTAACCACTTGGCTCAATTCTTTATAGAAAGCCAAACCCGTCATAGGTTGTTGAATAGATTTTTTTAAGCTATCAAACTTATAATCTAATTTTTCCTTAGAAATGTACCAATACAATTTTGGATGTAATTGTTTGAGTTTTTTATACGAATAATCAACGTCTTTTTGAAGCTGAGCTACTGCAATAGGTTGTGTTAATAGCTGATTAAATTTCTTGGTAGATTGGCAAGAAAATAGAAATAGCGTACCGAAAAGGATTAAAATGTTCTTCATAAATTTGGGATTTTATAATGAAAAACAAATCTAACTAAAAAAAACATCATATCCATAACGAAAAATCATTAGGACTACAACCAATAAAAATAATTTTCGAATAAACTGATTGCCTTTTAAAATAGCCATTCTGGTACCAATTATACTTCCCAAAACATTAAAAACTGCCATAATAATTGCAATTTCTAAAATATAATTTCCTTGCGAAAGGAACACATAAAGGGCAGAAATATTGGTAATACAATTAATTACTTTTGCATATGCGGAAGCTTCTAAAAATTCAAATCCTAAAAGTGCTACAAATCCTAAAACTAAAAAACTTCCTGTTCCTGGACCTAAAAAACCATCATAAAAACCAATGGTAACACCTAATAAAAATCCAAATAAATACTTTTTTTTATCGGATAAAACTTTTGTAGCAAACGAACCAAAATCTTTCTTTTTAAACGTATAAATGGCAATAGCAATTAACATAAAAAAGATAAAAGGTTTCAGAATATTCACATCGATTCGACTCACTAATTTAGCGCCAATAAAAGAAAAAACAAAAGAGCTAAAAGCAGTAATGAATAATAATTTCCAATTAAATTTTACTCGTTTAGCATATTGCACCGCGGCTATTGAAGTACCTGAAAATCCAGCGATTTTATTCGTTCCAAAAGCAGTTGGAATACTTGAATTTGGAAATAAAATCATAAAAGTTGGAAATTGAATTAATCCGCCACCGCCAACGATAGCATCAATAAAACCTGCGAAAAGCGAGGCAATAGCCATAAAAATAAGTATTGAAATGTCGTGTTGTGAGAAGAGTTCGAGTAGGTTCATTAATTTTATTCAAAATATGATGAAAAATTATTTTCAAATATACTATTATTTTATAACTTTTTAATTCGACTTAAGTTGTAGTATATTTGTAAAAATAAGTTAATGTAAATTATAAAGACAAATTGTCTAATAAAACAAACAAATATGAGTTTTTTCAAAAATATCTTTAAAGAAAATGTAAATTCTTCAAAGGAAGAAGTAAATGAGACAGCCAAATTTTATACCTTAGATAAAATAGAACAATTTGATAAAATAGATGAAATTTCTCAAACGAAACCGGTTGTCCTTTTCAAACACAGTACAAGATGTAGCATCAGTAGAATGGCTTTAAAACAATTTGATGCCGAATTTAATTATCCTGAAGAAAAAATTGATTGGTATTTATTGGATTTGTTAAATCACAGAGATTTATCTAATGAAATTGCAAGCAGATATAACGTAGTACATCAATCGCCACAAATAGTAGTGATCAGAAATGGAAAAGCTGTTTTTAATGAATCACACGATAGTATCTCTGCAGAAGATTTGAAACAATTTACGTAAAAAAGATACTCCTAATAAATTTAGGAGTATTTTTTTATAAATATTAGTTCTTAAGCTTAAAATTTCAATTCAATTGCTGGAAGTAATTTGCTTGATACTTCTCCAAAACCAATTCTAATTTGGTCATTTTGACAATATCCTCTTATAATTACGGTGTCATTATCGTTTATAAATTTACGTTCTGAACCATCATTCATTTTAATTGGATTTTGACCCCCCCAAGACAATTCTAACATCGAACCGAAAGAATCTGGTGTTGGCCCTGAAATCGTTCCACTTCCCATCATATCTCCAGAATTTACTCTACAACCATTAATTGTATGATGTGCCAATTGCTGACTCATAGTCCAATACATGTATTTAAAATTAGAGTTTGACACAATAGTTTCAACAGCATTTTCTGGCTGAATAGCTACTTGCAAATTAATATCGTAAGAATGATTACCGGTTTGTTGTAAATAAGGCAATGGTGTTGGTTGTTGTTCGGGTGATGAGCATTTAAAAGGCTGTAAAGCATCTAAAGTAACAATCCAAGGTGAAATGGATGAAGCAAAGTTTTTCGCTAAAAATGGCCCTAGTGGCACGTATTCCCATTTTTGAATATCTCTTGCCGACCAATCATTAAACAAAACCATTCCGAAAATACATTCTTCTGCATCTGCTACAGAAACAGGTTCTCCCATCAAATTTGCATCCGTAGTAATAAAAGCAGTTTCTAATTCGAAATCTACCAATTTTGAAGGTCCAAAAACAGGTTGAGTTTCGCCATTTGGTAACGTTTGTCCGTACGGTCTGTGAACTGGAATTCCACTTGGAACAATTGTAGAACTTCTTCCGTGATAACCTACTGGAATATGCAACCAGTTTGGTAATAATGCATTTTCTGGATCGCGAAACATTTTTCCTACATTAGTAGCGTGCTCTTTACTTGAATAAAAATCGGTATAATCACCAATTTGAACTGGTAATAACATTTCAACATCATCTATTTTAAAAATAACAATATTTTTATGTGAATCATTATCCCTTAATTTTGGATTGGTATCTAAAAAAATATCAGATAATCTATTTCTTACTAAACGCCAAGTTTTCTTACCATCAGAAATAAAATCGTTAAGCGTATCTTGCATAAACATATCGTCGGTTAGTTCAATGCCTTCAAAATAGCCTAATTGTTGTAAAGCTCCCATATCAATAGCACAATCACCTATTCTTGTTCCGATAGTTATTACATCTTCTTTCGTAATAAAAACTCCAAATGGAATATTTTGGATTGGAAAATCGCTATCTTTTTTAATATCTAACCAAGATTTTCTACTTGGGTCATTAGCTAAATTTGGCATATCTATTTCTTAAATTATTTTGTTGATAATTGAGCAATCAAAATTAAACTATAGATTCAATTTACCAAACATTTTTTGTATTTTTGACAAAACTTTAATATTTACATTCAAATGCAACGCGACGAACTTATTTTTGACCTTATTTTAGACGAGCAAGACAGACAAATTCATGGAATTGAATTAATTGCTTCAGAAAACTTTGTGAGCGACCAGGTAATGGAAGCTGCTGGTTCATGTTTAACCAATAAATACGCGGAAGGATATCCTGGAAAAAGATATTATGGCGGTTGTGAAGTAGTAGATATTGTAGAACAAGTTGCTATTGATCGAGTAAAAGAATTATTTGGAGCTGAATATGCTAATGTACAACCACATTCTGGTTCGCAGGCAAATACAGCTGTTTTTGCAGCATGTTTAAAACCAGGAGATAAAATCTTAGGATTCGATTTGGCTCACGGTGGGCATTTAACGCATGGATCTCCAGTAAATTTTTCAGGTAAATTATATACTGCAAGTTTTTATGGTGTAGAAGAAGAAACTGGATTATTAAATTACGATAAAATTCAAGAAATAGCAACAAAGGAGCAACCTAAAATGATTATTGCAGGTGCATCCGCTTATTCTCGTGATATGGATTTTAAACGTTTCCGTGAAATTGCAGATTCTGTAGGGGCACTTTTATTAGCTGACATTTCTCATCCTTCTGGATTAATTGCGAAAGGATTATTAAACGACCCAATTCCATATTGCCATATAGTAACTACTACAACTCATAAAACATTACGTGGTCCTCGTGGGGGATTAATTATGATGGGAAAAGATTTTGAAAACCCTTGGGGACTAACTACTCCTAAAGGTGATATTAGAATGATGAGTCATATATTAGATATGTCTGTTTTCCCTGGAAATCAAGGAGGTCCGTTAATGCATATTATTGCTGCTAAAGCAGTTGCGTTTGGTGAAGCGTTAACAGATGAATTTTTCCGTTATGCGTTGCAAATGCAAAAAAATGCAAAAGCTATGGCAGAAGCATTCAATAAAAGAGGGTATAAGTTAATTTCTGGAGGAACTGATAATCATATGATGTTGATTGATTTACGCAACAAAAATATTTCGGGTAAAGATGCTGAAAATGCATTAGTAAAAGCTGAAATTACTGTAAATAAAAATATGGTGCCGTTTGATGACAAATCTCCATTTGTAACTTCAGGAATTCGTGTTGGAACACCAGCAATTACAACTCGTGGATTAGTTGAAGAAGATATGGAAACAGTTGTTGCTTTAATTGATAAAGTATTAATGAATTACACTAATGAAGCTATAATAGAAGAAGTAGCTGAAGAAGTTAACGAACTTATGGGCGAAAGAGCCATGTTTGTTTTTTAATTGACAGATATATAGTAAACTAAATAAAAAAGGTGTTATGTAGCAATCATAATGCCTTTATTAAACATTATAAACCTCATAACCTTCAACAATATGTCTATTTTACGATTGCAATTACCAACAGATCCTCGTTGGGCAAATATAGTAGAAGAAAACTTAGAAGATATTTTAAGTGACCACGCTTGGTGCGAACAAAAAGCAGCCACAAATGCCATAATGCTTATTATTAACAATGCAGAAAAAGAAGATTTGGTTACAGAAATGACTGCGATTTCTATTGAAGAAATGCAACATTTTCAAATGGTTCATGATATTATTAAGGCACGTGGTTACGAATTTTTAAGAGAACGAAAAGACGATTATGTAAACGAATTAGCCAAATTTATGAAGCAATCTTCTGATGGAAGTCGGGCGTGTGGCTTAATAGAACGTTTGCTTTTTGCAGCTATGATTGAAGCCAGAAGTTGCGAACGATTTAAAGTACTTTCTGAAAATTTAAAAGACGAAGAATTAGCTCAGTTTTATAGAGATTTAATGGAAAGTGAAGCCGCTCATTATACCACTTTTATAAACTTAGCCAGAAAATACGCTGGAAATATCGATGTAGAAAAACGCTGGAAAGCTTGGTTAGCATTCGAAGCGAGTGTAATCGCTAAATATGGTGAAGGTGTTACTGTACATGGCTAAAAGCTAAAAGTTAAAAGTCAAAAGCAGATAGAATCTTAAAAAATAAATAAAAAATAAAATGGCAATAAAAAAATACGCATTTCTTTCGTTTCTATTTCTTTCATTAACCGTTCAAGGACAAGAAAGAAACTTACAAAATATTAAAAAACTAACTTTTGGGGGTGATAATGCTGAGGCTTATTTTAGTCCAGATAGTAAAAACTTAACCATGCAAGTTACCAATACTCAATTTGGTGTGCCTTGCGATCAAATTTACTCTTTAGATTTGACACAACCCATAACTGATTTTAACAATCTGAAATTAGTATCTACAGGTAAAGGAAGAACCACATGTTCTTATTATATGCCAGATGGAAAACACATTATTTATGCTTCTACACATGAAGCAAATGTAGCTTGTCCTGCCCCACCAAAACCAAAAGACGGAAAATACCTATGGGCGATTTATCCAGAATTTGAAATTTATATGGCAACTAAATCTGGTGGAATTGTAAAAAAATTAACTAATTCTCCAGGTTATGATGCGGAAGCGGTGGTTTCTCCTGAGGGAAAAAAAATAGCCTTCACAAGTATTCGTTCTGGTGATTTAGAAATTTACACCATGGATATTGACGGAAGTAACTTGAAACAAATTACGTTTGGTTTGGGTTATGATGGCGGATGTTTCTTTTCACACGACAGTAAAAAATTAGTCTTTCGTTCCTCTCGTCCTACCACTGAAAAAGATATTAAAGAATACAAAGATTTATTGGCAGAAAATTTAGTGATGCCAACTAATATGGAAATTTATACGTGTAATATTGATGGTTCAGATTTAAAACAAATCACCAAATTAGGAAAGGCCAATTGGGCGCCCTTTTTTCATCCATCAGACAAAAAAATTATTTTTTCATCGAACCATCACGCTACTAAAGGATATGATTTTCAATTATATATGATTAATATCGATGGTACGGGATTGAAACAAATAACCTATGAAAGTGAATTTAATGCGTTTCCACAATTTTCGCCTGACGGAAAAAAATTAGTATTTTCAAGTAATCGTCAACAAGATAAAGCGCGTGAAACAAATGTTTTTATTGCGGATTGGGTTGAAACAGATGAAGTTGAAAATGCGGATAGTAAAAACTTAAAAAAACACATTACCTATTTAGCTTCTGATGCTTTAGAAGGAAGACTTTCTGGAAGTAAAGCTGAGAAAACAGCAGCAAAATACATTGAAAGTGAATTTAAAAAATTAGGTTTACAACCATACAACAAAACATATTTACAACCTTTTTCATATCGCTACAAAACCAATCCACATGCAGATTCAACAGTTGTAGGTGATTTATTAAATTCAAATAATGTAATTGCTTATTTAGATAATGGTGCAAATAAAACCATTGTAATTGGTGCACACTATGACCACTTAGGAAGAAACGAACATAATAATTCTACCAAACCTTTTTCAAAAGGAATGATTCATAATGGTGCAGACGATAATGCTTCTGGTGTTGCTGGTGTGTTAGATTTGGCTCGTATCTATGCAAAAAATAACACAAAAGAAAAAGTGAATTTCATTTTCGCTCTATTTTCTGGTGAAGAAGATGGTTTAATTGGTTCGAAACATATGGCTGAATCAATAAAAACACTTTATCCAAATGTAATTACTATGATTAATATGGATATGATTGGAAGATTAGACGATAAGAAAAGTCTTATAGTTGGCGGAACCGGTACCTCACCTGTTTTCTCAGAATTAATTCAACGTAACAAACCTGCGGGATTTGGAGTTACAGAAGAAACTGGCGGAGTTGGACCATCTGATCATACTTCATTTTACTTAAAAGATATTCCTGTACTATTTTTATTTACAGGAACGCATGAAGATTATCATAAACCAAGTGATGATGAAGAAAAAATTAATTATTATGGCGTAACCAATATTGTAAATTATGTGTTTAGAATTGCAAATGAATTGGCCGATAAAGAAAATATTGAATTTACCAAAACCAAAATAAACAGCGAAAAGAAAATGGCAAAATACAAAGTAACACTTGGTATTATGCCTGATTATGCTGAACATGGAGATGGTTTACACGTAGATGGCGTAACTGAAGACCGTCCAGCCATTAAAGCTGGAATTAAAGAAGGTGATATTATTACAAAAATTGGAGATTGCGAAGTAAAAGAAGTTTACAGTTATATGGAATGTTTATCCAAAATTAACTCCGGTGAAACGAAAGAAGTTATTTTTATTAGAGACGGAAAAACTAATAAGGTAAACGTAACTTTTTAACAAAAACTAAAAAATGACAAACGAACAAACGGCTATAAAAGCCACTTATTTTAGTATTATTGGGAATACAAGCTTGGCGATTATTAAAGGCTTGGCTGGTTTTTTTGGAAATTCTTATGCGTTATTAGCGGATGCTATAGAATCTACAACTGATATTTTTGCTTCGTTTTTAGTTTTATTTGGTATTAAATATTCTAACCGACCTGCAGATGAAAATCATCCCTACGGACATGGAAGAGCCGAACCTTTAATTACTTTTCTTGTAGTTGGATTTTTAATTACTTCTGCTACAATTATTGCCTATGAAAGTATATTAAATATTGGGACGCCTCATGATTTACCAAAATCTTGGACACTAATTGTTTTAGTATTAATAATTTGTTGGAAAGAATATTCGTTTCAAACCGTAATGAAAAAAAGTATTATTACCAATAGTTCTTCACTTAAAGCAGATGCTTGGCACCATAGAAGCGACGCTATTACTTCAATTGCCGCTTTTATAGGAATTTCTATTGCTTTACTTTTAGGAAAAGGCTACGAAGCAGCTGATGATTGGGCAGCTTTATTTGCTTCTTTTTTTATTCTTTACAATAGTTATTTAATTTTCCGACCGGCTTTAGGTGAAATTATGGACGAACATCGGTATGACGATTTGGTAGAAAATATTCGTAAGGAATCTTTAAAAGTTGATGGAATTATCGGTACAGAGAAATGCTTTATCAGAAAAGCTGGAATGAAATATCATGTTGACTTACATGCTATTGTAGATGCGAAAATTTCCGTTAAAGAAGGACACGATTTGGCTCACAAATTAAAAGACACGTTAAGAACTAAGATTTTAGAATTAGGTCATGTTTTAATTCATATTGAACCGAATGAATAATTAATAAAATGAAAAGTAAAATACTAAATTTTCTTCTAATCATTTTCTCACTAATTGGCTATTTGGAATGGAGTGGAAATAATCATACATTTTTGTTTGAAGCAGAAATTGAAATTTTATCTAAATTATTTGTAAAACCTGTAATTCATCCATTTATAATTTTACCTATAATTTCGCAATTTTTATTATTGGTTACTTTGTTCCAAAAATCAGCCAGCAAAAAATTAACTTATATTAGTATTTTTGGATTAGGCTTGTTAGTATACTTTTTGCTTTTTGTTGGATTAATAAGTTTAAACTATAAGATTGTAATTTCTACAATTCCATTTGTCTTACTGACAATACTGACAATTCTTTATCATAAAAAACAAAAAGCAAAATAAGAAACCTCCCATTTCTGAAAGATTTCTTTTATTTTAAATCTCAAATTATTTATTGAAATTACATATTTCTTCTGTATTGACCTCCTACTTCAAACAATCCACTAGTAATCTGTCCTAACGAACACACTTTTGTAGCTTCCATTAATAAGGCAAATATATTTTCGTTTTTAATTGCTGCATTTTGTAATAATTCAATTTGATTAGAAACTGTATCTGCATTTGCTTGTTGCAGATTCGTAAGCATTTTTATTTGATACGCTTTTTCTTCTTCTGTTGCACGAATGACTTCAGCTGGGATAACTGTTGGAGAACCTTTTGAACTTAAGAACGTATTTACTCCAATAATTGGGAATTCACCCGTATGTTTCAGGGTTTCATAATACAAACTTTCCTCTTGAATTTTAGAACGTTGGTACATGGTTTCCATCGCACCCAATACACCGCCACGTTCTGTAATTCGGTCAAATTCTTGTAAAACAGCATCTTCCACTAAATCGGTTAATTCTTCAATAATAAACGAACCTTGAATTGGATTTTCGTTTTTCGCTAAACCTAATTCTTTATTAATAATCAACTGAATCGCCATAGCTCTTCGCACGGATTCCTCGGTTGGTGTAGTAATAGCTTCATCATACGCATTCGTATGTAACGAGTTACAGTTGTCGTAAATCGCATACAAAGCTTGAAGCGTCGTACGAATATCATTAAAATCAATTTCTTGCGCATGTAACGAACGCCCAGACGTTTGAATGTGGTATTTCAACATTTGCGCTCTTTCGTTGGCTCCGTATTTGTTTTTCATGGCTTTCGCCCAAATTTTTCGGGCAACACGACCAATAACAGCATATTCAGGATCGATTCCGTTGGAGAAAAAGAACGATAAATTCGGTCCAAAATCGTTAATGTTCATTCCTCTACTCAAATAGTATTCTACATAAGTAAATCCGTTGGATAAAGTGAACGCCAATTGCGTAATTGGGTTCGCTCCTGCTTCAGCAATATGATATCCTGAAATAGAAACTGAATAGAAATTACGAACGTTTTCTTTAATGAAATAGTCTTGCACATCGCCCATTAATCGTAAAGCAAATTCCGTAGAAAAAATACACGTATTTTGTGCTTGATCTTCTTTTAATATATCCGCTTGAACCGTTCCACGAACTTGTGCTAACGTTTTAACTTTGATATCATTATAAATATCTAATGGCAAAACTTGGTCACCTGTCACCCCTAAAAGCATTAAACCTAAACCATTATTCCCTTCTGGTAAATCGCCTTGATAAGATGGGCGGGTAACCCCTTTTTTCTTATAAATTTCATTAATTTTAGCTTCGATTTCAGCTTGTAAACCATTTTCAATAATGTATTTTTCACAGTTTTGATCGATAGCTGCATTCATAAAGAATCCCAACAACATTGGTGCTGGTCCATTTATCGTCATGGATACAGAAGTCATAGGATGACTCAAATCGAAACCTGAATACAATTTTTTCGCATCGTCTAAACAACAAATTGAAACTCCTGCATTTCCAATTTTTCCATAAATATCAGGACGAATGTGCGGGTCATTTCCATATAAAGTCACCGAATCAAAAGCCGTAGATAAACGTTTTGCTGGCAATCCGGCAGAAACATAATGAAAACGCTTGTTGGTTCGTTCTGGTCCGCCTTCTCCTGCAAACATTCTACTTGGGTCTTCGCCTTCTCTTTTAAACGGATACAATCCGGAAGTAAAAGGGAATTCTCCAGGAACATTTTCTTGTAAATTCCATTTTAAAATATCGCCCCAAGCTTGGTATTTTGGTAACGCTACTTTTGGAATTTGCGAATGCGATAACGATTCAGTATGCGTAGCAATTTTAATTTCTTTATCTCGAACTTTAAAACTGTAATTCGGATTTTTGTATTTATTGACTTTTTCGTCCCAAGTTAAAATGATTTCCCAGTTGTAAGGATCTAAGTTCATTTTTACTTTATCGAATTGATCTAAAAGTAAATTCATAAAAACTTGAGATTCCTTCGGAATGACAAAATTATGGTCAATTCCAGCTTTGGTTAACATTGGTTTGGTTCCCGAAACCGATTCAACCGTTTTAAAAATTCCGTATAATTTTTGCGCCACTTCTACTTGAGAAAGTGCCGTTTCATCGTATTTTCTATTGTTTTCTGCGATTTCAGATAAATAACGTGTTCTATGTGGAGGAATTACAAAAATTTTCTCACTCATTTCACGTGTGATTTCAAAAGTCGATTTTAAATCAGCTCCTGTTTTTTCTACAATCTTATCCATAATTGATTTGTAGAGTGTATTCATTCCTGGATCGTTAAACTGCGATGCAATTGTCCCGAAAATAGGCATGATATTGGTATCTACATCCCATAAATTATGATTGCGTTGGTATTGTTTTTTCACATCACGAATCGCATCTAAAGCACCACGTTTGTCGAATTTATTCAGCGCCACTAAATCCGCAAAATCAAGCATGTCAATTTTTTCTAACTGCGTTGCTGCTCCAAATTCAGGTGTCATTACATATAACGAAACATCAGAATGGTCCATAATTTCCGTATCCGATTGTCCAATTCCAGACGTTTCTAAAATAATGATATCGTATTTAGCGGCTTTCAGTACTTCAATCGCTTCAGCCACATATTTTGACAAGGCTAAATTCGATTGACGTGTTGCTAACGAACGCATATATACGCGAGAATTGTTAATCGCATTCATACGAATTCTATCGCCTAATAAAGCCCCGCCTGTTTTACGTTTAGAAGGGTCAACCGAAATTAATCCGATAGTTTTTTCTGGAAAATCAATTAAAAATCTACGTACTAATTCATCTACTAAAGATGATTTTCCTGACCCACCCGTTCCGGTAATTCCTAGAACTGGGATTTTGGACGTTTCATTCTTTTTATGAATTTCTTCGAAAACCGACTTAGCAATTTCAGGAAAATTTTCAGCTGCAGAAATCAATCGTGCAATTGCAGTTGGATTTTTTTCTTCTATGTGCGATAATTCACCAGTTAATTTATCTCCAATTGGATAATCTGAACGTTTGACCAAATCGTTAATCATCCCTTGCAATCCCATAGCACGACCATCATCTGGAGAATAAATTCTTTCGATGCCGTATTCGTGTAATTCTGAAATTTCTGAAGGTAAGATTACACCTCCGCCTCCGCCAAATATTTTGATATGACCAGCTCCTTTTTCCTTAAGTAACTCGTACATGTATTTAAAATACTCGTTATGACCTCCCTGATAAGAAGTCATTGCAATCGCATTCGCGTCTTCTTGAATGGCAGTATTTACAACTTCTTCAACACTTCTGTCATGTCCAAGATGAATTACCTCTACACCTGTTGCTTGGATGATTCTACGCATAATGTTTATGGCTGCATCGTGTCCATCAAAAAGTGAGGCTGCAGTTACAATTCTTACTTTATTAATAGGAATATAGGGTATTTGTGGTTCCATCTGTAATTTTAATTCGTTTTAAAGAGTGCAATTTACGAATTTAATAATTTTTATTTCTATTTAAATGATGTAAAAAATCAACAAAATTTAAAAAAATAGCAAATTTGAAAGATGTGGTATGCATTTTGTGTGGTAGAAAGGAAACTGAACTTATTTAAATGAAAAAAATTATTTTATTGCTACTTATTATGCCAGCCATCAGTAGTGCTCAATTAAAAAACACAATTAAAAAAGCAATTTCAAAAACACCTACAGTTTCTGCAATTGATATTTCTAATGCTCTAAAAGAAGCTTTAGATAAAGGAATTAAAAAACAAGTTGTAAAACTTACTCAAGAAGATGGTTTTTACAAAAATGAATTAGTTAAAATAGTATTACCTGAAGAATTACAAAAAGTGGATACTCGATTAAGACAAATTGGGTTGTCAAGTTTAGCCGATGAAGGCATTTTATTATTAAACAGAGCTGCCGAAGATGCAGTAAAAGAAGCAACACCAATTTTTGTAGATGCCATAAAAAATATGACATTTACTGATGCAAAAAATATTGTTTTAGGTCAAGAAAATGCAGCTACAAATTATTTGCAAAGTACTACTTCAGTCGCTTTGTATGCTTCATTTAATCCTGTTATTAAAAATTCACTTGCAAAAGTGGGCGCAGAGAAAATTTGGAATCAAATTATTACCAAGTACAACGGCATTCCATTGGTTAAAAAAATAAATCCGGATTTAGCAGAGTACACAACTAATAAAACCTTAGTAGGAGTTTATAAAATGATTGCTTTGGAAGAAAAGGAAATTAGAACTAATTTAACTTCAAGAAACTCTGATTTGTTAAAAAAAGTTTTCGCCTTGCAAGATAAAAAATAATTTGTGTAATTATAACAAAATCTTAACAGTATGAAATAACTATTATACTGATATTTGCATATAAATAAATAGTTTTTTAAGGTTAGTTTTTAGTTAAGAAACAACTGAGATTTAGTTTTCAGTTGTTTTTTTTTTGTTTTTTCTGATTATTTATATATCGAATCACTTCAGAATTAAATATATCTGATTGTTCAACATTTACAACATGTCCACAATTTTCAACAACTACTAATTGAGATGTTTTATAATGACTTTCCACTACTTTTCTTACGGAAGGTAAAAACATATAATCTTCATTACCCATTATATATAGTGTAGGAACAGACAATTCCACTTGACGAAACCATTTTAAAATTGGGTTAATTTCAGCAGTTAGCTTAAACCATTTTATAAATTCTTTTTGATAGAGTTTTTTTGCTTCATTGATAAATAACAATCTAGATTGCTTATGGTTTTTGTTTGGCATAATTACAAACGCAAAAAAACGATACAAAACCAAATAAGGCAAAACATATTTAAACATATTGCCTAATCGCATTAAAATTTGTGAACGAAAATTCATTTTTAAAATAGCGCCGCCCATAATCATACTTTGCACTCTGTTTTCGTACATTTCTGCAAATTGTCGGATAACTATAGTTCCTAAAGATATTCCGATAAAGTGTGATTTTTGAATATTTAAATGATTGAGAACTTCTAAAACATCATTAGCGATGGCTTTAAATGTATATTTTTTAGTAATTTTCTCTTTGGAATTGCCATGACCACGAAGATCTAATAATAAAACATTAAAATGCACTTTAAATTCCTTTATCTGTTTAAACCAAATTGAGGAGCTACCACCTGCGCCATGGACAAACGTTACCCATTCAGTCGTGTTTTTATTTTCGTATGTGGTATAAGCTATCATTTTTATTTGTAAATGTAAAGCTTTTCTTGCAACAAAGTGAAATAATCGAATGCTTTAACTAAACGACTTCCATACCAAGAAAACATTTCGCCATCAACAAAAATAGTTTTTGCGTGGTGTGTATGTCTTCCTAACTCGAAAGCGTGTTCATCTGTAAAAGGAAAAGGTTCAGAAGATAAAAACACAAAATCGGGATCACCTTGTATTCGCATTTTATTAATAACCACTTCAGGATATCTTCCTTCATATTTTGGATTAGTATCATAAATATTTTCTAATCCATTCAATTTTAGCATCTCATTAATAAATGTATCGCCAGCAGCAACCATATATGGGTTTGCCCAAATAAAATAGGCTACTTTTTGTTTGGCATTTTCTTCAAATTTTGAAGCTACAAGAGTTTGGAGTTTTTGATATCCGAAGTTAATTTTATCAATCCACTTTTGTGCATTGGTTCTTTTATTAAACAGATTTCCGAAATCTTCAATCATTTTATTATTGTCGGCAATAGTAACAATATCTGTCACCCAAACTGGACAAATAGTTCTTAATTGCTCTACAATTTCTTTGGTGTTTTCTTCTTTATTGGCAATAATTATATCTGGTTGTAAGGCTTTTATTTTATCGAATTTAATGGTTTTCGTACCGCCAATAATTTCTTTAGTTGATTTAAAACGAAAGGGATGCACACAAAACTTCGTAATACCAACAATTTCATCTTCCAAACCCAAATCGTAAAGCAACTCCGTTTGTGATGGCACTAAAGAAATAATTCTTTTTGGTGCGTTTTCGAAAGAGTGAATGGTGCCAAGTTGGTCTGTGAAAGTTTTTTGTTTCAAGTTTTATTTTTTTAGTTTCAAGTTTCAGGTTTAAAAATTCAATTTACTTATTCGTTTCTTTGGAAAACTTGAAACTTTAAACTTGGAACAAAATTTGCTCCATTTCTTGTTGCAACTTCAACGCTTCTTCCCTTGCCTTTTCTGCGAAATCAGTCTCGTTAGAAGCGTAAATTATACCTCTTGAAGAATTAATTAATAAGCCCACATTTTCGTTCATTCCATATTTACAAACTTCGGCTAAACTTCCGCCTTGAGCTCCTACACCTGGAACTAATAAGAAACTATTTGGTACAATTTTTCTAATTTCTGTAAAATATTCTGCTTTTGTAGCCCCTACAACATACATTAAATTTTGACTGTTTTTCCAATTTTTAGACGTTTCTAAAACCGTTTTATATAATTCTTGCCCATTTGTATCTAACGTTTGAAAATCGAAAGCACCTTCATTTGACGTTAAAGCTAACATAATAGTATGTTTGTTTTCAAAAGCCAAAAAAGGTTCTACAGAATCTTTTCCCATATAAGGCGCAACAGTAACTGAATCAAAATTTAAATCTTCAAAAAAAGCTTTAGCATACATTGTTGATGTATTTCCAATATCACCTCGTTTTGCATCGGCTATTGTGAAAATATTTGGATAGTTATTGTTTATATAATCGATTGTTTTCTGTAACGATTGCCAACCTTTGATGCCATAAGCTTCATAAAAAGCCGTATTTGGTTTGTAAGAAACACATACATCGTGCGTAGCATCAATGATCGCTTTATTAAATTCGAAAATTGGATCTTCTGTTGTTAATAAATGTGCTGGGATTTTACTTAAATCAACATCTAAGCCAATACATAGAAACGATTTTTTAGTTCGAATTTGCTCAATAAGTTGTGAAGTAGTCATTTTGTTTGTTTTATGATTACAAAAGTATAAATAATTTAATTGAGAAGTTACAAACCTGCAATATGTTTTATTATAAAAATGAAACAAATGCATAATAATTGCTTATATTTGCTATAAATTTATTTAATACATTGAAAATCATAGCACAAATAGTAATTTTTATTTTCGTAACATCATTAACGATGCCTACACTTAGTTGGTTTGTTAAGGATGTTGAAAAATGCTATTCATTTTGTGACATCGATAAATCTGAAAAAGAGCTTGATAATTCTGAAGAAAAAGAATTAGATAAAAATGAACTGGATTTTTTTGACAAAATAATATTTACAGAAAAAATTTATTTCAAAACTTCAATTAATGATGATGTAGTAAATTTATTTCATTTTCTAAGTAATCATACTTCTCAATTTAGAGAAATTTTTTCGCCACCTCCAGATATAGTTTAATATATTTTTGCTTTTCGATGTTTTTAAATTAACATCGTACAAATAATTTATTAAATTTATATTTTAGTATGTCAAAAAAAATCAATCTTTTTGCAAACCTAAAATCTGATTTTGCTTCAGGTTTAGTGGTTTTTCTTGTGGCATTGCCATTGTGTCTCGGTATTGCATTAGCAAGTGGAGCACCATTATTTTCAGGTATTATTTCGGGTATTGTTGGCGGTATTGTAGTGGGATATTTAAGTCAGTCGCATTTAAGTGTTTCTGGTCCAGCTGCAGGATTAACTGCAATTGTTTTAACCGCCATAACAGATATAGGTTCATTTAATACTTTTCTTTTAGCGGTTTTACTTGCTGGAATAATTCAGTTAATACTAGGTTTTATTAAAGCTGGAAGTATTTCAAATTATTTCCCAAACAATGTTATTGAAGGAATGTTGGCTGGAATTGGAGTGATTATTATATTGAAACAAATTCCTCACGCATTTGGTTATGATCCAGATTTTGAAGGTGATGAATCTTTTTTTCAACCGGATGGACAAAATACTTTTTCTGAAATTTTCAATATATTTAATCATATTCAATTGGGTTCGATAGTTATAGCTGCAATTTCGTTAGCGATATTAATTTTATGGAATAAAGTTGATGTTTTAAAGAAAATAAAACTAATTCCACCAGCTTTAGTAGCAGTTATTGTAAGTATTTTATTAAACGAATTTTTTATACAATCTGGAAGTAATTTCGCAATTACAAAAGAGCATTTGGTTAGTTTACCCGTTCCAACGACTTTAGAAGAATTCAAAAATATCATTGTAACTCCAGATTTTACTGCAATTTCAAATTCAAAAGTTTGGATTGTTGCGATAACTATTGCTGTCGTTGCCTCAATTGAAACTTTATTATGCATTGAAGCTTCTGACAGAATGGATGCTTTAAAAAGATATACCAATACAAATGTGGAATTAAAAGCACAAGGAATTGGTAATATTTTAAGTTCACTTTTAGGTGGTTTACCAATGACTTCTGTAGTAGTTAGAACTACTGCAAATAATACTGCTGGAGCAAAATCAAAAATGTCAGCAATAATTCACGGTGTGCTTTTATTAGTGAGCGTTTTAGCAATTCCAACAATATTGAATAAAATTCCGTTAGCAACTTTGGCAGCAGTTTTATTATTAGTGGGTTATAAATTGGCAAATCCTGCAACAATTAAACATTTTTGGGAGAAAGGAAAATACCAATTTATTCCATTTATAGCTACTTTTGGTGCAGTAGTTTTTACTGATTTATTGAAAGGTGTTGCTTTGGGAATGATTATTAGTGTTATATTTGTTTTAAAAGGAAATATGAAACGTGCCTATCATTTCAAAAAAGAAGAATATCAGGATGGCGACATTATTCATATCGATTTAGCACAGGAAGTTTCGTTTTTGAATAAAGCGGCTATAAAAACAACATTATCTGAAATACCAGAAAATGCTTTTGTAACCATTAATGCATCAAATACTGTTTATATTGCACACGATATTTTAACTATGATTACAGAATTTGCAGAAGTTAATGCAAAAGAATTAAAGATTGATGTGAAATTAGAAGGTTTTAAAAAAGCATATAATTTAGAAAATAATGAATATTTTAAAAGCACTGTAACTTTTGAAAAAAAATACAATGCATTGAAACGAAAAGTAGAAATAATAAGAAATAATAATTAAAATATAGAAAAATGAGTAGTGATTTTTACAAAAAGATTTTAGACAACAACAAAAAATGGGTTGAAAATCAATTAGCAATTGACGTAGAATATTTTAAAGATTTAGCTAAAGGACAACAACCGCCTTTATTATGGATTGGCTGTTCAGATAGTCGTGTGCCGGCTAACGAAATTATTGGAGCAAAACCAGGTGAAGTTTTTGTTCATAGAAATATTGCAAATATGGTTATTCATAGTGATATGAATATGCTGAGTGTATTAGATTATGCTGTAAATGTATTAAAAGTAAAACACGTTATTGTTTGTGGACATTATGGCTGTGGTGGAGTAAAAGCTGCTATGGGTAATCAATCTATTGGATTAATTGATAACTGGATTCGTCATATTAAAGATGTATATCGTTTACATGATACGTATTTAAATTCAATCGAAGATGAAGAAGAACGTTTTAATAAGTTTGTTGAAATTAATGCACAAGAACAAGTATTTGATTTAGCAAAAACTTCAATTGTTCAAAATGCATGGAGAAATGGACAAGAACTTACACTTCATGGTTGGACCTACGGTTTAAATTCAGGTTATGTAACCGATTTAGGTGTAAACATGAGTTCTAATGAAGAATTAGATGAAGTCTATCAATTGAAGTTTTCGAACTAAAAATAGTTACAAACATTTAATTAGCGTTAAATAAATTGGCATACCTATAGTAATATTTAAAGGAAATGTTACTGCTAATGCCATGGGCAAAAACAACCCTGGATTTGCTTTTGGTACGGCAATTTTCATAGCAGCAGGCACAGCAATATATGAGGCGCTTGCTGCTAAAACTGCTAAAATAAATCGATTTCCTATATCATCAGTAACTATTTGACTGCATAAAGCCACTATACAACCGTTAAATAGAGGAATAATAAGAGCAAAAAATACGGCAAACCAGCCGCTTTTTACAAAGTCTCCTAATTTTTTACCACTTACAATACCCATATCTAAAAGAAATATAGCTAAAAAACCTTTAAACAAATCATTTGTAAATGGTTTAATACCTAAAGCTTGTTCTTCGCTAGCTAACAAGCCAATTACTAAACTTCCTAAAATTAAGAGTACACTTCCATTGGTAAACGAATGTTTTACCAAAGACAAAATCGATGTATTCGTTTCTTTTTTCTTATCAAACATTCGGATTAATATTACACCTACAATAATGGCTGGTGCTTCCATCAACGCCATAACAGCAACCATATGCCCGCTAAACGCCATGTGTTGAATCTCTAAAAATGAAGCAGCAGTTACAAAAGTTACTGCACTTACTGAACCATAAGCGGCGGCAATTGCACCGGCATCAAAAACATTAAATTTTCTTCTCAAAATAAAGAAGGAATATATCGGAATAATCAATGCGATAACTACACCTAACAATACAGACCAAACAATTTCCAATGTAAATTCGCTATGAGCTAACTCTTGTCCGCCTTTAAATCCGATAGAGAATAAAAGATATAACGAGATGAACTTAGAAGAATTGGGTGGTATTTCTAAATCACTTTTTACTTTAACAGCAATAATTCCTAAAATAAAAAAAAGTAACGCTGGGTTTGTAAGGTTTTCAAATAATAAATCTAAATTCATTTTTTAGTTTTTAGTAGCTCGTTCCAAACGATCATTAATAGAGTTTCCTAAATCGATTTCAGGAAACTTTTGAGCAATAATTAGGTCTAAATTTTGAGAATCTAACCTATGCATTGCCGCATATAAATTAGCTGTAGCTTCTTTTAAACTTCCTTTTTCAGAAAGAATTTCTTTTACTACATTTTCATTTTTTAAGACTTGGTTCTTAAATAATAGAAAACCGATTTTTTTGGTTGGATGTTTTTCAAACTCTTTTTTTATATCACTAACTAATATAGTTTTTGTTAAGGGCGCATAATGTCTGGTTAGCATTCCTGGTGCTACTGGTGCTTTCTCATTTTTATTTTTAATTAAAATCGAACCTATAACGCTTTCGATTTCTTCTCTTGAAATAGCCCCTAGTCTGTACAAAATTGGTTCTTCATTCTCAAATCCAATTATTGTAGACTCTATACCATTCAAACAATTACCGCCATCTAAAACCAATGAAAGTGTATTTGAAAAATAATTTGCTACATGTTCTGCAGTAGTCGGACTAATAGAACCAAAAGGATTTGCACTTGGAGCTGCTAATGGAAAATTAAGTTTAGACAATAATTCTAAAGTTAAATAATGATTAGGGATTCTAACCGCAACTGTATCTTTTCCGCCAGTAACCAAATCAGAAATAGAATTTCGTTTTTTTAATACAAGCGTTAGCGGACCAGGCCAAAAATTATTAGCTAATAATTTCGCTTTTAAAGGAATTTCTGAACATACCGCTTCTAAACAAGTTAAGGAATGCACATGAACGATTAACGGATTAAAAAATGGTCTTTTTTTTGTTTCAAATATTTTTTTTATTGCCTTTTCGCTAAATATATTTCCTGCCAAACCATAAACCGTTTCTGTTGGAATAGCTACTACTTCATCATTCTCTAACAGATTTTTGGCTAAATCTAAATCTTTTGATATTTGAATCATAAATTATGGGTTACACGTGTCACAATATGTTGGGTCTTCATAAGTAATTCCTCTAGGAAACATTTTTTTATTACTATATTGGCATTTTTTACATCGGTACAAATAATATAAAGTGGAGCGGGTTGGATTTTTACATAGCTCACACGGTAAACCTGAAACAGCATCAATAATATCATAACCCGGTGTTTGACAAGTTGGACAAAGTGATTTTATTTTTTCAATTAACTGCCAAGTTGCTTTTTCAATTACTTTCATACGTGTTGGATTATACATTGCTCGCATATCCGTCTCTACATAAACACAACCATTCTTTTTTTGTATTTCATAAAATTTTTCTAATAATTCTTTTTCAGATTGTATGCCTTTGAAAATAGTTGAAAAATTTACTTCATCTGATTTTAAAATTAGTGCATGAGACGGAAAATTTACTTTTTTAGCAAAAGTCAGCAAATCTGTTTCATTAGAAATTTTTTGACCATTAAAATTGGTTTCCAAACTAATTTCTTTGGCTATAATTTCAAGATCATTTTTAAAATCTTTAAGCATTACTAATTCTTGATTGGCATGCGCAAAAAAAATCGATGGATGTGCTCCAAAAGAACCTTCACTAGCAATTACAAAATCAGATTTTGTAGTATTTGCAGCAAGGATACATTTATTTCTTAATGTGACTAAGGCATCATCTTTACGCTCAATTTCACCTGAAAATGTCCCTAAAGTATCCGTGTCAAATTGTTCAGAAACATAACTAGAAATCGAAAGTTCTTTCTTAAGAATGGGAGCCATAACAAGCTCTTTTTTATGCTTTGTAGCAATTAGTACTTTTCGACCTGCAAACATATTATTCTTCTAAACGAATGGTTAGCGTACTATTAATTACCAATTTTTTATTTTTCTCTTTTGCACTGTCAATAAGATGTTTTACTTCATCTTTAGTTGCCAACAGCTCTTGAATACGAACTTTCGAATGTGCTATTTCATGATTAAATCGGATATGATTACTAAAATCTTCTCTGTTATGATAGTCAATTTTATAATTTAATAAAGCAATTAAAAGTTTGTCCGCGTCATCTATAGTAAAAACGCCATCAATAAATTTGTAATCTTGTACTTTTTCCATGTTTTATTGTTTTATGTATTAAAATTATTTTACGTTGCAAAATTGAAACTTTTAATTCATAAATTTTTATTTATATTTGTAATGTAAACCATAAAATATATTTATGAAATATACTTTACATCAACTTCAGGTTTTTTATAAAATAACAGAAACTTTAAGTATTACTAAAGCTGCTGAAGAATTGTTTCTTACTCAACCAGCTGTCTCAATACAATTAAAAAATTTTCAAAACCAGTTTGATATTCCATTAACAGAAATTGTCGGCAGACAAATTTATATTACGGATTTTGGTAAAGAAATTGCAGCCGCCGCTGAAGTTATACTTAATGAAGTGTATGCAATAAACTATAAAACACAAGCTTACAAAGGACAATTATCAGGTAGGTTAAAGTTATCAGTAGTTTCTACAGGAAAATATGTTATCCCCTATTTTTTGAGTGATTTTTTAATGAACAACAAAGAAGTAGAACTAGAAATGGATGTAACAAACAAAACAAAAGTCTTAAAATCGTTAAAAAATAATGAAATTGATTTTGCTTTAGTTTCAATACTTCCAAAAGATATAGAAGTTGAATCGAAAATTATTTTAGAAAACAAGCTGTTTTTGATTGGAAATAAATATGTAGATATTAATCCTAAAAATGATTTAGCTGAATACGCTGCAAATTACCCGCTTATATATAGGGAAGCTGGATCTGCAACAAGAATTACAATGGAAAATTATTTAGATCAAAACGGAATTAAACCAAATATGAAACTCCAATTAACTTCAAATGAAGCAGTAAAACAATCTGTAATTGCAGGATTAGGACTTTCGATAATGCCATTAATTGGACTGAAGAATGAATTAGACAAAGGTGATCTTAAAATAATTCCAGTAAAAAAATTACCAATTGTTTCTAGTTGGCGATTAATTTGGTTAAAAGGGAAAAAATTTAGTCCAGTCGCAAATGCTTATCTAAAACACATAAATGCCGCCCACGAAGAAATTAAAAACGAATATTTTTCTTGGATTTCGAATTATTAATCTTTTAAATTTTCATTAAAAGCAGAAGGCAATAATTGTGGGATAAACTTTATTAAAATTGGCAATAATAAACCACCCCCCGGAAGTAAAAAAATAGTAAGCGAAGGAATGCTTTTGCAGATGTCTAATAACTGTTTTTTTACTTTCTTTTTTTCTTCAAAACTCAATTCATTTTGAGTTGATTTTCCCAATAATTTTACCAATTCTTTACTTTCAGAAAGTTCTTTAAGTAACCTAGTTTTATTTCTGCTTACTAACTTTGCAATATTATCTTGGGTGTTTGTATAAAACTGTTTTACGGGATGATTCAAATTATAAAAAGGCAGGTTTTTTTTATACTTATTAATAAATTCAACTAGTTCATAACCAGTATTTTGATTGTTTTTATTTAAACCTAATTTTAAAGTAAATTCAGTAAGAAAAGCCTGTTCGCTTTCATATACTACACCATCGCTTAACAAGGTCATGTGAGCAATTTCGTATAGATATAAACTTTCTAATTCAGACCGACTTCCTTCAAAAACAATATCAATAATTTCGTTATTATTTATTTTAGAAACCTTAGAATATCGCAACGAATTTTCGAACATTTTTAGAAGCATTATATCGTACTCCGATTTATGTTTTTTCACATTCAATGAAAACATAATTAATGCCAAACATTTACGTTCTAAATTCTTAAAAAAATCAAGATTAATTGTTTTATAATTCAAATAATATTCAAAAGCCAAAATATCTATATACAACATGGAATTGGTAACCATATGTGTGAAATTTTTGGTAACAATATTATCATTAGTTTGTAAACGTTCATTGATAATGCTTTCTAATTTTTGATAGGTATTAGAATATGGCAAAACAATATTTAAAAAACTAAAATTTCCTTTTGATACTATATTATAAAATTGAAATAAATCTTCAATAAATAGTTGATAATCCGCTTCTTTTTTTGTTTTATACAAAGCAAAAAGCGTAGCTAAAAAACCGACTTTCATCTTTTCTTCAGTATCCCATTTTGAGTCTTCTAATTCTGTTTCTAGATGATAATATACGACATAACCATAGATTAAACCACTTTTCTGGCATGCCAAAAAAAAGGATTCATCAGTTGTGTAATCTGACACATCTGTACCATACTGATTTAGGAACTTTTCAATCCAACCGTTAATTGATGGGTTAATTTGCATGAATTATCTGGTGTTTTAAATCGTAATTAATTAACAAACCTACAAATTTACTATAACTTTCCATTCCGTCTTTTTGTTGGTTCATCTTTAAAAATGTGTCGTAAATGTATTCAAAAAAAGTATCAATCCACGAATGATAGTGTTTCCAAAAGGTTTTGTTTTCGTTAAAATTTTCCAAAACACCTTTATTTATAAATACTTTATACATTTTACTACTTCCTTCTTCAAAAAGCTCTAAATTATACAAACAATAATTTAAAGCAAAAGCATACGCCGAATATTGAAAATACACATCTTTATTTTGCGAAGCGGCTATAAATCCAACAAAATTACAATCACTTTCAGATGCAATTCCGGTTTGATGCGCCATTTCGTGACAAATTGTTAATGGTGAAGTATATTTTGGTTTTAAATAATTTACCTGCGCTTCATTGGTAAACGGATTTAAATATCCACCAAATCCCATATAACTCAATGGCAAACTAAAAATTGAGGATTTGATACTTTTATGTTGATATTGAATATGCGATAACGGTTTAGGTAAATTAGCATATCCGTTTGGTGCTATTTCATACATTTGTTGCTCCGAATAATTAAAAACTACTTTTTTATACTGTTCTTTTTCTATTCGAAGCTGCAACTGATTTGTTTTGGCAATTAATTTTAACGTCAAATTTTGCAATTGTTCCATGGTGTATTCTTTTTCAATACCTATTTTTTTATGCAACGGAATTCTGTAATAATTCAATCCCCACAAAAAATGAAAAAAGAAATACAAAATCGAAATAAAACTCAAAATAGTCAAGCCGTTTGTTTTCCAATTTTTAAAAAAGCCAATTCTATTTTTATAAATCCATCTAAAAATAAAGAAAAACAATAACGTATAACATAAATCGCCCACAGAAAAAGGAATCCAACCAAAAATAATTCGACTACTTTTAGAGATGTACAAATACAAACCATTGCTATAAAAGCGCTCTGTAAAGTCTGGAAAAAGTGAAAGCACGTTAATCAGAATAACTTGAATAATTAAAAAGTATAACTTATTCACAGATTGAATTTAAATTGTAAATATAACTACAATTTCATTTATTAAGAAATTAAACTTTGTAACTTTGTATTTCAAAAAAAATCTTATTAAATAATATAAAAAGATAATTCATAAATGAGTCAAGAAGTAAGAAATTTAGAACCAAAAGTACTTTGGAACAAATTTGCCGATTTAAATGCTGTACCACGTCCATCTAAAAAAGAAGAACGTGTTATTGCATTTATGATGGAATTTGGTCAGAAATTAGGATTTGAAACCATTAAAGACGAAGTTGGAAACGTAATTATAAAAAAACCGGCTACTGCTGGAATGGAAAATCGTAAAACCATTGTAATGCAATCGCATTTAGATATGGTGCATCAAAAAAACAATGATACGGATTTCGATTTCGACACACAAGGTATTGAAATGTATGTTGATGGCGAATGGGTTCGTACCAAAGGAACTACTTTAGGTGCCGATAACGGATTAGGTGTTGCCACAATTATGGCAATCTTAGAAAGCACTACAATTCCTCACCCTGCCATTGAGGCTTTGTTTACGATAGATGAAGAAACTGGTATGACAGGCGCAATGGGATTAAAAGGTGGCTTATTAGAAGGTGAAATCCTTTTAAATTTAGACACCGAAGAAGACGATGAAATTGATATTGGTTGTGCAGGCGGTGTAGACGTTACGGCAGTTGCAGAATACAATGAAGAAGATACTCCTACTGATGCTGTTGGTTATACCATTACCGTAAAAGGTTTAAATGGCGGACATTCAGGTATGGATATCGACAAAGGTTTAGGTAATGCAAACAAAATTATGAACCGTTTATTATTTAATGGTTTTGAAGATTTTGGCTTACAAATTTCAACTATTAATGGTGGTAGTTTGCGCAATGCCATTCCTAGAGAAAGTATAGCTGAAGTAGCCATTGCTCCTATTTACGATGAAGCATTTACATTTGATATGCAAGAAATTATCAATGAAATAAAAGCTGAGTTTAAAACTACAGAACCCAATTTAGAAATTGTGATTGAGAAATCGGCGACGACTCCAACTAAAGTGATGCCTCCAATGGCTCAGTTTTATATGGTTCGTTCCATTTATGCAGCACATAATGGTGTATATAGAATGAGTGCCGATTTTGATAATTTAGTCGAAACCTCAAATAATATCGCAAAAATCACAGTTGCTAATGGGAAATTAACTGTGCAATGTTTGACACGATCTTCTGTGGAAACCTCAAAATTTGATTTAGCAAACGCTTTACGCTCCGCTTTTGAATTAATGGGTTGCGAAGTGACTTTTGGTGGTTCGTATCCAGGTTGGACGCCAAATGCCAACTCAGAAATATTAGATGTTTTAACTTCAATATACGAAAAACAAAACGGAACTAAAGCTCACGTTGTAGCTTGTCATGCTGGTTTAGAATGTGGAATTTTAGGGATAAATTATCCAGAAATGGATATGATTTCTTTCGGACCAACCATAAAAGGCGCACACAGTCCAGATGAAAGAGCAAGTATTGCATCCGCTCAAAAATATTGGAAATTTGTATTAGAAATTTTAGAGAATATTCCAGTTAGAAAATAGAATAAAGAAAAAATAGCATAAACTAAAAATCCCAATCTTTCGATTGGGATTTTTTTATTTATTTCGTTAAATACATTTTTCGTCTTGCGTACAAGTCATAAAATTGATCATCTTTTAAATCATCAATAAATAAAATACTCTCACCTGTTGATTTCATTTCTGGACCTAAAGCTTTGTTTACGTTTGGAAATTTGCTAAAAGAGAAAACCGGTTGTTTTATCGCATATCCTTTTAATTGCGGATTGAAAGTAAAATCGGTTACTTTATTTGCGCCAAGCATTACTTTCGTTGCATAATTCACATATGGTTCTCCATACGCTTTTGCAATAAAAGGCACGGTACGAGATGCTCTAGGATTTGCTTCAATAATGTAAACAATATCGTCTTTAACCGCAAATTGAATATTAATTAATCCAACCGTTTTTAAAGCTACTGCAATTTTATTTGTATGATCTTTAATTTGCTGCATTACAAACTCACCTAAGTTAAAAGGAGGTAAGGTAGCATTACTATCACCAGAATGGACGCCACAAGGCTCAATATGCTCCATAATTCCAATAATATAAACATTTCCATCTGCATCACAAATAGCGTCGGCTTCAGCTTCAATGGCGCCATCTAAATAATGATCTAATAAAAGTTTATTTCCTGGTATTGATTTTAATAAATCAATTACGTGTTCTTCCAATTCTTGTTTATTAATTACAATTTTCATTCCTTGACCTCCTAACACATAAGAAGGGCGAACCAATAATGGAAAATCTAATGTGTCAGCAAGCAGCGTGGCTTCTTCAGCACTTTCAGCTATTCCAAATTGTGGAAATGGTATTTTTAATTCCGTTAATAAATCAGAGAACCTTCCTCTATCTTCTGCTAAATCTAAAGCATCAAATGAAGTTCCTAAAATTTTAATTCCATATTTCGATAATTTTTCAGCTAATTTTAAAGCCGTTTGTCCACCTAATTGCACAATCACACCTTCTGGTTTTTCGTGCTGAATAATATCGTATATATGTTCCCAAAAAACAGGTTCGAAATACAATTTATCAGCCGTATCAAAATCTGTGGAAACCGTTTCTGGATTACAGT
>NZ_JBBALQ010000009.1:5634-58873 GCF_040402955.1 Flavobacterium sp. | reverse complement strand
ATACTAATTTTGTGTGATATTCATCTTCAATAAGCCCATTTAACAAATTCAATTTACCAAAAAACAAAGCTTCCAAATTTTCAACATCAAAACTTTCTTTTCTAATTAACGAAAAAGGAATAGATTGAGCCAATTGCAAAAAGCAATCGCCATTTGTATTCAGACCAAAGTTTTTGGCTAACATTTCAAAAAAAACGGCTTCCCAATTAGAATTTGTTTCTACTAATCGCTTATCTATAATTTCAGATTTTCTTTCTAATCTATTTATAAACAAACTTTCTAACCAATTTTCCCAAACAAACGTATCAATTTCTGCGATTTGATTTTCGCAATTTATCCAAGATTTAGAAGTTATTAGCGATTTATACTTGTTTATTTCAGAAAGTGGGACGTACTTTTTTAATTCTAAAGTTGGGATTTCAGAATTGTCTTTTCTAAAAATGGGCGTATCATTTTCCCAGACTACGTGAAGAATTACGTTGTCATAATTAGCGTCCTTTTCGTGATTGTGCAAATACCAATCGGAAGATTTAATATGAATCTCAATATTTCCAGCCCATTTTTGCTGATTAATTGAAATTTGAGCATTAAAAATATCGGGACCAGCATTTTGTAAATACTGTCCAAAATGATTGATTTCTAACTTTTCGTTAAGATGTGTTTTGAGTTGGGTAAATGGTAGTTTCTTATTTACCCATAAATAATGGAGAAATTCTTCTTGCATGGCGTGTACTTTTTAATTTGGCTTATATATAAAACAAATATAATAACAACGGATAACATATTGCTATCCGTTTTTAAAAATATTTATTTAGATTTTCTATTTAATAGAACTAATTATATCGTGTTTGGTAATTATATGATATTTTCCGCTTCCTAAATCTACTAAAACCGCTTGATTGTCTTTATTAATTAATTTAGAAACTTCATCAATAGAAGCTGAAGCCAAAACAATTGGAAAGGGCTTTCCCATAACCTCTTTAATAGGCATATCTGCAATGTCTTTATTTTCAAAATAACTTCTAAATAAATCAGATTCATCTAAACTTCCTACAAAACCAGTAGTATCAATTACTGGAATTTGAGAAATTTTGTATTTTTTCAATCTTTCAATAGCATGAGAAACCAATTCTTCTGTTCTTACGATAATTAGAGGTTTATCTTTATGATCTTTGATTAAATCCTCGGCCTTGGTTATGTCTTCTTCTAAAAATCCACGTTCCCGCATCCATTCGTCATTATACATTTTACCAACATATCGACTTCCAGAATCGTGAAACAAAACAACCACAACGTCATCTGGTTTAAAATGTTCTTTCAATTGTAAAACACCTTTAACAGCTGCACCAGCTGAATTTCCACAAAACATCCCTTCTTCTAAAGCTAGTTTTCGAGTATAAACTGCAGCGTCTTTGTCAGTAACTTTTGTAAATCCGTCTATCAAAGAAAAATCTACATTTAATGGTAAAATATCTTCACCAATTCCTTCTGTTATGTACGAATATATTTCATTTTCATCAAAAATACCTGTTTCGTGGTATTTTTTAAATACGGATCCATATGTATCAATTCCCCAAATTTTTATATTCGGATTTTGTTCTTTCAAATATTTAGCCACACCAGAAATCGTTCCGCCAGTTCCTACTCCAACCACAAAATGTGTAATCTTGCCTTCTGTTTGTTTCCAAATTTCTGGCCCTGTTTGCTCATAATGTGCCGTTGCATTACTCGGGTTGTCATATTGATTTACATACCAAGAATTTGGAATTTCATCACCTAATCTTTTAGAAACAGAATAATATGAACGTGGGTCTGTTGGTTCCACATCGGTTGGGCAAATAATTACTTTTGCGCCTACAGCACGTAAAATATCTGACTTCTCTTTTGACTGCTTGTCCGAGATTACAAAAATACATTTGTACCCTTTAACAATGGCTGCTAAAGCCAATCCCATTCCTGTATTTCCTGAAGTACCTTCAATAATTGTTCCTCCTGGTTTTAATCGGCCATCTGCTTCGGCATCTTCCACCATTTTTACGGCCATTCGGTCTTTTACGGAATTTCCTGGGTTGAATGTTTCTAATTTCCCAAGAACCAAACAAGGTAATTCAGCTGTAATTTTATTTAATTTTACAATTGGCGTATTACCAATAGTTTCTAATATATTTTTAGCGTATTTCATATCATTTTTTTGTGATGACAAAGTTACATGTTCTTGCATGATTTACAAAAAATAACTTCAATTGGTCGATTCTATTCTATTTAAAGAAATTCCATTCTAAACCAAAACGGATATGAAAATCACGAAATGGCGAATTTGGCGTGTTAAAATAATCTACTTTATTAGTAAACAAAGCATTAAAATGTTCTGCTTTAAGGTAAATTCTACATTGTTGCACACGAGCGTTTACAAAGAAATCTAAAACAGGAAAACCTCCGACTTTTGTCTGGTCTTGAACATAAAATTCACCTAAAACACCAATGTAATCATTAGCATAATGTTTCGTAAAATAATTTAGCGTAACACCTGTTTGCAACAACATGGCTTTCTTAAAAACGGGTTTGGTATAATACAAAGTGTTTCGTAAAACAATATTTGGTAAATTTAAAATTTTGGCATCTTGCTGTACTTCTTGAAATTTCACTCTATTATCTAGCGCCCAATTTCTAAATTTAATTTCCTTAGCTACTTCAGCGCTTAAATACTGAATAGATTTACTGTATTGAAATGGTTTTACAACCAAACTATCTATTCGTTGTGTGGAATTATAAAAATACAAATGATCATTTAAATTTGATATTTGAACAGTTGCATCTACCCATTTGTTTTTAGTTTCCACTTTAATAGAACTTATTTTTTCGTTTTTAAAAGACGTGTCCCAATTATAATTATTGTAATCACTTTTATGAAATACAAAAATATTATCTGGAGCTTTACTGACTTGTTGTGCTGCTATTTTTACAAAAGTATCGTTTGAAAATGTATATTTAGCAAAAGCTTCAAAATTTGATGCTGGCTGATTGGAAATGGCGTTTTGTACTAAAATATTAAAATTCCATTTGTTTCTATCAAACTCGTATTGCCCGCCTACTGAAGTTACGCGATTGTGCAAATTATATTTGTCATTTGCATTGTACGATATATTTTCTGGAATAACATAAAACTGGTTGTAGGAATAATTATCTAAGAAAAAGTTAATTTCCCCTAGCGTTTTAGTTTTAAAACTAACACCAACTTTATTGTAAAACACATCAAAACGGGTTTTATTATTTATAGACGATGAAATTGCAGTACCTAGCCGATCACTTTTTGTGGCTTGAATATATTCGTAAAATTTATTTTCATAATACGTTTGATGTTTTAAAACCAATGAATTACCAGTAGAAAATTGATACGATTGATCTATAAAGTAGCGGTTCCCTTTTAATTTAGAAGAAGCATCAGTAAAATAAATATCTACACGTTCTCTTTGACTAAAAGAGGGATTGGTTCCATCTAATTGCTCCAACGTTTTTACGCCACCATTTTCTTGATTAAAGATATCTTGACCAATAAAATTGGCTTTCAAAAAATATTTTTTATTTAAGGAATGATAATTCGTTATAAACCTAATATGACCAGAACTAGTTAGATTATTAAAGTAATCCCCTACGGAACGTATAGATTTATAAGCAATGGTAAAATTTAAATTTGGTTTGGTATTTACAGATAATAAGGCATCTAAACTTTGCCCTTGACGCATAACTGTTTTGAAATAGATATCCGTTAATGGAGTTGGCACCGAATAATAATAAATATCATTGTTGTTTAAATAAGAAACGTGTTTCGCGTTAAAACCAAATTGAGGCAAAGAACCAGAATTTTTTTTTGAAAAATCTAATTGATTATATAAATACCCTTCATTTGAAAAGGAGAATAAACCAAAATTATCTTTTCTTAAGTAATTGTATTTGTATTCATCTTGTATAGTCAAAGACGTATCAATATAAACGGTATCTTTTTGAGTATTGAAAGTTTTATATAGTTTAATATCTGCTATTAAGTCTACAACTTTAGTAGTATCTCTTTCTTGTGCATAGGAAGAAAAGGATAAATTAAAAAACAATATAATAAGTAGGCTTCTCATTTTTACAATTTAAAGGGCAAATGTACTGAGAATTTGTTGTAAAAAAAAACCCCGATACAATCGGGGTTTAGTTTATTTTAATACAATTAATATTAATTAATAGTAAAAGGATGCGAAATAGTTGAGCCAAAAACTGAACCAGTTACAAGTGTTGTACCATCAGTTAACTTTAAATTATAAGTTCCTGGTGCAATACCATCTCCATAACTATCATTCATAATAAAAGTATAGTTACCTGGAGTTAAACAAAATTGAGTTGTAAATGAACCTAATCCATCAGCATAAGGTGATGAACTTGCAACAGTTACATTCGAAGCGTTTTTCAACAACCAAGAAATTTCTGAAGCGTAAGGGTCAAAAGCAATATTTAAATTAACTTTAGTATTAGCACAACCTCTTTGAATGCTAACCACATGGTTAGTTCTGTTAGGTAAAGCATAAAAATTAGGACCAAAAACTAAAACTAATTGTTTAGCAGAACCATCAGTTGGTAATGCAGCATACAAACCAGAGTTAATTTTAAGTTTAGCAGTTGTCTGTCCTGCAGGAATTACCGCAGTTGACATATCAATTGAATACATAATTGCCGTAGCAGTAGTAAATGGACTAACAACAACTGGTACTACTCTGTCTACGTTAGAAACAGTAGTAGAACTAACTAAAACTTCTGTAAAAGCTGATGCAGCTGCAGTAAACTCAAATGTTGAAGCGGACTTGTTAAAAAGTAACGCGTCTTGAGGACCTGAAAATGATTTGTAATTATCATCTTCAGAACTACAACTAACTAGTAACGAAGATATAATTAAACCAAAAAAGATTGAAAATCTAAAATTTTTCATAATTTGATAAATTTAATAATTTATATTAATAACCTGGGTTTTGTTGAATATTAACGTTACCAGCAACTTCTAATTGTGGGATAGGCAAAGTGAATCTATAATCAGAAAGTGATAAAGTTAAAGGCTGATCTAAAATATCATCATCCGTATTATCTCTAGTAATTCCTTGGTTTCCAGCTAACGCCGCAAGTCTTTTGATATCTAAATATCTATGACCTTCATAAGCCAATTCTTTTCTTCTTTCTAATAAAATATCAGCCCATGCCGCTTGAGCAGTAGCATATACTGGTAATGCAGGAGCAGGAGCAGCAAAAGTTCTAGCTGTTCTTATAGAACGAACAAGCGTAGCAGCTGCAACTAAATTTGGTGTAGCAGATCCTACTTCACATTCAGCAAGGATTAAAACCATCTCAGAATTTCTAAAGATTTTTAAATCATTTCTTAATTGTTGACTTGGTTTACCAGGATATTTATTGATTGGTAAAATATCATTAGAAACGTAATTAATATCAGAAGCATAATTAGGATTAATTAAAGCAGTAGCATCAATCCAAGTTGCTGTTCTTACATCATTTGGAAATTGATTGTATAAATTAAATAAATTTCTACCCATGTCTAAAAAGGCACCACCAGTTGCACTAGTAACATTAAAATACCAAGTACTTCCAATATTAGACCAAGTACCACCTGAAGGTCTAGACGCAGCAAAAATACATTCACCTTGAGACGTATCTGCCCACATTCCATTGTATGTAGTTGGAGTAGAAAGTGCGCCAGTTGCTAAAGTAGCGTATTGCTTAGCTTTCACATAATCTTTTCTGTATATATACATTCTAGCTCTAGCCGCAGCAATAAATTTTTGAGTTACAAATTTATATGATGTTGCAGTAACTGCTAAATTAGCTTCAGCAAACAAAAAATCACTTTCAATTAAATCATAAATTAATTGATTTGAAACTCTAGGTCTGTCTTTAAAAAGGTCATATCTATCTGGAGTAGTAGATAAAATAACACCTAACGCATTAGGATTAGCAGGGTCTACAGAGAAAAACGAAACCAATTGTATGTACGAATAGGCTCTTAAAGCTCTAGCTTCAGCTAATACAGCATTTTTTGCAGCAATATCAGTAGGAGTAGTTGTTACAACAAGATTTGCAAACTCTAATAATCTGTTTACTCTATTAATTACATTGTAATGAGTACTCCAAAGCGCAGCTGGCTCATCCGAATTCGCATTCAATTGATATCTATGTAATTCTTTATCTTGACCACCATTAGAGGGTCCAATACCTACCTCATCAGTAAATACAGTTGTAAAACCGATTTCTTCAGTATTGTTAACTCTTGAGTAAATATCACCATTTAAGTAGTTTCTTAAATCTGTAACTGTCTTAAATGCATCTTCTCTGTAAATTTCACCAGGTTGTACAATGTCTAACGCATCACTACAAGATGAAACCAATAATAAACTTCCAATTGCAAGGAAAATATTTTTAATTTTTTTCATAATTATAAGTATTAATATTATTTAATTAAAATCCAATTGAAGTACCAAAGGTAATCGTTTTAGGATTTGGGAAATTAGTTACTGATAATGCAGAAACCGCTTCCGGATCAAAACCTCTCCATTTCGTCCAAGTTAATAAGTTCTCAGCTAAAATGAAAAACTTCACATTTGTAAATGGAGATTTTTTCAATAATTTAGAAGGAATGTTATAACCTAAATTAATGTTTTTAAGTCTAATAAATGATGAATCATATAAGAATCTGTCAGATCCTAAGAAAACATTATTATTAAAAGCGTTTAGAGACGGAACAGTTGAAGTCGTGTTAGTTGGTGTCCATTGATCTAATAAATCAGCAGTCACGTTCTCACCACCAATAAATGCAGGGTTTGAAGCCCAAGCAAATTGGTTATCAATTCTCCAAACATCATACATATAAGTAAATAAGGTATTTAAGTAGAAACCTTTGTAGTCAAAATTAAACCCGAAACCTCCTTGGTATTTAGGTAAGTTACTTTTTCCAGTAGCTCTTCTGTCTTTGGCTTCATCTGGCGTTTCAGTTAACTTATTATCTTTATCTAAGTATAATAAGTTACCATTTGCTTGGTTCACCCCAACATAAGGAATTAAATTCCACTCGTTAAGAATGTTACCCACTTGACGCAAGTTAGAAACACCACTTTGATTAGTAGTTGCTAAAGCAGTAATTTTGTTTTCGTTGTAAGAAGAATTAGCAAATACAGAAAACTTCATTTTATCATTTTTGATAACATTGTATTTTAATACCAATTCTATACCATTATTTGTTAATTCACCATTATTTCCAGCAACTGAGTAACCTGTACCAATAACAGCAGAATTAGGTAAAGAATTAAATAAATTAGAAGTAGTTTTGTTATACACGTCAACATTCCCTTCAAGTTTATCATTAAACACAGCGAAGTCAATACCAAAATTGGCTTGTGTAATTTTTTCCCATTGAACCGTTACGTTGTCAAAATTACCATATAATAAACTACCAGGTAAATTGTTATAACCAGTACCTACAGCAATAGTTTCTCTAATTACGTTACTAGAAGTTAACAATGATGGGAAACCATAATTTGCAGCAGAGATATTTTGGTTACCATTAGTACCATAAGATGCTCTAAGTTTTAACATAGAAAATTTAGAATTTTGCATAAACTCTTCTTGGTCAATATTCCATCTTGCAGACGCAGACCAGAAAGTACCCCATCTGTTATTTTCAGAGAATCTGTACGTTCCATCACGTCTAACTACAGCACTAAAACCGTATTTTTTATCGTAATCATAGTCTAAAGTACCAAAAGCAGATAACGTTCCACCTGTTAATTTAGCACCATTAACACTTGCAATATAAAAGTTTGGTGTTGCAGGGTTAAATGCTACGTAACCAGTACCTGCACCAGGAACATACGTTAATGGATTTAAACCATTTTGTCTACTTCCGTGTCCTGTATAGTGTGCTTTTGTGTATTCAAAAAAGGCAGACATAGATAAATCATGTTTGTCTTTAAATACTTTACGGTAATTTAAACTAGAAATATTTGTAACTGTTAAATCATTAAAAGTTGATTGGTCTTCAAACCCACCAAACTGTGAACCAGCATTTTGAGCAACAACAAGTGCTAAATAAGACTGAGGCGATCTACCAAATAATCTTCCGTATTGCTTGTAATCAAGACCTGTTCTGTTTCTAACTGTTAAAGTTGGTGTCAACTTATAAGAAGCACCTACATTTAAGATAGCTGTTTTATCTGAATAATAACTTGGTAAAGAATCTTCTTTTAAAATATCCTGTAACACATAAGTATCATTAGCCCCGCTAAAGTTTGTTCCAATAGCATCTAATAATTGCTGACCCGTTGTATAAGGTGAAGGCGCAATATATGGAAGACCCATTAAACCACCATGTAATGGATTTTGAATGGTGTTGTTATTTACACCACCGTTAGTTTCTTGGTCTAATTGTCTTCTTTTAGAATACCCCAACGCAATTTGCGAATCAAAATTAAATTTATCGTTATTGCTTTTTCCTGATAAATTATTTCTGAACGTAAATCTACTAAAATCTGTAGTAGGTACTAAACCACCTTGATCAAAATAACCAAGAGAGGTAAATGATTTAAGGTTTTTAGAACCCACACTAATACCTAAATTGTGCTGTTTAACAACATCTGTATTGTAAAATAAATCTAGCCAATCAGTATCAACATTCCAAGCAGCAATTTGACTGTCTGTTAAAGTAGAACCTAAACCAGTATTTTTTAACTTTTCAATAGCTAAAGCTTGTTTTCCATTAGCCATGTTGTATTTGTTTTTAGGCAACGTACTAAATCCAGTTGTAGTATCATAGCTAAACGTTAATGCTTGACCAAATTTACCACTAAAAGTTTTAATTAAAATAACTCCATTGGCACCTTTATTTCCATAAATAGATGTTCCTGCAGCATCTCTTAATACTGTAACACTTTCAATTTCATTCTGGTTAAGGTTTCTAAATTGATTAGAAGTAGAAGGAATACCGTCAATTACGATTAATGGATCTGTATTACCATTAATAGAAGAAGCACCTCTAATAAATCCATCAAATTTAGCAGAACCTGGTGATCCTGAAGATGAAATAATTGTTAAACCTGGAGCAGTACCTTGTAATGAAGCCAATACAGACGCATTTGGTCTGTTTTCTAAAGTTTCACCGCCTACCGTAGTAGAGGCAGTATTAGAATTTGCTTTAGTTCTAGTTCTATCGTAACCAATAGAAACATTAACTATTTCAATTACTTCGCTAGTACTTGCTAAAGTTATGTCAATTACATTTCCAGCACCAACTGTAACCGTTTTTGTTTCTTTATTTAAAAAAGAAACTTCTAAAACGTCACCTTGTGCTGCTTTAATTGAGAATTTACCATTCTCATCCGTTTGAGTACCTTGTTTTGTACCCGAAATACTTACAGTAGCACCTGGCAATTTAGCGCCATCACTTGTTACTGTACCTGTAACAGTTTTCTGTTGTGCGAAAGAAAACTGCATTGTAAACGCTACTAAAAGCGTAAAAATCCATTTGAACTTCGATCTCATATTAATTTTATTTGAGTTAGTTATTCCGCAAACTTCTTAATAATTTCTTAAATAAACAAACAATACTTTAAAAAATTGTTATTTTTTTTGTGTTAAAATTTTTTAGCCATTAAAAAACTATGTAGAACCTACAGTATAAAAGAGCTGAATAAATGTTAAATGTTATTTTAAATTTGACTAATTTTGTAAAAAAAATTATATGTTAAATAAATGTTATAGTACTTTTACTATTGAGTGCGGCACGGATGAAGCAGGCAGAGGATGTTTGGCTGGTCCTGTAACCGCAGCTGCAATTATTTTACAATCACCTAATATTAAACTTACAAAAGGACAAAAAAAACTAGAACACCTTTTGTTTCAAACTATAAATGATTCCAAACAACTTTCTGAAAAAAAACGTTTTGAATTAAGACCTATTATTGAAAATTTATTTGATTTTTCTGTTACACATATATATAATGAAGAAATTGATGAAATAAATATTCTAAACGCATCAATGAAAGCCATGCAAGAAAACATTTTGAAGTTGAAAACCATACCTGAATACATTATTGTAGATGGCAACCGCCCATTAAATGGAAAATTGGGTATGAAACAAACTAAAGGAAAAATTTTTAATGCTAAAGAAATTGAAATTTTGTCCTCAATTCCAAACACTTCTATAATCAAAGGTGACGCTACATTTTTAAGTATAGCCGCAGCTTCTATTTTAGCAAAAACATATAGAGATGATTTTATGGATACCATTCATGAAGAGTTTCCTATGTATAATTGGAAAAAGAATAAAGGTTACCCTACAAAAGAACATCGAGATGCTATTAGAAAATATGGCATTACAAAATATCACAGAAAAACATATAGATTACTTCCCGAACTATTACTTTTAGAATTGTAAGTTCTAAATAAAAGAACTTTCAAATAAAACTGAAAAATGCTTTAGAATTTTTTCTTTAACTTCTTCCTCATTCACTTCCCTACCCAACTCAACGTGCATAGATGTTACTGCCTTACCACGAATACCACAAGGAATAATATTATCAAAATAGCCTAAATCGGCATTTACATTTAAAGCAAAGCCATGCATGGTTACCCAACGAGAAGCACGAACACCCAATGCACAAATTTTTCGAGCAAATGGTGTTCCAACATCAAGCCAGACACCAGTTTCGCCAGGGCTACGTTCTGTTTTTAATCCGTATTCTGCTAAAGTTAAAATAATGGCTTCTTCAAGAAATCGAAGGTATTTATGAATATCGGTAAAAAAGTTCTCTAAATCTAAAATTGGATAACCTACAATTTGTCCTGGACCGTGATAGGTAATGTCTCCTCCTCTATTTATTTTGTAAAAAGTAGCTCCTTTTTCAGTTAATTGTTTTTCGGAAAGTAATAAATTTGAAAAATCGCCGCTTTTACCTAAAGTGTACACATGAGGATGTGTTACGTAAAGAAAAAAATTAGGCGTAGGAATTGGAGAAGTTGCATTTCTATTTAGAATTTTTAAATCTACAATTTTTTTAAATAATTCTTCTTGATACTCCCAAGTTTCTTTGTAGTCTTTATTACCTAAATCAAGAAGTTGAATTTGTTTCATATATGTAAAATATATTTTTTAGCGACCATATATGGTATCGCCATAATGTTTATTGGTGTTTTCTTGCGCAAACTTTTTTTAATGGCGATTTCATACACGAAAATAGATTTATTTGTCAAAGATACAATTTTAAATCATTCTGCTAAAAATTCTGACTTTGAAACTATATTTCTATTGCTTATCTTTGCCTTCTTAAATAATATATATTATGCAACTTTCCGAACAAGAAATCATTAGAAGAGAGAAATTACAAGCCCTTAGAAACTTAGGCATTAATCCTTATCCTGCAGATTTATACCCTGTAAAGGACACTTCAAAAGCTATAAAGGATAATTTTGAAGAAGGAAAAAAGGTAGTAATTGCTGGGCGTTTAATGAGTGTGAGAGATCAAGGAAAAGCAGCTTTTGCTGAAATTCAAGATAGTGAAGGCAGAATGCAAGTATATTTTAACAGAGATTTTATTTGCCAAGGTGAAGACAAAACCTTGTACAACCAAGTTTTTAAAAAACTAACCGATTTAGGAGATTTTTTGGGAATTGAAGGCGAATTATTTACCACACAAGTTGGCGCAAAATGCGTACGAGTAGATCATTTTACTTTTTTAAGTAAAACCCTTCGTCCGTTGCCATTTCCAAAAACTGATGAAGATGGAAATGTTCATGATGCCTTTATCGATGCCGAATTGCGTTACCGTATGCGTTACGTAGATTTAGTGGTGAATCCGCAAGTAAAAGAAGTTTTTGTAAAACGAACAAAATTATTTACTGCGATGCGAACTTTCTTTAACGAAAGTGGCTATATGGAAGTGGAAACACCAATTTTACAATCCATTCCTGGAGGTGCTGCTGCGCGTCCGTTTATGACACATCACAACAGTTTAGATATTCCATTATACATGCGAATTGCTAACGAACTATATTTAAAAAGATTAATTGTTGGCGGTTTTGATGGTGTGTACGAATTTTCTAAAAATTTCCGTAACGAAGGGATGGACCGAACACACAATCCAGAATTTACGGCAATGGAAATATATGTAGCGTACAAAGATTACAATTGGATGATGGAATTTACCGAAAACCTTTTGGAATATTGTGCTACAAAAGTTAACGATACGACTGAAGCTACTTTTAGCGAACATAAAATTAATTTCAAAGCACCTTATGCTAGAGTCACCATGACACAATCTATCATTGATTTTACAGGTTTTGATATTTCTGGAAAAACGGAAGCTGAATTATTTGAAGCAGCAAAAGGCATGGGAATTGATGTAGATGAAACCATGGGTAAAGGAAAACTAATTGATGAAATTTTTGGTGCAAAATGCGAAGGAAAATACATTCAACCGACTTTCATTACGGATTATCCGAAAGAAATGTCGCCATTATGTAAACAACATCGAGACAATCCTGATTTAACAGAGCGTTTTGAATTAATGGTTTGTGGAAAAGAAATTGCCAATGCCTATTCGGAATTAAACGATCCAATTGACCAAAGAGAGCGTTTTGAAGCACAAATGGCTTTAGCAGAAAAAGGCGATGATGAAGCCAACGGAATTATTGATGAAGACTTTTTACGTGCTTTAGAATACGGAATGCCTCCAACTTCTGGGTTAGGAATTGGAATGGACCGATTAATTATGTTTTTAACAAATAACGCCTCTATTCAAGAAGTGTTATTTTTCCCACAAATGCGTCCAGAGAAAAAGGTGACTTATGAATTAACAGAAGACGAAAAATTCATAGTTAGTTTATTAGAAAAAGAAAACAATCAACCAATTGGTGTTTTAAAAGACAAATCGGCTTTAAGCGGAAAAAAATGGGATGCTGCGATGAAAGGTTTAGCCAAACACGGCCTAACTAAAGTAGTGGTTGACGGAGAAAATAAAATAGTGGTTTTAGGGTAAGGTTACACAAAGTTACGCAAAGAAAAAACAGAGCACCACAAAATTTTAAATACAAAAAACCTCGAAAATTTATAGTTTCGAGGTTTTTTATATCCTGGAATTTAAATATTGGAATTTCTATTTAAAATCTCAAACCAAACATAAAACCTTGTCCGAAATTGTTTCCTTGAAAACTACTAACATAATCAATACGGAAAATTTTAAACTTTCCAAAACCAATACGGTCGAAACCAACTGTTATTTCTTGGTACGGTCTCTTATTTGGAACAGCTAATTGATGAAATCCTCCAACTAAATTCCAACCTAATTTATTTAATAATGGAATTTTATTCATAAAGTAACCATTATCGTTATAATTTGCGTGCAATTCAAAATACTTGTTATTAGTAGATTGCGAATAATAAGGCATTAAATTAAAGCTTGAATTGTATTGTCCATCAATGCGAACATGTGTTTGATTTCCGTTAAAATGTTTGTAATCTACAAATGAAATATTGTCGGCACCAAAAAACGTTCCTGCTTTAATATTCAATTCCAAATCACCTTTGTTGGCTAATGTTTTGCTGTATTTTAAACGTGCTTCTAAAAAGTCATATTCATACGCTTTTGAAGTAGCTAAAAATGCTTTTGTATAAGTAAACCCAAGTGTTGGATATTTCCCTTCATTCATATTCATTTTTCCATCGGGTCTGGTAATGTACTTTTGACCAAAAACAATTCGAGAACTCAAACTAAACTTAGTGATATGGTGTTCATTAAACGCTGGAAGCACATCAGAATTTGGATTTTGTGGATTATTTGAACTATACAAATCATCTGATTTTACCCAAGAATAATCTGTAGTATTAAATACTGGTTTTCTGTTTTCGTAGGCAATATTTGCATTTAAAAATAAACCATTTACTACTTCCCTACCTGCTCCTATTTCAATAAATTCTTTTTCGTATAATTTCATAAAATTATTCCTGAAAATTAAAGAACTTATTGAGTTTTCAATTCCAGAAATAGGTTCTGAACTATTAAATTGATTAACTTTATTTCCACCTGTAAGACGAAAATAAGCATCGTTTGTATTATTGAATTTATGATAAAAAGAAGCCGTTGGTCTAATGCGTTTATCTGAAAATCCGTATTGAAAATCTGTATTAATTACAGTTCGCTTTTGTTTTTCTTCATTATAACTTAAATAGGAAAAACCTGAGCCAATATGATAACCCTGTACGGTATTAAAATTGAAAGAAGACAAATTAAATAGCCCTTGATAATTGAATCTTTTGTTTTTGAAACTATTTTTAAACGAATATCCTGTTATCAACTTAATTGCCTTAAATTTATTAGAAACCGCATCAACAGAATCCATATACACTTGAGAATTTCGGATTTTATAAACACTATCTTTTTTTACATAATTGGTAGTTTCCTCTTCCGTTAAAGGCACTGGACGATTTTCTAACCAATACGAATCTTCCTTTTTATTTGATTTTTCGGCAAACGTAACTACTTCACTTCCAAAGGTTTTCTTTTCAAAATTAGAAACAAAATTATAATTACTAAACACATGCGTAAATTTTCCATTGAATTTCATCATAAATACACCTGCCTTAAAATCAAATGATTGCAAACTTTTAACCCACATTTTTGTGTCTGGATTAAAACTAAAATTTTGCACCACTTTAAACGATTCTAAAATCTCTTGCTGTGATCTGTAGCCTTTAATATCTAAATCGACTGCGTATATAGCAAAAGTGTCGTCAACTAAGTAAATATAACCTTCAAAAACGGGTTCTTTATCGCGTTTTGGCGTTACTTTAATTTTGTAAATATAATTATTATAACTATCTGTAAATGAATCTTCTATTTTGTATTTATAATACGTAAAAGCATTGGAAGCAATAGGAGAAATCATTGGAATATTGAACCCAACAGTATTTTGATACAAATCATAATTGGTATTTAAAGCAGTATTGAAGCTAAATCCGTTATCGTTTCCAGCCACTTTACTTGCAATGATTTCTTCTTTTAAATTATTTGGTTTTTCAAACTTAATTTTAGAAACGGTTTCCGATTGATAAATAATTCCAGCACCTGTAGAATCTACATTTCCATTTATATCGCCAATTTCAATTCCCATAAATTTCTTAGGAATATCTTTTACTCTAAAAATCCCTCTTGAGTAAAAATCGGCTTCATATTTATCGGTTTTTTCTGTATTTTTTTTACGATTGGTTATTGCGTTTCTGATGATTCCATTTGCAGGATTTTCGCCACTTTTTACAACTACTTCCTCAATAGAATATTGTTCGTCTGAAAGCGTTGCATTAATTACAACAGGAAATGTATTAATTTCTTGTTTAATTGTTTTTGTTTTGTATCCTAAAATCTTAAAAACCAATGTGTAATTACCTGGTTTTTTAATGTTTAGCTCGTACTCTCCATTTTCATTTGTGGAAGTTCCGATGTAGGTTTTTTCGATAGTTACACTTGCATAAGGCAAAGTATTTCCTTTTGAATCAGTAACTTTTCCTTTTATTTGTGCAATTGAAAAACAGGAAAAAAGTACTAGTAAAATTGAGGCTTTGGGCTTCATAAATTATTTTATTTGTTCTACAGAGCCAGAAGTGCTCTCGGTTATTTTTACTTTATCTAATTTTCCATAATATTTTATGGAAGCACTTGTAGAGGCAGTAGCATCTAGTTCTTTTAATGCAAGCACCTGCACATCTGAAGAGGTACTTGCAGAAACTTGTGCCATATTTGAAACTAACTCTTTTGCATCGCAATCTGCTGAACTTGATGCATCAATAGCCAAATTATCTGTTTTTCCCCTTAAGGCAACACTAGAACTACTACTTAAACTAACGGCAATATCATCTGTAGCCATATTTAAAGCCACATTTGAACTTGAAGAAGCATCAATAAAAATTGAATTACAAGTTACCGTTCCTGAAAAATCAGCACTTGAAGAAGTATTAATTTTTAATAAACTTACATTTAAATTATTTTTAATAGAAAACGTAGCCGATGAACTTACCGTAACGCTTCCAATACCTGGATTTGAAACAGTTACAAGCAATTTGCTGGTGTCCATTTTTTTATAGTAATTGGTGTTTTCAATAAAAATTTTTAAAATATTATTTTTAGTTTCCACTTTTAAAAATTTCATTAAATCTTTTTCCCAAGTCACCTCAATATTTTGAATAGGTCCTTGAGTATAGACTACATTTACACTAGAAGATGCTTTAATAGCTGTAAAATTTCCAACGCCTCTAGTTTCTTTAACTTGACCATATGACGTTGAAAGCATTGCGAAAAATGTAAGAAGAAATACTGTAATTTTTTTCATTTTTTAATAGATTTAGGATGTGAAATTATAGACGATTTTATTTATTAAAGAGTTGCATCAACTACAAAAAACTTTGAATGGCTAACGCGTAACTTTTTAAACCAAAACCAATAATTACGCCTTTTGCGTTTGGAGAAATATAAGATTGATGACGAAATGTTTCTCTGGAAAACGTATTTGAAATATGTACTTCAATTACTGGTGATGTTATTGCCTTTACACAATCGGAAATGGCTACAGAAGTATGCGTATACGCTCCAGCATTTAATAGTATTCCATCGTAGGAAAAGCCTACTTCTTGCAATTTATTGATAATTTCACCTTCTACATTCGATTGAAAATAATCCAAATGAACTGAAGGAAACTGTAATTTCAATTCATCAAAATACGAATCAAAGCTTTGATTACCGTAAACTTCTGGTTCACGTTGTCCTAATAAATTTAAATTAGGGCCGTTTAAAATTAACAAATGCATTATTTACCGTCTTTGTCAACTACAATTCTATTTTCTCTATTGGCCAATTCCCAAGCTAATGTAAATGCTAATTTAACACGCATCGCTAACAAATCATACTCAATTTTATCTGCAGTATCATTTGGACCATGATAATCTTCATGAACACCATTAAAAAAGAAAATAGAAGGAATGCCTTTTTTAGCAAAGTTGTAATGATCAGAACGGAAATAAAACCTATTTGGGTCGTTTCTTGCGTTAAAAGTGTAGTCTAAATTTAAACCCACATATTTTGTATTCATTTCTTCATTAATAATATGTAATTCTGAACTTAATCGGTCTGAACCAATAACATAAACATATTTTCCATTTTCTTTGTGATTGCCTAGTGTGTCTCTACGTCCAACCATATCAATATTAATATCTGCTATCGTATTTTTTATTGGAAATAATGGATTTTCAGAATAATATCTCGAGCCGTGTAAACCATGTTCTTCACCTGTAACGTGTAAAAATAAAATAGAACGTTTTGGTGAAAAACCATCTTTTTTCGCTTCTGAAAAAGCTTTGGCAATTTCAACTAAAGAAACTGTACCAGAACCATCATCATCTGCACCGTTAAAAACCTCACCATTTTTCATACCAACGTGGTCGTAATGTGCAGAAATAACAAGTACTTCTTCTGGTTTTTCAGAACCTGGTATGAAAGCCCAAATATTTTCTGAATCTCCTAGTTTAGGAGCAAAACCTTTTTTCATAAATTCTGCAGGCACTTTTTGATAAAAATCAGTAGAACCTGGAGGATTTGAAATGCCTAACGCTTTATATTGTTCGATAAGATATAAACCTGCTTTTTTCTGTCCTGGTTCTCCTGTATTTCTGCCTTCCATTTCATCAGAAGCAATTACATGCAGGTTTTTAGACAAACTGGCTTCGTTAATTGTATTCACGTATTTAGTAACATCTACAACTTTTTTTGTTGAACTGGCTACAAGGCTTTTTTTTGGAGAACAACTTAGCAAAAATGCAGCTGTTGAAAGTAGTATTACTAACTTTTTCATTTGAATTGGTTTTAAACAATACAAATCTAAATTAAAAAAGTTTGATACCAATAAATTTTATAAAAATTTTAAGAAGAGAAGTAAAAAATGGCAAGCGACCTACATCGCACCGCTACAACCACATACCTTTGCTGCGTTCCCACCCTGGAGGATTTTGAGGGAGCTGGTCGTGTAGGACTTGCCGGTGCAAATATACAATCTTTTATTATTTCTGCAAATCAAAAAATAGTTTAAAATAAATTGTAATATTGTATTCTTAAATAATTTGAATATGAAAAAAATTAACTTACTTATAATCACAACATTAAGTATTTTTTTATATAATTGTAGCGAAACAAAAGACTTGTTTTCTATTGCTACAAAAGGCTTAAAACAAGTTTACAAACCAACTGAAACCGTGAATTTAAGCATTGAAAATATTGAAAATGCTAAAATTGATTCGGTAATTTATTTTTCAAACGATATTAAATTAGGTAAATCAACTGAAAATGCAGTTTTTAATTTAAAATTAGAAAAATTACAATTTGGTATTCAATACATAAAAGCAATTGTACATTCTGAAGGTGAAAAAACAGAATGTGTAACCTCTTTTGAATTGGTTTCGAATATCACCCCAAAATTATATGAAACGAAAGATTATACTATTTTAAACGCGTACAATCACGATGCAAATGCTTACACACAAGGTTTAGAATTTTACAACGGCATTTTATTAGAAGGAACGGGTCAAAATGGCGAATCAACTTTAAGAAAAACAGATTATAAATCTGGAAATGTTTCAAAATCCGTGCCTTTATCACCAGATTATTTTGGTGAAGGAATTACCGTTTTTAATGACAAAATTTACCAATTGACTTGGAAAAATAAAGTTGGATTTATTTATAATGCAGAAACTTTAGAGCAAGAAAAAACATTTGATTATTTTTCAGATGTTGAAGGTTGGGGTTTAACGCATAACGACAAACATTTAATTATGAGCGATGGAACCAATAAAATTTATTTTCTAAATCCAGAAACTCAAAAGATGGAGCGTTTCATAAATGTGTATTCTGACACAAATGCCATTACAGAACTTAACGAATTAGAATGGATTGATGGAAAAATTTGGGCAAACATTTACCAAAAAGATGTAATAGTGATTATCAATCCAGAAAATGGTGCTGTAGAAAGTGCTATTGATTTTTCTGAGTTAAAGAAAGCGGTTAAGCAACATCCAGAAATTGATGTTTTAAACGGAATTGCATACAATCCATCAACAAAAACGGTTTTTATTACAGGTAAAAATTGGGATAAAATGTTTGAAATAAAATTGAAATAAATATCAAATTAAAACAGCATAAACCATGAAAAAAATAATCTTAGCATCAGTTTTACTGATATTTATTGCAAAAATACAATCACAAAATCAAAATCAAAAAATGAAAACCATTCAACCACCAATTGCAAAAGTAATTCCAAAAAAATTAGAAAAACACGGAGATGTAAGAACGGATAATTACTATTGGTTAAACGAAAGAGAAAATCCAGAAGTAATTGACTATTTAAATAAAGAAAACGAATATTACCAAAAATCTACTGCGCATACCAAACAATTACAAGACGATTTATTTGCTGAAATGAAATCCAGAATAAAAGAGGACGACAGTTCTGTTCCTTATTTTTATAACGAATATTGGTACATCACACGTTTTGAAACGGGTAAAGATTATCCAATTTATGCCAGAAAAAAAGGAAGTTTAGATGCGAAAGAAGAAATTTTATTCGATTGTAACGAAATGGCAAAAGGACAATCTTATTTCAATTTAAGCGGAATGAGTGTGAGTGGCGACAACAAATTAGTAGCTTTTGGACTGGATTTAGTATCAAGAAGACAATACACCATTAATATTAAAAATTTAGAAACTGGTGAAATTCTTTCAGATAAAATTGAAAACACAACTGGTGGTTCCAGCTGGTCTACCGATAATAAAACGCTTTTTTATACCGGGAAAGATCCACAAACGCTTCGATCTGATAAAATTTTCAAACATAAATTAGGCACAGATGCCTCAGAAGACCTGTTGGTTTTTCACGAAAAGGACGATACCTACAGTACGTTTGTGTATAAAGAAAAATCGAAAAAATACATCATAATTGGTTCTGGAAGTACGCTTACAACCGAATATCAAATCTTAGAGGCGAATAATCCGGATGGAAAATTCAGAATTTTTCAACCGAGAACTCGTGGTTTAGAATATTCTATTTCTTTTTATAAAGACACTTTTTACATCTTAACCAATGCCGATAAAGCGACCAATTTCAAATTGATGACTTCACCTGAGAATGCTACATCTAAAGAAAATTGGACCGATTTAATTCCGCATAGAAAAGATGTTTTATTAGAAGGAATTGAAATTTTTAAAAATTATTTAGTAGTGGAAGAACGTTCAAATGGTTTAAATAAAATTCAAATTAAACCTTGGGATGGCTCTGGCGATTACTATTTGCCATTTAGTAGCGAAACCTATACTTGCTACACCACTTCTAATGTAGATTTTGATACCGATGTATTGCGTTATGGTTACCAATCTATGGCAACGCCATCTTCTGTGATTGATTTCAATATGAAAACAAAAGAAAAAACCGTCTTGAAAGAGCAAGCTGTTTTAGGCGGAAAATTCGATAAAAACAACTATATAGAAGAAAGAATTTGGGCTACTGCAACTGATGGAACAAAAATCCCTATGAGTATGGTATATAGAAAAGGCATTAAAAAAGACGGAAAAAATCCTTTGTTACAATATGCTTATGGTTCTTACGGTTCTTCAATGGATCCTTATTTTTCAAGTACCAGACTAAGTTTAATGGATAGAGGATTCATCTACGTTATTGCACACATTCGTGGTGGTGAAGATTTAGGAAGAGAATGGTACGAAAATGGAAAATTATTAAAAAAGAAAAACACATTTACGGATTTTATTGATTGTAGCAAGTTTTTAATCTCTGAAAAATATACTTCTGCCGAGCATTTATATGCTGAAGGTGGTTCTGCTGGTGGGTTATTAATGGGCGCTATTGTTAATATGGCTCCAGAATTATACAATGGAGTAATTGCACAAGTACCATTTGTAGACGTAATTACAACCATGTTAGATGATACTATACCATTAACAACAGGAGAATACGACGAATGGGGAAATCCGAATGAAAAAAAATATTATGATTATATGCTATCCTATTCACCATACGATCAAGTAAAAGCACAAGGATATCCAAATATGTATGTTTCAACTGGTTTACACGATTCGCAAGTGCAATATTTTGAACCTGCAAAATGGGTTGCAAAATTAAGAGTTATAAAAACCAACAATAAACAATTATTTTTAGATACAAATATGGATGCAGGTCATGGTGGTGCTTCTGGAAGATTTGAAGCCTTAAAAGAATTAGCCAAAGAGTTTGCTTTCTTATTTGATTTAGAGAATATTAAAAAATAAAGTATTGAAAAGTATTGTTTGTCAATCTAAAATAAGTTTAGAATGACAAGAACAACTTTATAGACATAACATTAAAAATGAAAAACGATATAAACGCACACAACTCTGTTTTAGAATTAGTTGGAAACACGCCAATTATAAAATTAAATAAAATCGCTGCTGGATTGACTGGAAATTTTTATGCCAAAATGGAAGCTTTTAATCCAGGACATTCCTCTAAAGACAGAATTGCATTACATATTATCAATTGTGCTGAGGAAAAAGGCATTTTAAAACCTGGTGCTACAATTGTGGAAACTACATCTGGAAATACTGGTTTTAGCTTGGCAATGATTAGTATTATTAAAGGATACAAATGTATTTTAGCGGTGAGTGATAAATCGTCACCTGACAAAATTGATATGCTAAAAAGTATGGGAGCAAAAGTATATGTTTGCCCAGCTAATGTAGCTGCTGACGATCCTAAAAGTTATTACGAAGTAGCTAAAAAAATTCATAGAGAAATACCTAATTCTGTCTACATCAATCAATATTTTAATGATTTAAACATTGAAGCACATTATTGCAGTACAGGAAAAGAAATTTGGGATCAAACAAATGGTTCAGTTACTCACGTTGTCGTGTGTAGCGGAACTGGAGGAACTATCTCTGGAATTGGAAGGTATTTGAAAGAAAAAAATCCATCTATAAAAGTGTTAGGTGTAGATGCTTACGGATCCGTTTTAAAAAAATACCACGAAACTAAAGAATTTGACGAAAAGGAAATTTATTCATACAAAATAGAAGGTTTAGGTAAAAATTTAATTCCAACAGCTACCGATTTTGATATTATTGATAAATATATAAAAGTTACCGATAAAGAAAGTGCTATTACAGCCAGAGAAATTTCAAAAACGGAAGGATTATTTGTTGGTTACACATCTGGTGCTGCATTTCAAGCTGTAAAGCAATATGCTGCATTAGGAGAATTTAACGAAAACAGCAATGTAGTAGTTGTTTTTCCAGACCACGGATCGCGTTATATGAGTAAAATTTATAGCGATGAATGGATGCAAGAGCAAGGTTTTTTAGATATGGAAAACGTTGATGAATCAATGAAAATTGAAATTATAAAATAAATCAATTTAAAATAAAAAGAATATCAAAACAAAAAAAATAATAATTAATTACAAAAAAATGCTTTTTATTGAAATTATTTTTTATTTTTGATAAAACTATTAAAAAATTTAACAATGAAAAATTTATTAGGCGCTCTTGTTTTGTTTTTAGCTTTCACAGTAAATGCTAATGCACAAGAAACATTTAAAAAAGTAGACGAAAAAATTGAAGCTAAAAATAATATGGTTGCACTTTCTGAAGTAGTAGCTGTAGAAGGAACTTTAAGCGAAGATTTAACAAGATTATTTGAATACAAATTCAGAAATTTAAACGAAAATCTTTCAGCAGAAAGAAAAATCGAATTGGCGAGAGTAATTGAAGCAAAACTAAGAGCTACGCTTTCTCAAACACAAATGGAAAGTATTGAAAGTAAACAAGGTTTGTTGAAAAAATTAACAAACTAAAAATAAATTACTTTTTTAAAAGCCCGTTTGGTTGTTTCTAAACGGGCTTTTTTTATAAAATTTTTGCTGCTTTATTAATACAATCAATAGTATAATCTAAATCTTCATAAGTTAAAGCATCGGTAATAAACCAAGATTCATAAGCCGAAGGTGCAATATAAATACCCAATTTCAAAAGTTCGTGAAAGAATTTCTTAAATCTTTCGTTATCTCCATTCTTTGCTGTTTCAAAATCATACACTTCATTTTTATCGAAATGCACTGAAATCATAGATCCTACTCTATTAATAGTAAACTCAATATTATTTTCCGACAAAACTTTGTGAATTCCGTCCTCTAAATAAGCTGTTTTTTCTTCTAATCTATTAAATATTTCTTTATCTGAATTTAATTCCAATAGCATTTGGTACCCTGCCGCCATAGCTAATGGGTTTCCAGATAACGTTCCTGCTTGATAAACAGGACCTAATGGCGATAACAAACTCATAATTTCATTTCGTGCAGCGAAAGCACCTACTGGCAAACCACCACCAATTACTTTTCCAAAACAAACAATATCTGCTACAACTTGATACAATTCTTGCACACCACCTTTTGCAAGACGAAAACCAGTCATCACCTCATCAAAAACTAGCAAAGCTCCGTTTTCTTCACAAAGTTGTTTTAAACCTGATAAAAAACCTTCTTTTGGAGGGATACACCCCATATTTCCTGCAACAGGTTCTACTATAATTGCTGCAATTTCATTTTTATTGGCATCAAAAAGCGCTTTTACATGCTCTAAATCATTATATTTAGCTAACAACGTGTCTTTAGCCGTGCCTTCAGTTACTCCGGGACTATTTGGTACACCAAACGTACTTAATCCACTTCCAGCAGCAATTAAAAACGAATCGGAATGACCATGATAACAACCTGAAAATTTAATAATTTTATCTCGTTTGGTATAGCCTCGCGCCAAGCGAATTGCACTCATGCAAGCTTCCGTACCCGAGTTAACAAATCGAATTTTATCTATATTTGGCACCATTGAAATGGCCAATTGAGCTATTTTCGTTTCTAACTCAGTTGGTGCACCAAAAGAAGTGCCTTTTTTTGCCTTTTCAATTATTGCATTTACTACAGGCTCGTGGGCGTGACCTAAAATCATAGGGCCCCAAGAATTAATATAGTCTATGTATTTATTCCCGTCTTCATCATATAAATAAGCACCTTTAGCTTCTTTAATAAAAATTGGAAAACCTCCAACACCTTTAAATGCACGAACAGGAGAGTTAACACCACCCGGTATTACTTCATTTGCTTCAATAAATAACTGACTACTTCTTTGATATAACATTATTTTTTTACTTTTAATTTTTGACCGATTGAAATTCCGGATTCCAAAATAGTATTTAAACTTTTTAATTCCTCAACAGATATATTGTATTTTTTTGATAATGAATACAAGGTATCCCCTTTTACAACGATATGCTCTCCAATAAATTGTACTTGGGCAACAACTCTTGGTTTTGGAATAAAATTTCTTCCTAAAACTTCATTGTCAATTTTATATAATTCATAACGTTCAATAATACCAATTAATTTTGAAGGGTATAACGTATCTGTTGCGTAACCCGCTTGTTTTAAACCATTTGCCCACGATTCATAATCACCTTTATCTAATTTAAACAAACTTTCATACCGTTTTCTTGAAGATAAAAAAGCAGAATGATCTTTGTACGATTCAGTTGGGTCTTTATATTTTCTAAAACACTCTTGTTCGGCATCATCATCGTATTTTACAGACTCACCTGTCCATCCTGTATGGCATTTAATTCCGAAATGATTGTTCGCTTCTTTAGCTAAAGATCCAAATCCCGCACCCGATTCTAAAATACCCTGCGCCATGGTGATACTTGCAGGAATTCCGTGAACTTTCATATTACTTTTTGCCGTTTCTTTAAAATCTTCAATGTATTTTTTTACATCTTCTGTCGTAGCTTTTACTTTAGATGTTGCTACTAATATTTCGCTGCCAGAAGGATTTTCCTTCGTTGGAGATTTTGCTACTGGTGTTGGTTTTGTAACAGGTTTTTTTGAAGCAGGATACGTTTTGGAATACTTTTTTCCTTTAGTAGTAGTGATTTTAGAACCTCCACAACTTGTTAAAAGCAGCGCAAAAAATAGTATTAAAATTTTATTTATCATATTATTATCTTTGTTTTTCCAGATTTTTCTAATTTTAAATTCATACCTGCAATACCCTGTAAGCCACCGGTATGAATGGCTAAAATTTTTGAATTTGGTGAAAAAAAATCATTTTGTATTAAATCTAAAATACCAAACATCATTTTTCCGGTATAAATTGGATCCAATGGAATTTCATATTGAATGTAAAACGAATTTATAAATTCAATTAATTCATTTGTTACTTTTCCATAACCACCAAAATGATACTCACAATTTATGGTCCAATTATTTTGATTTGCAAATTTAGCAATATCATTTTGTAAAAAATCACCTTTTAAGGAAGAAAATCCAATAATATTTTGATATAAAGCAGCACTATTAATAATTCCAGAAATTGTACCACCTGTTCCAATTGAAGAACAAATATATGAAAACTCAATATCATCTTCAGATAAAATTTCTTCACATCCTTTTATGGCTAATTTATTTGTGCCGCCTTCGGGTAATAAATAAAAATCACCAAATTCAGTCTCCATTTCATCTAAAAATTCAGGCGTATCTTTTAATCTATAGGTATCTCTTGAAACAAAAACAAATTTCATTCCAAATTGTTGTGCAACTGCTAAACTTGGGTTTTCATTTATCTTTTCTTGTAATTCTTCACCTCTAATTATTCCAATAGTTTCAAAACCAAACTCTTTTCCAGCACCTGCAACAGCTACAATATGATTAGAAAATGCCCCGCCAAAAGTGAGTAATTTTTTATATCCCAATCGTTTTGCTTCGGCTAAATTATATTTTAATTTTCTGAATTTATTCCCAGAAATTACAGGATGCAATAGATCTTCTCTTTTGATAAAAAGTTCAATTCCGTTAGGAAAATGAATGGGTATTTTTTGGTTACTTGATTTCATAAAAAAGAAATAATTGTTTCATTAGTTAAATATTTAAAAAACTAATACAATCATTTGCTACAAAGTTCCTAAATTTGCGATTATGAACAATGAAATAAATCCAAAAAATTTAATAGAAGGAGAAGATTTTTATTTTACTCCAGAAGGATACAAATGTTTTACAGAAAAACATCATTTAAAGCGAGGATATTGCTGTAAAAGTGGCTGTAGACATTGCCCATATGGTTTCGACAAAAAAACAGGAAGAAATAAAAAATAGTTTTAGACAACCGATTTTCAAACATAATTTTCTGAATATCCAAAATCTAAAAATCCAAAATCTAAAAAAATGACTTTTAAAGAGCAAATACAACAAGGAATTCCAGATGTTTTACCGCAACATAAATCGTATGATGCTGCAACAAATCACGCACCAAAACGAAAAGAAATCCTTTCAAATGAAGAAAAAAAATTAGCATTAAAAAACGCTTTACGCTATTTTGATGCCAAACATCATGCCACATTGCTTCATGAATTTAAAGCCGAATTGGAAAAATATGGGCGAATTTATATGTATCGATTTCGTCCAGATTACGAAATGAAAGCCAGACCAATTTCTGAATATCCAGGAAATTCTGAGCAGGCAAAAGCCATTATGTTGATGATACAAAATAATTTAGATTATGCAGTTGCACAACATCCGCATGAATTAATTACTTATGGTGGAAATGGTGCAGTTTTTCAAAATTGGGCACAATACCTACTTACCATGAAATATTTGTCTGAAATGACAGACGAACAAACATTATCTATGTATTCTGGTCATCCGATGGGATTATTTCCTTCTCATAAAGAAGCACCAAGAGTCGTAGTTACAAATGGAATGGTAATTCCAAATTACTCTAAGCCAGATGATTGGGAAAAAATGAATGCCTTGGGCGTATCGCAATACGGACAAATGACTGCAGGAAGTTATATGTATATTGGACCTCAAGGTATTGTTCATGGAACTACAATTACCGTTTTAAACGGTTTTCGAAAAATAAAAAAATCACCAAAAGGCGGATTATTTGTAACTTCTGGATTAGGTGGAATGTCTGGCGCACAGCCAAAAGCTGGAAATATTGCGGGATGTGTTACCGTTTGCGCGGAAGTAAACCCTAAAATTACGCACATTCGTCATTCGCAAGGATGGATAAATGAAGTAATTGAAGACATTACACTTTTAGTAGCCAGAGTTAGAAAAGCACTGGAAACCAATGAAGTAGTTTCTATTGCTTATTTAGGAAATGTGGTAGATGTTTGGGAACGATTTGATGAAGAAAATTTACATATCGATTTAGGCTCTGACCAAACGTCACTTCATAATCCTTGGGCTGGTGGCTACTACCCTATTGGCTACTCATTTGAGGCATCCAATGAAATGATGGCAAATCATCCAGAAAAATTCAAGGAAGAAGTACAAAAAACGTTGCGTCGACATGCGCTTGCAATTAATAAACATACGGATAAAGGCACCTATTTCTTCGATTATGGAAATGCGTTTTTATTAGAAGCTTCAAGAGCTGGTGCGGATGTATTTGCAGAAAATCATATCGATTTTAAATACAATAGTTACGTACAAGACATTATGGGTCCGATGTGTTTTGATTATGGTTTTGGACCATTTCGTTGGGTTTGTGCCTCAGGAAATCCGGAAGATTTAGCCAAAACAGATCAAATAGCGTGTGAAGTTTTGGAAGAAATGATTACAACTTCGCCAGTTGAAATTCAACAACAAATGGCAGATAATATTCAGTGGATTAAAGGCGCTCAAGAAAATAAATTAGTTGTAGGATCGCAAGCCAGAATATTATATGCCGATGCAGAAGGACGAATTAAAATTGCAGAAGCATTCAATCAGGCGATAGCTCGAGGCGAAATTGGAATGGTAATTTTAGGAAGAGACCATCATGATGTTTCTGGTACCGATTCGCCATACAGAGAAACATCAAATATTTATGACGGTTCACGATTTACAGCCGATATGGCTATTCAAAATGTAATTGGCGACAGTTTCCGAGGTGCTACTTGGGTTTCTATTCATAATGGAGGCGGTGTAGGTTGGGGCGAAGTAATTAATGGAGGTTTTGGCATGCTTCTTGATGGTACTAAAGAAGCATCTAAACGTTTGGAAATGATGTTATTTTGGGATGTAAATAATGGAATATCAAGAAGAAATTGGGCCAGAAATGAAGGCGCAATATTTGCTATAAAACGCGCAATGGAAGCTCAACCTTTATTAAATGTAACACTTCCAAACTTAGTTGACGAAAAATTATTAAATTAAATATTAGAATATGAAATTAATTAAACTTCTATCGGTTATAGGATTTTTTATCCTTACTTCTTGTTCGTCTGTTTATGTAAATACAGATTATGACAAAAAAGCAAATTTTGCAGCTTACAAAACCTATGCCTATAATAAAAGTAGCATAGATAAATTAGAAATTTCAGATTTAGACAAGAAGCGTATTTTATATGCTATTGATGCTGTAATGCCTACTAAACAATTTTCAAAATCTGAAAATCCCGATGTTTTAATCAATATTTTCACCAAAGAGCGTGAACGTGTTAATGTATACAACAACATGGGTTGGGGCTACGGTTTTGGCTGGGGTCCAGGCTGGGGAATGGGAATGGGAATGGGTTTCACACAAACAACCACTACTCCAGAAGGCACATTATATATTGACATTGTTGATGTAAAAACAAAAGAGTTAGTTTGGCAAGGTATAGGAACAGGATATTTAACAACAAACTTTGAAAAGAAAGACGAACGAATTGCTGAATTTGTTTCAAAAATTTTAGAGAAATATCCTCCAATAATAAAATAAACCTATTTTTTGAAATTGAAAATTTAATCCTGATTCGTTTTAAAACTGTCAGGATTTTTATTTGCATGATAAAAATCATAATTGGATTTAAAATTTATTGTAATTTTACATCAAATAACATACAACCTTTATGGAACTTAATTTTGAAAGTAACCCTCTGATAGAAAGATTACCTAAACATTTAAAACAGTTTATAATCCCACAAGATTATTCTGATTATACGCCAATTAATCAAGCGGTTTGGAGATATGTAATGCGTAAAAACGTAAATTATTTATCTAAAGTGGCACATAATTCTTATTTAGAAGGGTTAGAAAAAACCGGGTTAGAAATTGATAATATTCCTAACATGTATGGTATGAACCGAATTTTGAAAGAAATCGGTTGGGCTGCTGTAGCGGTTGACGGATTTATTCCTCCAAGTGCTTTTATGGAATTTCAAGCTTATAATGTTTTAGTAATTGCTTGTGATATTAGACAATTAGAACATATTGAATACACTCCCGCTCCAGATATAATTCATGAAGGTGCCGGACATGCACCAATTATTGCCAATCCAGAATATGCTGAATATTTACGCCGTTTTGGCGAAATTGGTTGCAAGGCCATTTCATCTTCAAGAGATTACGAATTATATGAAGCTGTTCGATTATTATCTATTGTAAAAGAAGCAGAGGGCACTCCGGAAGCGGAAATTAAAGCCGCAGAAGACCAAGTTGAATTTTTACAAAACAACATGGGTGAATTGTCTGAAATGTCAAAAATTAGAAATTTACATTGGTGGACAGTAGAATACGGCTTAATTGGAACAGTGGAAAACCCAAAAATATATGGTGCAGGTTTGCTATCGTCTATTGGTGAAAGTGCTTGGTGTATGACAGATGAAGTCAAAAAACTTCCATACGATATTTCAGCAGCAGACCAAAGTTTTGATATCACCAAACCACAACCTCAACTTTATGTAACGCCAGATTTTGCCAAATTAAGTTCTGTTTTAGAAGAATTTGCAAATAAAATGGCATTGCGAACTGGCGGTTTATCTGGAATTCAAAAGTTAATTACTTCAAAAGCAATGGGTACTGCAGAGTTAAGTACTGGCTTGCAAATATCAGGTGTTTTTACAAACGTAATTGAAAACGAAGGAAAACCAGTGTACATTCAAACCACTGGAAAAACAGCATTATCGTACAGAGAAAAAGAATTAGTAGGACACGGAACAGCATCGCATCCTGATGGATTTGGTTCAGCAATTGGAATGCTAAAAGGCATTAACTTGGCCATAGAAGATATGGGTCCAAGAGATTTACGTGCATATGATATTTATGAAGGCGAACAAATTACATTAGAATTTGAAGGAAACATTAAAGTTTCTGGTGAAATTATTACGGGTACAAGAAATTTACAAGGTGAAATTTTACTAATTAAATTCAAAAACTGTACAGTTACTCACGGCGAAACCGTATTATTTGCTCCAGAATGGGGGATTTATGATATGGCTGTAGGTAAAAAAATAACATCCGCTTTTTCAGGACCTGCAGATGTTTCAAGTTTTGATATGATTACCCACGTTCCAACATCGCATACTATAAAACAAAAAAAATCAAGCAAACGAGAAGAACTTGAAAATTTATACCTAAATATTAGAAAATTAAGAGAGGGGAAACCTGCTGAAATAACTCTGAAAGAAGCATTTGGCGCTGTAACTGCAAATCATGAAAACGATTGGTTACTTTCAGTTGAAATTGCCGAATTAGCTAAAAAAGAAAATCATTCGGATTTAATTGATAAGGTTTTAAATCATTTAGAAAAACTTAAAACAAAACGTCCAGAAATTGCACATTTAATTGACGGCGGTTTAGCTTTAGTTTTCGAAAATAAATAGCAACATATGTTACATAATATCCCATAAGATTCCCATATATTTGCTAAAAACAAAACAATATGGGAATTTTAGATTTTTTAGGATTTGGTGATAAATCCGCTCAAATTGCAGCATTTAAAGAAAAAAATGCAATAATCATTGATGTTAGAACATATGAAGAATTTGCTGGAGGACACATTCAAAACTCCAAAAACATTCCTTTACAAATTATCGAATCGAAAATTAACGACATAAAAAAACTAAACAAACCGGTTATTGCTTGTTGCAGAAGTGGAAACAGAAGCGGAATGGCAACAAACATACTAAACCGAAACGGTATTGAATGCATCAATGGTGGAAGCTGGCAAAGTTTACAAAGTAAATTATAATTGTTACTTTAAAATTTCATTTCAGGATATTTAGCTGCAATTGCATCAATTTTCTGTTTTAAATTATCCTGAAATTTTAAATGACTTTCAGAATTAGGATTAAAAGGTTTGTGATTCAATGCTTTTTGAATTTCTGAAACGTGTTGCATCGTTTCAAATTCGGTTTCATTTATATAATTTTCAGAAAATTTCATCCAAATATAATCAATTGCAGTTTGATTTGGATGCAACATATCTTCCGCATAAAATCGGTAATCACGCAACTCATCCATCATAATCTCATAACTCGGAAAATAAATACTTGAAGTAGTATTTGATAGAAAATGATACAGCGCAGTAAATAAATGCGATTTACTTACATTGTTTTCTACAAAACCGTCTTTACTATGACGAACAGGAGAAATCGTAAAAATAAATTTACAATTTGGATTTACAACTTGAATTTCTGAAACAATTCTTTTCAAACTCGCCTCTACATCAGCGACAGAAAGCAACTCTTTTACAAATTGTTTTTGTGAAACTTTATGACAATTGGCAATAATATCATTTGTTTCAATATGCTTGTACACCCAAGAAGTACCTAAAGTAATTAGACAATGTGTCGCTTTTTCAAGATGCCCGTTTGTTGTGTCAATTAATTGATTTAATGTAGTAAGAAATTTCGTTTTATCAGGATTCGAAAGTTCAGAATGTACTTCGTAACAATGCCAAGCTTCATTATGAAAAAATATGTCATTCTCAGTAAAATATTTTTTATGAAGACTTCTAAGAATTATTTTTTCTAATGATATTGGATTAAAAATAATTCCAAACGGATTGGTTATATTTTGGAATTTAAAATAGTCAAATTTATCACCCATATTTTCAGCAAAACAAGAACCTAAAGAAACTAATTTTGAAGAATAATCAATTAAAAAATCAGATTTTTTTATGGGAATGGTGGTTTGAAATTTCATAGCAATGTTTATCTTCTTTCAAAAATACAAAAACAAGTTAAATAGTTGTGAAAAAATATGTAAAGACTTTTTATTGCTTACTTTTGCGACATAAAATTTTACATATGAAATTGCTTTATAGTTACTTACAAAAACACAAATTACTGCTCTTTTTTGCACTTTTAATGGCCACCATAAACATATGTTTTAGTTTATCGGATTCGATTATTACGGGTAAATTAATGCAGGATTGTGGTGTGGGAATTGCGAAATACAAAGGCAATGAAATCGGTTTTATAAAATCTGTAGGCTTTTGGTTAGGCCTTTCGCTTACGGCTGCAATGATTTCTCGTATCACAAAAAACTTCCAAGATTACTTTACCAATATTGTTATTCAAAGAACAGGTGCTGAAATGTATACGGATGGCATAAAAAAGTCTTTAGATTTACCTTACGAAGATTTTGAAGATCAAAGTAGTGGCGAAACCTTAAGCAAATTGCAGAAAGCCCGAACCGACTCAGAAAAGCTAATTACACTTTCTATTTCATTGATTTTTCAAACCATAATTGGATTCATTTTTGTAATTGTTTACATTTCTCGTATTGATTATAGAATTGCATTTATTTTTGTATTAACCGCACCTATTATTGCGTTTATTAGTTCCTTCTTAGGTAAAAAAATAAAAGCGGTATCAAGAAATATCGTTTTGCAAACCAATTCCTTAGCAGGTTCTACTACAGAAAGTTTACGAAATATCGAATTGGTTAAAAGTTTGGGCTTAACCAAACAGGAAGAAAACAGGTTAAATTCAAATACACATAAAATTTTACAACTTGAAATTCAGAAAATTCGTTTTATAAGAAGTTTGAGTTTTATTCAAGGTACAACGGTGCATTTTATGCGAACTTGCGTAATTTTCGGACTGTATTATTTCTTATTTAGCGATAAAATTGTAGTTGGCGATTTATTAACTATGGTATTTTTTACCTTTTTTATTTTTAACCCATTGCAAGAATTAAGTGCTTTTATTATCGCTAAAAATGAAACAAAAGTATCGATGGAAAACTTTGAAAATTTATTAAAAGCAAAATCAGAACACCGACCAGAAGAGCCAGAAAATTTTGGAAAAATAAGTTCTTTAGTGTTTACCGATGTAAGTTTCAAACATAAAACTGCCAAACAGCCTGCGGTTGAAAATATAAATTTTTCAATAAAACAAGGCGAAACCGTCGCGTTTGTTGGCCCATCAGGTTCAGGAAAAACAACTTTAGTAAAATTATTAGTTGGTTTGTATCCGCCAGCAATTGGTCACGTTTTGTATAATGGTATCGATTCTAAAAAAATTGATATTTTAAAATTGCGAAAACAATTAGGGTTTGTAACACAAGATGCGCAATTGTTTTCTGGAACAATTAGAGAAAATTTATTGTTTGTAAAGCCAAAAGCAACAGATGAAGAACTGATAAGTGCGTTGCAAAAAGCAAGTTGTGGCAAACTTTTAGAACGTGCGGAAAACGGTTTAAATTCGACAATTGGTGAAGGTGGAATTAAAATTTCTGGTGGCGAAAAACAACGGTTATCTATAGCAAGAGCTATTTTGAGACAGCCAAATTTATTAATTTTCGATGAAGCAACTTCTGCTTTAGATTCGATTACCGAAGAAGAAATTAATAGTACGATAAGAAATATTTCAGATGAAAACAGAATTACAATATTAATTGCACACCGATTATCAACCATTATGCACGCCGATAAAATTTTCGTGTTAGAACAAGGAAAAATTATCGAACAAGGAAAACACGAAGATTTATTAGTTGAAAAAGGATTGTATTACGCGATGTGGCGTCAACAAATTGGGGAAAGAAAATAAAAAAACACCGATTAAAGAAATTTTAAATATTATGATAATTTCTTTAATCGGTGTTTCAATAAAATTAGATATTTATTTCACAAAATTCACAGCATTCTCTAAAACTGCAGCAATTCCTGTAGCATTTTTACCTTTTCCTGAAGCGAAAAACGGTTGTCCGCCTCCATTTCCATCAATGTATTTTCCTAATTCACGGATAACAGTTCCAGCGTTTAAACCTTTGTTTGCAACTAATTCTTTAGCAATATAACAGTGAATATTTGGTAAACCGTCTTCAATTGAAGCTAAAACTACAAATGTATTTGGTTTTGAAGTTCCAATGGCTTGTGCTAAATCTTTTGTAGCGCTCATCGATAAATCGACTTGTTTTACTAAGAAATTAATTCCATTAACATCTTGAAATTCAGAAACTAAACTTGTTGCTAATCCGTCAATTTTTTCTTTTACTAATTGCTCAATTTGCTTTTTCAATTTTGTGTTATCGTCTTGTAACGAAGCCACTGATTTTAATACATCTTGAGGATTTTTCAATACTTCCTTAATTTCCGACAAGGTATTTTCTTGATTCGTGTAGAACGCTTTAACGGCATCGCCAGTAATGGCTTCAATTCTACGAATTCCAGCTGCTACGGCTCCTTCTGAAACAATTTTGAAATGCCAAATATCAGCCGTATTTTTCACGTGAATTCCGCCACATAATTCTTTGCTTTCGCCAAATTCAATCATTCTTACAGAATCGCCATATTTTTCACCAAATAAAGCCATTGCACCTTTGTCTAATGCTTCTTTAATTGGAATATTTCGGTGTTCTACTAATTGCAATTGATCTTCAATTTGAGCATTAACACTTACTTCTACCTGACGTAATTCTTCATCAGAAACTTTTGAAAAATGCGAAAAATCGAAACGTAAATAATTCGGATTTACTAACGAACCTTTTTGCTCCACGTGTGTACCCAAAATGGTTTTCAAAGCCAAATGCATCAAGTGCGTCGCCGAATGATTTTTGGAAGTTGATGTTCTTAAATCGGTATTTACTTTAGCAGTAAAAGTGGCATTTACATTTTCTGGAAGTTGTTTTGCAAAATGTAAAATTAAGTTATTTTCTTTTTTCGTATCGATAATGTCAATCGTTTCATTTGCAGAAACCAATATTCCCTTATCTCCTACTTGTCCACCACCTTCTGGATAAAAAGGCGAATTATCTAAAACGATTTGGTATAAAATGCCGTCTTTTTTAGAATCTACTTTACGGATTCTGGTGATTTTTACTTCATTTTCCGTTTGATCGTAACCAACAAACGTTTCCACATTTCCCGGAATTAAAATTGACCAATCTTCAGTAGAAACTTCAGAAGCGGCACGCGAACGTGCTTTTTGTTCTTCTAAACACTTCGTAAACTCTTTTAAGTCGAAAGTGAATTTCTTTTCAGATAAAATAAGCGCAGTTAAATCTAATGGAAAGCCAAATGTATCATATAATTCAAATACAATTTTACCGGAAATTTCATTATCAGAAGCATTTTGCATTACATTATCTAACAACTGAATTCCTTGTTCTAAAGTTCTTAAAAACGAAGCTTCTTCTTCACGAATTACGTTGGTAACCAATTGTTGTTGCGATTTGATTTCAGGGAAAAATTCACCCATTTGATTCGCTAATACTTCAACTAACTTATTGATAAAAGGTTCTTTTGTATCTAAAAACGTAAATCCGTATCGAATCGCACGTCGTAAAATTCTACGAATTACATAACCTGCTCCTGTATTAGATGGTAATTGTCCATCAGCAATAGCGAAAGCCACCGCACGCACGTGGTCTACTACCACACGGATAGCAATGTTGGTTTTTTCTTGGATATTGGGTATTGGGTATTGGGTATTGGGCGTATATTTTAAACCCGTTATTTCCTCAACTTTCGCGATAAGCGGGGTAAAAACATCGGTATCATAATTCGAAGTTACATTTTGCATTGCCATACACAAACGCTCAAATCCCATTCCGGTATCTACGTGTTGTGCAGGTAATTTTTCTAAAGAACCATCTGCTTTACGGTTAAATTCCATAAAAACGTTATTCCAAATTTCGACTACTTGCGGATGGTCGGCGTTGACTAAACTTCTTCCAGAAACCTCATTTCTTTCAGCATCTGAACGCAAATCGATATGAATTTCTGAACACGGACCACATGGACCGTGGTCGCCCATTTCCCAAAAGTTGTCTTTTTTATTTCCTAATATAATTCGGTCTTCGGGTACAAATTGTTTCCAAATATCCCAAGCGTCTTGATCAAAAGGCACATTATCTTCTTTACTTCCTTCAAAAACAGAAACATATAAACGGTCTTTTTCTAACTTTAAAACTTCCGTAAGAAATTCCCAAGCCCAAGGCAATGCTTCTTTTTTGAAATAATCGCCAAAAGACCAATTCCCAAGCATTTCGAACATAGTATGATGATACGTATCAAAACCAACATCCTCCAAATCGTTATGCTTTCCTGAAACACGTAAACATTTTTGCGTATCTGTAATTCGATTGCTTTTTGGCGTGCCATTTCCTAAGAAAAACTCTTTAAACTGCGCCATTCCTGAGTTATTAAACATCAGTGTTGGGTCGTCTTTTAATACAATTGGGGCAGAAGGAACTATGGTGTGTCCTTTGCTTTCAAAAAATTGTAAATAGGCTTTTCTTATGTCTTGTGATTTCATTTTTATGATATTGAATCGAATAATTTATTTGATTGAAATTCTAAAAAAATATTTCAAAATATGAAACAAAATTCAGGTTCTTTCGTATAATAAGTGTTACTTTGTTATAACGTGAACAAAAATAGTAAATTTTAATGAAATCGCTAACAACAAAAAGTTCCTAAAAAGCAACTTTTTTACATATGAAGAGAGTAAAATTTTATTACGATGCGGATAAACTGGCATTTAAGCAAATTGTGACTAAAAATAGTACCAAAATTGGATATGCATTGCTCTTTTTAGTGTCGAGTACGTTGTTTGGATTTTTAAGCTTTTTTATTTTGAATATGACAAGTTTTTTTGAAACCCCAAAATCGAAATTACAAGCACGAGAATTGGAAATTATGAAACTTAATTATAATTTATTGAACAGAAAAATCGCATTAATGGAAGAAGGTTTATCGGCTATTGAAGAACGAGACAACACTATTTATAGAGTATATTTTAATAGTGTACCCATTTCAAACGAGATAAGAAGAGCAGGGTTAAGTGGTAAAAATAGGTACAAAGATTTAGAGAATTTTAATACGAGTGATTTAATAATTGGTTCAACTAAAAAAGTCGATGAAATAATGAAAGCGTTGGTCATACAGTCGATTTCTTTAGATGAAATTACGAAATTTGCCAAGCGAAAAGCACTTTTATTGAAGTCTATCCCAGCTATTCAGCCCATAAAAAATGAAGAATTGAAACATATGGCTTCTGGCTTTGGATATAGAAGTGATCCGTTTACTAAAATTAGAAAATTTCACAAAGGAATGGATTTTTCAGCTAAATCAGGCACGCCTATATATGCCACTGGCGATGGAATTGTAAAAAAAGCAGATGCTACTGTATCTGGATTTGGAAATCATATTGAAATTAATCACGGTTATGGCTATTTAACGTTATATGCGCATTTAAGTAAATATAAAGTTAGAGCAGGACAAAAAGTAAAACGTGGCGATATTATTGGTTATGTTGGAAGTACAGGACGAAGCGAAGCGCCTCATTTGCATTATGAAGTACATAAAAATGGCGAAGTGGTGAATCCTTTAAATTTTTATTATGGCAGTATTTCTGCTAAAGAATATGTTTTAATTACTAAATTAGCCAATCAGGAAAATCAATCGTTGGATTAATGTGTCAATTTGGCGATTAAATAATTTATTATAAATAAAAAGATGCAAGTAAACTTACCAGAAAAAAGATATTATGGCATTGGCGAATTGGCGAAAGCTTTTGATGTAAACGCATCATTAATTCGTTTTTGGGATAAAGAATTTGATGAAATCAATCCTAAAAAAAATGCTAAAGGCGACAGAATGTTTCGTCCAGATGATGTAAAAGTATTGCAAATGATTTACCATTTGGTAAAAGAACGCGGTTTTACTTTGGAAGGCGCTAAAATTCATTTGAAAGAAGGAAAAAAGAAAACCTTAGATAATTTTGAAATCATAAATAAATTGGAAGGCATAAAAAACAAATTGCAAGAAATGAAAAAAGGCCTTTGATTTAGTATTCAGTGTTCAGTGATTAGTAAACAGTAAAAAATTTAACAATAAAATAAATTAACTTTAAACAATAAAATTATGAAAAAATTTGCTCCCGTATTAGTTGTCGTAGGTATTCTAATCTTAGGATTTTTATACTTTATGAATGTAAAAAATAAAGCTTTACTATTTAGTCAAGCCACAGAAAAAGAATGGGGAAATGTAAATACCGCCTACCAAAGACGACTTGATTTAATTGACAATTTAGTAAATACTGTAAAAGGTGCCGCGGATTTTGAAAAAAGCACTTTAACAGCAGTTGTAGAAGCAAGAGCAAAAGCTACATCGGTAACAATCGATCCAAAAAACATTACTCCTGCGCAATTAGATCAATTTAATCAAGCGCAAAGTGGTATTACGAGTTCATTGTCTAAACTTTTAGTTAGCGTTGAAGCGTATCCTCAATTAAGAGCGACAGAAAATTTCAAGCAATTACAAGATGAATTAGCAAGTACAGAAAACCAAATTTTAACTGCAAGAACTCGTTTTAACGAATCCGTTTTAGCATATAATGGTTATGTTTTAGCTATGCCACAAAATATATTTTTAGGAGGTTATACTGAAAAAGCGTACTTTAAAGCTGTTGCTGGAGCAGAAAATGCACCGAAAGTAAAATTCTAATTCAGTAAAACACACAAAATAATGTCAGAAAATACGGCTTTTTTATCTAAAACTGAAGAACAAGAAATTGTTGCCGCAATTGTAATTGCCGAAAAAAACACTTCGGGTGAAATTCGTGTACATATTGAAGAAAATAGCACCAAACCATCAATGGAAAGAGCAAAAGAGGTTTTTCATATCCTTAAAATGGATGCCACCGAATTGAAAAACGGGGTGCTTTTTTACATTTGCACACAAACAAAGAGTTTTGCAATTCTTGGTGATAAAGGTATTAATGATTTAGTAGCACCCGATTTTTGGAATTCTACTAAAGATGTAGTGCTTGAGAAATTCAAAGCTGGACAATATAAAGAAGGTTTAATTAATGGAATTTTAGAAGCTGGCAAACAATTGAAAAAATATTTTCCATATGATAATGAAACCGATACAAATGAATTGTCTAATGAAATTTCAAAAGGTTAATATGGAAATTCGAAAATTTAAGTTCCAAATTCTAAAAAGTAGTGGCTGTATTGCCTTTTTTGCTTTTTTATTGTTTTCTCAAGTTTCGTTAGGACAATATAAAATACCCGAAAAACCAAGTTTACAGACTTCTGTTTATGATTATGCAAAACTTTTAACTGATGTTGAAAAAACACAATTAGAAGAAAAATTAGTTAGATATTCTGATTCCACTTCTACACAAATTGTTGCCATTATTATAGAAGATTTAAACGGAGACAATATCCAAACTTTAACGCCAAATTGGGGAGAAGCTTGGGGAATTGGAGATGCCGAAAAAGACAATGGAATTGTAATTTTGCTTTCGAAAAATGACAGAAAAATTTGGATTTCACCAGGTTATGGGACCGAAGTACAACTTGTAGCTGGTATGACTGGTGAAATTGTTAGAAATGTTATAATTCCGGAATTTAAAGCAGGAAATTATTATAATGGATTAGACAAAGGTACTGATGCCATTTTTAAAGTTTTAACAGGAAAATACAAAGGCGAACGAAAAAAAGAAAAAGGAAGTGGTATACCGAAGCTTATTATAATTATTGGTGTAATAGTATTCTTAATCATAGCCTCTAAAAACAAAGGAAAAAACAGCGGCAATTCAGTAGGATTTGGCGGTCCCGACTTAATGGATATTATTATATTAAGTAGTTTGGGTCGAAGCGGCGGTAGTTTTGGCGGTGGTTCATCATCTGGTGGTGGATTTGGCGGAGGCTTCGGTGGTGGATTTGGCGGAGGTGGCTTTTCTGGTGGAGGTGCAGGTGGTAGTTGGTAGATTCAGTAATCAGTTGGCAGTTTTTAGCATTCAGTCCATAAACTTTTAAAAACATAAAACCTTGAGGGGTTCTAATACAAAAAAAACCGATAATCACTTATCGGTTTTTTTTATTATTTCTGTCTAAAGTAAATGTCTATTGGGACACCACTAAAGTTGTAGTTTTCTCGCAATTTATTTTCAATAAAACGTTTGTATGGGTCTTTTACATATTGCGGTAAGTTGGCAAAAAACACAAACTGTGGTACCGGAGTAGGCAATTGCATACAATATTTAATTTTTACATACTTCCCTTTTAATGCTGGTGGCGGTTGGTTTTCAATAATTGGTAACATCAAATCGTTGAATTTTGATGTTGGCACTTTTTGTTTTCTGTTTTCAAAAACCTCAACCGCGGTTTCTAAAGCTTTTAACAAACGTTGTTTTTCTGTTGCCGATACAAACAAAATTGGCACATCTGTAAATGGTTGAATTTCTTCTCTAATTTTACGTTCGTAATCTCTTGCGGTCATAGTATCTTTTTCAACTAAATCCCATTTGTTGACTAAAATTACAATTCCTTTTCTGTTTTTTTCTGCCAACCAAAAAATACTTTGGTCTTGTCCTTCAAAACCACGAGTGGCATCAATTACCAAAATACAAACATCAGAATGTTCAATGGCACGAACTGAACGCATAACAGAATAAAATTCTAAATCTTCTTTTACTTTCGCTTTTCTTCTAATTCCGGCAGTATCTACTAAATTAAATTCGAATCCAAAACGGTTATATGTGGTATCAATAGCATCCCGAGTAGTTCCAGCAATGTCTGTAACCACAAATCTATCTTCACCAATTAAGGCATTAATAATAGAGGATTTTCCTGCATTAGGACGACCTACAACGGCAAAGCGAGGTAAAGGATTTTCATCTTCAACGGCTTCTGGCATTTCAGGTAAAACTTCCACTAATTTATCCAATAATTCTCCCGTTCCACTTCCATTCATAGCGCCTATAGTGAAATATTCGCCTAATCCTAAATTATAAAACTCTAACGCATCTGTAACACGTTTCGAATTATCAACTTTGTTCACGGCTAATAAAACAGGTTTAGTAACCTTACGTAATAATTTAGCCACTTCATCATCCATTGGCGTAATGCCTTCTTCTACATCTACCATAAAAATAATGGCATCGCACTCATCTATTGCTAATTCTACCTGTTTTCTAATTTCGCCTTCAAAAATATCATCAGAACCTTTAATGTAGCCACCTGTATCAATTACAGAAAATTCTTTTCCATTCCACTCACTTTTTCCATAATTTCTATCACGCGTAACGCCACTCACAGAGTCTACGATGGCATCTCTACGTTGGATTAAACGATTAAAAAGCGTAGATTTTCCTACATTTGGTCTTCCTACTATGGCTACAATATTATTCATTATTCTTATATTTTGTGCAAAGATAGTTTAAAAGTTGCGAGTTTAGGGTTTATAGTTAGGAGTTTTTGTAAGTAATACCAAACGCATTGCTTCAAACTAACTACTAAATTCTGTAAACTAATTATTTGTAATTACTTTTGGTTGTATCCAAATCTTCTTAATTGAAAGGCATTGTTTCGCCAATCTTTATTCACTTTTACGAAAATTTCAATGTGTATTTGTTTATCGAAAAACAATTCTAAATCGGCACGAGCTTGCATACCTACTTTTTTCAGCGCAGCACCTTTATGTCCGATAATAATTCCTTTTTGTGTTTCGCGTTCTACCATAATGATAGAGCGAATTCTTATAATTTTTTCATCTTCTAAAAACTCTTCAGTTTCCACCTCAACTGCGTACGGAATTTCTTTATCGTAATTTAATAAAATTTTCTCTCGAATGGTTTCATTTACAAAAAAACGTTCTGGTTTATCTGTTAAAGCATCTTTTGGATAATATGGTGGTGAAACTGGCAACAATTCTACAATTCTGTTCAACGCTTCTTTTACATTAAAGTTTTCTAAAGCCGAAATTGGGAAAATTTCAGCATTTGGAACTTTTGCTTGCCAAGTTTGTACTTGTTCTTCTAATAATTCTTGATTGGATTTATCAATTTTATTTAACAAAAGTAAAACTGGAATTTTAGCATTGATAATTTTGTTGAAAAAGTCTTCGTCTTTTAATTCCTTCTCACCGATTTCAACCATATAGATTAAAATATCGGCATCAGAAAAAGCACTTTTGACAAAATCCATCATACTGGTTTGTAAATCGTAAGCTGGTTTAATAATTCCTGGCGTATCCGAAAACACGATTTGATAGTCTTCATCATTTACAATTCCGAAAATTCTATGACGTGTGGTTTGTGCCTTACTTGTAATGATAGACAACTTCTCGCCTACCATAGCATTCATTAAGGTAGATTTTCCAACGTTTGGGTTTCCGATTATATTTACAAAACCTGCTTTATGCGACATATATTTTATTTTTTACAAAGGTACATAAAAAAGCCACTCGTTTTGGAATGGCTTCTTTTACAATATTATGTTAGAAAGTTATTCTGCCGCAACTAATTTACTTGCGCTACGGTAAATGAATTCGTTATAAATGTGACGACGAGCAAAACGTCCCGGTGATTCTGCGTTTACCATTTTCACATACGTATTTCTTGGCACACCAAAGTATTCAAATTTACTTCCGTCTGCAAAGCTAATATACAAAACACCTTTGTCCATATGAAAATCGGCAATTTGTGAAGTTGTAGTTGTAGCTGTGTATTCTGCTTTTACTTTTTCTCTAGTTTCAGGAGCGATACTTACTAAAAAGTGGTAAGCTTCAATAATGTTTTTACTTCTTTCTTCAGCTGCTAAACGTTCAACTGGATCTGAAATAGTATCAGGATGATCTTCCTTCATACTATTTCTATATATTGTTTTTAATTCTTTTAATGTTGCATCTCTGGTAACATTAAGTAACTTTCTGTACCCAATAATTTTCTGTGTAGTCATAAATTTTCAAAATAAAAGTGCAAAAATAGTGATTTATTCTTTAATTACACAATAAAAATCGAAACAACGCAATAACATAATCATTTGTTAATGAATTAATTGCGGGAAAAAATCAAAAAAGTGATGTTTATATTCTAAATAAACGAAATATATATTGCTAAAGATTAAATAAGTAGTGCTAATAAAGGATTGTTTTCATTTAAATACTCAAATTGAAAACCTTTACTATTCATTTTCTCTTTAATAGCTTGAATATCATTTTCGTTTTTAACTTCTAAACCCACTACTACTGGACCAACGTCTCTATTATTTTTTTTAATAAATTGAAAGTAGGTAATATCGTCTGATTCAGACAGCACTTCATTTACAAATTCGCGCAAAGCTCCAGGACGTTGAGGAAATTGAATCATAAAATAATGTTTCAATCCTTCATACATTAACGAACGCTCTTTAATTTCTTCGGTTCTTTCAATATCATTATTACTCCCACTAACAATGCATACAACTTTTTTTCCTTTTATTTCATCTGAAATAAAATCTAAAGCCGCAATTGACAAAGCACCAGCGGGTTCTACCACCATAGCTTCTTCGTTATACAATTGCAAAATAGTTGTACAAACTTTACCTTCTGGAACCAAAATAATTTTATCTAAAGTATCTTTACAAACCTCGTATGTTTGTTTTCCAACTTTTTTCACTGCTGCACCATCTACAAATCGGTCTATTTTGTCCAATAGAACAGGTTGTTCTAAATAAATGGCTTGTTGCATAGAAGGCGCACCTTCAGGTTCCACTCCAATAATTTTTGTTTTTGGGCTTAATTTTTTGAATACGGTTGAAACACCAGCTGCTAAACCGCCACCGCCAATGGGTAATAACAAATAATCAATTTTAGAAACTTTTTCTGACAGAATTTCTAAACCAACCGTGCCTTGTCCAGCAATCACCTCAACATCATCAAAAGGATGAATAAATTCTAATTTATTTTCATTTGAAAACAGCTTTGCCGCATGAAATGCATCATCAAAAGTATCGCCAATTAAAACGATTTCCACAAACGATTTTCCAAAAAGTTGAACCTGCTTTATTTTCTGTTTTGGCGTGGTTTTTGGCATATATATTTTGCCTTGAATTTGTAATAACTGACAAGAATAAGCCACACCTTGCGCGTGATTACCAGCACTGGCACATACAATTCCTTTTGTTTTTTGAGCTGCATCTAAATGACTGATTTTATTATAAGCACCTCTAATTTTGTAGGATCGAACTTTTTGTAAATCTTCTCGTTTTAGATAAACAGTTGCTTGATATTTTTCAGATAGATTTGTATTTAACTGAAGCGGTGTTTTTAACACCACTTCAGTTAAATTTATTTTAGCTTGTTCTATTTTTTCAAATAAATCCATTAATTCAATTTTGGTCTTAATTTTCTGACGGCTGCTCCGGCTTGCCAAAGTTCAGATTCGCGGATTTCTTTTAATTCTACATCTAATTTTTGACGATAATCTTTCTTACTTCCTTCAGAAATTACTCTATTTGCTTCTCTTCCAGACGCCACTTCTTCATACAAATTTTCGAATACGGGTGTGGTTGCCTCTCTAAATTTACCTTTCCAATCCAAAGCGCCACGTTGTGCGGTTACTGATGTATTGGCAAACATCCAATCCATTCCGTTTTCTGCCACTAAAGGCATCAAACTTTGGGTTAATTCTTCAACTGTTTCATTAAACGCTTCCGAAGGTGAATGTCCGTTTTTACGAAGTACTTCGTATTGTGCTTCAAATAATCCTGCTAAAGCACCCATTAAAATTCCTCTTTCGCCTGTTAAATCTGAATAGACTTCTTTTTGAAAATCGGTTTCAAATAAATAGCCCGAACCTACTCCAATTCCTAATGCAATTGCTTTGTCTTTTGCTCTTCCGGTGGCATCTTGATAGACGGCTATACTTGAATTTATGCCCTCGCCTTTTAAGAATAATCGACGTAATGAGGTTCCAGAACCCTTTGGTGCTACCAAAATTACATCCACATCTGACGGAGGAATAATTCCTGTTTTTTCATTAAACGTAATTCCAAATCCGTGAGAAAAATATAACGTTTTACCGGGAGTAAGATTTTTTTTAACCGATTGCCAAGCTTCAATTTGTCCCGCATCGGATAGTAAATATTGAATAATAGTTGCATTTTCGCACGCTTCTTCAATATCAAATAAGGTTTTGCCTTCTTCCCAACCATCGGCAAGGGCTTTATCCCAACTTTTTCCACCTTTTCGTTGTCCAACGATTACCTTAAAACCGTTGTCTTTTAAATTTAAGGACTGTCCTGGTCCTTGCACGCCGTAACCAATTACTGCTATGACTTCATTTTTTAATGTTTCTTGTGCTTTTTCTAATGGGAATTCGTCTCTTGTGATGACGGTTTCATTAACTCCTCCAAAATTTATTGTTGCCATACTCTTCTTTTTTTACATTTGAAATATTTGATCTTTTTTATCTAAAAACGTGTTATTTATTGATTGTAATGCTGGATTTTGCATTTCCATTTCTACTACTTTTTTATGAATGCCGTCACTTGCATTGATGATGGCGATTCTGGAACTTCTTACAAATTCTATTAACCCGAATTTGTCTAATTTTTTCAATAATTTATTAATTTCATCGCCTTGCCCTGTAGCTTCAAAAACAGTATAATCGCTTCGTATCACTACTGCTTTTGCGCCGTATTCTCGAAGTAATCGCTCAACTTTTACTTCTTTAATTATTACTTCTGTTGGGACTTTGTACAAGGCCATTTGTTGCCAAACAATTTCTTCGTTTGTATTGCAATAAACTTTAAACACATCCACAATTTTTTCAATTTGTTTGACCAAATTTTTCACAACCGCTTCAGATTCAATAACTACAATAGTGAATCGGTAAATATTTGGCACTTCACTTGGCGAAGTATTAAAACTTTCCAAACTGATTTTTCTTCTTGAAAACATAATGGCAATTTTATTAATTAATCCCACTTGATTTTCGGTATATATTGTAAGGGTAAATTCTTGTTTCATTTGTCAATATTTATTGTTTTTTTAAGGTCAAATGGTATCGCCTTATTTTCATTGGTGTTTGCAAGCAAACAAGTTTTTATGGCGATTTCATAACATCTTTATTTACATATCTTCTTTACAAAGCACAATTTCTGACACTCCTTTTCCTTGTGGAACCATTGGAAAAACATTATCTTCCATTCGAACAGCCACTTCTAATAAATATGATTTTGGATGCGCTAACATTTCTTCTAAAGCTCCTTTCAACTCTTCTCGTATTTTGATGCTGTTTCCTTTTATTCCATATCCTTTTGCCACTTGAACAAAATCTGGACTTTGAATATCGGTAAACGAATAGCGTTTTTCGTGAAATAATTCTTGCCATTGGCGCACCATTCCAAGAAAACTATTATTCAAAATCAGAATTTTCACATTAGGTTGAAATTGCATAATAGTTCCTAATTCTTGAATGTTCATTTGCGCACCACCATCGCCCATTACCGCAATTACTGTTCGTTCAGGAGCTCCATATTTTGCTCCAATTGCAGCAGGTAAGGCAAATCCCATTGTTCCTAAACCACCACTTGTAATATTACTTCTTGTTTTATTTTGATACGAATATCGACAAGCTACCATTTGGTGTTGCCCTACATCGGTAACCGTAACAGCTTCTCCGTTTGTTAATTCGTTTATGAGTTGAATGACTTCGCCCATAGTAATTTCGCCTTCCGATGGAAATAATTCTGGCTTAATTAATTTTGTTGTTTCAATTTCAATAGCATTATGAAATTTTGAAATCCATTTTGAATGCGATTTTTGTTCGATTCGTTCCGTTAATAAGGGCAACGAATCTTTACAATTTCCCCAAACGGGAACAGTGACCAAAACATTTTTATCGATTTCAGCTGGATCAATATCCAAATGAATAATTTGTGCTTGTTTGGCGTATTTATCTAATCTTCCCGTTACTCTATCGTCAAAACGCATCCCAATTGCAATTAAAACATCGCATTCATTGGTAAATAAATTAGGTGCATAATTTCCGTGCATCCCTAACATTCCAACTGCTAAAGGGTGATTTGTAGGGATAGCGCTCATTCCCATAATGGTCCAAGCCGAAGGAATTCCTGCTTTTTCTATAAATTGAAGAAATTCTTTTTCGGCATTACCCAATATCACACCTTGACCGAAAATAACAAATGGCTTTTTGGCTTGATTGATAATTGCTGCGGCTTGCTCAATATAAGAAAGTCGAATATCGGGTTGTGGTTTATAACTTCTAATGAACTCACATTTTTCATATCCTTTATAATCGAATACTTGCAATTGTGCATTTTTAGTAATATCTATTAAAACTGGTCCTGGTCTTCCGCTTTTTGCAATATAAAACGCTTTTGCCAATACAGACGGAATTTCAGAAGCATCTGTAATTTGATAATTCCATTTCGTAATTGGTGATGTTATATTTATAATATCCGTTTCTTGAAAAGCGTCTGTTCCTAAAAGATGTGCAAAAACTTGTCCTGTGATACATACCAAAGGCGTTGAGTCTATCATCGCATCAGCTAAACCAGTAACTAAATTTGTTGCTCCGGGACCGCTTGTGGCGAAAACTACACCCGTTTTACCACTTACTCTTGAAAACCCTTGCGCGGCATGAATAGCACCTTGTTCATGACGAACTAAAATATGATTTAATTGTTCTTTATAATCATACAAAGCATCATAAATTGGCATAATTGCACCTCCTGGATAGCCAAAAATAGTGGCGACATTTTCCGCTAATAAAGCATCAATTACCGCAACACTTCCTGAAATTTGTTTTACATCTAGCTTATTCTCTAGTTCTAATTCTTTTGATTCCATTTTTATTTATTCATCAGTAACGCATCCGTTTGAAGCGTCGGTTACTAGTTTAGCATATTTTAATAATACACCATTGGTTACTTTTAATTTGGGTTGAACCCAATTTGTTTTTCGTTCAGCTAATTCTAAATCACTTTCATGTAAATGAATGGTATTATCAACTGCGTCAATTTCAATAGTATCATCATCGTTAACTAGGGCAATTGTTCCGCCATCATAAGCTTCTGGCGAAATATGACCTACGACAAAACCATGTGTTCCGCCACTAAAACGACCATCTGTAATTAAGGCAACACTTTTTCCAAGCCCAGCTCCTATTAATGCAGAGGTTGGTTTTAGCATTTCGGGCATTCCAGGGCCGCCTTTTGGGCCTACATAACGAATAACCACTACATCACCAGCTTTAATTTTTTTATCTTCAATACCTTTTATTAATTCTTGTTCACCATCAAAAACTCTTGCTGGACCTTTAAAAAACTCGCCTTCTTTGCCTGTAATTTTCGCAACAGAACCTTTCGTGGCTAAATTTCCATACAAAATTTGAATATGCCCCGTTGATTTAATAGGGCTTTCAATAGGTTTAATGATGTTTTGATCATCAAAATCGATATCAATGATATTTTCTAAATTTTCTGCCATTGTTTTACCAGTTACGGTTAAACAATTTTTATGTAACATTCCTTTACTCATTAAATACTTTAATACCATTGGAACGCCTCCTTTTTCGTGAAGATTTTGCATTAAATAATTTCCTCCGGGTTTAAAATCGGCAATTAAAGGCGTTTTGTTGCTTATTCTTTGGAAATCGTCTTGTGTAATTTTAACGCCCACACTTTTTGCCATTGCGATAATATGCAAAACCGCATTTGTACTGCCTCCAAGCGCTATTAAAACCGTAATTGCGTTTTCAAAAGCTTCAAAAGTCATAATGTCTTTTGGGCAAATGTTTTTTTCTAATAATTGTTTTAAATACAAGGCAACCGATTCGCATTCCTTTATTTTTTCAAAACTTATGGCTGGATTAGAACTCGAAAAGGGCAGACTCATTCCTAATGCTTCAATTGCAATTGCCATAGTATTTGCTGTGTACATTCCGCCACAAGCGCCTGCACCAGGACAAGCATTTTTAATAATCCCTTTGTATTCTTCTTCTGAAATTTTGCCTGCAATTTTTTCTCCTAAAGCTTCAAATGCAGAAACTATATTCAAATCTTTTCCTTGATATTTTCCAGGAGCAATTGTTCCACCATACACCATTATCGATGGACGATTGACTCTTCCCATAGCTATAATGCTTCCTGGCATATTTTTATCGCAACCAGGAATTGCTATTAACCCATCATAATAATGTCCTGAAACCACACTTTCTATACTATCAGCGATAATTTCTCTACTTACTAAAGAATAGCGCATGCCTTCTGTGCCATTGGTAATTCCGTCACTAATTCCTATCGTATTAAAAATCAAACCCACCATTTCGTCTTTATTTACTTCTGATTTTATTAAAGAAGCCAAATGATTGAGGTGCATATTACAGGTATTTCCATCGTAACCCATAGAGGCAATTCCTACAAATGGTTGCTTGAGTTGCAAATCTGTAAGACCAATTCCATACAACATGGCTTGTGCTGCTGGTTGTGTGGGATCTTGGGTTATTGTTTTACTATATTTATTTAATTCCATCAAATCGTATTTTATTCATTAAAAGCTACTCGCCTTTTGTATTTTTTTTGAATTAATGCACCTATAGACTCCTCCCATTTCAATGTAAATTGATATTCATTTACGGAAGCAATTCCTATTACTTCAGCAGCCGTTCCACAGAAAAAAGCACTATCTGCTGTGTAAATTTCCTCCGGAGTAAATAATCTTTCTTCTATTTCAAAGTGTAACTCTTTTGCAATTTCAAATACAGTTTGACGCGTAATTCCTGCCAAAATATTTCCAAGAGGTGGAGTTACCAATTTTCCGTTTTTTTCAATAAAAAAATTGGCGCCAGGTCCTTCAGCAACAAAACCATTCATATCTGTTAAAAGTGCTTCGTCAAAACCTTTAGATTTTGCTTCAGTAGTAGCAAGAATACTATTGGTATAGTGACCGACTACTTTTGCCTCAACAAAACATGACTTAGGATTTGGGCGTTGAAAAGAAGACAACATCACGTTAAGTAATTTATCACCTAAATATTTTCCCCATTCCCAAGCCATAATTACAACATTCACTTCGTCTGTTGGGGTTAATGACATATTTTCACCCAAGTAAACTAATGGTCTTATGTATGCGTCTTTAAGGTTGTTTGCCTCTAATAATTTATAGCTAATTTGTTCTAATTCAGAAGAAGAATATGATAAATTAATATGCATAACTTTTGCCGAATAATGCAATCTTTCATAATGTTCTTTTGCTTTAAAAATTTGAACTCCGTTAGGTGTATCATACGCTCTAATACCTTCAAATACACCATTACCGTAATGCATGGTTTGGTTAAAAATACTTACTGGAATTTCTTTAACTTTAATAAATTCTCCATTAAAAAAAATGGAGGTGTTTTCGTTGTAATACATAATTTAATTTGATTTATAAAAAAACCTCTCCTATTTGCTAGGAGAGGTTTATAAAATATATAACCTATCCGTCGTTAAATACGAATAATGATGCTTATGCTGTTAATGATAATTATATGTTTCATACTATTTTAATTTTAATTATACTTAAGAATTAAGAGTAACAGTCCAATTGAAATAATTGTATTAATAATAATTACAATTTTATTCCATGTATTAAATTTAATATCCATTTTATTCTATCTATATCTTATCTTTTTAATGAAAAATGAGACTTAAATTGTTTTTGAGTTCCATTTTCTGAATAATCTAATGTAAACCAATAATCTGTTGAAGGTAATTGAGCTTCAATATAGGTTCCGTCCCAACCTATTCCAGTGGTACTTAATTGCTTTATTAATTTTCCATATCTATCAAAAATATAGAGTTTAGCATCTGGTTGATTTAATCCAATTATGTTCCACGTATCATGAATTCCGTCACCATTTGGTGTAAAATATTTTGGATAATCAATTACCAATACATTTATAGCTAAATTGGTACAACCTTCAGTGTCTTCAACTATTACTTCATGTGTGCCAGGTTGAACATTTGTAAAAATATTCGAATCCTGCCAAGCACCTCCGTCTAATGAATAAATTAGATTTCCTGTTCCAATTGGATTTACCGTTATAGTAATAGTAGCATTATCTGAAAAAGCTTCGGAAACTTCTGCTGATATCACTGAAGCAGGATAAACAGTTACAATATTTGCAGTATCACTTTGTTCACAATTGGTTAGTGTATTTGTCACAATTACTTTATATGTTCCTGGTTGCGTTGCTAAATAAATAGGCCCGTTTCCACTTGGTAAAGCAACATAACTATTAGTTGTCGTATTTAGTAGGTACCAATCGTAAGTGAAATTAAGATTAGATAACTGTGTATCTAATACATATCCTTGAAAAGTAGCTCCTGTAGTTTGATTCACACAAATATGTCCGTCAATTAATGCTGGTTTTGGTAATGGATTTACTAAAACAGTTATATCGGTAAAGGCGCCTTCACAATTTCCTAAAACGGAAGTAATCCTATAAGTTACAAACCCCTGAATGTCGGAATTGTTTAGCAATATATGATTTATTGAGATTGGTGCTAATGCAATGCCTGAAGATATGAATCCATTAACGGCATTTGAAGCAATAACTTGCCATTTTAATTGAGTTCCAGTAATTAATAAGTTTTCTGAAACATTTATATTGGTTGATTCTCCACTACAAATAGCAGGATGGGGCAATCCAATTGGGTTTCCAGGCAAAGGATAAACTGTAATCACACGAGATAAAACAGGTACTCCATAACAACCATTTCTAACAGGAATTATTTGAAATTGAATTGTTCCAACAGCGGTTATACTAGTTGTGGTTAATTGAAAATTCAAATTCCCAGTAGTAGTTCCGCTGTAAATTCCTCCAGAAATAGCTAAACCATTTACATTTACAGCCGTCCAATTATAAGTAATTCCACTAGGCTCTCCAGTTACATTTAAATTAACGTTTTCACCAGAACATAATGATATGTCGGTTTCTGTAATAGCAGTGATTTTTGGAATAGGATTCACTAATATAGTTACTGCTACCGGATCTCCAATACAGCCATTATTAACAGGTGAAATAATCATTGAAATAGAGCCACTAGTAGAAATTGGATTAATTAAATTCACTACTTGATTAATATTTGTTTGGTCTCCAGAGGCGATAAAGCCATTTAATTCATTATTTGATGCACTCCATATATATGTAGTTCCTGGGATATTACTGTTTAGAACGAAATCTAATGTACTTCCATCACAAATAGAATTAGTTACTGTGAAAGTTAATATAGGTTTCACTAATTGTGCTGTATTTGAAAAAGAGCCAGACGCATTAGATAAACAACCCCCATTTGATGCTACTACAGTATAACTTGACCCTGCTGTCATACCTGAAATTAATCCAGTTGAATTAACAATAGGTCCTGAAGGAGTAAATATATATGTGAGTGTAGCATTGTAGTTCGTAATGGTTGAACTTCCTGATTGAGCACACGTTGCGGCTGTTGTAGTTACTATTGGAACTAATATCGCTGCTAACTGACATTGCACCGTAAAACTTGCCGAGGTTGCCGAACATGTTGCCGCATTAGTTGCAGTTATCGTATAAGCCGTTCCGCAAGTGAATCCTGATATAACTCCTGTGGCACTAACGGTTAATCCTGTTGGTGTAGAAGTGTAGTTTAATGCTGATGAATAATTTGATACTGAAGCTGTTCCATTTGCTAAACACGTTGCAGGTGTTGTGGTTACTGTTGGAACTAATGGCGCTGCTAACTGGCATTGAACCGTAAAACTTGTCGAAGTTGCCGAACATGTGGCTGCATTAGTGGCTGTTATCGTATAAGCCGTTCCGCAAGTAAATCCTGATATCACTCCAGTTGCACTAACGGTTAATCCTGTTGGTGTAGAAGTATAGGTTTCTGTTGGTGAATAATTTGATACTGTTGCCGTTCCATTTGCCAAACAAGTAGCTGATGTTGTAGTTATTGTTGGAACCAATGGCACTGCTAATTGGCATTGCACCGTAAAACTTGTTGAAGTTGCAGAACATGTAGCTGCATTTGTGGCTGTTATCGTATAAGGTGTTCCGCAAGTAAATC
>NZ_JBBALQ010000009.1:0-5534 GCF_040402955.1 Flavobacterium sp. | reverse complement strand
GAACATGTAGCTGCATTTGTGGCTGTTATCGTATAAGGTGTTCCGCAAGTAAATCCTGATATCACTCCAGTTGCACTAACGGTTAATCCTGTTGGTGTAGAAGTATAAGTTAAAGTTGCTGAATAATTAGAAACTGTTGCCGTTCCATTTACCAAACATGTTGCAGCTGTTGTAGTTACTGTTGGAACCGTTGGCGCTGCTAACAGACATTGCACCGTAAAACTTGTCGAGGTTGCTGAACAAGTAGCCGCATTAGTGGCTGTTATCGTATAAGCGGTTCCGCAAGTGAATCCTGATATAACTCCTGTTGCACTAACGGTTAATCCTACTGGTGTTGAAGTGTAGTTTAAGGCTGCTAAATAATTTGATACTGAAGCCGTTCCATTTGCCAAACAAGTAGCTACTGTTGTAGTTACTGTTGGAACTAATACCGCTGCTAACTGACATTGTACCGTAAAACTTGTCGAAGTTGCAGAACAAGTAGCCGCATTTGTGGCTGTTATCGTATAAGCCGTTCCGCAAGTAAATCCTGATATCACTCCTGTTGCACTAACGGTTAATCCTACTGGTGTTGAAGTATAAGTTAATCCTGCTAAATAATTTGAAACTGTCGCGGTTCCATTTGCCAAACAAGTAGCTACTGTTGTAGTTACTGTTGGAACTAATACCGCTGCTAACTGACATTGTACCGTAAAACTTGTCGAAGTTGCAGAACAAGTAGCCGCATTTGTGGCTGTTATCGTATAAGCTGTTCCGCAAGTAAAGCCTGAGATAACTCCTGTGGCACTAATTGATAATCCTGTTGGTGTAGAAGTATAAGTTAATCCTGCTAAATAATTTGAAACTGTCGCGGTTCCATTTGCTGAACACGTTGCAACTGCTGTAGTTACTGTTGGAACTAATGGCGCTGCTAACTGACATTGCACCGTAAAACTTGCCGAGGTTGCCGAACATGTTGCCGCATTAGTTGCAGTTATCGTATAAGCCGTTCCGCAAGTAAAGCCTGAGATAACTCCTGTGGCACTAATTGATAATCCTGTTGGTGTAGAAGTATAAGTTAATCCTGCTAAATAATTTGAAACTGTCGCGGTTCCATCTGCCAAACATGTTGCAGCTGTTGTAGTTATTGTTGGAACTAATGGAGCTGAGTTTATGACAACTTTAATTTCTTGAAAAGGGCGACAAGTCACTCCTGTAGGAGTTGGATTAGCAATTGCATAAACATAATAAGTATTTGCGGTATTTGGTAACGAACCAGGCATGCCTAAAACTCCTGGGTCAAAACTAGCTGTTCCAGTACTAGGAGTTGCATTTCCTAATAAGGTTCCTCCAGTGTACATAGCAGACCCTGTTTGTGCAGTAGTAAAATATACAAATGAAATAGCATTAGCTCCTGTAAAAGTAGTATTCACAGATAATGCTGTTGGGTTGCCACCTAAACATAAAGTTTGATTAGCAGATGGCGTTAATATAGTAGGACAAGCATTTGCATTACAAGTGAATGATGCAGAGCCAAAACAAGTACCAGAACCTCCAACAGGAGTTAAAGTAATTACCACAGCATCATTTGGATTTAATCCAGAAATAGTGAATGGACTAGTTATAGTGCCATCATTTACAGATGCACCACCATTGATAGTATGAGTAGCGGTATAACTTGTAGCGCCCACAACTGCTGGCCAAGTAAATTGAACCGAGTTTATTGTGGAGGTACCACATGAAATTGTTGGTGTTACTATAGGATTTATGGTTACATCAACTTTAACTCTTGCACTTTCGCAACCCCCTGTTGTTTGTGTAACCCAATAAGAAGTCGATGCTGTTAATGTTGGTGTTGTAAATGGATTTCCAGTAAACAATAGAGTGCCTCCTGTAGCTGTACTGTACCATTTTACTGTGGCACCTGTAGTAATCGCACCTGCTGTTAAAGTAGCAGTTGTTCCAGAACAAACACTAACATTTGTTGTCGTTGGGGCGCTTGGCCCTGTTACCGTAACCGTTTTAGTTCTTGTAAGTGTACAATTATTTGGTGCTGCTAAACCATTATTCCAAGTATAAGTTATGGTATGTGTTCCTGCTCCTGCAAGTGAAGGATTAAAAAATCCAATTCCACGGTCATTAGTGAAATTATTTACTCCAGTAGGGTCATAACCATTGGTTAAACCTGGACCAGAATAAGCAGCTGATCCTTGAGGAATTAATGTTATTGAAGCTGCTGATTCTGCTCCACCAGTAATTGTCCAGGTTCCTGATGCAACTGTAAGTCCGGAAATAACATCAACAATAGAATAGGAATAAGTTCCTGAAGCTGTATTAGTTTTGTCTAATTTATAATATTGTCCTGGAGCAGGTCGTAAAAAATAATTTTGAACCACTTGACCAGGAGTAACTGACAATGCTTCTGCTAACACATTTGTCCCTGCATCGTATCGATTTAAAACTAAATTATTTAATGTTCCTGTTATGGCTGTAATGGTAATATTGTAATTTTGAAAAGGCAAACCACTATTATAAACAGTTGGGTCTGTAGTAGGTCCAAGATAAACACCTGGGTCAGTACAAGAAAACGTTGTTCCTGTGTGAATTATAGATGAAGTATCATCGTCATATAATTGTATTTGATAATCTTGACAAGGTACTGTTGTAGGTACTACATTATAATATCCAAGTCCTTGCAAATCTACAGGGTTGCAAATTGATAAATTGGTAACACTAAGTGTGAAGCATAATACATAATTACCTGCTGCTAAATTATCCCATTCTGGATTAAAACCACTACCAACATTAGCAGCATTTGGTCTATTGGGAATTATAGGTGATGCATTACAATTAGTTGCTGGTCTCAATTGATAGGTAATAATCTGTTCTGATACATTTGCGCAACCTGAACTAGCTTCAAATTTTTGTTTAAAACCAAGTACTGTTGAATTATTAACTACTGTAACTGGTACACAAACGGTTACAGATTGACCGGGGGTGAGGGGGGTTAAACCTAAAACATCACCAGCAGAATTTATAGCTGTTGTTATTCCTGTTTGACCAAGCACAGCTGTAGTTGTGATAATTGATGCTGGTGTACAGGTAGCTGTAGCACAAGTTGTACAACCAAGAGCAGTTGTTGGTTGGTAATATGATACACACTGATCTTGTATTTCGCATCCACTTGCAACTACAGTAGTTACTACCATGATATATGTAGCTCCAGCTGTTAAACCGGTCCATTCAGGATTGTAGAATGTAGAGCCATTTGATCCATTAACTGGTGATAGAGCACTAGTAGAACTATTACAATTTGTAGAATTAAGATATAAAACTGCTGTTCTTGTTGTAGAACACGTGTTAGGAGTATTATCATTAGAAACAATAGCCCCAATATTTCCAGTAGCAGAAGCTACAACTGTATAATAAGACAAGTATATATTTGATCCAATAATATTTGGAGAAATAGTTTGGCAATTTGAAGTATGTACTGCTCCTGTTGCATTAGTATAATTACTATATGGCCCAGCTATTGGGCATGTTGCCGACGCACATGACCCACAAGGAGCCGCTGTAATTGCTAAAGTTGTTGTTGCTATACCACAAGTGGTAGGAACTGAAATAGTATAAAAGCCTGGTGTACTTGAGCTTGGCGTTACCGAACCAGTAGTTCCATTGATGGTTAAACCTCCGGGCGTAACAGTGTAATTACCTGTAACGGGGCCATTTGTGACAGTTATATTTTGAGCTATAGTTGTTGTGTTTAAGACAGTCGTTGAAGGATAAGCAATGGTTGTTGCTAAGCCACTATTTACATTAATAGTAATGTCTTTTATACAAAACGAAGTTCCGTCAGATATTGTTGCTCTATAATTAGTAGTTACAGATGGTGATATTGTCGTAGTTAGTGTTGCGCTAGATGTTGTATTAGCTATAACAGTATTAGTAGATAAATCTGTAATTGTTAATGTAACCATTTTATTTCTAATGATTTTGACATCATCAATACCCCAACTATCTTGACTTCCAGTTGTAGATTGATGTTGATACCATCTAAATCTTGTATTTGTGGTTTGCGCTGCAGCAGGAATTGGAATTGTTGTTCTGTTCCAATTATATATATAAGTCCCTGCTCCTATGTTTGCTGATGCATTAATATTACTCTCTACACTTGGAAACATTAATTTCATGTTGATCCAAGAAGCGCCATTGTTTGTAGAATATTGAACATAAATTCCTTCTTTATCATCATTGGCTTCACAACCATTACCCCCATCATCATCAGATGCAGCTCTAAAATCAAAACTTACAACACCGCCATTACTTACATCGAAATTATTTGATTCTAGTACTCTTGGAGCGGTAACATTTTGCATCCACGCATAGGTTAAACCGTCAGGTTTCATGGTATTATAACCATTATTTGGTTGACATGAAAGTACATTTACAAAAGCAACACCTCCCGGGGTTGCATTCCAGCCGGTACCTATTACACCAGAATTAAAAGTATTATCTAATGCATTAGCCCCTATCGTTCCGGTTGCAGTTAAAACAACGCTTTGTGATGGACAAATAGTAGTTTTGTTAGCATTTAAATCTATTGTACAACCTGCAATGGAATTATTAAAAACAGAAATTAATCCAATCCATCCTGTGGATTGTGAAGCCCCACTATTTGTAAACCTAAATGTTAAGGCCCCTGAAACATTATTTGCGCAAAATATTCCTGGTTTTAATTCAGCTTGAACTACACCTCCTAATGCTGGTTGTCCTGTATTATATGGGCTCCCTGAAGCATTGTATGCAGTTCCATAGTTTCCTTTCAATGTTCCAATATTCGTTGAAGTTACTGTTGTACCATCATAAATATCTAGAGATTCATAAGAATTAAATGTTGTGAAATCTACACATACACTTTTTCCAGAAGGCGGCAATAAAGTAATAGTATAACTCGTGTTTCCATCATTTCCAGCAGCTCCACCTGCGTCATAAAAAGTATCTCCGCCAGAAACATTTACCATGCCACCTTGACTTATTAAGATATTTTGAGACATTAATCCATTAGTAAATAATGTAAAAAATAATAGAAACTTAAAAATATTCATATTTGGGTAGTTTTGGAAAGATTAACTTTGAATTAATTATTAATATTATAAAAACAAACATCAATAATTATGTTTTATTATAATTCAAAAATAGCAATTTAACATTTTCGTTTTTTTGAAAAAAATCTATTTTTTTTGAATTCAGAATCATATATATAACTATAAAATTCCCTATATATATAAGAAAATTGTTAAATAAATTATTATTTCAGAAATAATAAATGATAAAAATCAATTCTACTAAATTTTAAATTTTAAACTATAGTTAACGCAATTTTAAAATTATTTTTTTAATCATAATTTATTGATTATTAAATAAAAAAAGCACCAAACAAAAAAATTGCCCAGTGCTTAATCAACTAAAAACTACAAAATTAACTTACTTATTAATAAAAAATTCACTTCTTCTGTTTTGTGCGTGCTCTTCTTCTGTGCATGTTGTGCATGGCG
>NZ_JBBALQ010000008.1:17214-82710 GCF_040402955.1 Flavobacterium sp. | reverse complement strand
CAATTTAGTCATTTTTGATGACTTGAGCAACTTTTTATATAATGCACAACGGGTTTTATTAATAAAAATTTTATTAATAACGTTGCATAACCCAAGTTTGCTTAAATAAAATAATCTACACTTTTATGGATAAAAAAATAAATGAAAAAATTCGATTACTTCGTTTAAAGAAAAATTATTCTCAAAATTATGTTGCTAGCCAACTGGAACTCTCTCAAAGTTATTATGGTCGTATTGAAACCGGTAAAAGAACAATTTCATTAGATTTATTCATGAAAATTTTATCAATTCTTGATGTTGATCATATTACGTTTTTTAATGATGTCAATTTGAATCAATCTTCTCAAAAATAAAACAAAAAAACCTGCTACATCTTTATAACGTAACAGGTAATTTTTTCTTGTAATTTGGTTGTTATATTTTATATATTCTATCCGATTCTCTTATTTTAAATGGTACGACAAAAGTTACTTTATCGCCAGGTTTGGCTACGATATTTTCTGTACCGTTAATTAACATAGTACCCACTTGCATTTTCTCATTTCCAGTTGTAGGGCCTTTTATAAAAATCGTATCTCCTGTTTGTAATTCTTGGTGTTCAATTAAAAATTGTCCTACTTGCGCCTTTGTAAAATAGTGTTGGCCTTTCCCAATATATATTTTTCTTTCAGTGGTTAATTTTCGTTTTCTAATTTGGGTAACCGCCGAAACTTTTACAGGTTTTTGAGCGATTTCTTCAAAAATATTTCTTTCCGAATTTTGTTTGAATTTTAAATCTGGTGATTTCCCTTTTTGAAAAATCATGTTCCCATTTTTTAACCCTTTTCTGCGGTTTTCTTGTTCTTCTAAAGGTAAATAAATGGTTTCTACACAACTTGTAGAACAACAATTTTCCATTTTTTCGGCACAAGAATCGCACTGAATAAATAATAAATGACACGCTTCATTGGCACAATTTACGTGTGTATCACAAGGTGCACCACATTGGTGACATTGCGCAATAATATCGTCTGTAATTCGTTCGCCCAAACGGTGGTCAAATACAAAGTTTTTACCAATAAATTTACTTTCTAAACCTTCTTCCTTAATTTGTTTGGCATAGTTAATAATTCCACCTTCTAACTGAAAAACGTTTTTAAATCCTTGGTGTTTGTAATAAGCAGAGGCTTTTTCGCAACGAATACCGCCCGTGCAATACATCACTAAATTTTTATCTTCTTTAAAGTCTTTTAATTGCTCGTTGATAATGGGTAAACTCTCACGGAACGTTTCTACATCAGGCGTAATCGCACCCGTGAAATGTCCTACTTCACTTTCATAATGATTTCTGAAATCCACTACAATCGTATTTGGATCTTCTAAAATTTGATTAAATTCTCGGGCGTTTAAATGCACGCCTTTATTGGTTACATCAAACGTTTCGTCGTTTAATCCATCCGCCACAATTTTGTGTCTAACTTTTATCGTTAATTTTAAAAAGGAATGATCATCGTGTTCTACGGCAATATTCAATCGAATGCCTTTCATAAAGTCGTAGACTTCAAGCGTTTCTCTGAAAGCCTCAATATTTTCTGCTGGTACAGACATTTGGGCATTTATACCTTCTTTGGCGACATAAATTCGACCTAAAGCATCTAATTTGTTCCATTTCAAAAACAAATCATTTCTAAATTGTGTTGGATTTTCAATTTTGGCATACGCATAAAATGAAAGCGTCAATCGTTGCCCGGCTTGGTCAATTAACTTGGCTCTTTCTTCTGCGCTTAAGGTGTTGTACAGTTGCATACTATAAACATTTTAAGGTTAAAGACTTGATAATCATATCTTAAAGAAAAAAATAAACAAACTCTAGATGGAAGAATTCGAGGACAAAGATAAAAATATTTTTTTTAGAAAATTAAGTAAGAAACTTATAAACAAAATTTGTTGCAATAAAAAATTTCTGTATTTTTACGAAAATTTAAATATTATGAGCACGGAAAAAGAAGCAAAATTAAAAGCCTTACAACTGACATTAGACAAATTAGACAAAACGTACGGTAAAGGAACTGTAATGAAAATGGGCGATTCTGCTGTAGAAGAAGTAGAAACCATTTCATCAGGTTCTTTAGGCGTAGACATTGCATTGGGCGTAAATGGATATCCGAAAGGAAGAATTATCGAAATTTACGGACCAGAATCTTCTGGTAAAACCACCCTAACCTTACACGCCATAGCAGAAGCACAAAAAGCAGGAGGAATTGCCGCATTTATTGATGCAGAACACGCATTTGACCGTTTTTATGCAGAAAAATTAGGTATTGATATTGATAATTTAATTATTTCTCAACCTGATAACGGAGAACAAGCATTAGAAATTGCTGAAAGTTTAATCCGTTCTGGTGCTGTAGATATTGTAGTAATTGACTCGGTTGCCGCATTGACACCAAAAAGTGAAATTGAAGGCGATATGGGTGATAGTAAAATGGGATTACACGCCCGTTTGATGTCGCAAGCGTTAAGAAAATTAACAGGAACCATTCATAAAACAAAATGTACCGTATTTTTTATCAATCAGTTGAGAGATAAAATTGGGGTAATGTTTGGAAGTCCAGAAACTACAACCGGTGGAAACGCATTGAAGTTTTATGCTTCGATAAGAATTGACATCCGACGTTCTTCGCAAATTAAAGATGGCGACAGTGTTATTGGTAACAGAACGAAAGTGAAAATTGTAAAAAATAAAGTAGCACCACCTTTTAGAACTGCAGAATTTGACATCATGTACGGAGAAGGTGTTTCTAAAGTTGGTGAAGTTTTAGACTTAGCCGTAGATTTTGAAATTATTAAGAAAAGTGGTTCTTGGTTTAGTTATGGTGAAACCAAATTAGGACAAGGAAGAGATGGTGTAAAACAATTGATAAAAGATAATCCAGAATTAATGGATGAATTAGAAGTTAAAATTAAAGAGTTCCTAAAGGAACAAAACGCATAACACAAAAAATCATCCTTTTTAGGATGGTTTTTTGATTAAACCCAAATTGAGAATTCGGAATTTTTAAAAAGTTATATTATGAAAAAACTAATAGCACTTATCTGTATTTTTGTACTATCTATATCTTGTACACAAGAACCTGATGGGCCGAGAGTTCATTTAGAATTAGTACCTGTGGAAACGGTAGTTTTGCCGACGACCTTTACTGCAAATACCGTAAATGAAATAGAAGTTACGTATTCAAGACCTTCTAGTTGTCACGGTTTTGAAGGTTTTTATTACACTAAAGATGTTAATACAAGAACTATTGCCATACTAAATTATGTGATAGAAGAACAAGGCTGTTTGCCGTTACTCAACCAATTGCAAACACAAATTTTAAGATTTAAGCCAGCTACTGCAGGAACTTATCTTTTAAAATTTTGGAAAGGAAAAGATGCCGCCGGAGTTAATCTTTATGAAGAATTTTCAGTTGTGGTACAATAATTAAAACGCCTTTTTAGGCGTTTTCTTTTGCTAATTATTTTTAAGTTCTGATAAGATAATATCTCTAACTTCTTGTTTCAAGTTAAATTTATCATCCATCGTTTTTCCAATCGTTTCTATTGGTGGATGAATTTTGGCTCTCATTTTTCCTGGTGAACCACTAAAAAACGTGTACGAAAATCGTTTTTTGTTATCATAAAAAGTTATCGGAATTATTGTGAGTTGGTGTTCAATTGCAATTCGGAAGGCGCCGTCTTTAAATTCATCTAAAAGCAACCGTTCATCGGGTACACCGCCTTCAGGAAAAATACAAATACTCAAAGCTTGTTGAATTCTGTTTTGGGCTCGTTCAAAAACGGCAAATCGACTTTTACTGTTTTCTCGATCAACTAAAATACAAACACGTTTGTAAATAAATCCAAAAAGGGGAATGTTAACCAATTCTTTTTTCCCTACAAATACAAACGGATGATTTTTTACAGCTAACAACATCAACATAATATCCGTCATTGAAGTATGATTGGCTACCAACATATAACTTTTACCCGTTTCAAAATTTTCAGTGCCTTTTATAGAATATCTAAAACCCATTCCAATTAAAATAACTCGAGACCAAAGTCGTGCGATTTTAAAAAACAAAGAATATGTTTTTTCGCTTAAAATAGTAATTAATATAAGTGGAAATAACACAATTATAGGCAGCAATACCAATAGGTAAAACCAAATACGGTAAAGCAACCAAAACGGATATTTTAATAATTTCATTTCTCAGATAGTATTCGATTTTCAAAAGTAAACAATTTTAAAAAACTTATTCTTTTTACTTGCACCTTTTTACTTGGCTCTTTTTACTTAAAAACTTACATTTGCAAAAACAACTTTCAAAATGGCAAAAATATTAACAGGCGTTCAAAGCACTGGAACGCCACATTTAGGAAATTTATTAGGTGCGATTATTCCGGCTATACAAATGGCAAATAATCCTGAGAATGAATCGTTTTTATTTATTGCCGATTTGCATTCGATTACGCAAATAAAAAACGGAACCGAACTAAAACAAAACACCTACAGCACAGCTGCCGCTTGGTTAGCGTGTGGATTAGATACCAATAAAGTCGTGTTTTATAGACAATCTAATGTGCCACAAACTGCAGAATTATCTTGGTATTTGAGTTGTTTTTTCCCTTTTCAACGCTTAACATTAGCCCATTCGTTTAAAGACAAAGCCGACCGATTAGAAGATGTAAATGCAGGATTGTTTACTTATCCGATGCTAATGGCGGCCGATATCTTATTATACGATGCCGAAATTGTGCCTGTTGGAAAAGATCAAATGCAACATATAGAAATTACAAGAGATGTGGCTTCACGATTTAACCATCAAATGGGAGAAACATTTGTGTTACCAGAAGGAAAAACAAGCAAAGAAACTATGCTAATCCCTGGAACAGATGGGCAAAAAATGAGTAAATCTCGAAATAATTTTATCAATATTTTTCTGGATGATAAAGCCTTATTAAAACAAATAAAAGGCATTGAAACAGATAGCACACCTTTAGAAGAACCAAAAAATCCAGATACTTGTAATGTGTTTGGTTTATATAAATTATTAGCTTCGCCAGAAGAAACAGCAGATTTAAAAGCCAAATATTTAGCTGGAAATTATGGTTTTGGACACGCCAAACAAGCGCTTTTTGATTTAATAACTGAAAAATTTAAAACCGAAAGAGAAAAATATAATTACTTCATAAACCACCCTGAAGAAGTAGATAAATTACTTTTTGAAGGAGCTGGAAAAGCAGGTAAAGTAGCAGATGGCGTATTAAAAAGAGTACGAGAAAAACTTGGCTTTACGTAGTGTTTTTTTACAAAGATTTTCACAAATTTCACACATTAGTTTCGTGCTAATCTGTGAAATCTGTGTTTTAAAAAAATTAGGATAATTGTATAAATTAGTTACTGTTGTGTAATTATATGGCTTTAAATTCCGTGTCTGTTCTTTCAATTTTACGACTTTATGACTTTCGACTAAAACCTACACCACTTCAAACAACTTACCTGGCAAAGGTCTAATAACGCCTTTTAACTCCATATTTAATAATAAAGATGAAATTTTAAAAATAGGAAAATCGCAATCTAATGCTATAATATCCATCAATTCATTTTCTTTATTTACTAAATAATCATAAATTTTTTGTTCATCCTCTGTTAAGGAAACAAACAGTTGTTTTTGGATGGATTTGCTTTCTTTTTTCGTATCAATATCCCAATTTAAAATATATACTAAATCAGCTACACTATTCAATAAATGGGCACGCTGAGTTTTTATTAAATTGTTACACCCTTGGCTAAATTTATCGGTAATTCTTCCCGGAACAGCAAATACATCTCTGTTGTAATCATTCGCTATATTAGCTGTAATTAGTGAGCCGCCTTTTTCGGCACTTTCAATTACAATAGTAGCTTCGCACATACCTGCTACAATTCTATTTCGTTTGATAAAGTTTTCTCTATCCGGATTTGAAGTACTCCAAAATTCGGTCATAAAACCGCCATTTTGCTCCATTTGAGAAATATACTTTTTATGTGATTTTGGATATATTTGATTCAACCCGTGAGCTAAAACTCCAATAGTTTGTAAATTATTTTGCATTGCCGCTTGATGAGCCACAATGTCAACTCCATAGGCAAAACCACTAACAATAATTGGGTTCAATGGTGCTAAATCTTCTAAAAGTGAATTGGTAAATGCGACTCCATAAGGGCTAATTTGACGGGTTCCTACAATATTTATTACTCTTTTATTTTGTAAATTAATAGCGCCCGATTGAAATAAAACAGTTGGACCATCGGCACAATGCTTTAAGCGTTCTGGATACGAATCATCTTCAAATGTAGTGTAAGAAATTTGTTCTTTTTCGATGAAACGAAGTTCGTTTTCCGCCCAATTAAAAATCTTTTTTTCTTGTAAATTTTTGTAGAGATAATCACCTATGCCGTCAATGGCAACAAATGCTTTTTTAGAGGTTTGGAAAACTGCAGTGGCAGAACCGCATTGTTTAATTAGTTTTTTGGCAACAACATCACCAATTCCTTCCACTTTTAAGAGTGCGAGCGTGTGTAATAATTCGTTATGTAACATGGCGTATAATATATCCTACAAATATATTTATTTTTTTAGTAATTTTATAAAAAACCGCAAAACGAAGAAAATTTATTTTTTAAATTGTTAATAAAAATTGTTAATAAAATTTTGTTTTTGGGCTTGAATACTTAATTTTGCATAGATGAAAATAGAAAAATACATTTCAGAATTGTTGTACAGATACCAATGCGTAGGCGTTCCGGGTTTTGGAGCGTTTTTATGCGAATGGCAATCTGCGCAAGTTATTGCGGCTCAAAATTCGTTTGTACCGCCGAAAAAAGTAATTTCTTTTAATTCTCATATAAAAAACAATGATGGTCTATTGGCCAATCATATCGCATTACAAGAAAAAATTAGTTACGAAAACGCCGTAAGTAAAATTCAAACTCAAGTTGTTTTTTGGTTAGAAAAATTAGAAAATAAAGAAAGTTTGGTATTAGAAAATATTGGTGAAATTTTTTCAAATTCGGAACATAATTTTGTTTTCAAGCCGAATACAGCAATTAATTATTTGACAGATTCTTTTGGGTTGGCTGGTTTTAATTCGCCAGAAATAGCAAGAGAAAATCAAATTCAAACTGAGAATACTTCAGAAGTTGCGCCTCAAATTGAAAAACCTGTTTCAGTTGATACTACAGTGGAAGAAGAAACGCCAGTTATTCCTTTAAATGGAAAAAATCGTACAAAAAACTGGATGAAATACGCTGCAGCTGTGGCTGTTTTTGCCTCTGCAGGTACGTATGGTTACAAAATGTATTTTGACTATACAATAGAACAGCAAACAAGTATCGTTGAAAAAACAGTGCAAGAAAAAATAAATCAAAAACTTCAAGAGGCTACTTTTGTGATTCCAAATCCAATAAACGCTGTTGATTTAACTTTAGAAGCATCACATACCGAAAAATACCACGTAGTTGCAGGTGCATTTAGAAGCAAACAAAATGCGATTAAAACTATGAATGATTTAATATCAAAAGGTTTTGAAGCGCATTTATTGACGGAAAACAAATACGGTTTAATTCCTGTAGCTTTTGGTAGTTTTTCTAATTTAACTGAAGCTCAAAATTTAAAAATTCAAATAAAAGCAAAAGATAGCGTTGACGCTTGGTTGCTAATAGACTAATCCAAATTTTGGGATTTTTTTATACCCTTTTTTTAAATCAGAGTTAGTATCTTTGTAAAAAAAATAATGCAAAACAAATATCCTTCAGATTCCGTTACAACATTAACCGATTTAGTGTTGCCTGGCGAAACCAACCCTTTAAATAATTTATTTGGTGGCGAATTATTAGCACGAATGGATAGAGCCGCAAGTATTACTGCGCGTCGTCATTCGAGAAGAATTTGCGTTACGGCTTCTGTAAATCACGTGGCGTTTAACAGAGCCATTCCTTTAGGAAGTGTGGTTACGGTAGAATCTAAAGTATCGAGAACCTTCAATACTTCTATGGAAATTTTTATTGATGTTTGGATTGAAGATAGAGAATCAGGCATAAAAAATAAAGCCAACGAAGCCATTTATACTTTTGTTGCCGTTGACGAAACAGGTAGACCGGTTTCGGTTCCCGCTATCGAACCACAAACCGAATTAGAAATTGAACGTTTTGAAGCAGCGCTAAGAAGAAAACAATTAAGCTTGGTATTGGCAGGAAAAATGAAACCCAGTGAAGCAACGGAGTTACGAGCGTTGTTTATAGAATAATATTTTATCGTTTGTCAAACTGAACTTGTTTCAGTTTCTCTACTCCAACTGAGATTCTGAAACGAGTTCAGAATGACAAAATCAGAATTTAATTTGCGTTTACTAAAGCATATTCGGGATAGGTTTCTTTTAGATACGCTTCTGCTTTTTTAGGGATTTCTACAACCATAATGTATTCTATTAATATCAAAGAAACGAGAAGAAAACTAATACTTAATACACCAAGAGAATTCTCTAACACTTTTTCTGAATGCAGCATAATTTGAATTGGTAAATAAATCATTCCAACGATAGAAGAACGTCCCAAAATAATTTCTTTTAATAGCCATTTTTTTTGCGTTGCGGCATTTGCTTTTTTGTTTTTATTTGCAAAATATATGATAAAGAAATAAAAGCTTAAAATAATAATTACAAAAGCAATAAGTACAACATCTGCTTTATATAATGAGATATTTAAAAAAAAGTAGGTTATCCCAACTAACGTAGTTGTTAAAATAACTTTAGGTATTGTAAAAAATGTCTTAAAATGATTCCAAATGATTCCGTTGTATTTTCTGTTTAAGGCCGCTTGACGTTTTTCTACTACATCCATAAACCCAAAAACACCAAACTTTTTGAATTCTTTTTGCAACGCATCTTCAAATGAAATTTTTGAGTTTTCTTGCCATTGTGCTTCAATAGAATTAGCCAAATGATCTACTAATTCCGTTTGCAAATCGTAGTATTCCACATAATGTTGACGCGTGAATTGGTATAAGCGGTCTATTTGTTCGGGGGTTAGTTTCATATCAATTTATATTTTTTAATAAACTGTTGGTGTTTTACGAAATAATAAGCAGAAAAAGGAAAATTAGCTAAGACTAAAAATCCAATAAAATAAGCATAAGTAAACGAAATTTGGAAAATTATAAAGTAAAAAAACACCAACAAAACTGGGAAATGAAAATAATCAAAATGAAATCGAAAACTAGTTTTAACGCTTTTATTATTCATAATTCGTCGCAACAGAAAATAGACAATGCCACAAAATCCAACACTATATTTGAATAGCAAAATATTTTCATTTGATTTAGAAAAAGTAAAAAAGAAACTAAAAATTAGCGACGCTAACAAAACCAAAGCATAATGAAAAGCTACTTTATATTTTATTTTCTGAATTACAAAACAAGGAAATAACCGCTCGTTACTGATTAACCAATATTTTTTAACTTGTAACTCCGTTTTCCATAATTGACTTGCCATCAGAAATGCTTCTTCAAAAGACAATTTGTTTTGTTCCATTATGTCTTCGGTTGCAGTCGCTAAATGGTCTTTTAACTCCAATTTAAAATCTAAAAATCGAGTTGGTGCTGTTCTAAAAAACGGTCAATATAGTCGAGTTGTGTGTTGGTTAGTTTCATAGTTTAAACTTTAGATAATTTCCTTTCGAATTGAAAATGATTGTATAAAAAATAAAACGAATAAATTGAATAAACAATATACCAAATATTTTGGAAAACATTGAAAAATAATCGATTCATAGTAAACTTTTGATTCATCGCAAAAATATAATACCAATCGAATTCTATACAAATTAATTGGATTGCCAAAATAAGAACTGAACCCACACAATGAACATTAAACATATAACTGAAAATTGTTTTGGTTTCAGATTTGTAGACCAAATACCTTCCGATAAATAAAAATACAATTAACACAATTAAAAGTATTTCATATCCTTGTTCCAATTGGACTAAAAACTTATTTGATTTATTTTGCATTATTATCCAAACTGTTGTGAAAGTAATAACTACACTTAATAACAACCAATAGAAAGATTGCTTTTTTGATTCTTTAACCCATTTATCTATAAATAATTTGGGGCCATTTAACCAAAATGGTGACCAAAACGCGTTTGAAGCTGGTCTTAGCTGTGCTTCCCATTTATCAAAAGAATTGATTAATGCTGTTTTAAAATCAACATCTTGGTTTATCATTACTTCTTCAATATCTGAAGCAATATGGTCCGTCAGTTCTATTTTTATGTCGTCATAAACAACTCCGTTCAACACTAAAGTTTCGTCTATTTTTGCTATTTGTTCGATAGTTAATTTCATACTAAATATAATTATATCGATGTTTGTGAAATTTCACTAGTTCTTGAATAAAATAAGCAACATAACCAAAAAGTAAATACGAGAAAACAAACAAAGTTGTTTTAGAAATAGTTTCCATTTCATGATATCGAAGAAAAAGAAGCTGAAGCCAATAAATGAGAGCGAGTATGCTTCCGGTTTTTTCAACCCTGTAAAATCTTTTTTTTAGATAATACCTAAAATAAAAAAATTGAAAAGCAAACAGAAAAAGAATTAGCGAAATAACCATTTCTTTAAATTCAAAATTTGGAGTAAAAATCCGAATGATATCAAAATAATTAAAAAATAAAAATAAGAATACACCAAAAACTAAAATAATAGGGGATACTAAAAACAACAAAAACTGCTTGATAGGTTCCCAAGAGTAATCATGCCCTTTTTTATTATTTTTCAAGATAGCTTTTTTGTGAACAGCCATATAATCTTTGAAAGCATCATAAAAATCAAGTTGTTCTGAATTCATTTTTTGCTCTATTGCGGTTGCCACATGGTCGAGCATTTCCATACGAATGTCGTAATAAATGACTTCACTATTTTTTAGATAATTATCTATGAATTTAATGTTTTCGAGTGTTAGATTCATATTTATGCTAGTTTAGGATTCACAATGGTTTGCATATTTTTGATAAATTCTTCCAATTCAGACAAACGGTTTACAGTTTCTGTGGTGCCTTTTTCGGTAAGTTTATAGTATTTTCTTAAACGATTATCTACTTTTTCTACCTCAACATCTAATAAGCCATCGGCTTCTAATTTGTGCAAAGCAGGATATAATGCGCCTTCCGTAATGTTCAATTCGCCTTTAGTGATTTCTTTTACTTTTTGCGTAATTTCATAGCCATACATTCTGCCTTTTTCTTCTAAAAGCTTCATAATAATGGTATTCAAACTGCCTTTATATAATTGTGAGTTTTTCATTTTAGTTAAAATTTCAAAAGCAAATATATACATAATTTTCTTATGCATAACATTCTTAAGTATATTTTTTTGTTTTTTTTTCTTTTCTCTAACTTTTATATTCTTAATAAATAGTATTTTTGTAAAAAAACAAACATGGATTTTTATAAATTAGCCATAAAAGAAATCAAACGAGAAACAAAAAATGCGGTTTCAATCGTTTTTAATATTCCACAAGAATTAAAATCAGCTTACCAATTTATAGCTGGGCAATATGTAACTTTAAAACTAACTTTAGATGGGAAAGAACTTCGTAGAGCTTATTCTATTTGTTCTTCACCAAAAAGCAATGAAATGCGTATTGCAGTAAAAGAAGTAAAAAACGGTACTTTTTCCAAGTTTGCCAACACAAAATTAGCTGTTGGTGATTTGTTAGAAGTCAGTATTCCTGAAGGAAAATTTATTTTTGAAGCCAAACTAGAACACCAAAGAAGCTATGCCGCTTTTGCTGCTGGTAGCGGAATTACGCCTGTTTTATCGATTGCAAAAAGTGTCTTAGAAGAAGAACCAAATAGTACTTTTGTTTTAATTTATGGCAACAAAGACGAATCGGAAACTATATTTCACGAGGAATTAAAGGCGCTTCAACTAAAAAATTTAGGTCGATTTTTTGTGAATTTTGTGTATAGTCAAGCCAATATTGCTGGCGAATTATCTGGTAGAATTGACAAAAATGTTGTAAATACTGTTTTAAAAAACAAACATTCCGATAAAACCTTTTCTAAGTTTTATTTGTGCGGGCCTGAAGCAATGATACAAGTAGTTACGGCGACTTTAAAAGAAAACAATGTAGCTGAAAAAGACATTAAATTTGAATTGTTTGGCACTTCAACTGCATCAGAAAACAAAGTTGTGTCTGGAAATGAAGGTCACACGGCTATTTCAATTACAGTAGATGCTGATGAAGTTTCGTTTGAAATGAGTCAACAACAAACCATTTTAGAAGCAGCTTTAAAACAAGGTTTAGACGTGCCTTATTCTTGCCAAGGTGGTATTTGTAGCAGCTGTATTTGTCGAGTGACAGAAGGAAGCGCTACTATGAAGAAAAACCAAATTTTAACAGACAATGAAGTGGCTGAAGGATTGGTTTTAGCTTGTCAAGCTGTGCCAACATCCTCTGAAATTAAAATTGATTTTGATGATATTTAAATAGTCTAAAGTTTTAATGTCATAAAGTCTAAAGTCTTGTTATGATAAAAATTTCAAACCCTTGAAAAAATTATACGAAATGTTCAAAAAAATAGCGACTTGTTGGACGAACCAGAAGTTATGCAGTTGCCTGAATATTGCGAAAAATTACAAGATGAAATTGTTGATTATAAGTTTGATAAACAACAAGGCAAACAACTTATTTTGTTAGATATTATTAGGGAAATTATAATGGGTTGTAATGAAGTTGAAAAAGAGCAAATGGAACACGACCGTTTTGGTTATGAAGCGCCAAATTATCAAGCAACTATTTCTAATTTAAAGAGTTATATTTTAGAAATTTGTAAAGACAATCAGGTTTATTTGTGAGTCTTTTAAACCATTAAGGAATTAAGAAAATTAAGCATAAAACTTAATTTTCTTAATTCCTTAATGGTTTAAAACAAAATTAATTTTTCCAACAACATTTTCCACAGAAATACTTCGCATTGCGTTTTCATAGCCTACTACTTTTTTATTTCCATATACCGAAGTGGGTAAAAATGGATATTTTTTTCTATCTGAAGTCAGACAAAAATCATCTGGTTGATGGAATGGTTGAAATCCTGCAAATGGATGTGTAGCGCCCCAAAGGGTAATCACTTTTACGCCCAACATAGCGGCAATATGCGCATTTCCAGAATCCATAGATAACATTACATTTAAATTAGAAATTATGGCTAATTCTTCTTTTAAATTGGTTTTTCCGGCTAAAACAAGTACGTTTTCGTGATTGTTTTTTAGCTGATTTAGTTTCTTAATTTCTTCGCTACCGCCACCAAATAATAAAATTTTATTTGAATCGTTTTTGACTAATTCATCTATTACGTGTTGCATTAAATCTATTGGGTATACTTTGCTTTCGTATTGAGCAAAAGGTGCTATTCCTATCCAATTTTCTTCTTTTGTCCCAGTAATTTTTATTAATTCGTCAGATAAAATAACTTTTTCTGGAAATGTAGGTGATTCTAAATGTAAAGGAAAACCTAATTTTTCAAACGTTTCGCAATGTCTATCAAACATTGTTTTTGTTGGAGAAATGGTTTTAATGGCTAATTTTGTAAGGGCTTTTTTGTCTTGTCTGCCTTTATCTGTAGCAGCTAAATTTTTGCCATTCAAAGCAAATAGTGTTCTTATAATTTTTGATCGTAATACATTGTGTAAATCGGCAACGGCGTCAATATTCAGTTTTCGTAAATCGGAAAACAAACGCAAAAGTCCTAAAAAACCTTTATGTCTTTCCTTTAAATCAATTGGAAAAAAAGTTGTGTTTTCAATATCATCGAAAAAAGGTTTGAAAAACGGACGAGAAACAACGGTAATTTTTACGTTGGGATATTGCAAAGAAAAAGCTCTCAGTACAGGAACTGTCATAGCAACATCGCCCATAGCTGAAAGCCGAATAACTAAAATGTGTGAAGACATTTATTTTTTATTTTGATACAAAACTGGATTCAAATCCGCATCATTGTACATTTTCATTTGTTTATACACCTTCATAAATTTGTCGCCATTACCGATATCTTCAATTAATTGACTAATGGAAATAAACATATCGTTTTTTTGATCTAACAATACATTTAATTTTTCTTGACATTTTGCTCGGTGTTCAGCAGTGGCTTCTTCACGAGTAGCTTCTTCATTCATGTGGTAAATCTTCAAAGCTAAAATAGATAATCTATCCATTGCCCAAGCTGGACTTTCGGTATTAATTCTAGCATTTGGTTTCACTTGAACGTGTGCGTATTTTTGCAAGAAATAACCGTCAATATATTCTACCATATCGGTTCTGACTTGGTTAGAAGCATCAATTTTTCGTTTTAAATCTAACGCTGCAAAAGGATCAATATTTGGGTCGCGCACAATATCTTCATAATGCCACTGCACTGTATCTATCCAATTTTTAGCATACAATAAATGTTCAACTGAACCTTTTTCGTACGGATTTAATACCGGCTGATACACATCATCAATAATATGATACGCTTTAATAGATTGTTCAAAAATGGGAAAGGCAAATTCTGCAAACATAGTTTCTATTTTAATTTACAAAAATAAGGATTTTTTGTACTTTTAACCACAAATTACAAAATATCTCACATGAACATTCATTATATTTCCGAAGAAAACAGTATTTTAAATTATTTTTTAGGGCAACTTAGAGAAGTAACCATTCAAAAAGACAGCATGCGTTTCAGAAGAAATATGGAGCGTATTGGTGAAATTATGGCTTATGAAATTAGTAAAAAACTAACATATAGTGACATCGCTATTACAACTCCGTTAGGCATTAAAAATACTACAGAAATTGGAGACAAAATTGTGTTATGTTCTATACTAAGAGCTGGTTTAACGCTTCATCAGGGGTTTTTAAATTATTTTGATGAAGCAGAAAATGGTTTTATTTCAGCTTACAGAAATCATTATAATTCGGATGAAAATTTCGATATTTTGGTGGAATACCAAGCTGTGCCTAACATGAATAATAAAACATTAGTTTTGGTAGACCCGATGTTAGCCACTGGGCAGTCGTTAGTGGCGGTTTTAAATAAAATTTTAGCTATGCATCAACCAAAAGAAATTCATATTGCTGTTGTTATTGCTGCGCCTGAAGGCATTAAATACTTGGAAGAAAATTTGCCTAAAAACTGCCATTTATGGGTAGCTTCATTAGACGAAAAATTAAATGAAAAAAACTATATTATCCCCGGTTTAGGTGATGCTGGTGATTTAGCGTATGGAAACAAATTATAATTGAACAAAAAAGAAAAACAAGCCAATGCCTAACAACAAGTATAAAGACACTTCTTTATAAATAGAGTTTTCCATTTTTTCAAACATATTTGCCCCTAAAATAGATAAAGGCGCAAAAGTATACATTAGTAAATCATTAGATTTATTCGCTGAAAAAACATAAATACCCACAGCTAAAAGAAAAGCAAAATATACTTGTTTATAAGACGACTGCATATTTAAAGGTTTGTTTTGATAGTCGAATGTTTGAGAAACAAAAAACATTACACCAATAGAAACAAATAAAGACAAAGCCATGTTTTGATACACGTCTTTAAATTCAAAAAAGTTAAAACTTACCTGAAAAACAGCCTTGTTAATGGAATAGTTGTCAAATAAAAATAAACTAGTGGCAATATATAAAATCCAAACACAAAGAAATGACACAAATGGTAAAATCCAGTTTTTATATTCTTTCCCTGAGTGAAAAATCATAGAAATAAAAACCAAAATAATATACAAAATACTCCAAAAATGAAAAATAGCTGAAAGGAAAATCCAGAAAGAAGCATCAAATATTTTTTCCTTTGATGAGCTTAATGTTTTTAAAGAAATTAACCTTCGTAAAGCCAATAACAAAAACATATTTGATAGCACAATTTTAATGTTATTTAGTACCGATGGAAATAATAATATAAATACAAAAAACAAAAGTATTGCATAATTATCGTTTTGTGTTAAAGTGTTTTTAAGTGAAATGAAATTCACTAAAAAAAATGACAACAAAAGCAATAGAAAAACAATAATTTTGGAAAACAGATCACCTGAAGTAAAATTTTCATTTGGAACCTGAAATTGGTACAAAAAAAAGCAAGAAAACAACATTATTAATACTAATGCGTAATTTATTGGTCGAGTTTTACTAAAAAGACTTGCAATCATAAAGATATTTTATATTTTTGTAGTGTAAATATAATAATAAAAAAATGAAAGCATTTTTCGAAGCAATACAATTTTTATTTGTTGAAGTACTTTTTGTACCAATGGACTTTTTAAGAAGTTTAGAATTAACAAATTGGTGGGGAGCAAATATTATCAATTGGGTATTTATTTGTACTTGTTGTTATTTTGCATTTTACTGGACAAAACAATTACAGCTTTTCAAAAAGTCTGGAGCTGACGATCAGGACACCACTGCACATTCATTCTTAACAAAATAAAAGCATAAGATTCGATTATAAATCGAACCCTATATCTTTTCTATAATTCATCTTATCAAACTTTAGATTTTCTATGGTTTGATAAGATTTTTTTGTGGCCTCTATAAATGAATTCCCGAATGAAGTTACTGCTAACACTCTTCCGCCATTAGATACAATTTTTCCGTTTTCTTCTTTAGTTCCTGCATGAAAAATTAAAGAATCTGTTTTGTGGTCTAAACCAAAAATTTCTTTCCCTTTTTCGAATGCTTCAGGATAACCGCCCGAAACAACAACAACAGTCGCCGCCGTTCTTTCATCTAAACTCAAATCAAAATCTGCTAATTTTTCAGTGGCAACTGCTTCAAACAAAGCAACTAAATCACTTTTTATTCTTGGAATAACGACTTCTGTTTCTGGATCACCCATTCTTACGTTATACTCAATCACAAAAGGATTGTCGCCCACTTTTATCAAGCCGATAAATACGAAGCCTTTGTATTCAATATTGTCATTTTTTAAACCCGTAATGGTAGGAATCACAATTTGCGATTCGATTTTTTGCATTAAAGTAGCGTCTGCAAATGGAACTGGAGAAATAGCGCCCATTCCGCCTGTATTCAAGCCGGTGTCTCCTTCACCAATTCTTTTATAATCTTTTGCTGTGGGTAATATTTTATAGTTTTTCCCATCAGTTAGCACAAAACAACTTAATTCAATTCCATCTAAAAACTCTTCAATTACTACTTTTGCGCTTGCTGAACCGAATTTTGCATCGACAAGCATTGCTTTTAATTCGTTTTTAGCCTCTTGTAAATCATTTAGAATTACTACGCCTTTTCCAGCGGCTAAACCGTCTGCTTTAAGAACATATGGTGAAGATAAAGTTTCTAAAAATGCGTATCCTTTTTCTACGGTTTCAGAAGTAAAACTTTCATACTTTGCCGTTGGAATATTATTTTTTACTAAAAATTCTTTAGCAAATTCTTTGCTTCCTTCTAATTGTGCACCTAATTTACTAGGTCCAATTACTGGAATATGTGAAATTTGAATATCGTTTTTAAAGAAATCATAAATACCATTTACTAAAGGGTCTTCAGGGCCTACTATTACCATTTTTACAGCATTTTCCAAAACAAATTGTTTGATTGTTTCAAAATCGTTTGGATTTACTGAAATATTTGTTGCAATTTTTGCGGTTCCTGCATTTCCAGGTGCTACAAATAGTTGCTTGCATAACTGGCTTTGAGTCATTTTCCAAGCAAAAGCGTGTTCTCTTCCGCCAGATCCTAATAGTAAAATATTCATGATGGTGTGTGTTGTTTTTTATTGGTGCAAAAATAGTCTCTTTAATTAAAAAATAAGAAGGTTTTTTATAAGAAATTTATTTTTGCTCCTTCAATTTATGGAATTAAAATGAAGAATTTGAGTTAATACGCTTTTTCATCGCCTTTAATGGCGTTAATGACTGTTTTATTTATAATTTTTAAATCTAATAAAATAGACCAATTTTCTAAATAAAAAATGTCGAATTTCACTCTGTTTACAATATCTTTTTCTGTTTCTACTTCTCCTCTGCAGCCATTTATTTGTGCTAAACCGGTAATTCCTGGCTTTATAAAATGCCTAACCATAAATTTATCAACGCTTTTAGCATACATTTCGGTGTGACTAACCATGTGAGGTCTTGGTCCTACTACCGACATATCTCCTAATACTACGTTGAAAAATTGTGGCAACTCGTCAAGACTAAACTTTCGTAATATTTTTCCAAATTTAGTTACTCTTGGGTCGTTTTTTTGAACTTGTTCTAAATCAGCTTTTGAATTTAATCGCATAGATCTAAATTTATAACAATTAAACTCTTTATAATTCAACCCATTTCTTCTTTGTTTAAAGAAAACTGGCCCTCTGGATTCTATTTTTATTATTATTGCTATTAAAGGAGCTAACCACGATAAAAGCAATAAAATAACGAGTAATGAAAACACAACATCAAAAAAATGTTTGAATCTTTTGTTAATTATTTTATCTAAAGGTATGGTTCTTAAAGAAATAACAGGCACATAGCCATAGTATTCTACTGCTAGATTGCGTAACATTCTGTTTTTGCTATCTGGTAGCAGTTTTATGGTTTTAAGATTGTTATCTGCAAAATGTATTAATCCTTGTAAATCGGTACTATTGAGCGTGTTTAATGAGCCGTAAATTTCATCTACATTGTTTTTAGTTACAAAATCGTAACACGCTTTAATTTCTTCTTTTTTATTTATTTTTAGACTAAAAACATGCATTAAATTATATCCATAATTTGGATTGGTAGAAAAAAATGTTTTCAATTCTTCTACATCTTTTCCGTTCCCTAAAATGATAACATTTCTTATGTTTCCACCATATAATAATCGGTATTTTTTTAGCAGAAAAAATATTGAAAACTTAACAAAACCAACAGAAATGAAGGAAAAAATAATATAATTCCATACTTCATCTGGAGTTACATATTTATATTTATAACCAACGTATGCGAACGTAATTAAGCTTATAAAAATAAATTGCTTAAGAAGTTTTCCTAAAATTGTAATTTCTTTAGTAAACCTATACACTTCATAATATCCTGAATAGTATGAAACAACAATCCAAGATACCGATAAAATAGTATGATAGCCAAAATTACTCATAGCGGAACGAAGACAAACTAAAATTAAAAGATTTATTAATAATAAATCTATAAAAGTAATTAGAGGTCTAATAAATCCTGAATATCTTCCTTTTTTTGGCTTCAAACTAATAAATGTATTTTGAGAAATCTTTGTGTTCTTCTTTTGCTAATTCTTCTGGTGAAAGTGATTTAAAATACTCGTAGGTAATTTTCATGCCTTCTTCTCTTTTTACTTTAGCTGTCCATCCTAAAATTTCTTTAGCCTTAGTAATATCCGGTTGGCGTTGCATTGGGTCGTTTACGGGTAATTCTTTATAAATGACCTTTTGTTTGGTACCTGTTAATTTAATTATTTCTTCAGCAAAATCAGAAATAGTAATTTCATCCGGATTTCCAATATTTACTGGTAAATGGTAATCGGAAAGTAATAATCTATAAATACCTTCTACTTGATCTGTAACGTAACAAAATGAGCGAGTTTGACTTCCGTTCCCAAAAATCGTTAAATCTTCGCCTCGAAGCGCTTGACCAATAAATGCAGGAATAACTCGACCGTCATTTAATCGCATTCTTGGTCCGTAAGTATTAAAAATTCGGACAATTCGGGTTTCCACACCATGAAACGTGTGATAGGCCATTGTAATTGATTCTTGAAAACGTTTGGCTTCATCATATACGCCTCGTGGACCAATGGTATTTACGTTTCCGTAATATTCTTCTGTTTGTGGATGTACTAATGGATCACCATATATTTCAGAAGTAGAAGCAATTAATATTCTTGCTTTTTTAACTCTAGCCAAACCTAATAAATTATGAGTTCCTAAAGAGCCTACTTTTAAGGTTTGAATTGGAATTTTTAAATAATCAATTGGACTTGCTGGAGAAGCGAAGTGCAAAATATAATCTAAATTACCAGGAACATGAACAAATTTAGTAATATCATGATGATAAAACTCAAAGTTTTTTTCTTTAAATAAGTGCTCTATATTTTTTAAATCGCCCGTAATTAAATTATCCATTCCCATAACAAAATAGCCTTCAGCTAAAAACCGATCGCACAAATGAGAACCTAAAAATCCTGCAGCTCCTGTAATTAATATTCTTTTCATTTTATTTATTTTTCTAATTGTGGGTTTACTTTCGTGTTAAATAAACAATAAAAAAAGGCAAAAAACAAAACGCCTCTTTGTCTCCACAAAAAAGATTCTGTCAAAAATAAGCTTATGATTAGAATAGCAAAAGAAATATGTATAAAATCTTTACGTTTAAATGCATTTTTTATATTAGTAGCTAAAATTGTAATCAAAACTAAAAAACCTATGAAACCAAGTTCGGCAAAATTTTGAACATATTGATTATGAAAATTAAACAATCCGTATCCTGGATAAAGCTCGTATTTTTTCTCTTTTTCTATAAGTTTAGGTTGTGAAGCATTTAAACCTAATCCTTTCCAAAACAAAGGTTCTTCACTAAAAATTTCTAAAAACATTCGGAATTGATACACCCTGAAAGCAGTACCTGGAAAATAATCACCCTGTGAAAATGTCTCGTTGTTCCAAGCTTCATATATGCTTACATAATTAACGCCTTCATCTGCCTCATTGTAAACGCTATGGCTTACGCTGGTGTTGGTGTTGGATTGAAATTCGACTAAAAATCTATTTTTTATTTTACTAAAACTAAATACAGCTACTAAAATTAGGGTTAAAATGGATAAATTTCTCAAACGCATTTTGCTTGACGATTTTGAAAAATAAAAAAAATGAAGTCCAATTAAGAACACAAACACTATAATTATGTTTTTAGAAGATAGTAAAAAAATAAATCCAAAAAGAATAGCGGCACAAATGATATCAAACTTCTTTTTTATTTCCTGATTTAAGAAGTAAAAAAATGCCACAGCCATGTAAACAGATACGTGTATTGCGTTTAGTAATTTTGGTACCAATCCAAAATCATTGTCGTATTCACCATGATAGAAAAAAGCCCTTTGGTCTCCTGAAATCATATATCTAATCCATGCTCTTAATAGAAAAAAACCTGCATAAAACACCATTGCATAGCTATAATATTTTATTAATTTATAAACTTGATTTTTATTAAACGGCCGCATGATTAAAAAAGCCGCAGGAATTAATAACAAAAAGATTTCTTTGTAAATAGCTGGTATTGTTGCCGCTTTATCAATTGACCAAAAATATGAACTTGCCATCCAAATAAATAGTACTATTGGAAATAATAAAGTAACGTTAAATGAAATTTTGTTTGTTCTATTAAAAAACAAAACAGAAAAAATAAAAATCGCAGTACTAACATTATTAATTGCCATTATAGTTGGCAATGTAATGAGGATAAGCAAAAAAGGTAAAAAAGATTTATTTAACTTTTGCTCCTTTAGAATTTCTTGCCAGGCATTTGCTAAAAAACTGTAAATATTGTTCATTTATTTTGTTCCAATTAAAATTATTTGCGATGGCTTCAAAGTTGTTTTTTACAAACTGCAAGTTATCAATTTTTTTAATTGTTTCAAGTATTTTTTTAACATCTAATGAATTTTCAAAATAAAACGCGTTTTCTTTCAAAACACCATGATTGAAATGATTACGATGTGCAGCAATTAATGCTTGTGATGCCATCGCTTCCAATAAAGACGGATTCGTTCCGCCTACTGTATGACCATGAAAATATAAATTTGAAAAATATCTTAAATTATCTAAATGATTTAAATTATAAATCGCTCCTAAAAATTGTATTTTTTTGCAAGATGCAAACTTGGTTTTTAGGTAGTCCCCATATTTTGTGTTGTGATTTCCAATAACTAAAATTGGTTTTTCATCTTTACTTAACAACACCCCTTCCAAAACCATATCTAAATTATTTTCTGGTTCGAAACGTGCCATAATCAGGTTGAAATTATACTTTTCAACTTTATAACTATTTATAATTTCTTCGTTTGGCGTATCAAAATTATGTGCGCCATAAGCAATGTATTCACTTTCCTTGCTATGCGTTTTTAAAAGATACTCTTGAATACCTAAGGAATCTGCAATTAAATAATCGCTTTTTGTAGCCGCCCATTTTTCGGCAATCTTCAAAAGTTTTTGAACGGGTTTATTGTATTTACTTCGTCTCCATTCTAACCCATCCATATTAGTAATTACTACGCTGTTTTTTGGATGTAATCCATACCAAAAAGCACTGCTGGTGTAGCCTAATTGTAAAATGATGTCAAAATTTCTTTTTCGAGCATCTAAAATACAATTTAAATCATAAATAAATTGACCCGCTGTTCCGATTTTATGTTCCGGATCGTAGCATTTAATTAAATTTACCTTTTCAAATGTTTCCCCTGAATAGGTGTGATTATGAGGTGAATACACAAACACGTCATGACCTTCTTTTGCGGCATACGTGGCGAAAAATTCGGCAAATTGCTCAAATCCTCCATAATTATTGGGTATGCCTCGGGTTCCTAAAATTCCTATTTTCATTTGAATGAATTATTGAAACAAAAATAGTGTTTTTAAAAAAACATTCTAATTATTTTTCAAAATGTTACCTAAAACTGTAGCAGAAATTTTCCAAGAATATTTCGACTTAACTTTTTCTCTAATTTCTTCCACTGAAAATTGCGAAATTGCGAAAGAAATTTTTTGACTAATTTCGTCAATTGAATTTGGGTCAAATAAAAAATCTTTCATGAAAGTAAATTCTGACATTGCTGTTTTGTTGGAACAGATTGTTGGAATATTAGCGGCAATTGATTCAAGTGGCGGAATTCCGAAACCTTCCGCAAAAGAAGGATAAATAGAAATTGTAGCACCTCGAGTTAAAGAAAGAAGTTCTTTGGAATTTACTTTTTCTAAAAAAAAAACGGTTTTTTTAATGTCTCTTGATAGGCTGGAAAAATATTTTTCAAATGCTACATCTTGAATATCTTTACTTCCTACGAAAACCAATTGATGCTTTTTATAATACCCATCAATTACAAATGATTTAAGTAAATTTAAGTGGTTTTTTCTGGGCTCTCTTCTACTTACGAATAAAAAATAATTTTGAATTTTATGTTTTTCGAAAACCCGTTTTTGAATTGCCGCTTTATTATAAGAATCAAAATAAACTGCATCCACGGCGTTAGGTGTTACATAAATATTTTGTAATTTAAAATGTTGTATTAATCTTTCTTTTGAGTATTCTGAAACCGTTAAAACAAAATCCGCTTTTTTAGCACTTAAATAAAACAAAATTTTGTTTTTAATTCGATAGGCTAATGGGAAAAATTTTGGATAATCTAAAAACAGCACGTCATGAATTGTTACTATATATTTACATTTTTTTATGGGTGGTGCTATGTATTGAAAGTGCGCAAAATCAATGGAATGTTTCTTTATTATTGAAGGAATATCGAATAAGAGTCTTTTAAATTTATTTTTAGAAGGATATTTTAAATAAATGACATTTTCTCTTTGACCAAAAATACTTTTTAAAGTATCAGGATGAAATGAAATTAAATAAAACAAAATATTTACATCTTGAAATAATTCTGAGTAAATACCTTTTAAATAAGTTGTAGTGCCTTGTGCTTTTCCGTCAAAAACATGGCAATCCACTAACACTTTCGTTTTATTTGAGTAGTTATTTTTCAATTAAATTAGTATTAGATTGTTTTGCAATTACTTCTTTCAAAGCAATTAAAAAACCTATGATTATGGATTTATTATCTAATTTTAAATACAATCCTAAAAACACCCAATTAGAAACAATCAAAAACACACTTGTTCCGATTAATAAATAATTAATGTAAAGTAATTTTGGGTTATTCGTTTTGGGTTGTCTGAAAAGTAAAATTAAAAAAAAGATTAAAAAAAGCACCCCTAAAATTCCTGACTTAAAGAAAACTGTCATAAAACCATTATGAACATAAGGAATAAATTGAACAAATTCTCCATCATTAGTGAATACTTTTCTTCCTAAATTTAATCGGGAACCTAGCCCTTCACCAAATAATATTGCCAATGCTCCTTCATGAGAAACTTGCTGAACAGTTATAATATTTTCAAATGATCTGTAATTATCATTAAAATCTTTCCAATCGTTTTTATTAATTTTAGTCTTAAATGCTTCTTCTGGTGCAATTTTTATTTTATAAAGAAACGCGTCTAATCCTTTGCCTCCTCTTTTTGGATTGTATGATACGATAGCAAAATATGACACGGCTGTTAAACTAAAAATCGTAACTAAAACAGTTAGTGATTTTCTTGTTAATTTAAAATAGCCTTTCATCGCTAAAAACAAAATAACAAACTGAATCATATTTGTTCGAGCCGCATAAAGCGTACTCGACAAAACCACAACTATCAAAATATAGTTGATGCGTTTTTTAGAAATTGTAATATCTAACTCTTTATGAAAAATTAGCATTATAATGACATAAATTTCATAGTCGCTGAAATAACCTCCTTTTTCTCTTAATAAAGTAAGGTTTAAACTTTTAACTTGTAGAAAAGCAATAAAAATAGTACCAATGTGAATAATCGCTATAATTAAGCCAACATATATAAAATAATTTAATCGTAATGTTTTTTCGTTTTTAAAAATTTGATATCCTAATAATAAGCCAATAATAGGTTTAATCATGTAAGTAATATCTCTTATAAAAAGGAAAAGTTTAGGTTGATAAAATAACGAAGATAAAAAGGCGATAAGTAGAATTGCGGAAAATGTAGCAACGTATTTAAAAATAGTTACCGAATAGTTTTTATTAATAGTAACTAAAAATGTGATAAACCAAATTGCAAACGTTAATTCATAATTTGGGATTAATGAAACAACGATACATATTAAAAATAAAATTTTACTTGTAAAATCTTTATCAATTTTCATGTTTGGGAATAAGTATTGACTGTTTTATTAAAATTTTGACTTTAATGTTGCCTTTGTAAATATATAATAAAATAGTATAAATAATAATTCTGCAATAATAAGAGAAAAAACAATGGCTTTCAACTGAAATTGATTTACAAAAAACACTATTAAAGCTATATTAACTAAAGTAACAAAGATAGTCGTTTTAATATATTTGGCGTGTTTTTCCTTTATAAACATTAATTGTTCTAACGGAAGTGTTACGGCCATTAATAAAGAAACAAGCAAGGAAATTTTAAACAATGTGCTTAATTGGAAAATTGCTGTGGCAGATAATTGGAAAAAACGAAGCACTTGGTCTGAAAAAAGAAAAATACCAAGCAAAAAAAAGCTTATTATGGAGGCAGAAATCAGACTGTATTTTTTCCAATACATCAAACCATTTTGTGGGTTGTTTACGTATTTTAAACAAGCACTTGAGTAAAAAAACTTTAAGAAAACTTGTAAAAAAGTTCTACATAAACTAATGATTTGCTCAATGATTTTGTATTGCCCTGCAATGGAGAACCCTAGAAAAAAACTAGTAAGTACTAGCGGCGACAATTGTCTGACTGATAAAAACAATTGTGAAACACAAAACGAAAAGTCATTTTGAATTATTTTCCTAACCACTAAATAATTTGGCAAAACAATTTGAAAATTATATTTTCTCTTGATGACTAGTAGTCCAAAAAAATTGAATATAAAGGAACTAATTCCAAGGAAAAAATTTACAAAAATATAGTCGTTTTTGTGGTTTACAAGACAAAAAACCAAAATAACATAAATGGTTTTTGAAAATATGTTTAAAAAACTAACTAGCTTAAAATTTTCTATCCCTTGAAGAAACCAAACTGGATTAAAAACCTGTGCAAAAACAATGGTTAAGGCAAATAAAAACAAATCTCTTTCTTGATTAAAAAAATCAATAGAAAAAATAAGTGTTACAGAAATTAGTAACGCAAACACAAACAAAATTAACTTTGTAAAAATTGCAGTGTTTAATATTTTTTGTAATTTTTGTGAGCTGTTTCTGTTTTCGGAGACTTCTTTAGTACCTTTTATATCAAAAGCATAATCTACAATTAGCATCAAAAATAAGCAAAAGGCAAATGCTAATCCTACTTTTCCAAATCCGGCTTCACCGCAAATTAAAATAATTTTTGGCGCTACCACAAGTGGACTTAAGAGATTAAAAACTTGTCCAAATCCATAAATAAAAAAGTTGGTTTTTTTTTTATTTAAAATGAATGATGTGAGCTTGTTTTTAATCATACTTTTTATATCCAAAAATGAATTAATACTGGTTTTGGCGTTTGCTCATAAATTCCTTTCACGTAATAGTTATATTCTGGAACAAAACTTTTAATTAAATCTATTATTTCTTTTGGGTTGTTTTGAGTATGATATGTGGTAATGGCGATTTTTGGTTTGTTATTTTTTATAGTCTGTTCTGCGCCTTTTAGCATTTCTAACTCGAAACCTTCAATATCTGCTTTCAAATATGTAATTGTTTGATTTTTGTTGAAAAGAGTGTCTATTTTATTGATGGCTATTTCTTGAGTATTTGCTTTGTTTCCATTAGATATCATTCCTTCTAATGAATTTTCATCAAAATTAATTGTACCATCACTATTTCCAACAGCTACATTAAAAATAGTTGTTTTTTCTTTAAAATTAAGAAACGTTTTATTCAAACAATTACAAAACAATTTACTAGGTTCGATCATGTAAATATGTTCACATTTATCAATAACAGAAATAGGTAACAGTCCTTCTGCGGTGCCAATATCTAAAATAATTTCGCCGGGATTAATTTCGGTATGTTCTTTTTGATAATAATGCCAATCTTCGGTATCAAATGATTCTGCAACTACTTGATTTAGCCTTGATATAGAGAACTTAGAAGGCCAAAATAACTTTTTATTTAAATTAGTAAAAGTGATTTCGAAATCTTCATTATGAGTAATGTTTTTAATAAATTTATTAGCTATACTAGCAACTTTAGGCTTAAATAAAAATTTTATTAATTCGAAAAAACTAACATTGTTTTTATTAATAAAAATCCAAAAAAACAATATTTTTATTCTACGCATAAATAAATGTTTTTATTAAATAATAATGCTATTCTTGATCTCTAAGAATAGCATTACCAATATAGTTGTATATTATTATTTTACTAATTTTTCAATTTCTGGTTGCAATACCGTTTCGTGTGGGTATAAAGCTGGTTCTTGTCTTTTTCCGTCTTTAACTATTGCTTTTATAATTCCCGTTTTAAAATCTACTGAAGTAGAAAGTTCTGCCGGTCTGAAGTAATTTGCTAATAGAGGAATTTCTGATTTAAATGATTTTCCTAAATATTCAATATTTACACCGTTAAGTTTTATATCTTCTTGGTTATCATTAACACCAAAATCTAATCTAAACATAGTTGGAATAACATCTTCTGGTATATTGAAAACTATATCCTGTGGGTTCTCACTTCCTTTAACTTCAACCCAAACTGACTCTTTCTCGTTAAAATCACTTGAAGATTTTTCAGTATAATAAACCTGAAAATTATCATCTTTTTTTACTACTACATTTAAAGTAACTTTAAAATTTTTATTAATCTCTGTTTGATTAGTATCGACATTGGATTTCTCATTATTACTCTCGTTTTTACAACCGAATATTGTACTTACTACTAGTAAAATAGTTATAAATTTTGTTTTCATATTAATTGTTTTTTGCAAATTTAAAAATGTAATTTTATATATAACGCGTTTTTTATTAAAATATTTTATTTTCTTTTAAAATCTCCTCTTGAAAAGTATTTTTCAACGAAACAATATACTAAAATAAAAAAATAACGGCTCCCCATTTCTTTTATTTTAAGTTTGGATTCTCCATATTTTCTATTGGTCCATGAATTAGGAACAACGGTGTATGAATACCCTCTAATTATTGCTTTTAAAGGCAACTCTATTGTTAAGTTAAAATGAGGTGATAAAATAGGTTTTACGCCTTCAATCACTTCTCTTTTATATAATTTAAATGCGTTTGTGGTATCGTTATACTTAATTCGCATTACCATTCTGATTATAAAATTAGCAATTCTGTTTATAATTTTTTTAACCCATGGATAATCAATTACTTTACCGCCCTTTATAAATCGACTTCCAAACACACAATCATAATTTCCTTCTACCATTGTGTTATAATATAGTATTAAATCACTTGGAGAATCGGATAAATCTGCCATCATAACCGCAACACAATCTCCAGAGAAACGCTCTAATCCATAACGAACTGCATATCCAAAACCATTTGATCCAAAATTAGTTTCATATTTAACTGCGGGATATTTTTGTGCTAACGTTTCTAAAACTTTTAAAGTTCCATCTTTAGAATTATCGTTAACAATAAAAATTTCATGCTCAAAATTAACCTTAGAAAAAGCATGTTCAATACAGTCTATCGTTTCGGCTATAGATTCTTCTTCGTTATATGCAGGAATTACTATACTTAGCTTCATAACTGGCTTTTATTTTGATAAATTATTTCACTAAAATCTCCAAATCCATGTTTTATTACAGCTATTTGCTTAAATCCATTTGTGTTTAATAATTCTTCGATTTTTTCTTGCTGATTATTATTAATATACATGTCGTCGTTGTGACTTTCTATTTGGATGTATTTAATAGGTATAATTTTTATCTCATTGCTAAACAATCCTTCTAAACACTGTAACTCATGTCCTTCCACATCAATTTTTAAAACATCAAAAAAGATGTTTGAATTCTCGTTTAAATAATCTAATAATCTAATAACATTTACTTTATAACTATCTACTATGATATTTTCTTTTGAAATTCCTAAAACCTTTGCTTTCTTGTCTAAATATTTTGAATCTAAATTGAGTTCTTCAAAAGTAGAGGTTTCGTCAAGAATATTCTCATGAAACTCCAATTCCCCTTTGATTTTACTCACCCCAAAATTATGAATAGTAATATTTGTTTTTGATTTGTATTTGTTTTCCAAATACCTAAACAGTTTCTTGTTGGGCTCAAAAGCGTTTATTTTAGCATTAAAATTTACTTTCAGAAAAAAATCTATTGATTGTCCTTTGTTTGCACCAATATCTAAAATATTTATTTCTTGACTTTTTAAATTTTCTTTATAAAACTTCTTTAGTTTCGGGTAAAAGAAAATAGCTTCATTGATATGAATAAGTTGTTGGATTATTTTTGTTCTAAAACTCATCAATAATTATCGTTTAGACATATTCTCATATATCTGAGTTAAAATATCATTAATATTATATTTCCAATTCCATCCCGGATAATGTGATTTGAATTTGCTTACATCACTTATCCACCAAATGTGATCGCCAATTCTGTTGGCTTCAGAATATTCATAATTCATCGGTTTCCCTGTGATATTTTCGCACATTTCAATAGCTTCTGACATAGAGCAGTTAGAATGTCTTCCACCACCAGCATTATAGACTTCACCTTGCTTTGGGTTTTGATAAAAATGCCAAAACATGTTTACTAAATCCCAACTATGAATGTTATCTCTAACTTGTTTCCCTTTGTATCCAAAAACTGTATATTTATCTTCTATGATGGCACATTTCATTAAATAAGAAAGAAATCCATGTAACTGTGTTCCAGAATGATTTGGTCCTGTTAAGCAACCTCCTCTGAAAACTCCGGTATTCATCCCAAAATATTTACCATATTCTTGAACCAAAACATCTGCTGCTACTTTTGAAGCACCAAATAAAGAATGTTTGGTGTGATCGATACTCATGTTTTCGTCTATTCCTTCTTTAAAAAACTGATGATTTTCGTCAATTTCCCAACGTTTTTCTAACTCAATTAAAGGTAAATAATTTGGTGTATCACCGTATACTTTGTTTGTTGAAGTAAAAATAAAAACTGCTTTTTCGCAATGCAATCTGGTCATTTCTAGCAAATTCAACGTTCCATTAGCATTTACGGTAAAATCAGTAATCGGTTCATTTGCGGCCCAATCATGACTTGGTTGTGCAGCTGTGTGAACCACCAATTTAATATCAGAATTGTATTTTGAAAAAATAATTTCTAGTTCATTAATGTTACGAATATCTGCGTTGTTATGTTCAAAATTAGGAATGGTGTCAATTAATCTTTTAGTATTCCATTCCGTAGAAGCGTCTTCGCCAAAAAATTTGGCTCTCATGTTATTGTCTATTCCAATAACTTTGTCAAATTTTTCTGCAAAAAAACTTACAGATTCGCTTCCTATTAAACCAGAAGAACCGGTGATGATACAAATATTCATTATTGTGTGATTTTTTTTGAATTAAAAATTCTTTTTTTCCCTTTATTATCTACAAGCAAATATAGTTTATTATAGTTAACTGGTAAATCTTGGGTTTTAATCCTGAAAATACATCCGGCACTTTCTAAATTAGCTTTCTTAAAATATGGGTTCAAATCATATCGTTTAAATTTTTGTCCTTTAAAAAATATTTTTCTGTTTTGAATGGTATCTTCAATAGCTAAGGTTATTTCTTGGTCTTTGGTGTTTAAACTATCAATGAAAGCCCACCCTTCAATATAAACTGAGTTTTGTAATTTTTCAATTTTATCAATATTACCCGAAACAGAATTGCTTTCATAATTATTTAGGTCTACATCTATTTTATTAGAATAATTTATTTCTTTATTTACTAAATCTTCAGTTGGTAAAAAATAAGTTTCTGAAGCATTAGCTTTTAATAATACGTTTTTATAATAATCTTGTTCAAAACCATTTAAATTTTTGTGATTCCCGTTATAGTAACTTAACACTCCATAATAATTCTGCTTTTTTCTAAATTCTAAATATTCTTGCTGTGGAAAGCTCATTGCAAAAAAATATCCAGTAGTAAATACTAATAAAACCGAATTTAAGTACCATAAATTAATCTTCGTTTTTGGAGTATTTTCAATAAAAAAGAAAATCATGCAAATTAAAAAAATACAGCTATTTATTCTGTATCTTGAAGCTATAGACATATCAATACCTAGCTGAGATCTAGTTATTCCTGTAACAAATGAAATCAAAATAAATAAAGACATTACTGAAAAAACAAAAAGGTTTTTTCTAAAGTATTTTATCTTAATCAAGTAAATATAAAAAACAAAAAACAAAAAGCCTACACCAGTAGAAATCATCAATGATTCGTTAATATCATTAGTGAAAATTAAATTTTTGGCGAAAATGTTACCTAAAAATGAAAATGAGAATAAAAAAGATCTGAACTTAAAATTTCTTAAAGTTTCTATTATTTCTGGACTATTAGGTGGTTTTTGGTAATCGATAAAATAAATTACAATTAATATTAACGAAATAATTAGAAACTGAAATAAATATTTTTTCTCTTTATTTAAAAACAATATGACTGACAAAATTAAAATAAGAAACAAACCAGCGCCTTGAGTAAAAATAGCAAGTATTAAAAATAAAATAGTTAAGATAAAATTCTTTTTAGTAATGTTGGGTTTAGTTATAAAATGTAGAGATAGTAATGAGAATAATACAACTGTAAAATTGGATAAATTTGCCATTGCAAAAGTAATATTCTCATGAAAAGAAAAATTAAAAATCAAAACCGCTAATGGAAACAAATAAATTGTGTTATCAGCTTTTTCTTTAAATTTAAGTAGAAAGAAAATAAAAATACCCAATAATGATAAATTACCAATTAATGACAAATGATTGAAATTTACTTGTTGAGATAATTTATAATCGATAAAAAACCATAATTTATCATATAAAATTCTGTGCTCATTATGCTGTTTAAAAAACAGTTTTATTTTTTCAAAAAAAGAATCGGCATTTACAATATCGGTAAAGTTGTCCAATACTGAATAATCATCATTAATTGGAATATTAGAAGTGGTTGAAAAGAATGTATAAAAGAAATATATAATCAAGGAAATTGATAAAAAGGAATCAATTATTAATAATTTTTTATTGCCTATTTTCATCTTACTTCAAAATTGATTCTAACTGTTTTTCATTTTCTTGAATCCAAAGATAAATGTCTTTAAAAATAGTTTCTACTGATTTTTTGGGTTTCCAGCCAATTTCAGTTTCAATTTTTGTGTTATCCGTGATAAAAATTCTTAAATCTGCGGTTCTGGTTTCGGCAACTTCGTCAATTTGAATTTTATTTCCCGTGATTTTTTCACAAATTGCTGTCATTTCTTGTAAAGAAGCACTGTTTTGTAATCCGCCACCTACATTATAAACTTTGCCCTGAAATTTTTCAATATTATGAATTTGAAAGTCTATTAGTTCCACTAAATCATCAACATGTAATAAATCTCTAACTTGTTTGCCTTTACCGCCGTATCCAATATATTTTAACGATTGGTTCCAATAATGTTTTGCCATCCACAACGTAACAACACCTTGGTCTGTTTTGCCCATTTGTCTTGGGCCAGCAATCACTCCAAATCTGGTTACAGCTGCTTTTAATCCGTAAAATGCGGCGTATTCATGTATAAATAATTCTGAACTCAATTTTGTAGTTCCATAAAAAGAACGTGCGCCTTCAAGAGCTAATTCTTCAGAAATGCCTTTGGAAGAAATGCCTTTTATTTCTTGATTGTCTATAAATAAAAATTTAGTTTCTTCTTCGTTAAAAAGTGCGTTTTCAATCGTTTCAATGGGATACACTCGGCTTGTGGATAGAAAAATTAATTTTGCATCATTTTTTATGCAAGCATTAAAACAATTAATGGAACCATATAAATTATTATTTATAACATAAGTTGGGTCCGAATCCAATCCTGCCGTAACAGATGGCTCTGCGGAAGCTTCAATTAAAACATCAAAACTTCCCAAAGCGTGCAAATCTTCGTTGTTTCTAATATCTCCATGAATAAAATCAATCGCATTTTTTTGAAAATCAATTAAATTTAGCTCTGAACCTCTTCTTTTTAAGTTGTCAAAAGCCACAATTTCATATTGTGGATATTTCTCTCTTAACTGCAAACATAATGTAGAACCTACAAAGCCCGCTCCTCCTGTTACTACTATTTTCATTTTACTTTTATTAAACTTTCCTTCCAATCTTTTACCTCAACACCAAAAACACTTTTAATCTTACTTTTGTCCAAAACACTATATGCTGGTCTTTTAGCCGGCGTGGGATATGCGGATGTTGGAATAGCTTGTAAATTTATGGAAATGTTATTTACTTTAAATATTTCTTTGGCAAAATCGTACCAAGAACACTGGCCTTCGTTGCTGAGGTTGTAAATACCATATAGGTGTTGGGTTTTGGGCGTTGGGTGTTGGGTGCTAATAATGGCTAATAAGCATTCTGCTAAATCTACAGCGTTTGTAGGTGTTCCGATTTGATCTGAAACCACAGATATACTGTCTCTTTCCGATGCCAATCGCAACATAGTTTTCATAAAATTGTTGGCAAATTGCGAATATACCCAAGATGTTCTAATAATAAAATGCTTCTCCCAAGTGTTTTGGATGGCTTGTTCGCCTTGTAATTTGGTTACTCCGTAAACGCCTGTTGGATTTGGAACGTCTTCTTCTGAATAAGGTTGAGTTGCTAATCCGTCAAAAACAAAATCGGTTGAAACATGCAATAAAACGGTGTTGTGCGCTTTACAAACGGCAGCTAAATTTTGCGCCCCTGTAACATTTATAGCATATGCTTTTTCTGATTCCGTTTCCGCTTTGTCAACAGCGGTGTAAGCCGCTGCATTAATGCAAAATTGTGGTTTATGTTTTTTGAAAATGGTTTCACAATTATTTTTATCAGTAATGTTTAATTCTGATGACGAACAAAACACAAAATCGATTGAAGGAAAATTTCCTACAACCGACTGAATAGCTTGTCCTAATTGTCCGTTTGCGCCTGTTACTAAAACTACCATACTTTTTTTGCTTTTTCTAAAGTTGGTAATATTTGGTCTTTTTCTGAAATAATTAGTTGTTCGATTGGAAAATTCCAATCAATATTTACAGATGCATCATTATAAATCAATCCGCCTTCACTTTCTTTATTGTAGAAATTATCACATTTATAAAAGAAAGTTGCTGTATCGCTCAACACTAAAAACCCGTGGGCAAAACCTCTTGGAATAAAAAATTGAGTTTGATTTTCAGCTGTTAAAAGTACCGTTTCGTATTGTCCAAAAGTCGGTGAATTAGGTCTTAAATCAACCGCAATATCTAATACTTCTCCTTGTAAAACGCGTACTAATTTTGCTTGTGCATGTTCCCTTGTTTGATAATGTAAACCACGTAAAACGCCTTTTGAAGAAAACGACTGATTGTCTTGTACAAAAGTTACTTTTTGTCCTACGCCTTCAGAAAAAGTGTTTTCGTTGAAACTTTCCATGAAATAGCCACGGTCGTCTTTTATTATTTTTGGTTCAAGGATAAAACATCCCTTTAATTTAGTTTCTATAAATTTCATGTGTTCAATTTGTCAATTAGACAATGTTCAATATGCCAATTCTTTGTTCAATGTGTCAATTTATTCGAAAAACATGGCCCATTGATTATTGACTAATTGAGAATTAAATAATACTCATTAAATGTGTTCCGTAGCCGCTTTTTAATAATGGTTCGGCTAGTTTTTTTAACTGATCTGCGTTAATAAAGCCCATTTTATATGCTGCTTCTTCGATAGCACCAATTTTTAATCCTTGGCGTTCTTCAATAACCTGAACGAATTGCCCAGCTTGCATTAACGACTGAAATGTTCCCGTGTCTAACCAAGCGGTTCCTCTGTCTAAAATACTTACTTTAAGTTTTCCTTGTTCTAAATAAGCTTTATTAATGTCGGTAATCTCTAATTCGCCACGGTGACTTGGTTGTATGTTTGCCGCAATTTCTATTACAGAATTGTCATAAAAATAAATACCCGGAACAGCAAAATTTGATTTTGGTTCTTTAGGTTTTTCTTCAATAGAAAGCACTTTTCCTGTTGCGTCAAATTCTACTACACCGTAACGTTCAGGGTCGTGTACATGATAAGCATATACAATTCCGCCGTCTGGATTATTGTTTGCCTGAAGCAATTCCGCCAATCCTGTCCCGTAAAAAATATTGTCACCTAAAACTAAAGCTACTTTATCGTTACCCACAAATTCTTTTCCAATAATAAACGCTTCTGCTAAACCGTTTGGATGTTCTTGTACGGCATATTCAAATCTGCACCCTAAACTGCTTCCGTCGCCTAATAAGTGTTGAAACAAAGGCAAATCGTGTGGGGTAGAAATAATTAAAATTTCGTTGATTCCTGCCCACATCAAAGTTGATAGCGGATAGTAAATCATGGGTTTGTCATAAATTGGCATTAATTGTTTACTTACCGCTAATGTTAACGGGTGTAATCTTGTTCCAGAGCCTCCGGCTAATATAATTCCTTTCATAGTTTTTTTGTTTAATTTGTTTCAGGTTTCAGGTTTCAGGTTAATTAACTTGAAACAAAAATAACTTTAAACTTGAAACTTTTTCAAATACCATTCAATTGTTTTTTTAATTCCTGTTTCAAAATTTTCATCTGCTTTCCAGCCTAGTTCTGTTTCAATTTTTGTGGCATCAATTGCGTAACGTAAATCGTGTCCAGGGCGGTCTGTTACAAAAGTAATTTGGTCTTGGTACTTTCCTGCTGCCTTTGGTTTTAACTGGTTTAAGATGTTACAAACAGCATCTACAATTTGTAAATTATTACGTTCGTTTCTTCCTCCAATATTATACGTTTCTCCAGATCTTCCTGTTTTGAAAGCCAATTCAATTCCTTTACAATGGTCTAAAACATATAACCAGTCGCGCACATTTTTTCCGTCTCCGTAAATTGGAATATTTTCTCCAGCTAATGCTTTACGAATAATAGTAGGAATTAACTTTTCGTTATGTTGTTTTGGACCGTAATTATTGGAACAATTTGAAGTAACCACATTCATTCCGTATGTATGAAAATAACTACGAACAATCATATCTGAACCTGCTTTTGATGCTGAATATGGGCTATTTGGCGCATAAGGCGTAGTTTCTTCAAACAAACCTGTTTCACCTAAAGTTCCATAAACCTCATCGGTAGAAACATGGTGAAAGCGAGCGTTTTTGAAAGCTTCATTATATTGATTAGGTGCCGACATCCAAAGTTTTCTAGCGGTATCTAACAGGTTAAAGGTTCCTAAAACATTGGTTTTAATAAACGCTTCAGGACCAGAAATGGAGTTGTCCACATGACTTTCAGCAGCAAAATGAATAACATCATGAAATTGATATTGATCAAATAAACTTTTAATAAATTCGGCATCTACAATATCTCCTTTTACGAACGTATATCGCTCGTGATTTTCGACTTCTACTACGTTTTCTAAATTTCCTGCATACGTTAAAGCGTCTAAATTTACCAAATGATAATCAGGATTATTCTCTATAAAATAAGGGACAAAATTTGCGCCAATAAACCCGGCTCCGCCGGTTACTAAAATGTGTTTCATTATGCTGTAATTCTTTGTTTTTGATGTTTATATACTTTTGAAAACCAATATCCTAATAAATAAAAAAGCACCAACAAAATCGGTAAAATAAATTTTAATTTATTGTTTGCTCCGCTTGTATTCATTTGATTTGATACAATATCTTGTTCTTTAATAATTTTTTCAAACTCTAATCGGTTGGTTGCTAATTTTTGGTTTTCGAAAATTAAATTATCTTTTTTTTGAATAAGATCACTAATGCCTGTGTTTTCAGATATTGAAACACTACTTCCGGTTTCATTTTGATTTAGACTTAAAATAATTTGGTCAATCTGATTGATTAATGATTTGTTAGCTACTAATTTTTCTTCTAAATTATTTTGTTGAATTTTCTGAAGTTTAATAAAATATTCCGACTGTTGTAAATAGTTTAATATAGGGTCTATTAAGTCTTTTTGGTGGTGAGCTTCAGAAGTTTTGATATTTATTCCGTGTAAATAATAGTTTTTACTGGTAGTTTGGTCTTGAATAATTTTATCTACATCACCATTTTCTGCCATTAATTTAACCAGTTCAAAATTATTTTTTTGGACTTCTGAATTAATAAAACTATAAATCCCGTTAATGGGTTGAATTTCAATAGAAATAAAATCTTCAATATTTTTAATTCCAATTTTAGCAAAAAACGCGTGGTCTTTTTCTTTTAATTTTAGAGAAATTAAATTTATTTTATCGTACAAATACTCATTGCTTCCAAAATTAGGAATCACCAAAATATCGTTTGTATAGTTAGGTTCTTTGTCTAAATAAAAACCTAAACCTCCTCCAATAATCAATAAAGTAAAAACAATTATAAGTCTCTTTTGTATAAAAAACAACAAATCGAAACATCTGTTTACCGCTTTTTGAAATCCTTTTGAAATCCTTTTTCCAATTTGGTTTAAATCAATTTCCTGCTCTTGAGAATTTGTACTCATGTCTTTAATTTACGTTAAAAATTTGTTCTAATATTTTGATGGTAATTAAATAAGTTGGTTTTACACCGGTAGTTCCTAAACCGCCAGAGGCTAATGTGCTTCCTGTTTCTAACGGATTATCTGAGGCGTAATACGCATATCTTACTTTTACGTTGGTATTAATACTTTTTCTAATTCTTGACGCAGATTGAATGGCTTTTTGATAATACGATCCTTCCATTTCTAAACCAATGGCTTCCCAGGTGGATTCGTGGAAAAATTTTAGTAAATCTCTATTTTGTAAAGACGTTCCTAAAACGGTTATCATAGGTCCTGAAAAAACAGGGATTCCATTTCCTTCAAACATTTCTTTTGTAAGTTCATTTTCGAAATGATAATTATCTGCCGTTCCTTCATTCACGTGTGCGTTTGGAATCATAATATCGCCTTTCCCGCCTTCTAAAATTCCGGCTTTACCCATTATTGAAACTGATTCCACATTCAATAACGTCTTAGTTTTATCAACTTTATACGGCTTTAAAAGCTCATCAATAGTTTCATACGCTTGTTCGCCAAAAGCATAATCCATTACAATAAGTACTGGTTTTTCTTTTAAAACTGCCGATGGAAAGGCTGTTTTTTTCCAATCGAATTTCGCAGTGTCAAAAATCTGCACATCAATATTTGTCCCCGAAGTATCAGGCAGGGAAATCATTCCGTTTTGCAACGCAACATCTTCCACTTTTTTACGTAACTCTTTGTGAGAAGACGAGCTTAAGTCTTCGTAAATTTGAAACGCTTCTTTTCCTTTATATTTTGCCGCTAAAACCGCAGGTGCAAAAACAGAATTCATTACACTGTGCATATTCGCACTAATTATATGAATCGGTCGTTCTAATAAATTGTTTTTGCTAAGTGTTTCTTTAATGTTGTTTGCCCAAATTTCTCCGTAAATATGATGCCCTAATCGTTCTCTTAAAATCGGACTAAACGTAATGGTGCGTTTGTTATTGTCTACAATTTCTTCAATCGCAATTTTTCCTAACCAATATACAATTTGTAAAAAACGTTCTGGTGCTTCAGTTGTGGCAAATCCATCATAAATATCTTGGACTTCTGCAAAGGTTCTTCCCAAAACGTTTGCCGCGTGAGACATCGCAATTTCTCTTTCAACTGGCGTTAATTTTTTGGTTTGTAGCGCAAATTGTGCTAGTTTTTGCCAGTCGCGAGAAACAGCACCTTCATCGTCAATTAAAACTCTATCTTTAATTTTATGCGATTCGATAAAAATAAACGTAAGGTGTGTTAGAATATCGTAAATATCTGAACGGCCACGGGTAATTTCAATATTCATTTGTTCGTCATCTATACGATAACAATTTCTTCTTCTTTTTGGCGGAACAATAGCTTTAAAGTGCGAATTCGCATAGCCTTCATCCGAGGTTAAATTGATATAACGACATTGCTCGATACCAACCGGTAAACGCTCAATTACATATAATAATCCGTTTAACTCTACTTTTTCTTCTGCAATAGAACCATAAATTTCCGGTCGTAAGGATAATAAAGCTTCACGTAAGGTTTCTCCTGAAATGCCCATTGGTTTGTAAAAACCTCTGTTAAATAAGTGTCGCATAGTAATGTACAATCGTTCGATAGCTGACGACGATTCTTGCGCCCGAGAACGCGAAATGTTTTTAATGTCTTTCATTAATTTCTATTTTATAACCAACAAAGGTAATAAATTTATTCTATAGTCCGGTTTCGTTCGCTTTTTGTGCATAGAAAGTTAACCTTTTCTTTATTTACAATGGAAAAAAAGCAGCAATTTTTCTATCGTTGCTTAATCTAGGTAATTTGTTTTGTCCGCCTAATTTTCCGATGGATTTCATATAGTTTTGAAAACCATTTTTTACCACTTTCGTAATCACAAGTGTTCGCAACACATTGCCTTTTATCAAATCGTCGTAATACACATTTTGTTGTCGCATTTTTGTATCAATTTTTAATGCAAAAGCTTGTAAATCTTCTGGTTCCGAATCAAATTCTATGAACCATTCGTGATACGGCAAACCACTTTTCGGATTAATTTGTGGCGCAACTGTAAACTCATTTACGCTTATATTTGTTCCCAAAATGGCGTTTTGCAAAGCGGTTTCCACTTCTTTTCCTATCACGTGTTCGCCAAAAGCAGAGATGTAATGTTTAATTCTTCCGGTAACAATAATGCGATACGGTTTTGTAGAAGTAAACGCAATTGTATCGCCAATATTGTATGCCCAAAGTCCGGCATTCGTAGAAATAATTAAAACATAACTTACGTTAATTTCTACTTCGCTAATTGTCAGTCGTTTAGGTTTTTCGGTGAAAAACTCATCAGCTTTAATAAATTCATAAAAAATGCCAGAGTTCAGAAGCAATAACATTCCTTTTTCGGTTTGCGAATCTTGATAGGCAAAAAAGCCTTCAGATGCAGGAAATAATTCGATAGCATCGACTTTTCTGCCTATTAATTGTTCAAATTTAGCACGGTAAGGTTCATAATTCACACCGCCATAAATGAATAAATTAAAATTTTTAAATAAATCGCCAACAGGCAAATTCGATTTTGTTTTTAACTTTTCAAAATACATTTGTACCCAACTTGGAATACCTGAAATCACCGTCATATTTTGATGAATCGTTTCTTCTACAATCGCATCTACTTTGGTTTCCCAATCTTCAATACAATTGGTTTTCCAACTTGGTAATCGGTTTTTTTGTAAATATTTTGGGACATAATGTGCTACAATTCCGGAAAGTCTGCCTAGTTTAATTCCGTTTTTTTTCTCCATTTCTGGACTTCCTTGTAAGAAAATCATTTTTCCGTCTACAAAATCTGCTTTTCCAGTTTCGTGAATGTAACTTAAAATGGCGTTTTTAGCCGCCTGAATATGAAAAGGCATCGATGCTGCAGTAAGTGGAATATATTTAGCGCCCGATGTAGTTCCTGAAGTTTTAGCAAAATATAAGGGTTTGCCTTTCCACAAAACATCCGATTCACCAGTAACAACTTTATTTATATATGGTTTTAAGTCTTCATAATCTCGAATAGGAACTTGTTTCGCAAAATCTTCAAATGATTTGATGGTTGAAAAGTTATGCTCTTTTCCAAATTGCGTGTTTTTCGCTTCACGTAATAAAGATTGAAACACCTTTTCTTGAGTAGCAACAGGAGAATTTGCCCATTTTTGAGTTTGTATGTGCGAATATCTGGCGAGTATTTTGGCTGCAACTGCTTTTATTGACATAGTTGTCGGATTTATTTTTTTGCTTTTTGTTGAAGTTGATTTACTTCTTTTCTTAGTTGTATTTCTTTTTCAGAAACGGTAACATCAATTTTTTCTGTGGCGTTTTCTGCCACTTTTATAGAATCTTTATTAAGTTTTGCGAATTCTAAATCGCCATTTAATACCGATTTTACAGACTGAATGTAGGCGTTATTCTCTTTTGTAACTTTTAATAAAGAATCTGATTTAATTGTTAATGCTACGGCTTGTTTTTTTAATTCTGTAGAGGCATAACCCGGAACATACTCGCGCAAAGGCGTAAAAGCAATAATAAAAGTGGTGATAAAAACAATTAAAATAGCACTTAAAGAAGACGCTATAAATACATTCATTAACGTTAATTTTAAAGAAAATGACTCTTCTAACGTGTCTTCATTATAGATAATTAGTCGTCTTTTACTTACTAATATTTGCTTTAACGCCTGAAATTTTAACCTTTTTTGAGACATATCTCTTAATTTTATACAAATATAACACAATTAGCCAATGTGCCAATTAGTAAATCCCGAGATTCGGGACAAGTTATATCAATAAAAAAGAATAATTTTATTTGTGTTTTAATTTTTTATGTACCTTTGTAGTATAAATTTTAAATTTAAAAAAATGAATTCTTTATATATAACTTTAGGAACCATTGGTGGAACAGAGTGGATTATTATTATTGCTGTTGTTGTCTTATTTTTTGGAGGTAAAAAAATTCCAGAATTAATGAAAGGACTTGGTGGTGGTATCAAGGAATTTAAAAAAGCGGCTAAAGGTGAAGATGAAACGCCAGTAGTTAAAAAAGAAGAAGAAACTAAAGAATAAATTTTTTAAAATTCCAAATTCCAAATTCCAAATTTAAAAACTTGGGATTTGGAATTTTTTGGTTTTGGTTTTTTATAATACCATCGTCAACTGTATTCTTTTTCTTGCTTCATCTACCTCAACTACTTTTACTTGCACGTGTTGATGTAATTTTACGACTTCGTTTACATCGGAGACAAAACCTGCTTTTAGTTGGGAAATATGTACCAAACCACTTTCTTTGGTTCCGATATCCACAAAACAACCAAAAGCGGTGATATTATTTACTATTCCGGGTAAAATCATACCTGTTTTTAAATCTTTTATCGTTCGAACATTCGGGTCAAATTCAAAAACTTTAGCTGCTTTTCTTGGATCTAAACCGGGTTTTTCTAATTCTTTTAAAGCGTCTTTTAGTGTTAAAACTCCAATTTCAGATGTAATATAATTTTCTGGTTGTATTTGTGCTATTTTTTCTTTGTTGGCAAACAAATCTGTTGTTTTTACACCTAAATCTTTAGCCATTTTTTCAACAATTGCATACGCTTCTGGGTGAACTGCCGAATTATCTAACGGGTTTTTTCCGTCTTTTATTCGAATAAATGCTGCGGCTTGTTGGTACGCTTTTTCTCCTAAGCGTGGTACTTTTTTTAGTTGTTTTCTGTCTTCAAAAGGACCGTTTTCAGAACGATAAGCAACAATGTTTTCCGCCATTTTTTCTCCAATTCCAGAAACATAGCTCAATAACGATTTACTTGCGGTATTAATGTTAATTCCAACTGCATTTACGCAACTCATTACCACAATATCTAATTGCTCTTTTAATTTGTTTTGATCTACATCGTGTTGGTATTGTCCAACTCCAATGGATTTTGGATCTATTTTTACCAATTCCGCCAACGGATCTGAAAGTCGTCTTCCAATAGAAACCGAACCACGAACCGTTACGTCGTAGTTTGGAAATTCATCTCGCGCAATTTTACTCGCCGAATACACCGATGCACCTGCTTCTGAAACCACAAAAACCTGAACGGGTTTATCAAAAGCAATTTTTTTAATGAAAAACTCCGTTTCGCGAGATGCCGTTCCGTTTCCAATAGAAATAGCTTCAATATTGTAAGCATTAACCATCGAACGTATTTTTTTCATCGCCATAGCGCTATCGTTTTGTGGTGCGTGCGGATAAACGGTTTCGTTGTTTAATAAATCACCTTTTTCATCCAAACAAACTAATTTACAGCCGCTTCTGTAACCTGGGTCAATAGCTAAAATGCGTTTTTCACCTAATGGTGGCGCCAATAATAACTGACGTAAATTTTCTGCAAAAACATCAATGGCTTTGATGTCGGCTTTGGTTTTTGCTTCTTGCAACGTTTCGTTTGAAATAGCGGGTTCTAACAATCTTTTATAGCTGTCTTTTATAGCTTTTTCAATTTGTTCGCCGCTTTCGTTATTGGTTTTAATTAAGTTATCTTCCATAAAACGAATCACTTCGGCTTTATCTTCCTCATTTAAACCTACATTCAACTTAATAAATCCTTCGGCTTCAGCACGTAACATCGCTAATAATCGATGCGATGGCGCTTTGCTTACATTTTCAGACCAATCAAAATATTGAGAAAATTTTTGAGCCGCTTCGTCGTCTTTTTTGGTTTTTACTACTTTAGTGGTAATTTCGGCTTTACGCTGAAAGGTTCTTCTTAGCGATTTTCGAATGAAAACATTTTCGTTTATCCATTCGGCAATTATATCTCGAGCGCCCTGAAGAGCTTCGTCTTCATTTGTAACTTTTTCGTTTAAATATTTCGAAGCTAAAAACTCAATGTCATCATTTTTTTGACTCATGATAATTTTCGCCAAAGGTTCTAATCCGTTTTCACGAGCGGTATCAGCTTTGGTTTTTTTCTTCTTTTTATATGGTAAATAGAAATCTTCCAATTCTTGTAAATCAAAACTGTTTTCGATTTTTGATTTCAATTCTGCCGAAAGTGCATTTTGCTCCTCAATCGATTTTAAAATGCTTTCTTTTCGTTTTACAATTTCAATAAATTGCTTGTTTAATTTTGTAATGGTTTCAATTTGCACCTCGTCTAAATTTCCAGTTTGGTCTTTTCGATAACGAGAAATAAATGGAATTGTGCAATCTTCCAAAAGTAATTTAATCGTGGCTTCAATGCTTTTTACGGCAATGTTGGTTTGGTTTTGTAGGTATTGGATTGTGGTCATTATTTTCCAAAAAATTAATTCTATTTTTAATTGTGATTTACTTCACAAAAACAATTGGATTTATGTAATATTCTTTGATTTTATTTTGTTTGATTTTTATTGATGCATAGACAGAATAAGCTGTATTTACTATAATTAATATAAAATAAGAATAAAATAAAATTTCAGTGTTAAAAGTATGAGATATTTTGAAATAAGCAGTGACAAAAAATAATAAATTACTCACTATAGAAAATAAAATTTGAAAATTTAATATATTTTTTCCTTGTTTGTCTACGTTTATAATGCTTTCTCTTTTGTTTAGCCACAAAATCAATGGAAAAATAATATTTCCTAAAGGAATAATTACATTTGAAATTATAGATAAATGAAGAAACATAAGATAACTTTTGTCTTCTATTTTACCATAATTAATAATTTCTTCAAGATTAATTTGTAACGTTTCACAAATTAATCTTAATGTGTTGCCGCTTGGTTGGTTTTGGTCTTTTTCAATTCTTTGTAACGTTCTTAAATTAATTTTTGATAAGTCGGAAAGTTCTTCTTGAGACATTCCTTTTTGTTTTCTAATTTTTGAAATCTTTGATCCGATTGTTTCCATTTTAATTTTTTTAAAAATTTCATCAAAATTAAAATGAAATTGATATTTGGTATTATGGTTTTTTTACGACATTTCTACGACATTTGTGCCCAACTGCTGTATTTAAACGTTTTTTAAGTAATAATATTAAACTTTTAATACTTTTTAAAGCTATGTTCGTTGATTTTATATGAATTGAATAGTGGTCATTATGAAAATTTAGTAGAAAATATAAATTCCGCCAATTACGACGGAATTTAAATAAGTAATAAATAAAATATTATTTACACGCAATTTTATTTACTCTATTTGCGTGTCTTCCGCCTTCAAAATCGGTGTTTAAAAATGTAGCTACCATTTCCACAGCTTGTTGGATAGATGTATAACGCGCTGGAATAGAAATTATATTCGCATCATTATGCTGACGGGCTAATTCCGCAATTTCTTTCGTCCAACATAAAGCGGCACGAATATCTTGGTGTTTGTTTGCAGACATCGCAATTCCGTTTCCAGAGCCACAAATTACAATTCCAAAATGAGCTTTCTTACTTACAACATCATTCGCCACAGCGTGACCAAAATCTGGATAGTCAACACTTTCAAAAGTATCTGTTCCGTGGTTAATAACTTGATAATTGTTGCTTTCTAAATAGTTAACTATTGCTTTTTTGTAGTCTGGACCCGCGTGGTCGTTACCAATTGATACTGTCATAATAGTGAGTAGTGTTGTTAATATTGTTTTACAAAAATAATCAATATGTAGCGTATCATAAAGTAAATTTGTAAATATTATTGGTTTTCTATTTTAATTTTTTATAAAAACCAATTGAAAAAAGAGCGTTGTTAATACTTTTAGATAATGAGTTGATAATCAGTTAATGTTAATTTAACATTACGTGTTGATAACTTAAGATAGAAAATAATAATTTTTTTACTGGTGTGAAATTAAAATTTGTAATGCAAATCTTAAATTTAAAATCAAAATTTAGTTATTACATTTTATTTTATTTTTATGAATACTTTTTACGTGGTTATTAACAAAATTTATAAATTGACTTATATACAAAACAAACGCGGATTAAGATTTTAACAGGTGTTAATAAGATTTGTTTTAAAAATAAAAATTCGTTGTAAAAGAAGTAATTAGCAAAATTTTTGAGTGTTTATTAAGTTGTATAACTTACAATAAGTTTGTAAAACAACATTTGAAAATAAATTTATACTACATATTAACACGCTATAATAACCATCAATAATTTAAATTTAATTAAAAATTTTTTTTTTTTTTTTAATATATGTTGAAAACTTTTAAGTTTTAGAAAATTAAAATTTTATTAAATCTTACTACTTAATTCCGTTTTCTGATTTCTTCTTTGTACCTTTAATGCATATTAAGAATGATATATGAAAAAGAATTTCAGAAAAATGACAAAAAAAGGCAAAGATTTTTCGGCACATGTATATAAAATACTATCCGCATCACCTACTAAAGACTTTAATTACAAACAAATAGCTGCGATAATTGAAGTGAATGATACACAAAGTAGAAACGAAATTATTAAAGAATTAGGTATTTTAAAGAAAGTAGGTAAAATAGAAGAAACAGAACGCGGTAAATATAAAATAATATCAAAAGCAGAATATTACGAAGGAACTGTAGATATGACGTCTCGTAAATCGGGATATTTTGTTTGTTCTGAATTAGAAGATGATGTATATATTCCGTTTATTAATTTAAACCACGCTTTAGATGGTGATAAAGTTAAATGTTATATTTACAATAGAAGAAGTAGTAGAAAACCAGAAGCCGAAGTTTTAGAAATTTTAGAAAGAGCAAAAACTGACTTTGTTGGTGTAATTGATATTCAGAAAAATTTTGGATTTGTAACTACTACAAACGCTAAAATGTATACCGATATTTTTATTCCTAAAAATGAAATAGCTACTGCAGAACACGGTGATGTTGTTTTAGTTTCTATGGTTGATTGGCCAAAAAAAGCAGATTCTCCGTTTGGAAAAGTAATAAAAGTTTTAGGAAAACCAGGAGAACACAATACAGAAATCCACGCGATTTTAGCAGAATATGGATTACCAAATGATTTTCCTGTTGAAGTAGAAGCGTATGCCAATCAAATAGATACTTCAATTACAGAAGAAGAAATTGCAAAACGAAGAGATATGCGAAATATTTTAACGTTTACAATTGATCCAAAAGATGCAAAAGATTTTGATGATGCCTTATCTTTTCAAGTATTACCAAATGGAAATTATGAAATTGGAGTACATATTGCTGATGTTTCTCATTATTTACAAGAAGGAACTATTTTAGATGATGAAGCGTATGAAAGAGCTACTTCTGTTTATTTAGTGGATAGAGTGGTTCCAATGTTACCAGAAGTTTTATCAAATTTTGCTTGTTCTTTACGACCAAATGAAGAAAAATATACATTTTCAGCTATTTTTCAATTAAATAATAAAGCGGAAGTGGTGGATTCTTGGTTTGGAAGAACGGTTATTTATTCAGATCAACGATTTGCGTATGAAGAAGCACAAGAAATCATTGAAAGTAAATCAGATATAATTCCAGCTCATATTTCGTTGATTGGAAAGGAATATCACGCACCAAAACCAATTGTAGAAGCGACTCTAAAAATGGACGAATTAGCAAAAATTCTTCGTAGAAAAAGAATGAATGCGGGTGCCATTTCTTTTGATAAAGTAGAAGTAAAATTCAATTTAAACGAACACGCAGAACCTGTTGGCGTATATTTCAAACAAAGTAAAGACGCGAATCATTTAATTGAAGAATTTATGTTATTAGCCAATAGAAAAGTGGCTGAATTTATCGGAAAACAAAAGAAAACGTTTATTTACAGAATTCACGATGAACCAAATGAAGATAAATTATTTGGTTTACAAAATGTAATTTCTAAATTCGGATATAATTTAAATTTAAAATCGAAACAAGATATTTCTACTTCGTTAAATAAATTATTAGAAGAGGTTCAAGGAAAAAAAGAACAAAATATGGTCGACACACTTACAATTCGTTGTATGAGTAAAGCAGCGTATTCAACACATAATATTGGTCATTATGGCTTAGCGTTCGATTATTATTCGCATTTTACTTCGCCAATTCGTCGTTATCCGGATGTGATGGCACACCGTTTGCTACAATTTTATTTAGATGGCGGAAAAAGTGTAAGTGAAGAATTGTTTGAAGAAAAATGTATGCATTCGTCCGATAGAGAAAATTTAGCTGCAAAAGCGGAAAGAGATTCTGTAAAATATATGCAAGTGAAATATATGCAAGACCATAAAGATCAAGAATTTTTAGGTGTAGTTTCAGGAGTTACCGAATGGGGAATTTATGTTGAAATTATCGAAAATAAATGTGAAGGAATGGTGCGTATTAGAGAAATTAAAGACGATTATTACACGTTTGATGACAAACAATATGCGTTAGTAGGTGAAGTTTCTAAAAACTTAATACAATTAGGAGAAGAAGTGTACGTTAAAGTAAAAAATGCCGATTTAGTAAAAAAACAATTGGATTTTCATTTTGTGAGAGAAAATAAATAAGAGTGTTCAGTAATCAGTTTTTAGTGTTCAGTTAAAATAACAATTCAAAATTGTTATTCTGAACTTGTTTCAATATCTAAAAAATATGAAGTTATGAAAAAAATTATTTATTCCTTATTATTAATCAGTTCGGTAACTTTCGCACAAACCGAAAGATTTGTTGGTGATTTTACCAAAGTAACTTCTTTTGATCAAATAGATGTAGAGTTGGTTTTAGGTACTGAAAATAAAGTAATTTTAAAAGGTACTAATTCTGAAGAAGTAGAATTAATAAATAATAATGGTGAATTAAAAATTAGAATGTCATTAGCAAAAATGCTTAGTGGTGATGCTATTTCAGCAACTGTTTATTATAAAAAATTAGATGCTTTAGAAGCCAATGAAGGCAGTAGAATTTCTTGTGAAACAGAAATAAAAGCCATTGGTTTTGATATTATTACCAAAGAAGTCGCAGAAATTGTTTTAAATATTCTTAGTGCAGATAAATTAAAAATACGTTGCGGCGCAGGAAGTATAGTTACTATAAAAGGAATAGTTAAAAACCAGGATATTTTAGCAAATTCTGGTGCTAAATATGATGGTCAAGATTGTATTACCCAACAAACTACAGTAACCGTTAATGCTGGCGGAATAGCTAATGTAAATGTTTCTGATATCGTGGATGCTAAAACCCGAGCAGGCGGAACAATTATTATTTACGGCAATCCAAAACAAATAAATCAAAAATCGGTTGCTGGCGGAAAAATTATTCAAGCAAAATAAAATTTACCTTCAAGTTTTTTTATAACTTTAAAAATTAGTAGTTTTACATTTAAGTGCATTAGTTTAATAAACCTTTTAAACTTATAACCTTTTTAAACTTATAACCTTTTTAATGATTCACGATATATTATTAGCTATTCCTTGGGCATTTTTGTTAGCTATTTCAATTGGCCCCGGTTTTTTCATGATATTAGAAACCAGTATTACTAAAGGTTTTAAAGCGGCTTTTACTTTAGATTTAGGAATTGTATTTAGTGATATTATTTTTATACTTATTGCTTATTTTGCCACGAATCAAATACTTTCGCAATTAAAAGACAACCCTGTTTTATATATTGTTGGAGGAATTATAATGTCGGTTTATGGATTGATTTCTTACGTTCAATTAAAGAAAAAATTTAATGAAAAAATGGAAGATGACGACGAGGAAGATATTCAGAAAAACAATTACTTAGGTTTATTTTTTAAAGGTATTTTTTTAAATATTATTAATGTCGGTGTTTTAGGATTTTGGATGATGATTATAATAACTCACGGCCCAAAATTAGAAATGAACCCATTACGCATTTTTATATTTTTCACTGCAATTTTAGTGTTTTATTTACTAATTGATATTTATAAAATACTATTAGCCAAGCAATTAAAACATAAATTAACACCAAATAACATTTATAAAATTAAAAGAATTATAAGTATAGTAATATTAATTTTTGGGGTGTTTTTTATTCTTCAAGGGCTTTTTCCAAAAAGCAAACAAATTGTAAATAAAAAATTAGGTATCGAGGAAGTTGTGAAGTAATTTCTTATTAATTCTAAAAAACCACTATTTCAAGTAACTCTTTCTGAGGCATCGTCAGGATTCGAACCATAATATTATTTAATTTTTTAAAAAAATTACAAAAAAAAGAGCTACTTTTTCAAGTAACTCTTTCAGAGGCATCGTCCGGATTCGAACCGGAGTAGACGGTTTTGCAGACCGGTGCCTAGCCGCTCGGCCACGACGCCATTATTGGATTGCAAATATAGATATAAAAATTTCAATATTCAAAACCCAAATTCCAAATATTTTAAATTCTATTTTGTTTTTCTATTTTATTTTCTAAAAACTATCTTTTTTCACTCATAATTATAGTAACCCCTTTAACATCACCTCCAATTGGCGGGTTTAGTTTTGTTACCTGAATTTTGATTTTTAATACAGGAAGTAATTCTTTTAAAACCCTATCAATAATTCTTTGTGCCACGTGTTCTAAAAGTTTGGCACGAATTGCCATTTCTTCTACTACAATTCGATTTAAATCTACATAATCTACTGTATCATTTAGTTCATCGGTTTGAGCAGATGGTTTTAAATTGGTTTTTATAGTTAAATCTACTCGATAATTACTTCCAATTTTTGCTTCTTCTTCCAAACAACCGTGATATGAAAAGGTTCGAATATTAGTTAATTTTATTTTTCCCATTAATTTTTTGTTTCAGGTTTCAAGTTCAAAGTTAGTTAGTTTTTTCAACTTTTTAAACAACTTTAAACCTTAAACTTGAAACATTTTCTATCTTTGTCAAAAGAAAGAAAATTATTATGTCTGCAGAAGAAAAATCTTTAAATTTTATAGAACAAATTATAGAAGACGATTTAAAAAACGGTTTATCATCTGATAAGTTACGTTTTCGTTTTCCCCCAGAACCTAACGGATATTTACATATTGGTCACGCAAGTGCTATTTGCCTTAATTTTGGTTTAGGTACAGATTATAAAGCACCTGTTAATTTGCGTTTTGATGATACAAATCCTTCAAAAGAAGAACAAGAGTTTGTGGACGCGATTAAAAAAGACGTCGAATGGCTCGGTTTTAAATGGGATAAAGAATGTTATGCATCGGATTATTTCCAACAATTATACGATTGGGCAGTAGAATTAATTAAAAAAGACAAGGCATATGTGGATAGTCAGTCTTCCGAAGATATGGCCATTCAAAAAGGAACACCAACTTCGCCAGGAACAGATTCTCCTTTTAGAACACGTTCTATAGAAGAAAATTTAGATTTATTTACACGTATGAAAAATGGTGATTTCGAAAAAGGAACTCACGTTTTGCGCGCTAAAATAAGTATGAAGGCCAATAATATGCTAATGCGCGACCCTATCATTTATCGTATTATGCACGCACATCATCATCGCACAGGAAACAATTGGTGTATTTATCCAATGTACGATTGGGCACACGGAGAAAGTGATTATTTAGAACAAATTTCACACTCATTCTGTACGTTAGAATTTTTACCACATAGAGAATTATACGATTGGTTTTTAAATCAAATTTATGACGAAAACAAAGTACGACCAAAACAAAGAGAATTTGCTCGTAGAAATTTATCGCACACCGTGGTTTCTAAACGTAAATTATTACAATTAGTTGAAGAAAAGCACGTTACGGCTTGGGATGATCCAAGAATGAGTACGATTTCTGGTATGAGAAGACGTGGAATAACCGCAACCGCTATTCGAAATTTTGCCAATACTATCGGAATTGCTAAACGTACGAATTTAATTGATGTATCGCTTTTAGATTTCTGTATTCGTGAAGATTTAAATAAAATTGCACCTCGTGTAATGGCGGTTTTAAATCCAATAAAACTGGTAATTACAAATTATCCAGATGGAAAAGAAGAATGGTTAACGGCAGAAAACAATCCAGAAGTAGAAGTAATGACATTTAGAGAAGTACCTTTTTCTAAAGAATTATATATTGAAAGAGAAGATTTCCAAGAAGAGGCACACAAAAAATTTTTCCGTTTAACTTTAGGAACTGAAGTGCGTTTAAAAAACGCCTATATCATTAAAGGCGAATCTGTTGTAAAAGACGCAGAAGGAAATATTACCGAAATCCATTGCACTTACGATGTAGATTCTAAATCGGGTAGCGGCACAGAAGCTAGTAATAGAAAAGTAAAAGGCGTAATTCATTGGGTTTCTATAGCACACGCTAAAGAAGCGGAAGTTAGATTATATGACCGTCTTTTTACACACGAAAACCCAGACGGAAATAAAGAGGTTGATTTTAAAGGATACATCAATCCAGAGTCTTTAAAAGTGATTACAGGCTATGTTGAACCAAGTTTACAAACCGCAAAAGAATTAGATCATTTTCAATTTCAACGGTTAGGTTATTTTTGTGTAGACAGAGATTCAACCGCTGAAAAAATAGTTTTCAATAAAACAGTTGGATTAAGAGATACTTGGGCAAAAGTTTCTGAACAGTAAAAAAAGTAGTAAGTTTCTTGTATTAAGAATTAAGACTTAAAACCTATAAGATGTTTTTTCTTGTAGGTTTTTTTTATTCCCTTTTTGTGCCTATTTCATAGTATTACAAAAAACTATTAAAACAATAATTAGTATAAGTTTAAACTTTAAAAAAAGGCTTTCATAAATAAATTTTAAATCAAAAACTTTTTTAGGTAAAGTGTTTTTACATTCCAATTACTAAAAATGTCTAAAATCGCTTTATTTAAATTTTAGCCATAAAAAAGACTATTTTTAATCCTGACAGGTTTCAAAAACCTGTCAGGATTCTATTTTTAACAATTAGACACAAAAAAAACCAACAATTGTAAAATTGTTGGTTTCGTTTTGTCAATCAGAACTTTTCAGATTCTAACATTTTTATGCTTCGCTAGTATCGCTTGGATTATAATCTGCTGAAGTATGATCAGTTTTTTTCTTTGCTCGTTTTGGCTGATTTTTCATCGTTTCACCAATTTGGTTACTGGCTGTAAAACTTGCTACCATATTATTTAACATATCGCTTCCAGCTTGTGGTGAGTTTGGTAATAAAATTAAATTACTATTTGTATCGGCACCAATTGCTTGTAAGGTATCATAATGTTGTGTAACCACAATTAATGCCGAAGCTTCTTGCGAATTAATTCCAACATTATTTAATACTTCTACACTTTCTACTAAACCTCTTGCAATTTCTCTTCGTTGGTCTGCGATACCTTGTCCTTGTAGTTTTTTACTTTCTGCTTCTGCTTTCGCTTTTGCTACAATTCTAATACGTTGTGCTTCCGATTCAAATTCTGCAGCTGTTTTTTCTCTATCGGCAGCATTAATTCTGTTCATCGCATTTTTAACTTGAATATCTGGATCGATATCGGTTACTAACGTATTAATAATATCGTATCCGTAAGTGGTCATAGATTCGTTCAATTCACGTTTTACAGCAATAGCGATGTCGTCTTTTCTTAAAAATACATCATCTAAAATTAATTTTGGGACTTCAGCACGAACCACATCAAATACATAAGCCGTAATTTGATCGTGTGGATATTCTAATTTGTAAAACGCTTCGTATACTTTACTTTGAATTACGTTAAACTGAACCGAAACTTTCATTTTAATAAAAACGTTGTCTTTTGTTTTCGTTTCAATAATAACGTCTAATTGTTGAATTCTAAGATTTACTCTTCCGGCAATTCTATCAATTACAGGAATTTTTAATTGTAAACCAGAATTTCTAATGCTTGTAAATTTTCCAAATCGCTCTATTACAACAGCGGTTTGTTGCTTTACAGTAAAAAAGGAACTTAGTAAGATAAATAATCCTAAAACAAGGGCGAAAATGATAATTGGAGACATAAGTGATAATTTAAAGTTATACTAATTATACGTTGCTTTTGTGTAAAAGTTACAAGAAGTACAAATTATCACTTATATCTTAATTTTGGTGTTTATAAAGTTGCAATTGCTTTTTCAATTCTATTTGATGTTTCTGCTTTTCCAATTAACTCAATAATATCAAATAAATGCGGACCTTTTAATGCGCCAACTAAACTTAATCGTAGCGGTTGCATTACTTTTCCCATACCAATTTCGTTTGTTGTCATCCAGTCTTTTAAAAGAGTTTCAATATTGGTTGATGTAAAATCTTCTATATTTTGTAATTGTTCAACAACTTGTTTCATTAATTCTGGTGTTTCTTCTTTCCAGTTTTTAGCTGCTTTTTCATCGTAAGACGTTGGCGCAACAAAGAAATAATCGGCTAAATCCCAAAACTCTGTTATAAAATTAGCGCGTTCTTTAATTGAAGCAACAATTCTTGTAATATCTAAAGAACTTGAAACTCCTTTTTCTTCTAAGATTACTTTAAATGCTTCGGCTAAACTTTCATCCGTTTGTTTTTGTAAGTATTGATGATTGAACCATTTGTTTTTTTCTGGATCAAATTTTGCACCTGATTTATGAATTCGTTTTAAATCGAACTTTTCAATAAGTTCTGCCAAACTAAATATTTCTTGTTCCGTTCCGTCATTCCAACCCAATAAGGCTAAAAAGTTAATTACGGCTTCCGGAAAAAATCCAGCTTCTTTATACCCTTTTGTAATTGTTTGATTTGCAACATCTCTCCATTGTAAAGGAAATACAGGAAACCCTAATTTATCACCATCACGTTTGCTTAATTTTCCATTCCCGATAGGTTTTAAAATCAAAGGTAAATGTGCAAATTCCGGTGCTTCCCAACCAAATGCTCTGTAAAGCATTACGTGTAAAGGCATAGACGGCAACCATTCTTCACCTCTAATCACGTGTGAAGTTTCCATTAAATGATCATCTACAATATTCGCTAAATGGTAGGTTGGCATTCCGTCCGATTTAAATAAGACTTTATCGTCAAGTAAATTGGTATCAAAATGTACCTCACCGCGAATGATATCTTGTAAATGCAAGGTTTCGTTAACAGTTGTTTTAAATCGGATTACATAATGTTCTCCATTTGTAATTCGGGTTTTTACTATTTCATCTGAAAAATTCAATGAAGTATCTAATTTTTCTCTAACAGTATGATTGTATATAAATGTTTTTCCTTCAGTTTCTGCTTGTTTGCGCAATTCGTCCAGTTTTTCTGGAGTATCAAACGCATAATACGCCCAACCAGATTGAATTAACTCATCGGCATATTGCTTGTACATTTCTTTTCTATCCGATTGACGGTACGGTCCAAATTTTTCATTTTTTCCAATGGTTTCATCAGGAGAAATTCCTAACCATTCTAAAGCTTCAAAAATATAATCTTCAGCTTCAGCTACAAAACGAGTTTGGTCGGTATCTTCAATACGTATATAAAAAGTACCGCCGTGTTTTTTGGCAAATAAATAATTAAAAAGTGCAGTTCTTACACCGCCAATATGTAAAGGCCCTGTTGGACTTGGGGCAAATCGTACTCTTACCGGTTTATTCATCTTAATATATTTTTGGCAAAGATACTATTTTGAACACAGATTAAAGAAATTATATAAATTTTTAAAATTTTACTAATCTTTGTTTAACTACTTTTTTATCTTGTTATTGATTTTTAACATTGATATTGTTATTGATTTTTTTTGTAATTTTATCGGTTATAAACAAATTAGTAACAATCTTGGAAAAGAAAGCCATAATTTACGATAAACTGGAAGGCTTTATCAAAAAGTTTTACACGAATGAGTTGATAAAAGGAGTACTTCTTTTTATTACCATTGGCTTATTGTATTTTATTTTTACTTTTTTAATTGAATATTTTTTATGGTTTTCTACCCAAGGAAGAACTATTTTGTTTGGGTTGTTTTTGTTTGTAGAAGTATTTTTGTTAGCTAAATTTATTATTTTTCCGTTAACGAAATTATTTAAAATTCAAAAAGGGTTAAATTATACCGAAGCTTCAAAAATTATCGGAACTCATTTTGATGAAGTACAAGATAAATTACTTAATTTCTTACAATTAGCCAATACTACTGAACCTTCAGAATTGGTTTTGGCTTCTATAGAACAAAAAGCGAAGAACTTACAACCCGTTCCGTTTTCAAACGCTATTAACTTTAATTCCAACAAAAAATATTTACCATTTGCGCTTATTCCATTGTTGTTTATTTTGTTTTTCTATATTTCTGGAAATTCAGATGTGATTTCTAAAAGTTTTGCCAGAGTGATTCAATACGATACAAATTTTGAAAAACCAGCCGCGTTTAAGTTTGAAATTGTTTCTACTACTTTAAACGTGGAACAAAACAAATCGTTTAAGTTAATCGTTAAAATTGTTGGAAGTATCATTCCAGAAAATGCGTCAATTGTAATTAATAACGAAGCCTATTTTTTAGAAAACACTTCGCCGGGTAATTTTACTTATCAGTTTGAAAACGTACAGAAAGATATTAAATTTCATTTTCAATCTAACGAAATCACTTCTACCGATTATGTTTTAAACGTGGTGAACGTACCAACCATTTCATTATTTACGATGCAATTAAATTTTCCAAAATATTTAGGAAAAAAATCAGAAATTATTCAAGGCACAGGAAATGCAGTTATTCCTGAAGGCACAACGGTAAATTGGAAATTAAATACGTTTGCTACTACACAAGTAGCTTTTAAAGATCAATCTGCAATTAGTTTGTTTCAAAAAAACGCAGCGCAATTTTCATATGCAAAACGAATTACTAACGCTACCGATTATCAAATTTCAATTTCAAACAAGCAACTTAAAAACCACGAAAGCCTTCAGTATAAATTGACTATTTTAAAAGATCAGTTTCCAACCATTTCTGTAACCGAAACGCCTGACAGTTTAAAACTAAAACAAAAAGTAATTATTGGCCAAATAGCTGATGATTATGGAATGACAAGATTACAAGTGGTGTTTTATGATAAAAACAAACCTAACATTCTTTTCAAAAAAGGTTTGATTTTAAAAAACAAAGTGGTTGACCAATTTGTATATGCTTTTCCTGATGGAATTGCGTTACAACCCGGAATTAATTACGAATATTATTTCGAAGTGTTTGATAATGATGTAGTTAATGGTTTAAAATCATCTAAATCATCAGTTTTTTCTCATACGGAACTTACAAAAGAACAAAAAGAGCAAAAATCATTACAAGAACAGCAATCCAACATCAATAGTTTACAAAAAGCGTTAGATAATCAAGACAAACAATTTGAAGCATTAGACAAGCTTAAAAAGCTTGACAAACAAAAAGACAACTTGGATTATAAAGACCAAAAGAAAATTCAAGACTTTATTAATCGTCAAAAAGAGCAAGATGAAATGATGAAAGAATTTTCCGAAAAAATGAAGGAAAATCTGGAACAATTTAAGCCTGAGCAAAAAGACGAAATGAAACAAGAGCTTTTAAATCGCTTAGAAAAAAACGAGAAACAAGCTGCTAAAAATGATAAGCTATTAAAGGAACTTGAAGCGTTAACTAAAAAATTAGAAAAAGACGAATTGTTTGATAAAGCCGACAAATTAAAACACCAAACGAAAACACAGCAAAAATCGTTAGAACAATTGGTTGAGTTAACCAAAAGATATTATGTTGAACAAAAAGCAGAACAACTGGCTGATAAATTAGACAAATTAGCGAACAAACAAGATAAACTTTCAGATAAAGAAAGCCCAACGAAAGAGGAACAAGAAAACCTTTCAAAAGAGTTCGATGATTTAAAAAAAGAACTTGACGATTTAGAAAAAGAAAACAAAGAATTGAAATCGCCAATGGATATTCCAAATGATAAAGGCGACCAAAAAGACGTAGACGAAGAGCAACAAAAAGCGGAAGATAATTTAGAAAAGAAAGACCAAAAACAAGCCAAAAAGAATCAAAAAGCAGCGGCTCAAAAAATGAAAGAGATGAGCCAAAAAATGTCTGAATCGATGTCGGCTGGTGAAATGGAAGACAATGCTGAAGACGCTAAAGTAATGCGTCAAATTTTAGATAATTTATTGTCTTTTTCGTTTGATCAAGAAAAGGTAATGAAACAATTTAAGGCGGTTTCTAATTCCAAATCTAATGTAAGCGCTTTACTTAAAAATCAACAAGATTTAAAAACGCAATTCAAGCACGTTGATGACAGTTTGTTTACTTTGTCTTTGCGACAACCCAAACTTTCCGATTTGGTTTTAAAAGAAGTTGAAGAAATTCATTATAATTTAGATAAGTCCATTGAAAATTTAGTATCCACTACCCGATCTAAAGGTATTTCGCATCAGCAATTTACATTATCTTCTGCAAATAAATTAGCTGATTTTCTGAGTAATGTGCAAAGTGAAATGAGCATGAGTATGTCCTCTTCTGGTGGTAGCGGAAAGCCTAAACCCGGAAAAGGTAAAGGCGACCAGTTATCGGATATTATTTCTAAACAAAAAGGATTAGGCGAAAAAATGCAAGACGGAAAACCGAAACCCGGCGAGGGACAAAAACCAGGACAAGGCAAAAAAGGAAAGCAAGAAGGCGAAGGCGGCTCACAAGGTAACGATGGCAAAGACGGCGAAGGTGATGCGGGCAAATTATTAGAAATAATTAAAGAACAACAAGCGCTACGTGAATCGTTGCAAAACGAATTGGAAAAAAGCGGTATGGGCGGAAACGGACATAACGCTATAAAACAAATGAAGGAGTTGGAGAAGCAACTAATTAGTAAAGGACTTACGCAATACAATATTAATCGTGCGCTACAAATAAATCACGAATTATTAAAGTTAGAATCAGCGCTTAAACAACAAGGTCAAGACTCTAAAAGAGAATCAAATACAAATAAAAATGATCTTTTAGGGAGCAATGCGCCGCTACCTCCTGCGTTATTAAATTATTTAAAAAGTGTTGAAATATTAAACAGACAAAGCCTACCTTTGCAACCCAATTTTAACACCAAAGTGCAACAATATTTTAAAAACAATGATTAGTTTTAATTACGAATCTGATTTTATTTTAGAACAAGAACCTGTCTATTCTTCTTGGATTGAAAACATAATATTGTCTGAAAACAAAACGTTAGGTGAAATTTCTTATATTTTTTGTGACGATGCGTATCTGCACAATATCAATATGCAATACTTAAACCACGACACACTTACGGATATTATTAGTTTTGATTACACAGAAGGCGATATAATTAGTGGTGATATTTTTATTTCTATCGAAAGAGTTAAAGACAATGCTATTGATTTTAATGTCTCTTTCGAAGAAGAATTAAAACGAGTTTTAGCTCACGGTATTTTGCATTATTGCGGATACAAAGACAAAACAGATACAAACGTTGCTTTAATGCGCGCTAAAGAAGAAGAAAAAATAAAATTGTTCCACGTGGAACTTTAATATAGTAATCAGGTTTTTTTGTTCAACGTGGAACAAAAAAACATAAAGAAAAACCACGTGTTTCACGTGGAACAAAAGATATGTTTCAAGAAAAATACGATGTAATTGTTGTAGGAGCCGGACACGCAGGATGCGAGGCCGCTGCTGCTGCTGCCAATATGGGTTGTAGTACTTTATTGGTTACTATGAATTTGCAAAACATTGCTCAAATGTCTTGCAATCCAGCCATGGGAGGAATTGCAAAAGGTCAAATTGTTCGTGAAATTGATGCTTTAGGCGGTTATTCAGGGATTGTTTCTGATGTAACAGCCATTCAGTTTAAAATGCTAAATCTCTCAAAAGGCCCTGCTATGTGGTCGCCTCGTTGTCAATCCGACAGAATGCGTTTTGCTGAAGAATGGAGAATGATGCTAGAAGGAACTCCGAATTTAGATTTTTATCAAGAAATGGCTTCGGGTATTATAACCGAAGGAAATCATATTGTAGGCATTAAAACATCTTTAGGATTAGAGATTAAAGCTAAAACAGTAGTGCTTACAAACGGCACCTTTTTGAACGGTTTAATTCATATCGGAGACAAACAATTTGGAGGAGGACGTGCAGGCGAAAGCGCTTCTTTTGGTATTACTGAAGATTTATTAAAATTAGGTTTCGAATCAGGAAGAATGAAAACAGGTACGCCGCCTCGTGTAGATGGTCGTTCTTTAGATTATTCTAAAATGATTGAACAACCAGGTGATATAAACCCTTCAAAATTTTCGTATTCCGATGTTACAAAACCATTAACAGAACAACGTTCTTGTTTTATGACTTACACTTCTGAGGTGGTTCACGATTTATTACGAGAAGGTTTTGATAGAAGCCCAATGTTTAACGGCAGAATTAAATCTATCGGACCAAGATATTGCCCTTCTATTGAAGATAAAATTAATCGTTTTGCGGATAAAGATCGTCATCAATTGTTTATTGAACCTGAAGGATGGAAAACGTGTGAAGTCTATGTAAACGGTTTCTCAACCTCGCTTCCAGAAGATGTGCAATTTAAAGCCTTACGTTCTGTGGTTGGGTTTGAAAACGTGAAGTTTTTCCGACCAGGATATGCTATTGAGTACGATTACTTCCCTCCTACGCAACTAAAACACACTTTAGAGACAAAACTAATTAATGGATTGTATTTTGCTGGACAGATTAACGGCACAACCGGATACGAAGAAGCAGCATCACAAGGATTAATGGCGGGTATTAACGCAGCATTACAAGTTCAAGAAAAAGAACCTTTAATATTAAAACGAGATGAAGCATATATAGGTGTTTTAATTGATGATTTAATTACTAAAGGAACAGATGAGCCTTACAGAATGTTTACTTCTCGTGCTGAATATAGAACGTTATTAAGACAAGACAATGCCGATTTACGTTTAACGCCGAAAGGATATGGTATTGGTTTAGCGAAAGAAGATCGTTTGAAACGAATGGAATATAAATTAGACGCTTCTGATAAATTTGTTACTTTCTTTAAAGAAACAAGCATTAAAGCAGAAGTAGCCAATCCTATTTTAGAAGCAAAAGGATCAAGTTTGATGACACAAGGCGACAAAATGTTTAAAGTGTTTTCTCGACCTCAAATCGATTTAGACGATATTTTAAAGTTTAAAGCGGTTACCGATTATATTACAGAGCATAGTTTAGATCAAGAAGTGATTGAACAAGCCGAAATTCAAGTAAAATATTCTGGTTATATCGAAAAAGAGAAAAATCACGCGGATAAAGTGAATCGTCTTGAAGATGTTCGCATTCCAGACAACTATGATTTCGATAAAATTAAAGCGATTTCTATTGAAGCGCGTCAAAAATTAACAAAAATACGACCAACAACTATAGCACAAGCTTCACGTATTAGCGGCGTTTCACCAAGTGATATTTCGGTATTACTAATTCATATGGGAAGATAAATGTATTTACGATTTGAGATTTTTGATTTACGATTTAGACGTTTCGTAAATCAAAAATCAAAAATCGTAATTTTCAGGTTCCACGTGAAACAACGTTGTTAAAGCCAATAAATTAAGAGAAAATGAATTTTTTAGAAGAAAACCAATTTATAATTATCAAAGACCATTCGGTTTCAAAAGAAACCTTTTCCTTGTTATACAACAAAGAATACGATATTTTAAAAACACATCCTACTCCGTCGTTAGGGGTTTTACCTAAGTATTACGAAAGCGAAGATTATATTTCGCACACAGATGGTAAAAGAACACTGTTTGAAAAAAAATATCATTTAGTAAAACGAAATGCTATTAAAGGCAAAGTTTCATTACTTAATAAAGAACAAAACAGTAAAGGCAAGTTGTTAGATATTGGATGCGGAACGGGCGATTTTTTAGTAGAAGCTAAAAACCAAGGTTGGACTATTTTGGGTTTTGAACCAAATTCTGACGCGAAACAATTGGCTGCTAATAAGGGCGTTTCGTTTACGGAAGATATTTTTGCTTTACCAGAAAACACCTTTGATGCGGTAACTATGTGGCACGTTTTAGAACACGTACCAAATTTATCAGAATATATTGCCAATTTAAAGCGCATTGTTAAGCCAGACGGAACCATTATTATAGCGGTACCAAATTACAAATCGTACGATGCAAAATATTACAATCGTTTTTGGGCAGCGTATGATGTGCCTCGTCATTTATGGCATTTTTCAAAAACCAGTATAAAAAGATTATTTTCGGATGTGGATATGGAATTGAAAAAAGTGAAACCAATGTGGTTTGATAGTTTTTATGTTTCCCTATTATCTGAAAAATACAAAAACGGTAAAATGAGTTTTGTAAAAGGATTTTTAATCGGATTTATTTCAAATGTGTCAGGTTTGTTCAAAAATGAGTTTTCATCGCACATTTACATCATAAAAAACAAAGAAAACGCCAAATAAAGCGATTTTAGCGTTGGTTTCTATTAAAAACATCTAAACATATTGCTAAAAAAAGATGTTTTATGAAAGCAGGGTTTAAATAATCGGATTTTAATAGTAAATATTTATCGTAATTTTAAAAAGATATAAGATTTTGCTATAGTTTCTATTTTATAATTTATTTCGAAAAAAGAATTAAAAATTAAAAGAAACCTATTATTTTTACCAAAATTAAAAAAAACGATTACAAATTAAATAATCATACTTTACAAAAATGAAAAAATTAGTAAGCATTGTTGCATTAAGTGTAGCATTAATTTCTTGTCAAGAAACAACAACTTCAAAATCAGAATTTAAAACAGGATATATTGACACCTCTATTTTATTAGAAAAATACGAAAAGTTTAAAGATGAAAACGAAAAATTTAAAGTTAAGTCTGAAGAAACGGGTCGCCCATTAGAAACTAAAGGCAGACAATTACAAGCTGAAAAAGATGCTTTTCAACGTAACGCACAAGCAAACGGACAAGCTTGGGCACAACAAAAATATGCCGAATTGCAACAAAGAGAACAACAAATTTTACAAGAAAGAGATCAAGTTTTAGCACAAATTCAAACAGAAGGCGGAAAGCTACAAGACACTTTAATTAAACAAGTTAAAAAATACATCAGAGATTTCGGTAAAAAAGAAAAATTCGATTATATTTTTACTACTTCAGAAGATGCTCCTTCTGTAATTTATGCAAAAGATTCGTATAACTTAACGGATAAGTTGCTGAAAGAGTTAAACGAACAATACAAAGCAACAAAAGAAAAAAAATAAAACATTAGCCTTGAGAAATCAGGGCTTTTTTTATATTTTAGTATTTCGAACTTGTTTCAGAATTTTTTTTCAATTAAATTTGTTATCAACGAACCACTTAATTATTTGCCATTAACATTATCCTAATTTATACGCCAAATGAAACACCTATCTAAAGCCGCTCAGTACACCTTACAATTTATCAACCAAACCAACAAATCTGTTTTTTTAACAGGTAAAGCAGGCACAGGAAAAACCACACTTCTTAAAGAAATTATTGCCACGTCACACAAAAACACGGTAGTAGTTGCCCCTACCGGAATTGCTGCACTTAATGCAGGTGGCGTTACCATTCATTCTATGTTTCAATTGCCGTTTGCGGCTTTTATTCCTGATTATAAAGTTATAAATTCCAATTCGTATCAATATAAATTTGAAACGAAAAGCACAATTAGTAAACACTTCCGAATGAACGGCACTAAAAAACAAGTGCTGGTAAATTTAGAATTGCTAATTATTGATGAAGTATCTATGCTTCGACCAGACGTGTTGGATGCGATTGATTTTATGCTTCAAAAAGTGCGTCGAATTGATGCTCCTTTTGGTGGCGTTCAAGTACTTTTTATTGGCGATTTATTGCAATTACAGCCCGTAATTAAGCAAGAAGAATGGTACGAATTAAAGAACTATTATCAAGGTATGTTCTTTTTTCATTCGCAAGTTATACAACAAAACCCACCGTTATATATTGAATTGGATAAAATTTATCGTCAAGACGACGAAGTATTCATTTCTATTTTAAACAACCTTAGAAATAATAAAATTACGAAGGAAAACATTGCTATTTTAAATCAATATGTAAATCCAAATTTTAATATCAAAAACCATAATGGCTTTATAATTGTTACCACGCACAATGCAAAAGCAGACGAAATTAATAAAGAGGCCTTAACAGAATTAAAAGTAAAAACGGTTTCTTACTTTCCCGAAATTGTAGAAGATTTTCCGGAAAAAATGTATCCTATTGAACCAAAAATGGATTTAAAAGTGGGCGCGCAAGTGATGTTTATTAAAAACGATACCTCTTTTGAAAAAAATTATTTTAACGGAAAAATAGGGAAAATTACCTCATTAGCTGAAAAAGAAATTTTAGTTCATTTTGAAGAAGAAAACAAAACCGTTGAAGTAGATTTATACACTTGGGAAAACATAAAATATACGGTAAATCCTGACACCAAAGAGATTGAAGAAACCGTCGTAGGAACATTTAGTCATTATCCTTTAAAATTGGCTTGGGCAATTACGGTTCATAAAAGTCAAGGCTTAACTTTTGATAACGCAGCATTAGATGTTTCACGAGTTTTTGCGCCTGGACAAGCCTACGTGGCTTTATCCCGACTTCGTTCGTTAAAAGGCTTAATTTTGCTTTCTCCTATACAGTTAAATGGCATTTCTTCAGATACCGAAGTATTAAATTACGCCAATAATAAGGCGGATGAAATCGTATTAGAAAAATCATTAGCATTAGAAACGAAGCATTTTTTACGATTAGAATTGTGTAAAAGTTTCGATTTCAGACAATTGGCTCAAGAATGGCGCAATCATTTATTTTCGTATAACGACGAAGTATCCAATTCAACCAATTCAACCAAATCGAAATATCGAATTTGGGCTCAACAAAACGAAAGCATCGTGGCGGCTTTATTGGATTCTTCTCAGAAATTTAGCAATCAAATCCAGAAAATTTGTTTCCAAGAAACTATCGACATTCCTTTTCTGGCAGAACGATGCGAGGCGGCGTATGATTATTATTTTAAAACATTAGATTATCAGGTAACCGATTTGCTTTTAAAAATTGCGGAAGTAAGCAACTTAAAAAAATCTAAAACGTTTCACGATGAACTTTTGGAATTAGAAGAAATTCAGGTAAAAACAGTTTTACAATTGAAAAAATCAATGCTATTGATTAAAAATTTAGTAAATGAAATTGATTTTAATAAAAGCACGATGTCTTCAGACGAAATGAAGTACTATAAAATTAATAAAATTGCTTCGTTATCAGAAAAATTCAAAGAAATTGATGGTTTTGTAGCCAAAGATTATTCGGAAACTTTTAGTAAGAAAACGAAAGCCAAAAAAGCCAAATCAACAGAACCTAAAAAATCTACAATCGAAATCACATTAGAGCTTTGGAAACAAAATTTGTCTTTGGAAGAAATTGCTACCAAAAGAAAACTAACCGTAAGTTCGATTTATTTACATTTTACGAAACTTATTGAAATGGAAGCATTAACCATTTCAGATATTATGTCAGATGAAAAAATCGCTGCCTTAGAAGAAGCGTTTAAGGGCTATAAGAATGAAGGCTTAGGCCTTTTAAAAGAAAAACACGGCAATCAATTTTCTTGGGAAGAATTGCGTTTGTTTAAAGTAAGTTTGTAATAAAAAAACTCGGATTAATCTGAGTTTTTTATAACGTAATTCCAAAATCGTAAATCGTAATTTTCTTACAGCCAATACACACCCAACAATGCTGGAATTAAATAAATCACAATCGTTCTGGCTCCATCGTAATCTTTCGCTACACGTTGTCCGAAAAGCAACAGCAATAACGTTACACAAGAAACCATACAAGCATAATCGCCCATAACAGTTCGGCCACTCGTAATGTTTTCAGCAATTCCCACAATAGACAATACTCCGGCTACAATTTCTAAAGCTAAAATAGTAAGTAATGCCGCTGGAACTTGGTTTTTAAGAAAAGTTTGAGAAAAATGACCTTTTAACCAACTTACATTTCCGTTCCAATCGGCAATTTTATCGTATCCTGATTGTAAAAAAGTAATCGCTAAAAAAGCTA
>NZ_JBBALQ010000008.1:0-17114 GCF_040402955.1 Flavobacterium sp. | reverse complement strand
TTTAATTTATTTCTTTTTTATGTAATAGCCGTGTTAATTTTATCGATAAATCGGTTAAAATAATGTTACTATTTCCGTTTCTTTCAATATGATACATTGCGTCTTCCAATTCTTTAAAAATATCCATTATGTTATTTCCGTGAACAAAAGGCGCGAATTTTTCTAATTTAAAATTTTCAAAATTAGGTTCTAAATATACTAAATCAGTTGCTTGATAATTCAATAACAACGCTTGTCGAAAAAATTGAATACAAAATTGCAAAAAGTTCTTTTGCGTTTCTCTTCCTTCTTTAGCGATTGTGGTGCTCCAAGAAATTAAATCGGAAATTACACTTGCATTTCCCTTTGCTTTAAATGCGGCTCTCACCCAGTTGATAAACCATTCTTCAAAAACACTATCGTCATCATCTTTATGCAATAAATGGAGTGCTTTGTTATAATTCCCTTCACATTGATGCGCTATTTTTTTAGCTAAATTAGCTTCTACTTCATGTGTAGCAATTAAGGAATCCGTAATTACTTGCTCTGGTAACGCTAAAAAATCAACCACTTGACAACGAGAAATAATAGTTTGCAATAAATCGTCGATACTTTCAGAAATTAATATAAAGATTGTTTTTTCGGGCGGCTCCTCTAATAATTTCAGTAATTTATTTGCTGCATCTGTTCTCATTTTATCGGCCATCCAAATAATCATTACCTTATAGCCACCTTCGTATGCTTTTAATGATAAATTTTTATTAATTGCTGCCGATTCTTTAACACTTATAATTCCTTGTTTTTTAGGAATTTCTAATTTTTTATACCAATCAAATAAACTTCCGTATGGGTTTTCTTTTACAAAACCGCGCCACTGGTCTAAAAAATTTGTACTTACAACACTGTCTCCTTTCACTTCATCTGTAGATGTAATGGGATACACAAAATGCATATCAGTATGCGAAATATGTTCAAATTTTAAATTACAAGCACTGTTTCCGGTGGTGTTTTCGCCATCAGAATTGTTACATAAAATATATTGCGCATACGCCATAGCCATCGGCAAGGTTCCAGAACCTTCAGGCCCAATAAACAATTGCGCGTGCGGAATCCGTCCTGCGTTTGCAGTGGTAATTAAATAGTTTTTAATGTGGTCTTGACCTAATATATCTTTAAATAACATGTAGCAAATATAAGCGATTTTTATCTTGGTTTTAAAATCAAACTTTTATATTTGCAAATATCATAAACAACAAATTAGAACCTATTTCCTATGAAAACGATCTTCGACATCAATTTTAAAAACAAAAAAGCGTTAATCCGTGTAGATTTTAATGTCCCTTTAGACGAAAATTTTAACGTTACCGATGCGAATCGAATTGAAGCCGCTAAACCAACTATTGATAAAATTTTAAACGATGGAGGAGCGGTTATTTTAATGTCGCACTTAGGAAGACCAAAAGGAAAAGAAGAAAAATATTCTTTGAGCCATATTATATATAAAATTGAAGAAGTTTTAGGAAAAAAAGTAAAATTTGCTTCAGATTGTAGAGGTGAAATCGCTAAAGAAGCCGCTGCAAATCTTCAAAATGGCGAAATTTTAGTATTGGAAAATTTACGTTTTTATGCCGAAGAAGAGGCAGGAGATGTTAGTTTTTCTAAAGAATTAGCAAGTTTAGGCGATGTGTATGTAAACGATGCCTTCGGAACAGCACACAGAGCGCACGCTTCAACTACAATTATTGCAAACGAATTTCCAAATGACAAATGTTTCGGCGCTTTATTAGCAAAAGAAATTGAAAGCATCAACAAAGTATTAAAAAACTCTGAAAAACCAGTAACCGCAATACTTGGAGGAAGTAAAGTGTCTTCTAAAATTACCATTATCGAAAACATTTTAGACAAAGTAGATCATATGATTATTGGCGGCGGAATGACGTTTACCTTCATTAAAGCAATGGGTGGAAATATCGGCGATTCTATTTGCGAAGACGACAAAATGGAATTGGCTTTAGAAATTATGAAACAAGCTACAGCAAAAGGTGTAAAAATTCATTTACCTGTAGATGTTTTGGCGGCTGATGCTTTTTCAAATGACGCCAATACACAAGTAGTGAATGTGGCTGAAATTCCTGCTGGATGGCAAGGTTTAGATGCAGGTCCGAAAACAATAGAGCAATTTAAAGACGTGGTATTAAACTCAAAAACCATACTTTGGAACGGACCAATTGGTGTGTTTGAATTGCCAACTTTTGCTAACGGAACTATTGCGCTTGGTGATTTGATTGCCGAATCTACTAAAAACGGATGTTTCTCTTTAGTAGGAGGCGGTGATAGTGTAGCGGCGGTAAAACAATTTGGTTTAGAAGACAAAATGAGTTACGTTTCTACAGGTGGCGGTGCGATGTTGGAAATGTTAGAAGGAAAAACGTTACCAGGTATTGCTGCTATTTTGAAGTAGAAAATCATAACCGATCTAAATCACCGACGAAATCCCTAAAAAAACGTTAAAACGTAAAATTAAAACGTTAAAAGTTGTGTAGTTAGCAATAAATAAAATACATTTGCGTTTATACAAGTAATTGTATATTAATGATTTAGATAAAATACTCCGGAATTTATGGAGCAAAAACATATAAAAGCATGAAAAAATTAGTTTTACTAACCCTTGGTTTTTTTCTGTCAAACAGTTTGTTTGCACAAGAAAGTCAGCAGGTAACACCCACACTTTTTACACCCAAAATATCGTATTTAGATTCTCTTAAAGCTACGTTTTCAAACCACGCCACAAGCAATTGTATCGATGAAAGATGGATGAAACAAATAGCAGACGCTACGTTATCAAATGAAATGTTTTTTGATATTGAAAACATGAATATCGATGAGAAAGTAGCTTATATTTTAGATACTGAATTATTAAAGAAAAGATTACATAAATTAGACGTGCAATCGCCTTTTGTAATTGAATACAATCCAGCTTTGGAAAACGTAATTAAATCGTTCTTAAAAAACAGATCAAAAAGTTTTGAAAGACAAATGACCATTGCGGAATATTATTTTCCATTATTTGAAGAAAAATTATCAAAATACAATTTACCTTTAGAGATTAAATATTTAGCCATTGTAGAATCCGCGTTACAACCTAAAGCAAAATCTAAAGTTGGTGCCGGAGGTTTATGGCAATTTATGCCGGAAACAGGTAAACAGTACAAATTGAACATTACAACTTATGTTGACGAGCGTCATGATCCAATAAAATCAACAGAGGCCGCTTGTCATTATATGATGAATATGTACGAAATTTTTGGCGATTGGAGTTTGGTTTTAGCTTCGTACAATTGCGGACCTGGAAATGTTTCTAAAGCCATTAGACGTTCTGGAGGAAAAACAGATTATTGGGAAATTAGAAAATATTTACCAAGAGAAACCGCCAACTATTTACCTGCTTTTTTAGCTACGATGTATATTTACGAATTTAAAAAAGAACATGGTTTGGTGCCGCAAAAAGCGGAAATGAAGTATGCGGAAACAGACACGGTTATGCTGAAACACGCGATGACGTTTAAACAATTATCAGATTTATTAGATATTTCAGAAGCACAATTAGAATATTTAAATCCAATTTATAAATCGAAATACATTCCTTCAATTGAAGATGAAACTTTTTACTTGCGATTACCGAAAAGTAAAATTGGAATTTTTGTTTCTAATGAAGAAAAAATTTATGGTTATTTAGTGTACTTAGAACAAGAAAAAATTAGAAACCTTCAGTTAGCATTACAAGCCAAAAAACGAGATAGCATTGCCAAACAAGATTCTTTAGCTGTTGCAGCTAATCTTACTTTTAAAAACAACGATACCAACGAATACGAAGAAGTCATTAAAAAACGTACCAAAGAAGTGGTAAGCAAAAACTTCCATAAAGTGAAGAAAGGTGAAACACTAAGTGAAATTGCCGACAAAAATAACGTAAGTATTGCTAATTTAAGAAAATGGAACAATATTAAAGGAAGCAACATTAATTCCGGACAAAGTTTAGTGATTCAAACTACAAAAAAAGTCACGGTCAACGAAGTCGTCAAAAAACCGAAGCCGAAAACCGAAATAATTGAACCAGAAGTTGAAAATGCAGTTGCTGAAAATACCGAAAAACCAACTGAAAATAAATATTCTTCTGCGAAAAGCAAAATTGAAATTAAAGAAGATTTTTACATCGTACAAAAAGGAGATTCTATTTTTTCAATCACTAAAAAATTCCCGAATTTAACAGCAGACGATTTAAAAAAGAAAAACGATCTGAAAACAGATAATATTCAACCTGGAATGAAATTAAAAATTCAAGGATAAAACTATTTTTATCACGCCAATGCCTTTGTAAAAGTTTAATTGCTTTTACAAAGGTTTTTTTATTGCATCAAGTAAAAAAAGTTTTAGTTTTGTCAATCTATTAAAAATAAAATGATTCAATTTAAAATAAAGCCGTTTCGCGAACTTTCTACAGATGAGCTATACGCTTTGTTGCATTTGCGCTCAGAAGTTTTTGTAGTGGAGCAAAATTGCGTATATCAAGACATTGATGGAAAAGACCAAAAAGCCATTCATATTTTAGGTTATTCTGACGGAATTCTGGTCGCTTATTCAAGGCTTTTTAAACCGAAAGATTATTTTGAATACAGTTCGATTGGTCGTGTAATTGTAAAAGAATCGCACCGAGATAAAAAACTTGGTCACGAGTTGATGTGCGTTTCTATAGATGCGATTAAAACACTTTTTAAGGAAACAAAAATTACAATTTCCGCTCAATTATATTTGCAAAAATTTTACGAAAGCCATGGTTTTGCTGTAGTTGGTGAAAGTTATTTGGAAGATGACATTCCGCATATTGAAATGAAAAAGGAGTAGTTAAAATTCGGATTATATCTTCGTAATCACCAATTCCACCCTTCGGTCAAATTGCTCATCTTTGCCTATAGGTTGCGTATTTCCATATCCTTTAAAAGTCATACGAACTTTACCAATACCTCGACTATGAAGAAATTTATAAACTCTTTCTGCTCTGTTTTTTGATAGTTCTCTTTTCCGCGTTTCTATGTCAACAGCATCTTTATGAAATGATGGTGTACAGCATACATGACCTTGAATTTCAATTTGAATGTTGGGATATCTTTTTAACAAAACAACAATCGTTTCAAGTTGTTTTATAGCGCTTTGTTTAAGTCTACTGCTGCCACTATCAAATAGTAATTTATCTAGATATACCCGATCGCCCACTAAGGCATTTTTTCTAATAGTTTTGTATAAGCCGGGGATATTTAATTCCTCAACCACTAAAGGTTTAAAGTTTAAAACCACATCTACACGACGGTTTTTAGCTCTGGCCTCAGGAATATCTTCTTCTAAATCTTCATCAATAAGTACCTTTCCCTTTCCTTCTATTTTTACAATAATTTTATATTTTACCCCTTTACTCACCAACATTTTCTTGACACTATTGGCGCGGTCTTGAGACAATTTGTAATTGTAATTTATTTTTCCCACGTCATCACAATAGCCGTAAATAGAAACACTTTGAAGTCGCGTGGTATCAATCAAACTTAAAAAATAAACTACCGCTTCTGCTTGTAAAGGTTTTATTTCACGCACATCGGTATCAAAATAAATAGAATGCACCGTTTCTTCTTGAGTAAACCCAAGAAAAGAAGCAGTTAAAAATAGAAATACGACTATTTTCTTCATTTTATTTTTTTAATATTTGTTTGTATTCTGTTGGATTATTTAAAATTTGTTGCGCTTTTAGCACATCAGAATATTTAGTAGAAACATAATCGTAAAATGCGTTTCTATAGCCATAACGTAATAATAATTCTTGTAAAAGAAGGCGTTTAATTTCTTCTTTGTTTTTATCTAATTCTTTGTCTTTTGTTTTTTCAATGGCGGCTTCCAATTGTTTTATTTCTATTTGAATGTCGGCATCTATTTTATCTTTTTTAGCGGCTTCTAACAGGTTTTTTAAAGACTTGTCGCTGTTATTGTTGATTTCAACCTTTTCTTTCTTTAAAAACGCTTTAAATTCGTTGTATTCTGCTTCTGAGATATTGTTTGCGCTTTTTGCTTTCGGATTTCTGTAATACAACACGTTTGCAAATTCAAATACAGCATCTGAGTTCGCAATACTTAAACTGGTGGCGCTTTTTTTCATATCCGCAATTTCTACATCTGGTAAAACTCCGCCTCCATCGTAAACAATTCTTCCACCTTTGGTTTTAAAAGCGTTATATTCTTTTTCAGATGTTTTAATAGCTTTCCCATTGGCGTCTTTTTTACTGTAATCTGTAGTTTGAATACAACGACCAGAAGGCGTATAATATTTTGAAATAGTAACTTTTACTTGTGTGCCATATGTTAAATTAAATGGACGTTGCACCAATCCTTTTCCAAAACTTCTGTTTCCTACAATTACAGCTCGGTCTAAATCTTGTAACGCTCCAGAAACAATTTCAGAAGCAGAAGCACTTCGGTCATTTACAATAATTGCTAGTGGAATTTCAGTATCAACGGGTTCGTTCTTCGTTTTATAAATATGGTTATGTATTTTGTTTTGCGATTTTGTTGTGGTAATAATTTCTTCTTTTGGCACAAATAAATTACAAATATTAACCGCTTCGTGAAGTAACCCGCCAGGATTGTCTCGTAAATCTAAAATAATTTTTGTGGCGCCTTGTTCTTTTAAAGCCAATAAAGCCGCTTTTGTTTCTGCAGAAGCTTTTTCGTTAAATTTTTGAAGTACAATATAACCTGTTTTGTCGCTTAATAATTTATAATACGGAACGGCTTTTATTTCTACTTCATCTAAAATAATTTGTCCTTTTTTTTCTATTCCTTGACGGAAATATACGATGTCAATTTTAGTATTTTTAGCCCCTTTTAACAATTGAGATGCGTCGTCTTTAAAATCTTTTAGCACTACATCTCCAATTTGGGTAATAACATCACCAGCTTTAAAACCACCTTTGTCGGCCGGCATATTTTCGTATACTTCTTTTAAGATTATTTTATCATCTTTTCGTGTTATAATGGCGCCAATTCCGGTATATTCACCCGTATTATTTATTTTAAATTTAAGCACATCTTGCTCATCAAAATAAACAGTATAGGGGTCTAATTCATTTAGCATACTTTTTATTGCCACATCCATTAAGTTTCCTGGATTGGTTTCATCTACATAATTTTGATTGACAATTTTGTATAGATTCGTAAAAATTTCAATTTGTTTGGCTAAAGCAAAAAAATCGTTTTGAAAACTTACGGCTACAAATAAAAATCCAGCTACAAGTGTTGGAATTACTACTTTTTTGTTGTTATAAAAACTCATGATTTGTGGTATAATATTTTACTAATTTACTTAAAATAGTTGAAAACGATTAAATATTCTAAATTACTTTATGGTTTCGTTAAATTTTTGAAATAATTGTATGGTTTTTTCTTCAATTTCTTGATACGATAATTTTTCTTTTGTTTGATAAAAAAACATAAAAGCATAAGGTGTTTGGAGGTTGTCTTTCAATAGGTTTTGATTTAAACGGTAACATTCTCTTAAAACGCGTTTAAAGTAATTTCGGTCAACCGCTCGTTTAAAATATTTTTTAGAAACGGAAACGCCCATTAGTACTTTTTCCAAATTGTTTTCATCCGTATTTTCTACAAAAACCAGTCGTAACGGATATTTAGATATCGATTTTCCTTCAGAAAACAAACGTTCAATTGTTTTATGGCTTTTTAGTTTTTCGTTATTTGGATAAGAAAATTGCATCAGGCAAATGTATAAAAAAGGAAACGGTTTAAAAAGAGAAAACCTGTCATTCTAAATGTAGTTCAGAATTTCAGGTTTTCAATTTATTTTAGCATCTAAAATACGTTCAGATTGATAAGTAATAGTTGCTTATTACCAAATTTTAACTCTTTTTTCTGGAGCAATGTACATTTTGTCGCCTGCTTTTATACTAAATGCTTGATAAAAAGATTCAATGTTTTGAAGCGGCACATACGCTCTGTATTGACCAGGCGAGTGCGTATCTGTTTTTACTTGATTTTTAATAGCTTCATCACGCATTTTACTTCTCCAAATGGTAGACCAAGAAAGGAAAAAACGTTGTTCAGGTGTAAAACCATCAATTAATCCTGGGTTTCCTTTTTCTTTCAGGTAAATTTGCAATCCGTCATACGCTGCGTTTACACCACCTAAATCGCCAATATTTTCTCCTAATGTAAATTTACCATCTACATAAATTCCTGGCAAGGGTTGTAAAGCAGAATACTGATCCGCTAAAGCCGTTCCTAACGTGGTAAATTGTTTTAAATCTTCATCGCTCCACCAGTTAATTAAGTTTCCTTCTGCGTTGTATCTTGAGCCTGAATCGTCAAATCCGTGTGAAATTTCATGGCCAATTACGCCTCCAATTCCACCATAGTTTACTGCTTCATCTGCTCTGTAATCGTAAAAAGGTGGTTGTAAGATTGCAGCTGGAAACACAATTTCGTTATTGGTTGGGCTATAATAAGCGTTTACCGTTTGAGGCGACATACCCCATTCTTCTTTATTGACTGGTTTTCCAAGTTTTGAAACGTTTTCTTTGTTGCTCCATCGGCTAATGGCTAATGAGTTTTCTTGCAACGTTCCTCCTTGTTCTGGACTTTTTATTTGTAATCCGCTATAATCCTTCCAAGTGTCAGGATATCCAATTTTTACTCTAAATTTTTTAAGTTTTACTATAGCATTTGCTCGTGTTGCAGGCGTCATCCAAGTTAAATTATTGATACGATTTTCGTATGCTTTAAATACATTAGCAATCATTGCTTCCGCTTTTGTTTTCGCTGCAGCTGGAAATTTTTTCTCAATATATAATTTACCTAAAGCCTCACCTAAAACACCGTTTACAGTTGCTAAAGCTCTTTCCGTACCAGGTCTTTGTTTTACAGCTCCAGATAAGGTTTTACTGTAAAAATCCCAATCTGTTTTTTCAATTTCGGTGGTTAATTCGTCAGCATTCGAACGTAAAAGCGTCCAAGTCATATACGCTTTCCAATCGTCTACTTTATTTTCTTTAAGAATAGCATCTAGTTTAGTAAGGTATTTTGGTTGCGATACCACAACAGAATCCAATTTACTAAATCCAGATTTTTCAAAATAAGCCGCCCAATTATTAGATGGTGCAATTTTTTGTAAATCGGCAACCGACATCGGATTGTATGTTTTACGACGGTCACGTCTTTCTACTCGGTCTAAAGTTGGTTCCGATAAAGAAATTTCGAAAGCCAAAACTCTTGTTGCTTTTTCAGCGGCTGTTTTCGCATCCATACCTAAATAGCCAAACATTTTAGCAATGTGTAACACATATTTTTCTCTTTTTTCTTTTGTGTCAGGCTTGTCAGACATATAATAGTCTTTATCAGGTAAACCCAGACTACCTGTTCCTACATATACAACATTTTTGTTGCTGTTTTTTGCATCTGCTCCTACATATGATCCAAAAAATCCTAAACTAGCATCTGCTTTTGATTCTATTAATAGATTCATTAAATCAGTGCTGTTTTTTACCGCATTTATTTTTTCTAAATAAGGCTGAATTGGCGCTATGCCAAGCATGTTTCTAGAAACTGTATCTAAAATCGATTTGTATAAATTTACGGCTTTTGCTTGATCCGATTTTGGATCTAAATTTTTGTTGGCAACAGCTTCATTTAAAATAATCATGACATCATCGTCTGTATTTTTTCTTAATTCGTCAAAACTTCCCCAACGGGTTCTGTCTGCAGGAATTTCGGTTTTATCTAACCAAGTTCCGTTAACATATCTAAAAAAGTCATCATTTGGTTTTACAGAAGTATCCATAAACTCCGTACGAATTCCGAATTTTTCAGATTTTGAAACTACAGCATCACCTGATACACCATCTTTTCCTGGCTGCCCATCTTTTCCTATAGTTACAGAGCAGCTTTGAAAAAACGTGACGGTGACAATTGCTAAACTAGCAAGTATGGTTTTGTTTTTCATATTTTTAATTTTTTAAAAAGGTTAGTTTTTGTTGTTTTTTGTTGAAACATTATCTACAAATCTATTAAAAAAACTACTAGTATTTAGCTATACAACTGTTAATTACATTCCTAATAAGATAAAATAGTGTTATTTTTGTAAAAAAATAGCCTTCAAATGTTTAAATATAAAAAACTATCTGTTCTTTTTGTGGGGTTACTTCTTCTAATTTTCATAGCTATTTATACGTTATTAAATAGAAGAACGTTACCTGTAATTACCCCCAGAGATGTAAACCCAGAGCTTGTAGATTCTTTAGTGCAACACATTGGTTACAAACATAAAATAGCGCCATTTGCTTTTACCAATCAAAACGGAAAAACAATAACAAACAAAGAGTATGAAGGCAAAATATATGTGGCCGATTTCTTTTTTACGACTTGCCAAACCATTTGTCCAAAAATGACCGATAATATGGTTTGGTTACAAGACAAAATAAAAGACAATTCGCAAGTGAAATTGCTTTCTCATTCCGTATTTCCAGATGAAGACACGGTTGAGGTATTGAAAAAATACGCCAAAGAAAAAGGAGTTATAGATGAAAAATGGAATTTAGTTACAGGAAATCAGAAAGAAATTTATAAAATTGCCCGTCAATCCTACTTGGCAGTAAAAACAGGTAAACCAGAAGAAATGTACGATATGGTACACACCGAAAACTTTGTTTTAGTGGATCAAAAAGGAAGAATTAGAGGGTTTTACAACGGATTAAATATCGATAAAAAAGTGAAAGGCGAAAAAAACCTCACACAATTAGTAGAAGATATAGAATTTTTATCTGAGAAAGATTAATTGTATTTCATCTTTCTTAAAATTCTTAGACTGTGTTTAAAGCTGAGGAAAGCCATTGAATTTGGATACGCTTTTAGTACGCTTTTTGCTTCTATAAGTTTTTGTTTGGCTTCGGTAAATCCGTTTAAATAGCAAATCATTAATGTCGGCGCAATTCTTAAAACGTCTTCTTCTAAAACCACTTTGTTTTTCTCTAATTTTTCAAGTGTGTTTCTAACAGCATTGTAAATATGAAAAAGTAATTTTTTATTGTATTGTGGCGGTTCAAAAAGCATTTCAGTTTCCATTTTATAATAGCCGTTATCGTAAAAATAAAAGGTTAAACGTTCTAACGGATAATAACTGGTGGCGTCATTTAAACCCAGTTTTACATATTCTGTAATCGTAAAACGATCCTCATCGTATTGAATAATTACTTCGTCTTGGTTGGAATAAAACAGCTTAATTTGTTCGTTCATTAGTTCAATAGCTACCCGCGAATAATACGTTTCGTTTCGCACTACTTGTTTTTTTCCTGCCCAACACACCACAAAATTCTCTTTAAATACCTTATATTGATTATCCAAATCTTTGTGTCGTACCGTAATAAAATCCAATACACTTTCAAGGGTGAGCGCAATGCTATTTCTAGAATTATTTTCAATACTAATAACTGTGGCTACATTTGATTTTGAAACTGCAATTTTTTCTTCAGTAGGCATGGTGTTACTTCCAATTCTAATAAAAGTACTGTTAATTAAAATCGTATAAATATTTTTTTTAAAAAAGGAGATTTTGTTTTTGGGTTTAATGGTAACCAAACCAACCACTCTTTCTTTTGGTAAATTGGGGAAAGAGATATTATCATAAGTAATTTTAGGCGGATTTTCTAAATAAGCATTCACCAGATTTTGAATCCGACTATCATCAAAAAAATCATCGCCAACTATTTCATTATCATCATCTTCAACACCAACTACAATATAGGAATTATTAAACGGGTTTGAATTGGATAAGGCGCAAATATGTTTTAAAAACTTGCCTTTTCCTTCTTTGGTATGCAAATTTAATTGGCGTTTTTTATCATAAAAACTATTTTCGTTATTATGTGCCAATAAATTTTTAACAAGAAGCCGTTTATTAATCATAATTTATGGAATTTTAGTCCCAATACTTTCTGTCCAAATGGCAAACCAATCTTCTAATTCTAATTCAAAACCATTAAGTTGTTTCAGATTTTTAATGCGATTTATTTGTGTTGTGCCTACAACTGGTTGAATTTTTGCAGGATGTTTTAATACCCAAGCCAAAAGCAAAACATCATCAGAAACACTATATTTTATAGTTAGTTTTTTGAGTAATTCTTTTAAACGCATTGTTTGTGAATTGTCTTCTTTATATACAGAACCCAAAGGATTCCATGCCATGGGCTGAATGTTGTGTTGCATCATATAATCCAATTCACCATTTAACATAGCTTGTAAATGTGTAGCGGAAAACTGAATTTGATTATAAGCTACGGAACTATATTTTTTAATTAAATCGGTTTGCGAAGGCGTAAAGTTAGACAAACCAAAATTGAGTATTTTCCCAGAATTTTTAAGCTCAGAAATGGCTTCAGCAATAACTTCTGTTTCCATAAGCGGACTAGGCCTGTGTAAAAGCAATACATCAATATAATCGGTTTGTAAATTTTTTAATGAATTTTCTACGCTCCAAATAATGTGTTCTTTTGTATAATCGTAATGTTTAATGCTGTAATCTCGTTCTTCACAAACAGATTTTATTCCACATTTGGTAATAAATTTTACTTGTTTTCTGTCAATATCCATATCAGCCCAAGCAGTTCCAAAAGCAGCTTCCATTGTATAGCCGCCATAAATATCGGCATGGTCAAATGTTGTAATATCTTCCGTTATGTAAGTTGCTATAAGTTGCTGAATGGCGGTTTGGTTAAAATTTCTTCCCCATTTGCCCCAATTCATTGTGCCGGCAATTATAGATGATTTCTGAATAGACATATTCGATATTTTTTATAAAAATAATAAGTATTTCTTAATTATTTATAAAGATATAACTATTTGCCATTAAATTAACCGAGAAGTAACACCAATTTAAATGTTGCTGATTTTTCAGTTATTCTTTATATTTAATATCTTTGCTTTGTAAATAATAAAAAAAAGCATCTTTAAATAGGTGCTTTTTTTATCAAATGAATTCAAAATGGAATGGTTCGCCTTATATACAAAGCCACGTAATGAAAAACGCGTTGCCGAAAACCTTGCTGCTCTTGGCATAGAGGTCTATTGTCCGATAGTGACTACCACCAAACAATGGTCGGATAGAAAAAAAATGGTAGAATCTCCTTTAATTCCTTCGTATGTATTTGTGAAAATCGAAGAAGCAAATCGAAAAGACGTATTTCAGGTTTTAGGCGTAGTGCAATATGTGTTTTGGTTGGGCAAACCAGCAAAAATTAATCCACACGAAATAGAAGCATTAAAAACTCAATTAGCAGCACCTGTAGTTAAAGTAGCCATTGAGACTTGGACTCCCAATGCACAAATTCAAATTAACGATGGGCCGTTTAAAAACCAGATGGCAGTAGTGGATAAGGTATCAACAAACAAAGTAACCTTGATAATAAAATCGTTAGGAATCCGATTAATTATAGACCTTTAATATAATTTTCTTTTCTTATATTTATATTTATAATTGTCTTATTACATTAAAAACACCCCAATTTTTTTTATTAATTTTTAATACAAATTACTGAATAACAGTGTTTTATAAAAAAAACAAAAAAATTAATTTACACTAAAATTTAATTTATTTTATTTGTATTTTTGCGCTTTTAATGAAAAATTAATTATGAGCTTAATTGTATTAACTGGAACTACTGGATATATCGGACAAAACCTTACTACATATTTTAATTCAATATCTAAAAAAAACAAGTCTATTTCGCTCCGATTTCAAAATTGGCACGAAATGATGCCTTTAGAAACGGAAACAATCATCCATTTAGCAGCAATAAATTTAAATCTTAGAGACAGTTCTTTTGACGAAGAATATTTTAGAGTGAATACCGAATTAACAACCAAATTATTTAGATTTTTTTTACATTCAAATGCAAAAACGTTTATTTATTTAAGCACTATAGAATTAATTGACAAACAAATTTTGGAAGTATCAGAAAACGCCAAAGTAAATCCTACAAATCCTTTCCTTCAATCAAAATTTGATGCAGAACAATTTATTTTGAAACAGGAGCTGCCAGAAGGGAAAAGAGCCATCATATTACGTGTAGCAACAGTTTATGGTAGAGAAACTAAAAGTTCCTTACACGATACGTTTAGATTCTGTAAAAAATTCCCTTGGTTTTTTGGTATTTTCGATTCCAAACAATCTTTTTGCTATATTGATAACCTGACTGCAATTATCGCTCAAATTTCTGAAAAAAAAGCGGTTCCTTCAGGAATTTATAATGTTTCAGATAACGAACCAATAGTAACTACAGAATTGATCAAATGGATTGCTGACGTTTTCGATAAAAAAGCCAAAATTATTAAAGTTCCTAAAGGGATATTAACTCTTTTTGCAAAAACAGGCGACCTATTCAAATGGGAATATAATTCTACAAAACTTTTAGAAATTTCCCAATCAAGAACTATTAACGGAAATAAAGTAAAAGAAGCACTGGAGATTACTAAAATGCCTTTTGACACAGAAACTTCAGTATTAAAAACAATTGAGTATTATAACTCAATAAAAATATAAATAGCACTCAAAACACCAATAGTCAAACAAAAAAAGGGAATTTATTTTAAAATAAATTCCCTTTTTGAAGTGTATAAAATTTGTTTATCTGAATACGGCTTGCAAAATTCCGGCTAAACTAGTTAGTACGCTTGCTATTCCTATAATTTCTCCTGTACTAGCTTTTGTTTTTACTGGTTTTTCTGGTACTATAATTTTGCTGCCTGCAAAAACTTTAGGGTATTTTCTAATTCCAAAAACAGAACATGACGTACTTGCTGAACCATTAGCGTGAAGTACATACACTTTTTTCATCCATCCCTTTTCGGCAGTACCCCCTGCATTTTTAATATAATATTTAATATTTTTACCTTTTCTAAAAGGCACTTCAGTGTCAAACATTACACTACCCGAAATCAATACTGTTGATATTTTATTTGGAATGATAATATTGTCGCCAGCATTTAAAATTAAATTACTGGTACTTAATGGTTTTTTAGAAATTAGCTTCCAATCTATAGGTATGTTTAAGCCATTTCTAATAACTTTTATCGCTTCAGTATCTGCTTCGTCTGTAACGCCGCCAGAGCGAGATATAAAATCTAAAACACGCTCTTCTTTTTTAGTAATAGCATACCCACCTGGATACAAAACCTCGCCTGAAACACTAACCATTTGAGGGGTTTCAAAGGTTACAATTCGCCTAACCACTACCTGATCTTGTGGTTCCATTAAAAATGTACTGGCTTGTTTTGGGTTTTTAGGATCTATCGTAAGATTAAAAGTGATTATTTTTTCTTTATCGTTTTGGTTGTAAACAACATCCTTTTTATTTCTAAATACCGTAACATTACTAGCTGCTATATCAGTAAAAAATTCAGACTCTAATAATAAATCATATAAGTTCATGCCAGACACATAAGTATATTCTCCTGGTTTTCTAATCTCGCCTGTTATAGACAAATTGTAGTTATCTAACAATTCTTGATTGTAAAAAACCATAATTACATCTTCTTTTTGAAGAATCATATTTGCAGCTTCTTCCCCGTTAAGAGCACTTTGTAAATTAAAACTGATATATTCTTTTGTTAAATCGCTTTTCTGACGAATTAAGGAGGCTTTTTCTAAAAACACATTTTCAGTAACACCGTCTGCTTTTTTTAACAAATCTTTTATGGTCATACTACCACTGTTCGGAAGACTATATTCACCAGGACGATATACCGCACCTTTTATCACAACACGATTTTCATATCTATTCAAAATTTTATCTACGTTAATAATATCTCCAGCTTTAGGCAAATAAGATTCATAACTTAACTCATTTAAATCAGTTATTTTTAATTCAGAATTGGTTTTTTGTTTTACTAAAATTCTATTTTTATAAGCATTTTCTGTAAATCCAGAAGCATATAAAATCACTTGTTTTAAATTTTCACCTGCAACCATTTCAAAAATCCCAGGTCGTTTTATTTCTCCTTCTAACGTAACACGAGCTTCATAACTTGGGATACGAATAACGTCATTATCTGTAAGCGAAATATTATCACTTTGATCACCTTTTGTTAAAAAACGATATAAATCTATTGTGCGAATAATTTTATTATTTCTAATTAATTCAATTTTTCTATAACTTCCAATGTCGCTCGGCCCTCCAGCCACGTGTAATGCGTTGTACACCGTACTCATAGAACTTAATCGGTAATTTCCAGATTGCTGGGCACCAATAATAGTTACTGAAATGGTTCGGTAATTAGAGACACTAAACGATAGTTTACTGCCATTTCCTGCAAGCGTGCTGTATATTTTTCCAATTTGTTTTTGTAATTTATTTTTTGCAGCCTCAAAAGCGATTCCGCTTAAAAACACTTCGCCAACATTTGGGATATTTATCGTTCCGTTTTTAGAAATTGTAGCTGAATAATTAAATTGCTGCACCCCATAAACATTAATGTCCAATTGGTCGCCAGGTCCTAAAACATAGTTTGGTGGTGTTGGCATGTTTTGATTGGGTTCAAAAGACAAACTTTTACTTGTAAATAATTCTGAACCAAAAACAACACTGTTTTTAGAAGCTAAAACAGCACCATCTTGAGTAATAGCGGTTGATTTTTTTTGTACTTCTTTTACTTCTGCAGGAACAGTGGCATTAGATTGCAACCTAACTTTTAATTGTGTAAATTCAGTTGCCGACATTCCTTTTGCAAGCGCTAAAGGTTCCGCTTGTTCTAAAGTCATTTGACTGGCTTTCAATTCTTTTCCAATTTGGGCAATCTCTGCCTCACTAAATTGTGCCGCTTTTATTTGGCTCAAATCTTTTCCTTTCAAAAACTCTTGTCCGATGGAAAAAAGGGAAAACAAAGTAAAACAGCTAACAAGAAAAATGCGATTCATAGTGTATGGTAATTAAATTTATATGACAAAGGTAAGAAAAACTTTATTGGTATTATAATAGTATATTTAACCCGTTGTGCATTATATAAAAAGTTGCTCAAGTCATCAAAAATGACTAAAT
>NZ_JBBALQ010000007.1:0-91800 GCF_040402955.1 Flavobacterium sp. | reverse complement strand
GTAGCTCAGCTGGATAGAGCAACTCACTTCTAATGAGTAGGTCCCAGGTTCGAATCCTGGCGCGATCACAAAAAAACCTCGATATAACTATCGAGGTTTTTTTATGTTTTTTTTATTCTACTTCAGGAAAATCTCTATACGCATAATAGTGTAAAACTTCTTCTAAAGCCATTTGTAATGCTTTATTTATATGTACATAACTATTTCCTAAACGAAAATCTATCTGAGATAAATTCATATAATAATCTGTAAAAATTGGAACGGGCAATCCATTATTTATAGCTTCGTTTGCGGAATTATAATTTTTAGTTTGTTGTTCTTTTATTAAGGAACAAGTTGCCAAGCGTAATTGTGCAAATTTATCTTTAGTAGCGCCATATCCAAATAATCTGCAAACTAAACCTCGGTATTTATAGGTTGTACAACTTCCTAAATGTAAATTTGCTTCTGAAGTTGGACTATAATTAAAACAAATAGGGTTTGTGTGTTTTGCTAATTTTTCAAGTATGTTTTCTGCTTCGCCTATTTTGAATAAGTGAAATGCCCAAGGTAAAAATTCTAATGGAGACGCTTCCATCGTGGGATTGGTGCAACATTTTCCACAACCAACGTTGCAGAATAAATGAGTTGCGGAAGTAAAAGTTGCTAATTCAATTTCTAATTTATCAAATAACAATTCAATCTCTTGTACTTTTATTTCAATTGACATTCTTTTTTTTGGCGAATTTACGGTTTAAAAAAGAATTGTCAAATCAATACACAGCAATATTATTAATTGAATATTAGGCAATGTTTTTAAATCCATTCGGCAAAGGTCGATATGCATAATATTGAAGCACTTCTTCGATAGCGTATTTTAACGCTTGATTAATTGGTAAAATAATATTTCCTAAATGAAAATCTATTTGGGATAAATTCATATAATAATCAGTAAATATTGGAACGGGAAGTCTTTTATTTATTGATTCTGTTGAATTATTGAAATTTTCTACTTGCTCACTTTTTATTATTCTGCAAGTTGCCAATCGCAATTGTCCGTATTTGTCTTTCGTAGCGCCATATCCAAATAACCTGCAAATTAATCCCCGATAAGGATAATTACTACAACTTCCGTTTACTTTATCTAATAAGGTTAATGGATTGTAAATATGACAAATTGTGGAAGTTTTAATTTCTAATTCGGCAAGAATTTTTTCTGCTTCACCATTTAAAAAAATATGAAACGCCCAAGGTAAAAATTCTAATGGAGAGGCTTCAATGTCTAATTTCGTACAACATTTTCCACAACCGACATTACAATGTAACTTAGTTTCTTTTTGAAAGGTGTTTATTTCAACATCTAACTGACTAAACAAATGTTCTACAGCTGCAACCTTTATTTCAATCGACATATTTTTTTACGAATGTACGCTTTAATATGACTAAACTTGGTTTAAGTTGGGTTTATTTCAAAAAGAAAAAATCCCTAACTACAAAGTAATTAGGGATTTGATATAAAAATTTGAAACTAAATTAGTTCACTATAATTTTTTTAGTCAGACTTCCTTTTTCAGCATTAATTTGTAAAAAATAAAATCCTTGTGGTAAATCATTTATTTTGTATGTGTTTTGATTGAAAATAGGATTAACAATTTCTTTAATAATTTGACCATTGATACTTACTAAAGTTAATTTAGTGATTTCTTCTTCTGTAGCAATTTCAATTTCATTAGAATTTGTCGGGTTTGGATAGATGCTTACTGCATTTTCTGCTAAGAAACTTTGAGATGATAAAAACACAGTAGGCCATCTGTTTTCTGCTACAGGACCACCCCAAATAACAGTTGCTAAATAAGGGTTATCTATAAATGGATTTCTATTTCCTTGTGCGAACGTATTAGTAGTATTTCCATGGTACGTATTACGATTATCTTCATAAAGTGAAACTGGATCTTCTGCATTCCATTGCAAAAACAATTGAATCATATTTGTATCAGTAGAAACAGTTGCGCCCGTACCAACATTTATTGGCAAACATTGTGAAGGATATCTTAAATACATATACATCATCATTCTAGCTACATCACCTTTCCACTCATTTCCAGGATACCACCCACCCGTAACAGGTGATGAATCTCCAGAACCAGCCGCGAATTTTAAATTTCCTCTATTTCCATTTCTATCCACATCGCAAGATCTTAAATGATGTGCATCTTCACCAGCGTCACTATCAGCTGAAGATAGTGCACCGTCAACTAAAGCAGGTGTTCCTAATGATTTTGCATATACATGTTCACGGTTCCATTCGCAAGAATTCCCACCTCCATTACTCATACTATTTCGCTCTCTATGGTCATTATCATCTGAAGTAGAGGATGGGCAAGTTGTAGAACTAAAACCATATAATAACAAAACATTGTTTGAGTTTGTGGGATTTAAATCTGTAGCTTGAGTTGCATTCCAATCTTGAGAATAAGTTAGGAAATTAGTGTGTGTTGTTGTAATTTTTGTCGCTAAAGCACTTTTTAAGTTCATGCCTGTTAGGGTCCAATTCATTCCATTATAATAAGGATTTGCAGGTACACCAGATTGACCAAAGCCAAATTGTGCAATTAAAAGTAGTGATAGTAATTGTTTTTTCATTATGTATGGGGTTTAATTATTTCTTGTTAATAAAGCCATGTAAAATCCGTCATATCCAGATTCGTGTGCTAATACTTTTTTATCTTGAACGAAAGTGAAGTTTTTTCCAATTTCTGTAGTTAAGAATTTTTTTACTTGTTCTTGGTTTTCAGATGGTAACACACTACAAGTAGCATATACTAATTTTCCTCCAGGTTTTACGATAGGAGCGTAGCTTTCTAAAACTTCTGCCTGAACTTTTCGAATATTATCGATAAATTCGGGTTTTAATTTCCATTTTGCATCTGGATTTCTTTTCAAAACACCCAAACCACTGCATGGCGCATCTATAAGTACTCTATCGGCTTGACCATGTAATTTTTTTATCACCTTAGTGGTATCGATTACACGATATTCAATATTATGAATACCATTTCTTTTGGCACGAATTTTCAATTGCTTTAATTTGCTTTCATACAAATCCATTGCAATAATTTGCCCTTTGTTTTGCATTAAACAAGCCATGTGCAATGTTTTTCCACCAGCACCTGCGCAAGTATCAACTACTCGCATTCCAGGTTGAATGTCTAACATATGGGCAACCATTTGAGAAGAAGCATCTTGTACTTCAAACAAACCATTTTTAAAAATGTCTGTCATAAATACGTTGGCTCTTTCCTCTAATTCTAATGCTTCAGGATAATCAGGAAGCACTTTTGTATGAATATCTAATTGAAGTAATTCTTGTTTTAAAGCTTCTTTGGTTGTTCTGATTGTATTGGTACGTAAAATAACTTTTGCAGGTTCATTTTGAGCAGTAATTTCTTTAGACCAAATTGTTTCACCTAATTCTTTTACACCTATTTCATCCATCCAATCCGGAATAGATTCTTTGAACTTTCTATCTTTAGATAATTCATCAAATTTACCTTTAATTCTTCTTACAGGTGTGCCTTCAAAATATTTCCAATCTGGTAATGTATATCCTTTTAGAGTTGCCCAAACCGCAAACATTCTCCAAATACTATCTCTATCAAATGGTTCTTTTTTTATTTCAGCTATTTCAGCATAAAGTCGTTTCCATCGTACTATATCGTATATGGTTTCAGCTACGAATTTTCTATCGCTGCTTCCCCATCTTTTATCTAATTTTAATGCTCTGGCAACCACTTTATCAGCATATTCGCCTTCATTAAAAATTGCCATTAAGGCATCTATAACTGCAAAACTTATGTTTCTATGAAATCTCATGTATTATATGTAAAAATGCTTGCAAAGATAGTAATTAAAAACAAAAAACCTTTGATTTATGGGTTAAATAGCTTGTTCCTTATTTGTAAATGACTAAATTTATATATTTAGAAATCTCACTTATTTTTAATAAATTGTATATTCGCCTAAAATAAGTAGTTTATGAAATATTTATCCTTGTTAGTGTTTTTTGTTTTTTTATCCTGTAAATCAACGTTTAAAGTTTTAGAAAGAAAAGATATTATTTTAGATTCTCTTTCTATTCGAGCTATTTATCCAACTATAAATGGAGTTTGGTTTGGAGGCACAAATAGTAAAGCAGGATTTATAAGTTTTCAAAATGAAGCTGAAACTAAAATCGTAAAATTACAGAAAGAAATTGCAGATTTTAGAAGTATGGCATTTGCGAATAATAATATATATGTTTTAAATGCAGGAACTCCAGCTAATATGTACACATTAAATACTTTTGGATATAGTTGTGCGTCAAATTTAATTTATACTGAAACTGGAGAAAAAGTATTTTATGACAGTATGTATATTGATATGAAAACGGGACTAGGAATAGTTATTGGAGATCCAACTGAAGATTGCTTATCAATTCTTTTGACTGAGAACTCAGGAAAAAATTGGAAGAAAATTCCCTGTGATATACTACCAAAAACAGTTGATGGGGAAGCGGCCTTTGCGGCAAGCGATACGAATGTAAAAATTGTTAAAGGGTTTATTTATATTATTTCTGGAGGTAAAAAATCTAGGTTATTTACAAGTGAAGACAAAGGAATTACTTGGCAGGTTTTTGACACGCCAATTATTCAAGGTGAAGCGATGACAGGTGCTTTTTCTATGGATTTTTATAACAAAAGAAAAGGAATTATTGTAGGTGGAAATTACGAAAATCAAAAAGACAATTCTATAAATAAAGCGATAACTATAGACGGGGGTAAAACTTGGAAAATTGTATCAAAAGATAAAGCCTTTGGATATGCCTCCTGTGTACAATTTAAGCCAAAAAGTCGTGGTAAAGTACTATATACTTGTGGCACTTCAGGTGTTTATTATTCTACTAATTTTGGAGAAAAGTGGACAAAAATTTTAGATGATGCCGATTTTTATACACTTCGTTTCAGTGGGAAAAATAATATATATTTAGCAGGTAAAAACAAAGTAACCAAAATAAAAATAAGCCATTAAAAATGGCTTATTAGTTATTAATTTATCGTCTTGGCGGCGGCGGCGGACGATTGCCTTTACGTTCTTTTAATTTTTCTAAAATTTTTCTATGAAATTCGTGTTCTAGACGCTCTAATGTTACTACTTTTTCTGCTGATATAATTGGAATTAATTCTGCTCTCATTTTCTTTTTTAATAGCATTACCTCAGATTCTATTGCTTCGGCTTCTTCAATTTTTTTTAATGCCTCTTCATCTGAACTATTTCTTTTGTCTAATCGAAGTTTCATTTGCGATTCTTTTAAAACCATTATTTTGTCGTCATACTTATTGTAAACAGGCCAAAATTTTTCTGCTTCTTCTGAAGTAAGTGCCAATTTTTGAGAAATAAATGCGATTTTCAATGATTTTATTTTATCATTTCTTTCTTGTACCATTTCTTTTCTAGCGGTAACTAATTCTTCTCTTTTTTCAAGTAATTGAGCTCTTCGTTTTTCTATTTCTACTTTTTTAGTTTCTGAATTTTCTTGTGCTTGATTGCTCAAACTAAAAATAAACGCTACTAGTATTACTAAATTTTTCATTTTACTTTTTATTTAATTAATGTTATTTAAGTTGTTGTAAATCAATTCGTTTTCTAATTCAATTAATTCTTTGTCTTCTAACATCGAACCTACTTCGTATACACTTAATTCATCGGAATGTAATTGTAAATAACTGATTTCAACTAACTCATTATTTTTTGTTTCTGCCGAATGGTATAACATAGGAGAAATAATAGTTAGTAATAAAACTGCTGCAATTCCGCTTACTTTATATAACGTATGTTTTAAACTAACAACTTTAGCTTCTGTAAAATTGATTCTTGCTAATAATTTTGCTTCATTTTCAACAAAAAAGTCTTCAGGTACAATAAAACCTAATTTTTTAGGAATTAAATTTGAAGATGCTTCTCCGTTTATTTTCTCATCTATTCTATTTGATAACGTATCAAAATAATTATTAGGAGTAGTAAAGCCGTTTGTAATTTTATTATTTTCTATTGTTGTTTTCATTTAATATTAGACCTTTATTAATGTAAATGGTTTAATTGTTTTTTAAATATTCTTCAATTTTTTTTACTGCATGATGATAGTTTGCTTTTAAACCGCCAACAGAGGTGTCTAAAATTTCACTTATGTTTTCATATTTCATTTCTTCAAAATATTTCATTTTAAAAACCAGCTGTTGTTTTTCAGGTAAAGTAGCAATGGCTTTTTGAAGTTGTAATTGAATTTCATTTCCTTCAAAATATACATCTGATTCTAAATTTAATATTGCCTTTTGCTGTAATTCAACATTTGAAATTCCTTGCTTTTTTGCTCGCTGCTCAATAAAAGTAAGCGATTCATTTGTAGCAATTCGATACATCCAAGAATACAATTTACTATCGCCTTTAAATTTTCCGATATTCGAAAACACTTTTATGAACGTATTTTGAAGCACATCATCTGCATCATCGTGATTTAAAACGATATTTCGGATATGAAAATATAATGGTTTTTGATAGTATTGTACCAACTCTTTAAACGCTTCGTTTTGCGTTTTGGTTTGAATTAATCGTGCTATAAAATTTTTTTCGTCTTGCAATGGAATCTAATTTAATATTTGACTAAAGTTACACAAAAAGGTTTAATTACCATTTAATTTTTTAATTTCGCAGGAAAATAAAAAGATGTTACAAACTGTGATTTTTGATATGGATGGCGTAATTGTGGATACAGAGCCTGTGCATAATTATGCTTATTATCAACATTTTAAAGAAATAGAAATAGAAGTTACTGCAGAAATGTTTGCGACTTTTACGGGTAATTCTACTAAAAATGTATTTGAAAAAATTAAAAATCATTTCGGAATAGAGAATGATATTGACAGTTTAGTACAAAGAAAAAGAAGTTTGTTTAATGATGCTTTCGACACCAAAGAAGACTTGTTTTTATTAGAAGGGGTGGAGGAATTAATAAAACAATTACATCAAAATGGCATTCAATTAATTTTAGCATCTTCTTCGTCTAAAGTAACTATAAATCGCGTTTTTAACCGATTTAAATTGCATTCCTATTTTTCTCACATTGTTTCTGGTGAAGATTTTCCTCAATCGAAACCCAATCCAGCAATTTTTTTAGAAGCTGTAAGGTTATCAAAAACTAACAAAGAAAATTGTATAGTAATTGAAGACAGCACCAATGGAATAAAAGCCGCTTATGCTGCTGGAATTTTTTGTGTAGGATATAGAAGTGTAAATTCAAAAAAACAAGATTACAGCTTGGCAAATTTAGTTATAGATAAGTTTGAAGAATTAGATTTTAACACCATTTTAAAATAAATTATCCAACGGCTTCTTTATATACTCGTAAACATTTTTCCCTAGCTTCTTTATGATCAACAATTGGATTTGGATATTGAAGCGTTTCCAAATCAGGAACCCATTTTTTAATGTATTTTAGTTCTTTATCAAATTTTTTAATTTGCTCTGTTGGATTAAATATTCTAAAATACGGTGCGGCATCAACTCCTGAACCTGCTGCCCATTGCCAATTTCCAACATTACTGGCTTGTTCATAATCCAATAATTTAGAAGCAAAATAGGTTTCGCCCCAACGCCAATCAATTAATAAATGTTTGCATAAAAAACTGGCTACCACCATTCGTACGCGATTGTGCATATGCCCAGTAGCATTTAACTCTCTCATACCTGCATCTACCATTGGATAACCGGTTTTTCCATCACACCACTTTTTAAATAGTTTTTCATCATTTACCCATTTTATTTCATCGTATTTAGGTTTGAAACTTTTGGTTTGAGTATGAGGAAAATGCCATAAAATTTGCATAAAAAATTCGCGCCAAATTAATTCTTTTAAGAAAGTCTCATTTTCATATTTTAAAGCGTGTTGCACTAATTTTCGAATACTAATTGTTCCAAATCGTAAATGAATACCTACTAATGAAGTTCCGTTTTTTAATGCAGGAAAATTTCTAGTAGCTTCATATTCAGAAATTAATTTTTCAGTAATTGTGTACTCAGGAAGTGAAATTTTAGTTGTTTCAAATCCGATATCTGCTAAAGATAAAAAAGGGTAGGAGTGTGAAGTAATATTTTTTAATAACGTTTCTGAAAGATAATTTACAAGTTTAGTTTCCTTTAATTTTGCTTTCCACTTATTTGAAAACGGGGTATACACTACATAAGGTAAACCATAGTCTTTAGTAATTTCAGACTTTTCGAAAATTACTTGATCTTTACACGTTTTAAATTCAATTTTATTTTCTTTGAATACTTCATTTAATTCGACGTCTCGTTTTCTGGCATACGGCTCATAATCGTGATTGGTGTAAACCGATTTTATTTGGTTATCTTTAATAATACTTTTTAATACATCAATTGGTTTTCCATAAAAAACAGCTAGTGACTTGTTAATTTTTTCAAGTTCGATATTTATTTTTTCCAGCTGATTATGAATGAAAGTTACACGCGCATCATTTTTTTCAAGATGTTGCAAAATGGTTTCATCAAAAATAAAAATAGGCAAAACCGTTTCATTGTCTTGTAAAGCATGAAACAAGGCGGCATTATCTTCTAAACGTAAATCCCTTCTAAACCAAAAAAGTGTCATATTATTTAAATTCTCCAAAAAGTTCAATTAATTTTTTTCTTCTGTATTCAAAAATCTCATCTAATTTTGGTTTTACAATAAAAGGATGTACCAATTGCCCTAAAATTCCCATTGGAACTTTATAATCGATAATATCTTCCATTTCTACGCCACCAGGGATTTCTTTAATAAAATGTTTGTGATGCCATAACGCATAGGGACCAAATCGTTGCTCATCTACAAAATATTCTCCTTCAACCACGTGTGTAATTTCGGTTACCCAAGTAGTTTTAATTCCTAACAAAGGCGTAACAATATATTGAATAATTTGACCAGCAAACATCGGTCTATCTGCACCGCTTAATATATCAAAGCTCATATATTCGGGCGTTATTGCTTTTAAATTTTTTGGGCTTGATAAAAATTCCCAAGCCTCTTTTTTAGAAATTGGTAAATTTTGTTTAGAGGCTAATCTGTATATTTTCATTTTTTATAATTTAATTATGCAAATATACGTTTGTTTAATTTTATATATAAAATAGTAAACAAAATTATTCAAAAAAAAATGCCTTAAAAAAATTAAGGCATTTAAATTATTATATAAAAACGTATTATAATTTCATTTCTGTTTTCTTTACAATTTTTGCGATTCTTTTTCCTAAATCACCCATCAATTCTGTTAAAGCACTTTCACACATTGGCAAAATCTTTTCAGGACTCATAATTGGTATACCGCTAATCATGACAGATGTCTTTTTAGAACGTTCAGATTCTGAAAAAGCAAACACTTTTTCACCTGTCTTGTTATATAATGCCATTCTTGTTGTGGTTCTTACTTTTACAGTAGAAGTGCTTCCAACTCCAAAACCTTTTTCAAAAGCAAAATCAATATTTATAAACATCACACCGTCTGCTTTATCAGCAAAGATTTTTGCAATTCCTTCTTCATTAACTTTTCCGCCAATGCCTTCGTAAATGTATTTGTATTTATCAATTGTTAAATAATTGTTTGCCATATAATTTGGTAAATTATATTTAGGTAAAAATGCTTGATAAGCCGTATTATTTAGCACTTCGCTTTCTGGTAATAGATCAAAAGGTAATTCTTTTGAATAATTGTTGAAAAAGTTTTGATGGTATTGATTTAATATTGGATTTAAATTAAAATTTGGATCATCCCTTAATTTTAAAACATCACCTAATAAAATATCCACACCGATTCCTAAATCTTCAAATGAAATCATTTTATTTGCATAAAAGGTTACCACTGCGATTTTTTTCTTTTGAGAAAAACTTAATTGCGACATTACTAATAGCGCAAAAAATAAAATTTTAATTTTTTTCATAGTTTGTAGTTTTTAGCCTACAAATCTAATTAATAAATTATTAGTAAACATAAATGATTTTTATTTTTTTTGTATTTTATTAACTTTGAATGACAAAATAAAATAGTATTTTAGCAAAAAATATTAAGTTATGAAAAAATATATCTTATTTAGTTTATTCCTTATTTCAGGAATTTTAAGTGCACAGATTGCTACACCACAAGCTAGTCCGGTTTCTAAAGTCGACCAAACTGTCGGTTTGACTCAAATTAGTGTAGAATATCATAGACCAAGTGCAAAAGGAAGAGCGGTTTATGGAGAATTAGTTCCTTACGGGAAAAATTGGAGAACAGGAGCAAACGATAACACTACAGTTACTTTTTCGCAAGATGTTATAATTAATGGGAAGTCTTTATCAAAAGGAACATATGCATTATTTACTACGCCAAAAGCAGATTCTTGGGATATTATATTTTACAAAGACACTGATAATTGGGGTTTACCAGAAGAATGGATGGATGATAAAGTTGCGTTAAAAACATCAGCAAAACCAGAAAGTTTAAACCGATTAGTAGAAACATTTACTATTTCATTTAATAATGTAACAACAGATGCTGCTAATTTAGAATTATCATGGGAAAAAACTTTAGTATCAGTAAAAATTGAGGTGCCTACTCAAAAAACCGTTTTAAAATCTATTGAAGACGTTATGAATGGTCCATCTGCAAAAGACTATTACGCTAGTGCTCAATATTATTATCAATCTAATACTGATTTAAATAAAGCATTTCTTTGGATGAATCAAGCCATTTCTTTGTCAGGTGAGAAAGTTCCGTTTTGGTATTACAGATTAAAATCGTTAATTCAATTTAAATTAGGCGATAAAAAAGGCGCTATTGACACTGCAAAATTATCTTTAGCAGGTGCTACAGCAGAAAAAAATGAAGATTATATCAAACAAAATAAAGATAGTATTGAATTGTGGTCTAAATAATTTCAACTAAACTATTATAAAAATGCCATTCAAATTGAATGGTATTTTTTTTTATATGGTTTTTAGACTTTCTATTAAAACATCAATTTCTTCTTTTGTGTTATAATGACTAAATGATATTCGCAAAGAAGGTTTTTTAATATCATCTGAAGATAAAAATTCTGCTAAAACGTGTGAAGGTTTTACGCTACCGCTCTGGCAAGCACTTCCTCTGGAAACTGCAATGCCTTTCATATCTAAATTAAATAAAATTAACGCTGTTTTTTCTTCTGAAAAAGGCAATAATATGTTTAAAATAGTATAAAATGAATTTTCTCCATTAATAATAATTCCATTAAAATTAGCCTGTAGTTTTGTACTACAATATGATTTTAATTCTGAAATGTAATTCGTTTCTTCATTTAATTGTTCGTATGATATCTCAAATGCTTTTGCTAAACCTGCTATTTGATGAACAGCTTCTGTTCCGGCACGCAATCCTTTTTCTTGTTCACCGCCATATAACATGGGTTGCATCGGTGTGTTTTTTCTAATAAAAGTAAAACCTATTCCTTTTGGTCCGTGAAATTTATGTGCGCTTGCTACTAAAAAATCTAAAGGTATTTTCTGTAAATCAATAGCAACTTTACCAATAGATTGAACCGTATCACAATGAAAAACAGCTTTGTATTTCTGACAAATAGCAGCAACTGTATCTAAATTTAACTGCGTTCCAATTTCATTATTTACGTGCATTAATGTTACTAAAGTTGGAATTTTGTCATCTAATTTTCGTTCGAAATCAAATAAATCTAAATTTCCATTTGGCAATACATTAATATATTCCACTTCAATTCCAAATTCCTTTTGTAAATTTAAAACTGTATATAATGTGGCGTGATGTTCAATTTTACTGGTAATAATTTTTTGAATACCATTGTTTTTTACCATTTCTCTTAAAATCCAATTTGTTCCTTCTGTAGCACTTGAAGTAAAAATGATTTCTTGTGCAGAACAGTTTAAATATTTCGCAATTGTTTTTCTTGAGGTTTCAATTATTGATTTAGAACTTCTTCCAAAACTATGCGTAGAAGATGGGTTTCCAAAATCGTTTTGCAAAACATCCAACATCGTTTGAATTACTTCTTGTCTTAAAGGCGTTGTAGCGGCGTTATCTAAATATATTTTCTTCATTAAATTAATTTTGCTTAATGTAAACTTCCATAGCACCCAATCCGTATTTTCCATAATTGGCTTCTTGAATTACTATGTTTTCATATCTTCTTAATAAATATTCTAACTCACTTTTTAAAACGCCATCACCAACTCCGTGGATCAAAACTACACGATTGTATCGTTTAGAAATTGCAAAATCCATAGCGCGTTTTGCTTCTTCAAGTTGAATATTTAATTTATCGAAGTTAGTTAAATTTTGGTTTTTACCCGTAATTATTTTTTCTAAATGCAAATCCACTTCAAAAACCATTGGATCTTTTTTGCTTAATTTGGTTAAAACAGACCCTGGTTTTTTCGGAATTTCTTTCTCTGCTAATACTTTAGAAAGGTTGCCTTCAAAATTAATTTTAGGCGCATCACTTGCTATTTTTATCACTTCTTTTTGATTATAAATAAGTTCAAAACCGTCTTTAGTTTCAATAACAATTGAATTATCCGTTTGAAATCGTAAAATCACACCTTCTAAATTATCATCTAAAACCTGAACAACATCACCAATTTTCATTGCGCTTTCCATAAAAAAATTATATTTTTACAAAAGTAAAATAATAACTTTAAAAAACATTCAAATTTGAAAATAGTTGTAATAGATAATTACGATAGTTTTACCTACAATTTAGTCCACTATTTAGAAGATTTAGGAGCAACAGTTACTGTTTTTAGAAATGATGAATTTGAATTAAAAGAGTTAGAAGTTTTTGATAAAATAGTTTTGTCGCCAGGACCAGGAATTCCAAGCGAGGCAGGTTTGTTAAAAGAAGTCATTCAAACGTATGCCAAAACAAAAAGTATATTTGGCATTTGTTTGGGCTTACAAGCTATTGGTGAAGTTTTTGGTGGCACATTAATAAATTTAGAAAAGGTGTATCACGGCGTGGCTTCAAAAATTACGATTATTGAAAACGATGCTATTTTTACTAATTTACCAAATGAAATTGAAGTGGGTCGTTATCATTCTTGGGTAATTTCAAACGACAATTTTCCGCAAAATTTGATTATAACTTCTGTTGACGAAAACAAACAAATTATGTCAGTTAAACATAGCGCTTACGATGTTCGAGGCGTGCAATTTCATCCAGAAAGTATTCTTACGCCTTATGGAAAAAAAATATTAGAAAATTGGATTAAAAATTAAATTTTTTATATTATTTTTTTATAAAACTTTTTAAATTTAAGATTAGGTAATAATTTATATAAATTTGATTTCTATTTACTATAAAAAATTAATGATTTATAAAGATTTACAATCTAAAATTTACTATAAATTGATTTTTGAATAATGATATTTTAAACTTGTCGATTGATATTTGCAGAAATAAAAAATTGTAAAATCATGACAAAAAATTATCTAAAAAAACAACTTTTGCTATTAGGTTTAGTAATGGTCTCGTCTTTTACTTGGGGACAAAATTTAGTTCATTATTGGAACTTTAATACCAATACTTCTGTGACAACAATCACAACTCCATCTCAAACAACAGGAGGAGCATCTCTAGTAGCTGTTAATGCAGGTACTAGTGTAATTAATTTAAGTGGTACTGGACAAAACTTCGATGTTCAAAATTTAAATGCTAGAAATAGTGATGTCTCTGGTACTCATTTACGTTATGATAATCCTATTGGTGGCGCTTTGATTTTTACGTTGCCAACTTCTGGATATGAGAATATTATTGTGAAATTTGCAACCAGAAGATCGGGTTCTGGTGCTGGAACTCAAACTTGGTACTATACTTTGGATGGTTCAAGCTATGTTGTTTTTACATCTGTTACAATTAATGATGCTAATCCAGCATTGACCACTTTAGATTTATCTTCAATAACAGGAGCAAATAATAATGCAAATTTTAAATTAAAAGTTGAATTTGCACAAGGAGCTGGTGGAACAGTTGGAAATAATCGTTTTGACAATTTTACTTTAGAAGGAACAACCGTAGGAGGTGGAGATACATCTGCTCCAACAGCTACAATAGTTCCAGCTAACGCTGCTGTGAATGTTGCTACAACTACTAATCCAACAATTAGTTTTAATGAAGCTGTACGATTGATAGATAATAGTGCGATTACAAACACAAATGTGGATGCTTTAATTGAATTCCGATTAAGCAATGCATCTGGAACTAGTGTTCCATTTGATGCCACAATTACTGGCAACGTAATTACAATTACACCCACAACAATTTTAAGTCCTAGTCAATTATATTATGTAGCTTTATTACCTAACTCTGTTGAAGATTTAAGTAATAATGCTTTAACTACAATTCAAACTTCAACTTTTACAACAGGAGTACCAAGTGTTGCTTTTGCGTCAAATTTTTTAACTGTTAATGAAACTGCAGGTTCACTTAATTTTACTATTAATTTAGTAAGTCCTACAACTTCATCTGTAGAATTAGTTGTTAAACCTAGCCCTTTTAGTACTGCAAATGCATCTGATTTTACATTAGCGACTCAAACAATTAACTTTACGAGTTCTAGTGCTTTAACACAAACTATTAGTATTCCAATTATAAATGATACTGCCTTAGAGCAACAAGCAGAATATTTTGTTTTAAGTTTAGAAAATCCAGTGGGAGTAACTGTTTCAGGTACTAGTACAGCAACCATTTATATTATTGATAATGATGATTTGGCACCAGTTCCTTCACAAGAAATTGAACTAAATTACATTGGTAGTTTTGACCCATCGGCTACAAGTTCAAGTACTTGTGAAATCGTTGTACACGATCCAGCATCTCAACGTTTATTTACTACAAGTGCTGTTGCTGGTTATTTAGATATTATTAATTTTTCCAATCCTGCAGCACCTATATTGGTGTCATCTATAAATATGAACACTTACGGTAGCGTAACTTCAGTAGCCGTAAAAAATGGAATTGTTGCTGTAGCATCACCTAATATAGATCAAACTTTAAATGGTTCTGTAGTGTTTTTTGATACAAATGGATCTTTTCTTAAGCAAGTAACTGTTGGCGCATTACCAGATATGATCACCTTTTCACCAGATGGAACGAAAGTAATGACTGCCAATGAAGGTCAACCAAACGCAAATTATTCAATTGATCCAGAAGGTTCAGTTAGTATAATTGATATTGCTGGAGGAATTCCTGCTTTAACTCAATCGAATGTAACAACATTATTTTTTACAGCATATAATGCTCAAGAAACCGCACTAATAGCATCTGGAGTTAGAAAATTAAAAGCGACAAGTACTTTATCACAAGATTTTGAACCAGAGTTTATTACTATAAGTGCTGATTCTCAAAAAGCTTGGGTGACTATTCAAGAAAATAACGCAATAGCAGAAATAAATTTAACAACTTTAACTTTTTCTGACCTTTGGGCTTTAGGAGCAAAAGATGTTAGTATTCCTGGTAACGGAATGGATATTTCTGATAATAATGGTCAAGTGTTAATTGCAAATTGGCCAATAAAAGCATTTTATATGCCTGATGCTGTAGCCAACTATTCTGTAGGTGGAACCACTTATTTAGTAACAGCTAACGAAGGTGATGAAAAAGAATATACTGGTCTTAATGAAAGAACAACTGTTGGTGCTTCAACCTATATTTTAGATGCTACTTTATATCCAAATGCTGGTGTTTTAAAACAAACTTATAACATGGGACGTTTTAGAGTGTCCAATTTAAGTGGAAATACTGATGTTGATTCAGATTTTGAAGTAATCAGTTCGGTTGGATCTCGTTCATTTTCAATTTTTAATGCTACTACAAAGCAACTTGTTTTTGATAGCGGTGATGATTTTGAAAAATATACAGCTGCCAATTTACCAACATTATTTAATGCGGATCATTCTGATAATATTTCAAAGGGTCGTAGCCGTGCAAAAGGACCTGAACCAGAAGGAGTAGCAATTGCTCAAATTGGAACCCAAACTTTTGCGTTTATTTCATTAGAACGAGTGGGTGGCGTTATGGTTTATAATATTACAAATCCAAACAACGTAACTTTTGTAGATTACAAAAACAGCAGAAGTACATCAGCTTGGGCAGGAGATAATGGACCTGAAGGAATAACTTATATTAAACCTGAAAATAGTCCAAACGGAAAAGCATATATATTGGTAGCTAACGAAATTAGTGGTACAATTACTACTTTTGAAGTAGACACAAATGCATTAACTAATCCTAGCTTTGATTCAGACACTAAGACATTTACAATTTTCCCTAATCCATCTGAAAATGGAATTGTGTATTTCAATAGAGTAGCGGATTATGAATTATTTGACATATCTGGAAAGAAAATTAGTGCAGAAAAAGAAGCCTATACAATAAATACAAGTCAACTTTCAAAAGGAATTTATTTAGTAAAAACTAGCGAAGGAATTGTAAAAAAATTAATTGTAAAATAAACTGTAATTAATAAAGAAACAGAAACCTCTAGCGAAAGTTAGAGGTTTTTTTTATCTAGTAAATACCAATTTATTTCCATCTGATAAATTAGCATCAAACGCATACCCTTCATAATTGAAACCTTTTAAATCATCAACTGATTCAGCATTTGTATCAATAATGTATCTAACCATTAAACCTCTGGCTTTTTTGGCAAAAAACGAAATCATTTTGAGCTTTCCGTCTTTGTAATCTTTAAATTCTGGAGTGATTACAGCTACTTTTAATTTTTTATCGTCAACAGCTGAAAAATATTCGTTACTGGCTAAATTCACAAATAACTCGTCTTTATTTAACTCTGAATTTAATTCATCTGTAAGAGTCTTTTTCCAAAATTCGTATAGATTTTTATTCGTACCTATTTTTATTGAAGTGCCCATTTCTAAACGGTAGGCTTGCATTAAATCTAAAGGTTTCAATACGCCATACAATCCAGATAAAATTCTTAATTTTTCTTGTAAAACTGCAACTTTCTCTGCAGGTAACGAATAGACGTCTAAGCCTGTGTACACTTCACCATCAAAAGTATAAATTGCTGGTCGAGAATTTTCTGGCGTAAAAGGAAGTTGCCAATCTTGATTTCTTTGCCAATTTAAATCAGCTAATTTTTCAGAAATAGCCATCAATTCCATCAATTGTTTTGGCTTTTTCTTTTTTAACGATTTCTGAATGGTTTCAGCTTGTTTTAAAAAGGACGCTTCTGTAAATAAAGATATAGGAAGTTCTTTATCTAAATTTAAAGATTTTGCTGGTGAAATAACGATTTTCATTTTACAGATTTTTTTCAAAATTAGGCAATAGGATTATTTTTTACAACACAGATTAGAGAAAATACTTAAATCTATGTTATAAAAATTGAAATTTGATATTGTTCTTGCGATTGTTTATCTTCGCAAAATGATAAAAGTAATTCTTTTAGGTTCAGGAAACGTGGCTACTCACTTATTTCAAGCATTTTCGAAAGCTAATGGAGTTGAAGTGGTACAAGTTTTTTCAAGAACAATATCAAAAGATTTTCCAGAAACGCTACAAACATCTGATTTTTCAAAAATTACTAAAGCAGATGTTTATATTATTTGTGTTTCTGATAGTGCTATATCAAGCGTATCCTCTCAATTACTATTTGAAAATAGGTTAGTGGTTCATACTTCGGGAAGTTCTGATTTAAATCTACTTGATAGTAAAAATAATAAAGGTGTTTTTTATCCGTTACAAACCTTTACCAAAAACAAAGCAGTTGATTTTTCTGAAATTCCAATTTGTTTAGAAGCAGAAACTATTTCAGATTATACTGTATTAGAAAAAGTTGCGAAATCAATATCAAAAAAAGTATACGCTATATCAGGTGAACAGCGAAAAGCACTTCACGTTTCTGCCGTTTTCGTTTGTAATTTTACAAATCATTTGTATCAAATTGGAAATGAAATTTGCTTGAAGAATACTATTCCGTTTGAAATTTTGCAACCTTTAATTAAAGAAACGGCTGAAAAAATACAATCACTTTCACCAAGTGAAGCGCAAACGGGACCTGCTTTAAGAAATGACCAAAAAACCATTGAAAAACATATCGATTTTCTAACTAACGAAAATCAAAAAGAAATATATAAAATTTTGACAAAATCTATTCAAAATGGCGAAAAGTTATAAAGAAGTAATGAATGATATTAAAGCGTTTATCTTTGATATCGATGGTGTATTAACTGATGGTACAGTTCATATTTCAGATGACGGACAATTGCTTCGTCAAATGAATATTAAAGACGGGTATGCTATGAAAGTCGCTATAGACAAAGGATATCCTGTTTGTATAATCTCTGGTGGAAGTAACGAAGGAGTTCGCATTAGGTTACAAAATTTAGGAATAAAAGATATTTATTTGGCAGCACCAGATAAAGTTGAAAAGTTCTACGAAATTTGCGACGCCTATCAATTGCAACCTGAAGAAATTCTATATATGGGAGACGATATCCCTGATTATTTAGTGATGCAAAAAGTAGGTTTACCCACGTGTCCACAAGATGCCGTTCATGAAATAAAAGGCATAAGCAAATATATTTCTCACGCAAATGGCGGAAAAGGCGCTGTGCGAGATGTAATTGAACAGGTTATGAAAGTTCAAGGAAAATGGATGGACGATTTTGATGCTAAGTTTTTTTAAATTTATTATGAAACATTTTTTTAAATTAATTCGAATTGAAAATTTAGTATTGTTTGCTTTTATGCAACTCATTATTAAATACGGATTCTTGAATCATATTCATTTTAAAGATGCTTTAGGTGCGCCTCAATCGTTAGTGCTTTGGCAATCGTTATCTAATTTTCAGTATGTGTTATTAGTTTTTGCAACGCTATTAATTTTAGCAGGTGGTTATATAATTAATGCCATATTTGATTTAGATACAGACAACATCAATAAACCAAACGAAGTAGTTATAGGTACTCATATTTCTGAAAAAACAGCCTATAATTTGTATTTTATTTTTACTTGTTTGGGTGTTGGAATTGGGTTTTATTTGAGTCGTGTTATTAATAAACCGGCTTTTGCTACGATATTTGTTATATGTGCGGCGCTTTTGTATATTTATTCGAATGGATTAAAGCAAATTCCAATATTAGGAAATGCAATTGTAGCACTTGTAGCCGCATTATCTATTGTTATAATTAGTTTATTCAATATTTTTCCTGCTATTTATGCTGGTAATGAATTTTTTATGAAAACGTTAGTTTCAATTCTAACGGATTATGCCATATTTATTTTTTTACTTCAATTTGCTATCGAAATAATAAAAACAATAGCTAACGAAAAAGGAGATGCTGCATACGGAATAGCTACAGTTGCGACATCTTTCGGAATTAAAAAAGCAAAAATTATTGGTACGGGTTCGTTAGTACTTTTTATTAGTTATCTAACTTATTATTTGGTTGAAAATTTAGCACATAATTTGTATGCTGTAGGGTATTTTATTTTATTTATTATAGCGCCTTTGTTATTTGTTGCAATTAAATTATTTCAGTACGAATTAAACAAAGAGTATCTTTTGGTGGTTAAAATATTGAAAATAGTACAAATTACTACTATGTTATCTTTGCTAATTATCTTAATTTCTATGCAATATGCTTAACGAGAAATTCAAAAATCATAAAATTATTTTAGCATCAGGTTCGCCAAGAAGACAACAATTTTTAAAAGAATTGGATATTGATTTCGAAATTAGATTAAAAGAAATTGAAGAGATTTATCCAGATCATTTAAAAGCCGAAGAAATAACTAATTTTTTAGCCAAATTGAAAGCCAGTGCCTTTGAAAACGACCTGCAAGATAACGAAGTTTTAATTACTTCTGATACGATAGTTTGGATAGAAAATAAGGCTTTAGGTAAACCTAACGACGCTTCTCATGCAGTAAAAATGCTAACGGAAATGTCAGGAAAAACACATAAAGTTATTACTTCTGTCTGCATCAAAACTACACAAAAAGAACTTGTTTTTCACGATGAAACATTAGTTACTTTTACCTCATTAACTTTACAAGAAATTGAGTATTATTTAAAAAATTATCAGCCTTTTGACAAAGCAGGATCTTATGGCATTCAAGAATGGATTGGATTGGTAGCTATTGAAAAAATTGAAGGAAGTTATGCCAATGTAGTGGGCTTGCCAACACATAAATTATATAAAGAATTGATGAATTTTTAATATAGGTTTAACTTTTAAAACACAGATTTAAGAAATTAGATAAATTTTTAAAATTTCTTATATCCGTGTTTAAAAAAAATGATTTTTTGGATTGCTTTTGATATTCTAATTGAAATATATTACATTTGTAGTCACAATACACCAAATATGAGTCAAAAAATATTGCTCAATTCAAAAGAAGTCAACATCATTCTACATCGATTGGCCTGTCAATTAATCGAAAAACATCTCGATTTCTCCAATACTATTCTTATCGGAATTCAACCAAGAGGCACTTTTTTAGCCAATAGATTGTCTCAAATTTTAAAAAACGATTACCAAGTTTCCGATTTAAAATTAGGTTTTTTAGACATTACTTTCTTTAGAGATGATTTTAGAAGAAACGAAAAACCTTTTGAAGCCAATCAAACGCAAATTGATTTTTTAGTTGAAGACAAAAATATCGTTTTTATAGATGATGTATTATATACCGGGAGAAGTATTCGTGCAGCTTTGACTGCAATACAATCTTTCGGAAGACCAAAATCAATAGAACTTTTAACACTTATAGATAGACGATTTAGTCGTGATTTACCCATTCAACCCGATTATCGAGGGCGACAAGTTGATGCCATCAACAACGAAAAAGTGCTAGTGAAGTGGGCAGAAAATGATGGTGAAGATGCGGTTTATATTGAGGTAAAGGGATAAAAAAATAAATAAATACAATAACAAAAAATGAAAGAATTAAGCGTCAATCATTTATTAGGAATAAAGTACATCAATACCAATGATATTAATTTAATTCTTGAAACCGCTGATCAGTTTAAAGAAGTAATCAATCGTCCTATAAAAAAAGTCCCTTCTTTACAAGATATTACCATTGCAAATATCTTTTTCGAAAACAGTACACGTACCAAATTATCTTTTGAATTGGCTCAAAAACGACTTTCAGCTGATGTAATGAGTTTTTCTTCAGGACAATCATCAGTTAAAAAAGGAGAAACGTTAATTGATACCGTAAATAATATTTTAGCTATGAAAGTGGATATGGTGGTTATGCGGCATAATTCGCCTGGAGCGGCACATTTTTTATCGAAACACGTTAAAGCAAGTATTGTAAATGCTGGTGATGGCGCACACGAACACCCTACACAAGCTTTATTAGATAGTTATACCATTCGTGAAAAATTAGGCGAAGTAGCAGGTAAAAAAATAGTTATTGTTGGTGATATTTTACACAGTAGAGTAGCGCTTTCCAATATTTTTGCCTTGCAAATGCAAGGTGCTGAAGTGAAGGTTTGCGGACCTAAAACGTTGATTCCTCAATATATCAATTCTTTAGGAGTAACTTACGAACCTAATTTAATAAAAGCCTTAGAATGGTGCGATGTAGCGAATATGTTACGTGTACAGAATGAAAGACTGGATGTAAGTTATTTCCCAAATACACGAGAATATACACAGCAATTCGGACTAACAAATGAAATTTTAAATAACCTGAATAAAGAAATTATCGTCATGCATCCAGGACCTATAAACCGTGGTGTAGAGATTACTTCGGATGTGGCAGATGGAAATCATTCGGTTATTTTAGATCAGGTAGAAAATGGTGTAGCGGTTCGTATGGCAGTTATTTATTTATTAGCGAGTAAGATTAAAAATTAGTTCAAATGAAAGTAGAACAGAAAGGTCATACTACCATAATTAAAGATACTGAAAGTAGTTTTGAAGTGTTTTTACAAAAATTAACTGAACAATATAATTCGTATAAATCAGTTAATTTAATAATTGATATTACACACGATAAGTCATTTGAAATAAGCAACTTAAAGCAATTTTCAGATTTAGCAAAAGCACATAAAAAAAACAAAAAATCTTTTGTAGTTGTTGCTACGGATATTGATTTTAATAAAGTTCCAACTTCAATTACTACCGTTCCATCGTTACTTGAAGCGCACGATATTATTGAAATGGAAGAAATTGAACGCGACTTAGAATTTTAATTATGAAACTTTCTAATCAAACTAAAATATACATTTTAACAGGATTATTATTTGGATTCACTTTTTTGAGTGCAATGTTTATATTTTCTGGGTTAAAAAATAATGAATTTAATTTTTTTGCTATTTTTTCTAACCTTTTATTTGCAATTAGTTTGATTTTTCAGATAATCAAGCTAAATAAAATAGAAAACAATAAGTAATGACAACTAGAGCCAAATTTAATTTGTTTTTTCTACTATTAGCCATTATTTTATTGGGGTTAAATATTATTATTTCTTACCAAGAAAATAAAGTTGAATGGTTTAGATTAATTTCAAATGTGTTATTAATTTTGCTTTTTTCTACAAATATTTACAACGAAAACAAGAAACAAAAACAACACTAATTTCGTTTTGAAAATAAAAATATTGGGCTGTTATGCCGCTACTCCAAGAACCATAACCAATCCTACATCGCAAGTTTTAGAGATTAAAAGTCATATGTTCTTGATAGATTGCGGTGAAGGCACACAAGTACAATTGCGTAAACATAAAATTAAGTTTTCGCAAATTGAACTTATTTTTATATCTCATTTACACGGCGACCATTTTTTTGGTTTAATTGGCTTAATTTCTACTTTTATGTTATTGGGTAGAGAAAAAGATTTACATATTTATGGTCCGAAAGGCATTAAAGAAGCCATATTATTGCTGTTGAAATTAGGTAACGCATATACTTCCTATTATTTATTTTTTCACGAATTAACGTCTAAAGAAAGTGAAGTAATTTATGAAGATGAAAAAGTAAAAGTCACTACAATACCTTTAAAACACAGAGTGTACACCAATGGTTATTTATTTGAAGAAAAAAATATTGAGCGTAAACTAAACATTGACGCTATTTTAAATTATAATATTGAAAAATTATATTACAATAAAATAAAATTAGGCGGCGATATTACTTTAGAAGATGGAAGATTAATACCCAATTCAGATTTATCATTTGATCCTGAAGAACCTAAAAGTTATGCGTTTTGTTCGGATACTTTATATAATGAAGATATTATTCCGATAATTAAAAATACAACGGTTTTATATCACGAAAGCACGTTTTTAGAAAGCGAATCTCATTTAGCTGAAAAAACTATGCATACAACTGCGAAACAAGCCGCAAAAATTGCTAAATTAGCAGATGTAAAACATTTATTATTAGGACATTATTCTACACGATATGGAAATATTGAATTATTTAGAACAGAAGCTAATGAAATTTTTGAAAACGTATTACTTGCAAATGATGGATTGGAATTTGAATTTTAAAGTTATTACACAGAGATTCACAAAGATTGACAGAGAAACCTAAAACCCTTCACCTTTTACCCATAAAAAATGAAAGATTTATCCGATTATAGAAAATCATACGACAAAAGCGAATTATTAGAAAACACCATTCCTGATGATGCGATTCAATTGTTTCATAAATGGTTTTATGAAGCCGAAGAACAGGAGAACGGTGAAGTTAATGCTATGACAATTTCTTCAATTGGATTAGATGGTTTTCCAAAAAGCAGGGTAGTGCTTCTGAAAAAATTCAATGAAGAAGGATTTATATTTTACACCAATTATAATTCAGAAAAAGGAAAAGCCATTTTACAACATCCAAATGTTTGTCTTTCTTTCTTTTGGCCGATATTAGAACGCCAAGTAATCATTAAAGGAATAGCTGAGAAAACTACATCACAAGTTTCAGATGCTTATTTTGATTCTCGTCCTGAAGGTAGTAAGCTGGGCGCTATTGTATCGAATCAAAGTGAAATAATTCCATCCAGAGATTATTTAGATGAAAAATTAAAAAACTTAGAAACAGAAGTTTCAGGTTCTGAAATAAAACGACCAGAAAATTGGGGTGGATTTTTAGTAAAACCGGTTGAAGTGGAGTTTTGGCAAGGAAGAGCTAATCGTTTACACGATAGAATTCGTTATAAATTAGAAGCTGATTTCAGTTGGAAAATAGATCGTTTATCGCCTTAAAAACTTTTATTCTGATTCGTCATTTTCATCATCTTCAGTAACCGCGTCCAATTCGTCTTCATCACTTACCAATTCGAAAAAGCTAAAAGTTGTACCGCCGTAGGTTCTTGCAAACGAAAAATTATCCAAATGTTCTAATTTCGTATCTTTAGAATGTTCAATAATAAGCATTCCTTCTTCGTCTAAAATATCATTTTCAAAAATCAAAACGGGTATTTTTTCAAAATCTTTTTGATCAATATGATACGGTGGGTCTGCAAAAATTATGTCGTAACTTCCTTTGTGTTTTTGTAAAAAAGCAAAAACATCACTTTTAATAGGTGTGATATCAAAGTCAAATTCGGTAGCAATTTTTCGTATGTAATTTACACAACCCATATCGGCATCAACTGCTACCAAAGGTGTGGCGCCACGAGAGGCAAATTCATAAGCAATATTACCTGTCCCAGAAAACAAGTCCAATATTTTTAATTCTCCAAAATTAAAATGGTTATTTAAAATATTAAATAAGGCCTCTTTGGCCATATCTGTAGTTGGTCGGACTGGTAAGTTTTTAGGAGCTTGTAAACGTCTACCTTTATATTTTCCTGATATTATTCTCATGAGTGAAATAAAATAAAATGCTTTAATAGGTCGCTTTCAGGAACATCTAAAACGGATTTTAAATGAGAAACATCTAATAAACTACAGTTTCTTATATATTTATATGCAATTTTAAACGCATCACTTTCTTCTGAAATCGCACCTAAAAACTGAACAGGAATTGTTTCTGGATTTAGTTGTAATTGCTCGTAAGTGAACAATAAAAAATAAATAAAATCTTCTAACGAGTTATACGTGAAGGTATTAAACAATAACAAATTTGTGTTTTTGGTTACCGTAATTTCAAATCTATCGTGTTGAAAATGCACCCAAACTTGCTTTGTATCCTTGTTTTTAGAAAAATCTAATGCTTTTTTTACAAATATGGAGTTGCAATTTTTATAATCAAACGTGTCGTAATGGTCTAATAAATAGTTGTTTATATTCGTAAATGGAATAAAAACATTATTTAAATCGTACGTATCTAAATAATCAAAAGCAAAATAATCGGTTTCAAAAACTTTCGAATTATATTGCAAATAACTTCCTAAATAATTGGGGTCAAACAAAGAAGAAGGTACCAAGGTGTTTAAATTGGAATTGTGCAACACCACAACATCATCATATTTATCATCTAAAATAGGATTCTCTACAAATATTTTCCACAATTCTTCTTCTAAAACATTGTTTTTGTTAATAGAATACGATTTGTAAGTAACTATTTTATTCGAAATCAAATCAATAACACAAAAAGAAAGGTCACTATATGACACCTCAAAGCAAAGCTTTTTATATGTTTTTTGAGTAATATCCTGATTCATATTTTTTATTTGAAATACAAATTTACATTTTTTACGAGAATTAAAAACCTTCAAATGAAATTATATTTAAAATCCTTGCTATATTTGAAGTTCGTAAACTAAAAATGAATGTCGCCAACGCAATTTTATAAAATTTTAATAGATCATTTTCCTTTTCAGCCCACTGCAAATCAGGATATTTTCTTCCAAAAAATGGCGGCGTTTGTGCTTCATTCTAATGATGCGCTTTTTGTTTTAAAAGGTTATGCCGGAACGGGTAAAACTACCGTGATTTCAACTTTAGTAAATCAATTACAAGCAGCCAATAAAAAATCGGTGATGCTTGCGCCGACTGGTAGAGCAGCTAAAGTGATGTCGGCCTATTCTGAAAAACCTGCTTTTACCATTCATAAACGTATTTATTTTCCAAAAAAGAATAAAAATGGCGGTGTAGGTTTTGTGATGCAAGCCAATAAATTTAAAGATACGATTTTTATTGTGGATGAAGCCTCAATGATTTCGGATCAATCTAACGAAACGAGTTTGTATGAAAATGGTTCTTTGTTAGACGATTTATTGTTTTATGTAGATGCTGGGCAAAATTGTAAACTTATTTTAGTCGGAGATACGGCTCAGTTACCACCGGTGAATTCAGATATTAGTCCGGCTTTGGATATTCATTCTTTACAAGTGAATTACGATAAAGAAATTATCCATATTGAATTGGACGAAGTAATGCGACAAGCTGAAAATTCAGGAATATTAAGCAATGCTACCGAATTACGAGCGCTTTTAAAATCGCATTTTATTGATGATTTTAAATTCAATTTGAAATCGTTTAAAGACATTATTCGATTGGATGATGGATTTGATATAGAAGACGCCATTCACCAATCGTATCGAAATTATAGTACTGAAGATACTGCATTCATCGTGCGTTCTAATAAACGCGCCAATCAATACAACCAGCAAATTAGACAACGAATTTTGGATAAAGAAAGTGATTTGTCGGCTGGCGATTTGTTAATGGTAGTAAAAAACAACTATTTTTGGCTAAATGAAACCTCACAAGCTGGTTTTATTGCCAATGGCGATATTATTGAAGTCTTAAAAATTAGAAATATTCAGGAATTATATGGTTTTAAATTTGCCAATGTTACCATCCGAATGATTGATTATCCGAATGAAGCACCATTTGAAACCGTACTGCTTTTAAATACCATTGAAAGTGAAGCGGCATCGCTGACGTATGAAGAATCGAATTTATTGTATCAAGAAGTTTCTAAAGATTATGAAGACGAAATTCATAAATACAAGAAACTTTTAAAAGTAAAAAGCAATCCATATTTTAATGCCTTGCAGGTAAAATTTTCCTATGCCATTACGTGTCATAAATCGCAAGGAGGGCAGTGGAGTAGTGTTTTTGTAGAAAAACCCTACTTGCCTAATGGCGTGGATAGAGATTATATTCGTTGGCTATATACGGCAATAACAAGAGCCAAAGAAAAGTTATATTTAATTGGGTTTAAAGATGAAAATTTTGAGTAAACTTATAATTCAACATAATTATGATTTTTGAAACAGAAAGATTGTTTATTAGAAATTTAGAAGCCGGTGATTCTGAATCAATGTTTGAAATTTACTCTGATAAAGAAGCAATGAAATACAGAGCAAATCAACCTTTTGATACTCTTTCTGAAGCAATAGAAATGATAAAGCAATCCAATATTGATTCCGAATTAGGTTTAAAATATAGATTTGCAATTGTGAAAAAAGAAACAGATGAACTGATTGGAACAATTTTATATTTTTTAAAAGATAAAAATTCGGAAATTTGCAACATTGGCTATTCCTTAGGAAGAGAATACTGGAAGCAAGGTTTTGCTTTGGAAACATTAAATAGTTTTATGGATTATTTAAAAAATCTTGGAATTAAAGAATTTCACGCAAAAGTTTTTAAAATGAATACCGACTCAATACATTTGTTAAATAAAGTTGCATTTACTTTAGTTGATGCTAAAAATGATGAAAAACTATTTACTTTTATAAAAAAAATATAATGAAAATAATTGCTGTAATTCCTGCGCGTTATGCCTCCACACGATTTCCTGCTAAATTAATGCAAGATTTAGGTGGAAAAACAGTTATTTTACGAACGTATGAAGCAGCTGTGGCTACTAATTTGTTTGACGATGCGTTTGTGGTTACCGATTCGGAATTAATTTATAATGAAATTATTTCCCATAACGGAAAAGCCATAATGAGCATCAAGGAGCACGAAAGTGGTAGCGATAGAATAGCAGAAGCTGTTGAAAACATTGATGCAGACATTATTATAAACGTACAAGGCGACGAACCTTTTATCAATAAAACGCCTTTAGAACAAATTATAACGGCATTTCAAAATGATTCAGAAAAGAAAATTGATTTAGCTTCTTTAATGTTTGAAATTACGGATAGGTCAGAAATTGAAAACCCAAATAATGTAAAGGTTATAACAGATCAAGACGGATTTGCTTTGTATTTCTCGCGTTCGGTAATTCCGTTTCCACGTGAGGAAAATGTGGGTGTTAGATATATGAAGCATATTGGTATTTATGCGTTTAGAAAACAAGCGTTATTAGACTTTGCTAAATTACCGATGCTTTCACTTGAAGCCTCAGAAAAATTGGAACAATTACGTTATTTAGAATACGGAAAACGCATAAAAATGATTGAAACGTCTCACGCAAGTATAGGAATTGATACACCAGAAGATTTAGAAAATGCGAGACGTTTAGTATAATATCGCGTTTTATTGTTAGAATAATTTTTAACACGAATTACACAAATTTTCACAAATTTATACGTGCTAATTTGTGAAATTTGTGTCAAATAAATTAAATTATTTCACCACAATTTCAGATTCTTTTTTAACTATAATTTCTGGGTTGCCTTTATACAATATTACGGTTCCAGTAATGCAAATGGTTTTTGTTTCTAACGTAAGTGGATCGTAAGTAAACGCATTTCGGTCTAGTTTAAAAATCACTACAGAAAACGCATTATCTGGAAAAGGTTTTCCAAAATTTAATAGCGCATTTCCACCTTTCGTTTCATAAATTCCAGTTACTTTTTCGCAAATTGTAATTGTTTTTCCTTCAAAAGATGCGATGTTTTCTAAAGTAGGTGTGCTTTCTTGTGCAGCAACCAATAGCGTTCCGAATAAAAACAGAACTAAAAATACTTTTTTCATATGTAAATTAATTGTTTTTTTAATGTCATATGGTATCGCCTTTTTATTTATAAGTGTTTGCTTACGCAAACTTGTTGTTAATGGCGATTTCATATCTGTAAATTAATTACTTTTAATAGCTAAGTTATAATTTTCACTTACTTCATTCCAGTTGATGATATTCCAAATTGACGTTAAATAATCGGCACGTTTGTTTTGGTATTTTAAATAATATGCGTGTTCCCAAACATCAATTCCTAAAATAGGGGTTCCTTTGGTTTCTGCAACATCCATTAACGGATTGTCTTGATTAGGAGTAGAAGACACCACCAATTTGTTATTTTTATCAACAGAAAGCCAAGCCCATCCTGAACCAAAACGAGAAGTAGCAGCCGCATTAATTTTTTCTTTTAAAGCATCCATACTTCCAAATGTTTCGTCAATTGCTTTTTCTAAGTCTGTAGATGGTTTGGTAGTTTTATCTGCGGTTAATAGCGACCAAAATAATTCGTGATTGTAATGTCCGCCTGCATTGTTTCTAATGGCTGGACTCAACTTTGAGACATTCGAGAAAATCTCTGTGATTGTCATTTTAGCGGCTTCCGTACCAACAACTGCTGCGTTTAAATTTTTTACATACGCCGCGTGGTGTTTGCTGTAATGAATTTCCATTGTTTGCGCATCTATAAAAGGTTCTAAATCTGTGTAAGCATAAGGCAATGGCTTTTGAGTAAACTGTGCCGAAACAGAAAGAGTTAGTATAAGTAAAACGGATAAAATTTGATATTTTTTCATTTTTAAAGTTTTTAAGATGTATAACATAGTGTAGCAAAGTTAATGTGTTTTTTGGAAAGACCGATACGTTTTAACAGGAAGTTATTATTACGATTGAAATCTTTTAAAAAAATCAAGTTTGATGTAATTGATAAAAATTGCAATACGAGATATAAAAAGCACTCAATTAGATATTTTATTATTTTCATACCTCTTACATACACTATCCATACACTATCTATGGAGTATTTACGGAGTATCTATACACTATCTCTTTTTGAAACGATGTTTTTTGTATTTATTATATTTATTTCTTAGAACTTGTACTACAAAACCGTATTTACCTAAGTTTCTATTGTTTTTTTTGATTTTTTTTAGTAGGTTTGGAATAACCAAAAAAGAGCAATTATGATACTTCAACCGCGTTTAGCCTTAAACAAAGCCTTTCTTAAAATTAAACCCAATCACTCTGGAATTGAGTTGTTTAAACAGAATTTAATTCTTCTTTTAGGTACATTAAATTAATATAACTATGGCATTAAGCTGGAACGAAATAAAAGACCGAGCAGTTAAATTTTCCAAAGAATGGAAAGATACCACTAATGAAGAAGCGGATGCTAAACCCTTTTTAGACGCTTTTTTTGAGGTTTTTGGAATTACCCGTAAAAAGATTGGAACGTTTGAACACCGAGTAAAGAAACTATCCGATGCCGATGGCTACATCGACCTACTTTGGAAAGGAACTATTTTAGTGGAAATGAAAAGTCGGGGTAAAAACCTGGACAAAGCCTTTCAACAAGCCATTGATTACACTCACGGTTTAAAACAAAACGAATTACCAAAATACGTTCTAGTATGTGATTTTCATTTTTTCAGATTATACGATACCGAAGAGCAAACCACGTTACAATTTACGTTAGATGAATTAATTCATAACGTTCAAAGTTTCGGTTATCTTTTAGGTTATCAAAAGAAAACTTTTAAAGAGCAAGACCCTGCTAATATAAAAGCAGCAGAATTAATGGGAAAACTCCATGACCGATTAGAAGAAATTGGTTATGAAGGACATCCATTAGAAGTCTATTTGGTTCGCATTTTATTCTGTTTGTTTGCAGAAGACACGACCATTTTTGAAAAGCAACAACTTCAAGACTACATTGAAAATAGAACTGCTGAAGATGGAAGTGATTTAGCTTCCAAACTACAAGAATTGTTTCAAGTATTAAATACGGCAAAAGACAAACGATTTAAGAATTTAGACGAGCAATTGAATGATTTCCCTTATGTAAATGGAAAATTATTTGAAGAAATTTTACCAATGGCAAGTTTTGACAGCAAAATGCGCCAAGCCTTGTTAGATTGTTGTTACATCGATTGGAGTAAAATTTCACCGGCTATATTTGGTTCCATGTTTCAAAGTGTCATGAATCCGAAAGAACGTAGAAACTTAGGAGCGCATTACACCAGTGAAAGCAATATCTTAAAACTGATTAAACCCTTGTTTTTAGATGAATTATGGGCAGAATTTGAAACTATCAAAGGCAATAAAAACAAACTTCCCGAATTCCATAAAAAAATTAGCCAACTCAAATTCTTAGACCCCGCTTGTGGTTGTGGAAACTTCTTATTGATTACCTACCGTGAATTACGTTTGTTAGAATTAGAAATTTTACGAGCAACATACAAATCTGGGCAAGGAATTTTAGATGTTGGAGAAATAATGCTCCTGGATGTAGATATGATGTGCGGTATTGAATACGAAGAATTTCCAGCACGTATTGCCGAAGTAGCCATGTGGTTAATTGACCACCAAATGAACATGCAAATTAGCAATGAATTTGGACAATACTTTGCCCGTTTGCCATTGAAAAAATCCGCTAAAATAGTGCATGGTGATGCTTTAGAAGTGAATTGGGAAACTTTAAAAGTTGTTGATGAAATTACATTAAAAGCAGATCAACTTAATTTTAAAGTACTTAATGAGCCTATTTCAGAGTATGGAACAGTAAATGTAATTGCAAAAGATGCTAAAGAAATTGCAAGTACAACAGATTTTCCACCACATTATACAAAAGAAAAAATACGTTACGATTATATAATAGGTAACCCTCCTTTTATTGGTTCAAAAATTATGACCCAATTCCAAAGAAATCAAATTGTAAAAGAATTTGAAAATAGTCAAGGAAGTGGCGTTTTAGATTATGTAACAGGTTGGTATTTAAAAGCCGCTAAATATATTCAAGGTACTACAACAAAAGTAGCTTTTGTCTCTACTAATTCTATTGTTCAAGGTGAACAAACAAGTATTTTATGGGGACAAATGCTACATAAATATGGAATTAAAATTCATTTTGCACATCGCACTTTTAAATGGAGCAATGAAGCAAAAGGAAATGCTGCTGTCTATTGTGTTATAGTTGGTTTCGCAAATTATGATTCAACAAATAAAAGAATATTTGAATATGAAGATATTAAAGGAGAAGCTCACGAACTCAAAGTAAAAAATATCAATCCATATCTAGTAGATGCAAAAGATATATTAATTGAAAAAAAATCTAATCCAATATGTAATGTTCCAAAAATGAGTTTTGGTAATATGCCTTTGGATGGAGGTCATTTGCTTTTATCAGATTCAGAAAAAAATGAGTTTTTATTGAAAGAACCTGAAGCGGAGAAATTTATAAAACCTTTAATTTCTGCTTATTAATTTCTTAATGGAGGTAATCGTTGGTGTTTATGGCTTGTTGATGCTGAACCTAATGAAATCAAAAAAATATCAGAAGTGTTTAAAAGAGTTGAGCTTGTAAGAAAATTTCGATTAAATAGTATTGCACCCTCAACCCAGAAATTTTCACTCACACCAACTTTATTCAGAGATAGAAATAGACCTGAAACATTTATAGTGGTACCAAGAGTTTCATCAGAAAACAGACCGTATATACCTTTTGGCTTTTTTGATAAAAATTCGATTGTAAGTGATACTTGTATGTCAATCCCATTGGGTAACCAATATCATTTTGGGTTACTTATGTCAAAAATGCATATGGCTTGGGTTAAAACTACCTGTGGTAGATTGAAAAGTGACTTCAGATATTCAAAAGATATTGTTTACAACAACTATCCATGGCCAGAGAATCCAAACGAAAAGCAAATTAAAACTATTGAAGAAAAAGCACAAACTGTTTTAGATGTTAGGGCTTCTTTCCCTTCTAGTTCATTAGCGGATTTGTATAGTCCACTAACTATGCCACCCGCCTTGGTAAAAGCCCATAACGAACTAGACAAAGCCGTTGATGCCGCCTATAGCAAACAAGCCTTCACCAGCGAAGCTAAACGCATGGAATATTTATTTGAGTTGTATGAGAAATATACGGCTGGGTTGTTTGTGAAGGAGAAGAAAGGTAAAAAGTAATTTTATGAATAGATTAGTGTTAATAGGTAATGGTTTTGATTTATCGCATAAATTAAAAACAAGCTACAATGATTTCTTATTTTATTATTTAAAAAAAATTTTAAATGATTTTTTTAGTAATCTGTTTTATGAAGGCAAATTAATAGAATTACATTCAAAATCAAGTATTAATGGATTTCCAAAAATGGAAACGCTTGATGATTTAATAATTGTTTTAAATATATTAAAGTCTAAACGCGACAGCAATATATCAATCAAATATAAAAGTCAATTTTTTCAAGAAATTATCGAATCATATCAACACAAAAAATGGGTAGATTTAGAGAATCATTACTTTTCATATTTATTAAGAATGTCAAATGCTTCCTCTAATTTGATAGATGATCTTTCTAAATTAAATCAAGAGTTTGAATATTTAAAAACAGAATTAGAGAACTATTTAAGGGAAGTTGTTATTTCAGATAACCCGATACAGAATCCTGCAAAATTTGATTTTTTATTAGAGGATATCCCAGTTGATCAACTTATTGATTCTAATCCTGATTATCCTACTTGTATTGAGAATATTCATGTATTAAACTTTAATTATACACCAACATTTAATGTTTATGCAGAACATCTTAATCTTAAAAAGAATACAAGTATTAATTTCATTCATGGAGAATTAAATAATCCCGATAATCCAATCATATTTGGTTTTGGCGATGAGCATAATGACGAATATAAAAAATTTGAAAACAAGAAAGAAAATCAATTATTTGAACATATTAAATCTTTTAAATATTTAAGGACATCAAATTATCAAGATTTAATTCGTTTTATCGACGGAAATGAATTTCAAGTTTGTATAATGGGTCATTCTTGTGGGTTGTCAGATAGAACAATGTTAAAAGAAATTTTTGAACATATAAATTGCAAATCAATTTTAATCTATTACCATAAATGGGGTCCAGATACTCACGAAAATGATTATGTTAATAAAACTTATGAAATTTCACGACATTTTGCAGATAAAGGTATGATGAGAAAAAAAGTTGTTTCTTTTGAAAAATCAGAAGCTTTGTAAAACCCCGCTCGTGTGCGAATCCTTTCGCGTTCGATTAGTAGATAACTTAGAATTATCACCCACTTTGAAAAGTCTGCTGATTTTGCGAAGCTGGTTTATATTGAATGTCAAAACGAAGTTAATATTTTTGCAACATGTAAACAAATTTGTTTACATTTGTGCTATGAAAACCTATATAGAAAAATTTAAAGGAATACATCCTGGAATTATTTTGAAACGTGAATTAAAAAAACGTGAACTCCCGATGGCTCGGATATGTCTCGTAACGGATAGCGCGGATTTGCAATCCGTGCCCACAAAGTGAAAAGAAAAACAGAAACTACAATAAAAGTGGTGTACTTTTTTTATATTTGAATGTAAATTTATACGTCAATGTCAACAAAATATAAAGCCCGCCCAGCTGCCACGCGAATCCCTTCGCGTGATTACGGCTTAAAAACCTGACAGGTTTTTGAAACCTGTCAGGTTTAAATACGAAAGCCTTTCGTGTGCTAACCAGATACAATAACAAGGCAAACGAGAACTATAACAAAGAGTAGGTGAAATATAAATTATAACAAATAATTTTAAAAAACAATTATGAATTTCATTTATCTAACACTTTTATTACTTGGGGTTTTTATGAAGTTTTTTACACCAAAGCAACCCAATTATTATTTTGGTTACCAACTAGGTAGTGCTAAAAAAAGTACGGAACATTGGATAATGGCGAATAAATATGCGTCAAATTATATGATTTTTTTATTTTCGTTTTTAGTTATAGTGTCCTTTTTATTTGATTATTTTAGTTATGAAAATGAGTTTTTGTTGCTTTTCTTCCTTATTCTTGGATATGTAACTATCTACTTTAGAATTGAGAAAATTTTAAAAGAAAAAATTGGCGAAAAATAAGAGATGCTGAAACGAGTTCAGCAAGACAAAAAACCCAGAGGGACAAGAACAGTTTAATAATACAACCTAAAATCTAATACTTTACAAAGGGCATAGTTTTTTTCAAAAAGGGTTTCAACTACTTCGTCTATATTTTCGTTATCTTGAAACAATTTAAAAAATTCTAAATCTAAGTTGTAGCTTTTTAAATTGGTGTATTTTGCACCATAACCAGAAATGGCTTTTGCACCCGTTACATCTAAGAAAAACTGAGCTTCATCGTTAGTTAATTCAAGCGTTTTGGTATTGGCAAAATGGATGATTTTTCCTTTCATTTTTCCTTCAAAAAGTTCAGCAATTTCATCTAAACTATAATAGTAATCGTATATGCAAATGGTATTGTCTTCGCCTTGCATTACCAAATAAATAATTTCATAATTCGTGAAATTATGGTCGTCGTAGAGTAGTGCCGACAAACTTTCTTCGACACCTTCAATTGTATCGCAAGCTTTATAAATAGAGGCTATTTCGTAATTCAGAGCCAAGCGTTCTAATTGGTGCTGAATATCGGTAACAGTAACCTTTTCGATATCAGAAACAGCTTCCAAACAAAAAATAAATTGGTTATCAAGCATCTTTTAATTCGTTTTATTGCTTTATAAACTTTTAATTATAATAACATCATTATATTTTTCAATGTTCTTTAACACTTTTGTTTCGTACAAATTCGAATCAAAATGCGACAGATAGGCTTCTGTTTTTGAAAGATTACTTTTATTTAAATGCATCGTATTAAATAAGATATACCCGTTTTTATTAAGTAATTGTTTACAATTAGTAATAAAGCTTTCTTGAAATAAAAACTCAGGCATTTCAGTATCTTTAAAAATATCAATAATTAGTAAATCGTATTGGTTTTTATCTGTTTGAACAAATTGTTCAGCATCTTGAATAAGACATTTAAAATTGCTAATTTTATCTAAACCGAAATACGAATTGGCAATATGTATAATTTCTGAATCCAATTCTACGCCTGTGATATTTTTTGAAAACGAAAAATCAGTAACTAACGTTTGCACGACACTTCCGCCTGCCACACCCAGAATTAATACCGATTCCATTCTACTAATTTCAGCTGCACCAATATCTAAAAGTCCTTTTTTTAATATTGACTGCAAACTTCCGAAAGAATAATTCGTGTTTTTAGTATTTAACAATGTTTTCCCGTTATATAAAGTCACTTCAATAGTCTTGCTAATGGCAGAGTATTTGCTGTAAATTGTGATAGGATAGAGGTAACTCAGTAATTTTTTAAACATCATCATATAAATTACGTAAATATACTTTATTTTTGCTTTTTCTCAAAATGTAAAAGAATGAAACATTCTCTATATAGACTACTGTTTTTTAAAATAATGGGCTGGAAAGTCAAGGGTAATTTTGATGCCTCAATTAAAAAATGTGTATTAATTGTAGCACCTCACACCAGTTGGTTTGATTTTTTTATTGGTGTTTTTTTTAGAGGAACGTATCCTATAGAAATTAATTTTTTAGCCAAACAAGAATTGTTTCGTTTTCCGTTGGGTGCTTATTTAAAATGGATGGGAGGCATTCCTTTAAATAGGGACAAAAACGAAAATAAGGTAGATTCCATAGCTAAAATATTTGATGCAAAAGAAGTAATGCGCTTATCGTTATCTCCAGAAGGTACCAGAAAAAAGGTAACACAATGGAAATCTGGTTATTATTATATTGCTCAAAAAGCAAATGTGCCAATAATTCCTATTGCGTTTGATTATGAAAACAAACAAGTAATTGTTTTTGATGCTTTCACAATAACTAACGATTTTGAGAAAGATTCTGCTTACTTAGAGTCTTTGTATACAACCATAAAAGGTAAAGTACCTGCTTTTAGTTATACCCGTTAAGGCGTGTAATTCTTAAACGTACCATCGTTATAAAATACTACAATTCGTTCTATTTTTGAATCCGAATGTATCGGTTTGACTTCGGTTTCAATTTTTGGTGTATTTGATTTTTTTTCAGGAAGAGTTTCAAATATGGAAGTTTTTTGAGAAAACAAATCGATTTCTTGTTCTGTTTTTTCTTCAGACGAAACAGTTAATTTTTCGTTAGTACCCATTTCTCCTTTTGGAAAACTTCCTTTTCCATTTAGTAACCACAATAATTCTACTTCAGGAAAATTTTCAATTACTTTTAATATAAAATCTAAACTCGGTTTGTTTCTCCCAGAAAGTAGGTGAGAGATACTTGATCGTTGTACATTAATTTTATCTGCAAAAAGAGAGGCCGTTAAACCATAATATTCAAAAATGGTTTCTAATCGTTTTACGAAGTGGTCTGTATTTATCATCCGAATTAAAATTAAAATATTGTTTACAAATGTAACAAATTATTATTAAAACACAGTGAAATACCGTTTATTTTAGCATAAATAATCATTAAATATACAAATATATAGTTTATTTAACACTATTTAAGTAACAGAAATTAAGCAATTTAGTATCTAATATAAAAATATGTTTACACTTGTAAAATTTAACCTGAAAAAAACCGCATATTTCAGTTTCATTTGGTGGTTTTTATTGTTTACAAATGTAAAACGAAATATATTTACATTTGTAATATGAAAGATAATTTACAAATAGCCTCCACATATCTGTACGAATCGATTCAAGGAAGATACGTAACAGCTACTCATTTAGATTCTTTTTTAGAAACCTTACCTTCTGTATTTAAAATTTCAAGCGTTGGGTTTTCCGTAAAACAGCAGCCTATAAAAGCGATTCAATTTGGAGAAGGAAAGGTTAAGATTTTGATTTGGTCGCAAATGCACGGTAATGAAAGTACAACAACAAAAGGTCTGATAGATTATTTAAACTTTTTACATCATAACGAAAATGAGTTTGAAAGCCTTTCAAAATTTGTTACCTTTTATATTATACCGATATTAAATCCAGACGGCGCAGCAGCTTATACAAGAGAAAACGCCAATGGCGTAGATTTAAACAGAGATGCTTTTGATTGCACGCAACCAGAAAGTAAGGTATTGCGAACAGTTTTAGAAACTTTTACTCCTGATTATTGTTTTAATCTACACGACCAACGCACTATATTTGGATTAGTAGAGAGTCAGAAACCTGCAACGATGTCGTTTCTAACAGCATCCTATAACGAAGATCGTACATTTAATTCGGTTCGAAAAGAAGCTGCCGCAGTAATTGTTGGTATTAACAATGAATTACAGAAATATATTCCCAATCAAGTAGGACGATTTGATGATTCTTTTAATATCAATTGTACCGGAGATTATTTTACAAATAGGGGATATCCTACTATTTTATTTGAAGCAGGACATTATGTAAATGATTATAATCGAGACGAAGTTAGAAAATTTGTTTTCATCGCTTTAAAAGCTGCAATTTCATTTATTAACGAAAACGATATAGTTAGCAACGATTTGGGGAATTATTTGAATATTTATCAAAATAATAAATGTTTTTATGATTTTATTTTCAAAAATGTGAGAATAAATGATAATAATGTAGAAAAAAATATTAAATTTGCAATTCAATATAAGGAAGTTTTAACAGAAGGAAATATTGCATTTATTCCTGAAATTATTCAGATTGAAAATTTAGACACTTTTTTCGCACATCAAACCATTGATTTTGAAAATAAATTGTATGAATATGAAAATCGAAACTTTCCTAAAATTGGCGACATTATAAAAGTTTAAGATATAAAAGATAAAAACAGTTTGATTATGAGTAAGTTTAGATTAGATGAAGTAGATCACCAGATTTTAGATATGTTAATTGACAACACTAGAATCCCATTTACAGATATTGCTAAAAAATTATTAATATCTGCAGGTACGGTTCATGTTAGAGTAAAAAAGATGGAAGATGCGGGTATTATTAAAGGCTCTTCATTAACGTTAGATTATGAAAAATTGGGCTATTCATTTATAGCTTATGTTGGTATATTTTTAAATAGTACTTCGCAAACAAAATTTGTTTTAGAGCGTATTAACGAAATTCCATTTGTAACTGTAGCTTCGGTAACTACTGGAAAATTTAATATTTTCTGTAAAATTAGAGCAAAAGATACTGCTCATGCAAAAGATATTATCTTCCAAATCGATGACATTGATGGAGTTTACAGAACCGAAACCATGATTTCTTTAGAAGAAAGCATTAACGATAAAAAACGATTGATGCACACGATTTTTAAAGAATTGTAATCGTATAAATTCAAATAAAAATCCCGTTCTGATAAAATCAGAACGGGATTTTTTTATGCTTGTTTTTTTTTAATCTTCGTAATCATCTTCTTCAGAATTTGTTTTAATTTTATTTCCATCGGCATCTTCTTCATCATCTAATTCAATTTTTTCTTCCTCTTCCTCTTCATCCTCCTCCTCAATATCTAAATCTTTAATTGCATCTATACTTACTTCAGGTGTAATAAAGTCTTCCTCTTCATCATAATTTTCAATTCTGTCGGCCAATTTCATACTTACTTTTACTAAGTAAATAGTATCTTCTGTTTTTACTTCAACTGCCTCAATTGCCTCATTTTTAGCATTTTTGAAACGAATAATATCCGAATCATCATATCCATCAGGAAATTTTTCAACTAATAAGTTTAAAATCTCGTTTGTTAATTTTGCGTACTCTACAATTACTCTCTTCATTTCTTGTTTGCCTTAATCAATTTTAATTGTCAAATTTAGTATTCTAATTTTAAAATTTAAATTTTTTTAAAACTTTTTTTTTCTTATTACCAACCTAAGATGTAAGCAAAGATTAGAGGTGTCACTATAGTTGCGTCTGATTCTACGATAAATTTAGGTGTATCAATATCTAATTTACCCCAAGTAATTTTTTCATTCGGAACGGCTCCAGAATATGATCCATAACTTGTAGTTGAATCTGAAATCTGACAGAAATAACTCCAAAATGGTATGTCATGCATTTCCATATCTTGGTATAGCATAGGCACTACACAAATTGGGAAATCTCCTGCAATTCCACCACCAACTTGGAAAAATCCAATTCCTTTACCTGTACAATTTTTTGGATACCAATCTGCCAACCACATCATGTATTCGATACCGCTTTTAGTAGTTGATGCTTTAAATTCCCCTTTGATGCAGTAAGATGCGAAAATGTTACCCATAGTACTATCTTCCCAACCTGGAACAACAATAGGTAAGTTCTTTTCTGCAGCGGCAACCATCCAAGAATCTTTAGGATCAATTTCGTAATATTGCTCTAAAACCCCTGAATTAATAATTTGGTACATGAATTCGTGCGGAAAATATCTTTCGTTGTTTTTATCTGCTTTATTCCAAATGTCAAATAAATGTTGTTGTAAACGACGAAATGCTTCTTCTTCAGGAATACAGGTGTCTGTAACTCTATTGAAATGATTGTCTAACAGCTCTCTTTCTTCTTCTGGAGATAAATCTCTATAATTTGGTACTCTTTTGTATGAATTGTGCGCCACTAAATTCATAATATCTTCTTCTAAATTGGCACCTGTACAAGAGATAATATGAATTTTATCTTGACGAATCATCTCTGCTAATGATTTTCCTAACTCAGCTGTACTCATAGCACCTGCTAACGTCACCATCATTTTTCCGTTATCTAATAAATGGGTTTCATATCCTTTTGCAGCATCTACTAGAGCAGCCGCGTTAAAATGTAAATAATGTTTTTCTACAAACTGACTAATTGGTCCTTTACTCATGGGGTTTATTTATTATCGTTTTTGTTTTTGTTGTATCCTAAAATTTCTAAAACTTGTTCGGCATTTTGTTGTTCAGAAAAAACTTCGGTTGCAAAAATTCCGTTTTTGTCTTTATCAATTAATATGTGTTTGGGTTGTGGTAAAATACAATGACTTAAACCGCCATAACCGCCAATACTTTCTTGATATGCACCTGTATTGAAAAAGCCAATATATAATGGTTTTTCTTTATTATACTTTGGTAAATATACGGCATTCATGTGTTGTTCTGAATTGTAATAATCGTCCCCATCACAAGTTAAACCACCTAAAAGTACCCTTTCATAAATGTCATTCCAACGATTTACCGCTAGCATTACATAACGTTTGTTAATTGCCCAAGTATCTGGTAAAGTAGTAATAAATGAGGAATCAATCATGTTCCAATTTTCTCTATCATTTTGTTTTTTTTGATATAAAACTTGGTACAACACACCACCAGCTTCACCAACTGTAAATGAACCAAATTCTGTAAAAATATGTGGCACATCAACTTCTGCATCATCACATGCGATTTTTATTTGGTTTAATATTTCATCTACCATGTATTGATAATCATATTCAAAAGCTAATGAATTTTTGATAGGGAAACCACCACCAATATTTAAACTATCCAAAGAAGGACATTCTTTTTTTAAGGCAATGTAAACTTTTAAACATTTTACTAATTCGTTCCAGTAATATGCCGTATCATTAATACCTGCATTAATAAAAAAGTGAAGCATTTTAAGTTCTACTTTTTTGTTATCTGCAATTTGTTTTCTGTAAAATGGTAAAATATCTTTATAACCAATCCCTAAACGAGAGGTGTAAAATTCGAATTTTGGTTCTTCCTCGGCAGCAATTCTAATTCCGATTTTAAATTTACCATCAATTTGTTCTTGAAGTAAATCTAATTCTTCAAAATTATCAATAACAGGAATGGTGTTTTTATGCCCATTATTAACTAAACGAGCAATGTTAGTTACATATTGATCACGTTTAAAACCATTACAAACGATAAAAGAATTTTTATTGATTTTACCTTGTTCCATAAGGTTTTCTACAATATTTATATCAAAAGCGGAAGACGTTTCAATATGAATATTGTTTTTTAGAGCTTCATTTAAAATAAATTCAAAATGAGAACTTTTAGTACAATAGCAATAAAAATATTTCGCTTCATATCCATGCTTTTCCATAGCATTTCTAAACCACATTTTGGCTCTATTAATGTTTTGAGAAATTTTCGGTAAATAGGTAAATTTCAATGGCGTACCATATTGTTCTACTAATTTCATCAAATCAATACCGTGAAATTGCAAATTATCTTTGTTCAAAGTAAATTCTTCCTGTGGAAAATAGAAAGTTTGATTGATAAGGTCGGAATATTTTGTATTCATTTGACTATTACTAATTTAATTAATTGAAATACGTGCCATTTTTGTTGAGCAAAAGTAAAAATAATATTACTAAAAAAAGAAGTAAATGTAAAAAAAATTAATTCTTCAAATAATCTTCAAACGCCAATAAAATCAATGATTCATCAACTTTTTGATTGATTTTACTTTCTCCAATTTTATTTAATAAAGTAAATTGAACATTTCCAAACTCATTTTTTTTGTCGAAAACTAACAAATTCATAATATTTTGGATGTCAGATTCATCAAATGATATTTTTTCAAATACATCTGTAATTATATATTTTATTTCAGCAAAATCTTCTTTAAAAATTAAATTTAATTGATACGATATATAACTTTCTAATATCATTCCAATAGCAATAGCTTCGCCATGAAGCAATTGTTTTTTCTCTTCGGATTCTAAGAAATAACTTTCAATAGCGTGCCCTAAAGTATGTCCGAAATTTAATGCTTTTCTAATACCGTTTTCTTTTAAATCTTGAGAAACGATTTCGTTTTTTATTTCAATTGATTGTTTTATTAAAACATCTAAATCATCTGTATTTAAGTCGTTTAAGTTTTTTAATTTATCCCAATATGCTTTATCATAAATTAACCCGTGTTTTAGCATTTCAGCCAATCCAGAACGCATTTGATTTGTTGGCAAAGTTTCTAAAAATTTAGAAATTACAATAACCGATTTTGGTTCGTTAATTACCCCAATTTGATTTTTTAAGCTGCCTAAATCCACACCCGTTTTTCCGCCAACAGAAGCATCAACCATAGCTAAAAGAGTAGTAGGGATATTAATGAAATCAATACCTCTTTTATATGTACTTGCTACAAAACCGCCAATATCTGTAATAACGCCGCCGCCTAAATTAATCATAATGCTTTTTCTATCTGCATCTAATTCAATTAAAGTATGCCATAAATCAATACACGTGTATATGTTTTTATGTTCTTCACCAGCTTCAATTTCAATAATTTCTATTTCTATTTCTGTTGGCAAATTGGATAAAAAATGAGGTAAACAATATTCATTTGTATTTTCGTCTACTAAGACAAAAATTTTAGAATAGGTTTCTGTTTTTAGCAGATTTTCTAAATACACAAAACTTGCTTCATTAAAATAAATAGTGTAATTATCAGATTGAATAGGTATCATTGTACAGTTTATAAATTTTTCACAAAATAAATTAAAAAATATGAGAAATCATTCGTTCAATAAGTATATTTGCATTCCTTAATATGAATTCAATAATAATGGATAAAATATTTAACAATACAGAAAAAGCATTTTCGCTTAAATCTAACTCTGAATTAAACAGAGCACACTTTTTATTTCAAATGATTGGGAAACCGGCATTAGTAAAAATAGGCACTTCCTTAACTAATTTTGCTTTACAATTTCATTTACCGGTTGAAGGCATCATAAGAAAAACCGTATTTGATCATTTTTGTGGTGGTGTTAGCGAACAAGATTGTTTGCAAGTGGTGGCAAAAATGTATATTAAAGGCGTTTCTTCTGTATTAGATTATTCCGTAGAAGGTAAAGAAGAAGAGGGTCAGTTTGACGCTTGTTTAAAAATGACATTAAAAACAATTGATTTTGCGAAAGAAAACAAAGCAATCCCTTTTGCTGTTTTTAAACCAACCGGATTAGGAAGAATTAATTTGTATGAAAAAGTAGGAAAAAAAGCAACATTAAGCACTGCAGAACAAGATGAATGGAATAGAGTAGTGGCACGATTTGAAAAAATTTGTGAGTACGCCTTTGATAGTGACGTTCAAATATTAGTTGATGCCGAGGAAACTTGGATGCAAGATGCTGCGGATGATTTAGTTGAAAAAATGATGGAGCAATTCAACACCGAAAAAGCGTTAATTTTTAATACCTTACAATTATATAGATGGGATAGAGTACCTTATTTAAAAGCACTTCATCAAAGAGCAAAAGAAAAAGGATATCATATTGGTATGAAACTAGTTCGTGGTGCTTATATGGAAAAAGAAGCCAAACGTGCAGATGAAAAAGGATTTAAAAACCCAATTTGCGAAAGCAAACAAGCTACAGATTATAATTTTAACGAAGGTTTGAATTACATGCTGGATAATCTTACTGAAATGGCAATTTTTGCTGGCACGCATAATGAAGAAAGTTCCTATTTATTAATGAATTTGATGCAGGAAAAAGGCATTTCAAATGACGATTCTCGCATTTGGTTTAGTCAATTATATGGTATGAGTGATAATATAAGTTATAATTTAGCCGACAACAAATATAACGTTGCTAAATACTTACCTTTTGGACCTGTAAGAGACGTGATGCCTTATTTAATAAGACGTGCACAAGAAAACACATCGGTTGCTGGACAAACGGGAAGGGAACTTACTTTGATAATTTCGGAAAGAAATAGAAGAAAGTTGAAATAAAAAGTTAAAAATTTTCTTTTTTACAAAAGAATTTATAAATTTGATTGAATTTAAAAATATATTTTATGAAAAAATCTTTACTTATTTTGTTATTTATTGTTAGTGCTTTTGGATATGCACAGCAATATATTTCTGTTTTACCATCATCGGGTTCAACTTCAGGAAACGCAAGAGCTCCTCAAGGTACCCAACGATACATTAGAACTTGTTATGTGATTTCTCCAGCAGAAATTACAGCTAGTGGGTTGCCAAATTCTAGTGTCTTAAATGCTATTAGTTTTGAATACTCAACAGCACAAAATGCCGCTACAACAGGAACGTTAAAAGTTTATTTGCAAAATACAACAGATGTAACTTATTTAAAAACTTCCACCACTTGGACAGATGTAATAACTGGGATGACTCTTGCACACAACGCATCTTCTACAATTCCTGCTGCTACTGGATTTTGGGATATTCCTTTTTCTGGAGGTTCATCATTTACATACACTGGAGGTGGTATGTATGTAGCTTTTGAATACGAAAATATTAGTGGGACTGTTGCAACGGCTGGAAATGTTGCACTCTGTAATACTGCAATTGCAGGTTCTTTAAGAAATGCATTTTCTGCAACAGCAATGCCTACTGTGTTGGGCGCAACTGCTTCTGCTTTTAGACCTTCTACAAGATTTGCATTTCCTGCGACATGTATTTCACCTTCAAATGTTTTGGTAAATACAATTACATCAACTTCAGCAAATATTGCATTTACTGCTCCAGCAACTGCTCCAGCAAATGGTTATGAATATTTTTTAACTACTAGTACAACCGCTCCAACTGCATCAACTACTGCTACTGCAACTACTACTGCAACTACAATTTCACTAACCTCACTAATTAACACATCTACCTATTACGTATGGATACGTTCTGTTTGTTCGCCAACAGATAAGAGTATATGGGTACAAGCACCTGTTATTATAACCAATGCAGTTGCTCCTTACACCTATGGATTTGAAGATGCATCACAACCAGGTTGGAGATTACTTAATGCCGGAACAGGTGGAAGTTGGGGTATTGGAAACGGAGCTGGATTAGCAGCAACTGGAACTAATTATGCCGCTTACACATTTAACGCAACAAATGCTGGAAATGCTTGGTTATTTTCAAGAGACATTGAATTAACTGGTGGAACTCAATACTTAATAACTTTTAAAGTAAGAGCTAGAGATGATACAGGTGTAACTTATCCAGAAAGTATGAAGGCAACTATTGGAAATGGTATTACTGTAGTAGCGCAATCTAATACTTTATGGGATTCTGGGGCGGATGGTGTAAACTACATAACTTACACCCAACAATCTAGCAATTTTACTCCTACAACTACTGGTGTTTATAATTTAGGTTTCAATTGTTATTCTTCAGCTAATCAATTCCAATTATTACTGGATGATGTTTCAGTTACAGCGGTATTATCTAACGAAAAGTTTGATTCAAATTCTATATCAATTTATCCAAATCCAACATCTAATGTATTAAACATTTCAAGTACAAATAATATTGAAATCAACAACATTTCTATAACGGATCTTAATGGTAGAACTATTAAAAATGTGAATGCTACTAATTCAATAAACGTTTCGGATTTGAATGCAGGTGTTTATTTTATTACAATAGAAACTACTGAAGGAAAATCAACTAAGAAATTTATTAAGGAATAATTATCTTTTATTCTATAATTTAAAAACGACCAGTGAAAACTGGTCGTTTTTTTTATTTGAAAACAATTAAAAATTTACACTATAAATTTGCTATTAATATCTTCAGATGGCAGCAAACAATTCTCATTTTTCCCATACCATTTGTATCTGTTTTTTGCGATGTAATCATAAATAAGATTCTTAATACTTGTAGGAATAAAATTAAAAAGTAACAACAATTTTACTGATGAAGATAAGTGTTTAATAATTCTAAAAACCGCTTCTGATTTAATAAAATAAGCATAACCTGGTTCATAAAGTATAATAGTGTCTAGAGCGGGATCAATACCTAAATAGGTGATTATTTTTTTTCCTGTTTCGCTTTGAATGGACACAAATCTGAAACTATCGTTTTTGTCATTTTTTATGATAAAATTTACTTTATCATTACAAAAATTACAAACACCATCAAAAAGTATGATTTTTTTATCTTTAGGTAAATCAGGTATATTCATTACTCGTTAGTAAGTAATTGTATTTGACTTCTATATCTTTCAATTAATAATGTCATCATTCGTTTGTTTAAACTAGACGAATTTTGAATATAAATTGAGTATTCTTCCACTGTGAATAATCCGATTATAATACCTTTTAATGCATTTCTGAATTTTATATCTTTTTGAATTACATTTTCAATATATTTTTCTTTTTTATCTGGAGAAAGTGGGAAAAAAAATCCTTTTTGTTTTACGGCATAATTAATAAAGACTTGCAAAAGCAAATCGTTTTGAAATTTTAAAATAGGCCGTAAAGTAGCATTCTGAAACGCTTCTTCAGATAATGTGTCTAAAAAATCAACACCTAATTTTTCGGATTTAATTGCAGATAAAAGCTCATTTCTAGATGTCATAATACTTGTTTTTAAATTACTTATTAATCTATATCTAATAAATTTAATTTTTCAGCTTTAACATGTTGTACTTCAAATAATTCTAAATCAAAATAAGGAACAGAAGCGATGATATGGTCAAAAATATCAGCCATAATATATTCGTAATTTTCCCATTTTTTATCTTTACTAAAGCAATAAATTTCTAAAGGAATACCTTTTTCAGTGGGCTGTAAATGCCTGACCAACAAGTGCATATCTTTATTAATTCCAGGATGTGTTTCAATGTATTTTTGAATGTATTTTCGAAACAAACCTAAGTTTGTCATATTTCTGCCATTTACATATAATGATTTATCAATATTGTTTGCGATATTAAACTTATCAATATCCAATTTTCTTTTATCAATATAACTCGTAACAAACTGAATACGTTTAAACGATTCTAATTCTTCATTCGTAACAAACCGAACCGTGGCACCTTTAATTAAAATGTGACGTTTAATTCTTCTACCGTCAGAATTAATCATGCCTCGCCAATTTCTGAAACTGTCTGAAATTAAACTATAGGTTGGAATAGTGGAGGTAGTATTGTCAAAATTTCTGACTTTAACCGTGGCTAAATTAATTTCTTCAACTTCGCCATCAGCGCCAAATTTGTCAACAGTAATCCAATCGCCAATGCGAACCATATCGTTAACTGTAACTTGAATACTGGCGACAAAACCTAAAACGGTATCTCTAAAAACTAAAATTATTAAAGCAGAAATTGATCCAAAAGCAGTTAATAACGAACTCTTTTTAGTATCGAAAAGCAATAATATAATAGATAATAAGGCGTAAATCCACAATACAATCATAATGACTTGAATGTAGCTATCTATGGGTTTATCGTTATATTTTGGTAGAGTTTTTAAATAATCTTTTAACGAATTAAAGACACTTCGGACAATGTAAAGCGATAAAATAATAATAAAAATTTTTACGCTTTTTCCAAATAAATTTTCCCAATACACAAAATCGTCTAAAACAATTGGTATTTTTATACTAATAAAATATAGCGGTACTAAATGTGCAATATATTTGGCTGTTTTATTAGCTACTAAAAAATCATCGAATGTTGATTTTGTGTAAGTTGCTACAATAGCCAAACCAATGATTAATACTTTTTTAGCTAAATAATCAATAGCGTATGCCAATATCATTAATACTAATAAATTGACAAACAAATTTCCGTATAAGGTAAAATCTGAATCGAAATCAAGCTTTTTTAATAAGGGTTCTAATAGGTCAAAAACTTTCATGAATGAAAAAAATTATTTTTTATTTTGGAATACGCCATTTTTAAGCGTTTTGGTTTAAATATTTTCTATCTACCCAAAATGTCCCAAACGGTATCAATGAAGCTAATATAATAACACTAAAATCTTTTAATTTCCAGTTTTTTTCATCTTTTAATAAAAATGCTAGTATTATGTATAAAATAAATAAAATACCATGAAGCATTCCGAATGGTTTCAGAATTAATTTATACGTATCAAAATAATTTGGTTTTAGAACCAACATATTAAAAATTAAAACTAAATAAGAAATTCCTTCAAGTAGTGCTATTTTTTTAAACCAGTTTAACATAGATCTATATTTTATATTTTATATTTTACAAAATTAAATAATGTTTAGCAATAAATACACTATTTAAGATAATTTTACATAATATTAATGAATTATAATATACATTATGTAAAATAGAATAATTTGAATTAGGTATATAATTATAGAATAATTTGTTTAAATTTGGAATGTATTTACTACTCCTATCATGAAGAATACTTTTGCAGAAAATATTGTAGATTTTTTAAAACTTTACGAGCCTTTTAAAACAGTAGCTTACGCCGACTTATATGATATTGCCTCACAAAGTGAAATTATTTATTTAGAAAAATCGAAACGATTATTTAAAATTAATGACGAATTACATCAGAATTTTTATATTGTACATTCTGGAATTATTCATTTAACAAAAATAATTGATGCACAAGAAACTTTAATTTCTAAATGTTATGTGGGTTCCATTTTTGGATTGCGTCCGTTTTTTGCGAAGAATAATTATTCCTTAAATTCAATTGCTAACGAAGATGCTGTAGTTTACGCTATTCCTATTGTTTTATTTAAACCTCTTTTAGCAAAATATTCTACTGTAATGGATTACTTTTTGGAGAGTTTCTCTGAGCAAACCAAATCAACTGGAGAAAATTACCAAAATTTAAAGGCCATTTCTGAAGCAAGTTCTGAAACAGAGTTGACTGATTTTTCATATTTTCAGGAATTAGATTATGATAAAAATCCGCTTGTTGTTCCAAACCACACAAGTATTTCTACAGTAGCAAAAAAGATGATTGACTCTAATAAATCATATGCTATTGTTACAAATAACGCACGAATTACGGGTTTAATAACAGATGCCGATTTTAGAAAAAAAATAGCTTTTGGAAATATAAATTTAGATGCCGATTGCACTACTCTGATGCAACAAAACGTATCTATTGTAGAAGAAACTATATCAGTAGCCGAAGCACAATTATTACTTTTGAAAAATGAAACCAATTATCTGTGTGTTACCGAAGATGGTACAGAAAACACCCGTATAAAAGGTATCATTTCGGAGCGAGATATTATAAAATCGCAATCAAACAATCCAGGAGTTTTACTTGATGAAATTAGAAATTCTAAAAATTTTGAGGAACTAAAATACGTACACTCTAAGTACTTATTTGTAATACAGAATTCGTTTACCAAAAACATCCCTATTTTCCATATAAACAATACTGTCGGTGGGGTTTTACATGCTATTATTCAACAATGCATAAAATTGTCTATTGAGAAAATGGGCTCACCTCCTGCTCGTTTTGTTTGGCTATCATTGGGAAGTCAGGCACGAAAAGAACAACTGGTTTTAAGTGATCAAGACAATTTAATTGTTTTCGAAGATGTGGCTGCTGAAAAACACCGTGATGTGAAATTTTACTTTGTGCAATTGGCAAAATTAGTCATTTCAAATATGGAAGTTTTAGGTTATACACCTTGTCCTAATGAACATTTAGCAAGTAATATTAAATGGTGTAAATCGTTATCTGATTTTACAGCAATTTATACCAATTGTATAAAATCGCCAGGAGAAAACATGTCGGATTTTAATGGTATTTTCTTTGATTTTGAATATATTTACGGTGAAACGAAAATTAAAGATTCTTTAGAAATAGCCATACATCAAAGTTTAGCCAATAATACTTTGTTTTTTGACTATATTGGTAATCAATTACTTAAACTTCCTCCTGCTTTGACTTTTTTCAAAAAATTTGCTATTGAAGAAAACGGAAAACACAAAGAATTATTTGATTTAAAAGAAAAAGGGTTACAATTTTATATTGATGCAGCGCGAATTTTTGCTTTAAGTAATAACTTAAAAGGTATTAATAATACCTATTTGCGTTTTAAGCAAATGGCCATAATTGACACTAAAAATGCTGAAAAATACTTGGATTTTGCTGAAAATTATATAAAATTGCAAGAATTAAGGGCTCAAGAAGGAATCATTAATGATAATAACGGTGCTTTTTTAGATCCAAAAAAACTGTCTAAAATTGATAAAGAGGAAATGAAAAAAGCCTTGTTAGAAATTGAAGATGTTACAGATTTAATTAAATCAAAATATAAATTAACCCAATTTTCATAAAGCATATGTTATCAAAATTATTTCATAAAGAATATCCTGAATATTGGAAAAAATATACTGAATCTTTTAAAAGTCCAGCTACTAAATACGTTGTTATTAGTATGGAAACTTCTGGTTTAGATACAGAAAAAGATGTGATTATGTCTATCGCAGCTACATCTATTGTTGAAAATAGAATTATATTGAAAGACTCTTTTGAAATTTATATTAAACACACTACTCCATTAGATATTAGTTTAGATAACGAATTTATTACGGTGAGTAAAGTAGAAAAAGTTTCTGAAGAAGTGGCGATTGAAACCTTAATTGAATATCTTGGAAATTCAATATTTATTGGGCACCGTATAGATTTTGATATTGAAATGCTAAACCAAATGTTAAGTCGACTTAAATTAGAAAAACTTAAAAATGAGGCGTACGACATTGAAGCCATGTTTAATAAATTATCAGACACCAATGATAAAAAATATGCAATGGAAGAAATGAGTAAATTTCTAAATATTTCTATAAGTGAAAGAAATTCTGTGGCAGATGACGCCTATTCGATAGCTATTTTATTTTTGAAATTGAAAAGTAAATTAGGGATAAAATAAAAAGAAATCCTACCTATTTAAATACAAAAAGAGGCACTACATAGTGCCTCTTTTATTTTATAAAATTGAAGAATTATAACTTTTCGTTTTTAATTTCTTCAACAATTTCAGGGTTTAACAACGTAGAAATATCTCCAAAATTAGAAAAATCACCTTCAGCAATTTTTCTTAAAATACGTCTCATAATTTTTCCGGAACGTGTTTTTGGTAAACCAGAGACAAACTGAATTTTATCTAATTTAGCAATCGGTCCCACTTGGTCAGAAATTAATTGATTGATTTCTTTTCTTAAATTATCTTGATTTCTGGTTTCTCCTGTTTCTTTCAAAATTACAAAACCATATAACGCATTTCCTTTAATGTCGTGAGGAAAACCTACAATAGCACTTTCTGCAACTGCTGGATGCTCATTAATAGAATCTTCAATTGGAGCTGTTCCTAAATTATGTCCAGAAACAATAATCACATCATCTACTCTACCCGTAATTCGGTAATATCCTACTTCATCTCGTAAAGCACCGTCTCCAGTGAAATATTTACCTGGAAATGCCGTGAAATAAGTTTCTTTATAACGTTGGTGATCACCCCAAATGGTTCTTGCCATTGACGGCCAAGGAAATTTAATACATAAATTACCCGTAACTTGATTTCCTTCAATTTCGTTTCGTAATTCGTCCATTAAAACCAGTTGAATTCCTGGTAATGGTAAAGAGGCATATGTTGGTTTTGTTGGTGTTACGAAAGGAATTGGCGATATCATAATTCCACCCGTTTCGGTTTGCCACCAAGTATCTACTAATGGGCAACGCTTCCCTCCTACGTGGTCGTTATACCAATGCCAAGCCTCTTCGTTAATAGGTTCTCCAACAGATCCAATAACTTTTAAAGAACGTAATGGAAATTTTTGAACATAATCTAAATTTTCTTTGGCTAAAGCACGTATAGCAGTGGGTGCTGTATAAAACTGATTGACTTGATGTTTTTCAATTACTTCCCAAAAACGACTAAAATCAGGATAAGAAGGTATACCTTCGAAAAGTACTGTAGTTGCTCCATTTAATAACGGACCGTATAATATATACGAATGCCCTGTTATCCATCCAATATCAGCGGTACACCAAAACACATCATTTTCTTCATAATTAAAAACATTTTTAAATGTATAAGCTGTATATACCATATAGCCAGCGGTGGTATGTAACATTCCTTTTGGTTTTCCAGTAGAACCTGAAGTATATAAAATAAACAACGGATCTTCGGCATCCATAATTTCAGCTACATTATTTCCTAAAGCAGCATCTAAAAGTGGTTGTAACCAAATGTCACGACCTTCTTTCATGTTTACAGAAGTGTGTGTTCTTTTTGCTACTAAAACAATTTCTACACACGGACATTTTTCCAATGCTTCATCTACAATTCCTTTTAAATCAACCGATTTATTACCTCTAAATCCACCATCAGAAGTAATTACCATTTTACATTCTGAATCATTAATTCTTGCCGCTACAGCAGAAGCTGAAAATCCTGCAAATACTACCGAGTGAATGGCTCCAATTCGTGCACAAGCTAAAACAGCTACAGCCAATTCTGGAATCATTGGTAAGTAAATACAAACTCTATCGCCTTTTTTTATGCCTTGTTCACGTAATACATTGGCCATTTTAGAAACGCGCTCATACAATTCTTTATATGAAATATGTAATGCGGCTTCTTTTGGATCGTTTGGTTCAAAAATAATGGCTGTTTTATCGCCACGTTTGGCTAAATGTCTGTCGATACAGTTTTTAGTAATGTTGACTTTTGCATTTAAAAACCATTTGAAATTGGCTTCTTGCATATCTACTTCAAAAACTTTATCCCATTTTTGATACCAAGTAAAGTTTTCATCAGCAATACGATCCCAAAATTTTCTTGGTTCGCGTACAGATTTTTTGTACATTTTAAAATAATTTTCTAAATCAGTAATTTTATAATAACTCATTATTCGTTTGGTTTTTTTGTTTCGTAATGTAAATATAATAAATCTATTCCTTCGGAAAAGAAATAATTTGCTAAATAAGTATAGCTAACTTTCGTTCGATAAACTATTGTCTAAATGAACCTATTTTTGCATTTTTACATTCGGTTCTAACTTCGTCAATAATAGCTTCATCATCAATAGTAGATGGAATTTGAAAATCAGTACCATCCGCAATACTTCGTAATAATTTACGTAAAATTTTACCCGATCTGGTTTTTGGAAGGCGAGGTACAATTACAACATCTCGCAAAGAAGCTACAGCACCAATTTGCTCTCGAACCAACTGAACGACTTCGTGTTGCAGTTGAAAATGCTCAATACTTTCACCAGATTTATTTACAACTAATGCCAATGGAACTTGTCCTTTTAATTCGTCATTTATACCAATAACAGCACACTCTGCAACCGAGTGATGTGAAGAAACAATTTCTTCCATCTCAGCTGTAGATAAGCGATGACCTGCTACATTAATTACATCATCTACCCTACCTGTAATAAATATATAACCGTCTTTATCTTTAAAACCGCCATCTCCAGAAAAATAATAACCTGGAAATTTTTCTAAATATCCTTCTTTAAATCGGGCATTTTCATTCCATAAATCCATCATCGTTCCTGGAGGCAATGGTAATTTTATGACTACATATCCTTCTTCGTTTGCAGACAATTCTTCGCCTTCTTCGTTAAAGATTTGAATATTATAACCCGTAACGGCTTTTCCTGCCGAACCTGGTTTTATATGTAAAAACTCTACTCCCATCATATTGGCAATCATTGGCCAACCAGATTCTGTTTGCCACCAATGGTCAATTGCGGGTACAGGAATATGTGCTTGATACCATTCTAAAGTAGCCACATCACAGCGTTCACCTGCTAAAAACTGGGTTTTTAAACTTGATAAATCGTATTTTTTAATGAAGTCTCCATTTGGGTCTTCTTTTTTGATGGCTCTAATTGCAGTTGGCGCTGTAAACATCACATTTACTTTATGTTCTTCAATTACACGCCAAAAAGTACTTGCATCTGGAGTACGAATAGGTTTTCCTTCAAAAATAATTGTTGTATTTCTATTTAATAAGGGTCCGTAAACAATATAACTATGTCCTACTACCCAACCCACATCGGAAGCTGCCCAAAACACTTCATCTGGTTTAGCACCATAAATATGTTCCATTGAATATTTAATTGAAGTAGCGTAACCTCCTGTATCTCTGACGATTCCTTTTGGCTTTCCTGTTGTTCCAGACGTATATAAAATATATAACGGATGTGTCGCTTCTACTGGAACACAAGGCACTTCTTCTGAACCATAAACTAAAGCATCATAATCGACATCGTATTTTTTAAACGGTATTCTTGCGCCTAATTTTCTGTTTAAAATAATTACTTTTTTTGGCTTATGCGAAGCTAACGCAATGGCTTCATCTACTAAAGGTTTGTAGGCGATTAATCGGTCTATTTCTATTCCAGAAGACGCTGTAATTATAATTTTTGGTTTGCAATCATCTATTCGAATTGCCAATTCGTGTGGCGCGAAACCACCAAAAACTACGGAATGAATTACTCCTATTCGAGCACAAGCCAACATTGCGAAGGCAGCCTGAGGAATCATTGGCATATAAATTACAGCTGTGTTCCCTTTTTTTAAGCCTAAAGACAACATTCCACCTGCTAATTTAGCCACTTCAGCTTTTACTTCATTATATGTATACTTTTTAACAGTTTGTGTTACTGGCGAATCATAAATTATAGCTACATTATCTCCAAATCCATCTTCAATGTGTTTGTCTAATGCTAAATAACAAGCGTTTAATTCTCCATCTGCAAACCAAAGAGGATACTCATTTTGATCTTTAGACAAAATAGTAGTTGGTTTTTTAAACCATTTTATTGCATTTGCTTGTTCTGACCAAAATTTCTCTGGAGATTGAATACTTTGTTCATATAATTCTTGATATGTCATTATTTCTGTTAATTTGTTCTGTTTTATTAAAGTAAAAATACTAAATTAAAACACACCAAATGAAATAATATTGCTAAATAAGTATATATTTTATTGCAAAAAAAAAGGTAAAAACAACTTTCGCCTTTATACATTATTTAAAAAATTATTGAATTAATTCAAGTACTTGTTCCACTACTTTTTTAATAGAAAAGGGCTTTGTTAAATACGCATCGGCACCTAATGCCATACCTTTCTCAATATCGCTTGCTTTATTTTTTGCAGATAAAAAGATGACTTTAGTATGGGATAAATTGCTGTCTTTTCTAATATGTTCTAAGGTAGCATAACCATCTACAAGTGGCATCATAACATCTAAAATGATGACATCTGGAAAATTAGATTTTACAATTTCTAATGCCTCTATTCCATCTCGAGCAATAAAAACTTCAAAATCATTTTTCTTAAAAGTATATTCTAATGACATTACAATATTCGGTTCGTCATCTACAATTAATATTTTTTTCATTCTATATATTTTCTATAGTATTATTTATAGATAAAGTAAAAACTATATTTGCGCCATTTGCGCTTGGTTCTGCCCATATTTTACCTTTATGATATTCCATAATTTGTTTACAAATCGCCAATCCTAAACCACTTCCAACAGGTTTTTTTATGTTTTGATTGGTAGATTGATAAAATTTATCAAAAATAGCATCAAAATCATTCGGTTGTATCCCTTTTCCGTTGTCTTGAACGAAAGTATGAATAAAATTATTCTTTTCCTTAATTTGAATCGTAATTAAGCCATTTGTTTCTGGACAAAATTTAATGGCATTGGATACTAAATTGGTAATTACTTGCACGATTCTGTCTTCGTCATAAAAAGCAGTAACTACTTGTTTGCTTTCAATATGAATTGCAATGTGTTTATTTTTAATGAGTTGCTGTAATGATTCTATAGATTTTTCAATCGTTTTTACTAAATTGTTCTGTGTAGGATGAATAATTTGCTTTCCAGTTTCAAATTTTTCTAAATCAAGAATTTTATCAATTAATCGGTTCAATCTATCGGATTCAGAAATAATATTTTGTAAAAACTGCTTTTTTAATTCATCTGGGATTTCGTTATCATCATGTAAAATTTCGCTTGCGGCTCTAATAGCGGTAATTGGCGTTCTTAATTCGTGCGTTACCGTATCCAAAAATTCATCTTTCTGTAGGTCTTTGCTAATTAATGAGGCATTTGCATCTTGAAGTTTAGCCGTAATAATTTTAAGTTCATTAGAGGTTTCAGTCAGTTTTTTGTTGACAATGATATTTTCTTTCGATTCTTCTAAAATTTTTAATACTTCAGGAAGCGATATTTTTTCTTCTTTTACTACGCTGGATATTAAAATTCTGGCAGAAGCCGTTCCAATATGACCTGTTAGTAAATTCTCTGAAAACTTAATTAAACGTGCATCTGCTAATTCTACATCTTGGTCTACGTTGTATTTGACATTAAAAATATTCATGGCTCGTTTGGTACGTTCTTCACCTAAAAATCGAACCAAAACTTTTTCGATATCATTACGATAAGCCGTTCCTTTCCAAATAAATGCATTTTCATGATTGGAACTGTATTTATTTATATCTACAAACATTTCGGCATAATTGCGTTCGCGATAATTTCCTTTAAAGCTGACAGATACAGCAAAATAAGTCACCCAATTAAACAATAAACTCCAAAATAAAGCATGCGGAATCGGATCTAAATAATCCAAACCAAATAATTGAAACGGTTTTAGAAGTTCTACATTTAAAAAACCATCTGTAATAAAAGTACTTCCACTATTTGAAGCACCAATGCTATACGGAATTAATAACGTAAATACACAAATAATAAATCCAATTAAAATTCCGTAAATAGCGCCTAATCTGGAACCTCTTCTCCAAAACAAAGCACCAAAAAATGCAGGAGCCAATTGTGAAATGATTACAAATGCGACCAAACCAATGGAAACCAAATTATAGTTTAAACCAAAATACCTATAAATAAAATACGAAAGTATAATTAGTAAAAAAATACTAATTCTTCTACTATTCAAAATACTTTTACTACTAATGGTTTCGGCATTTTTTAACTTTCCAAGTAAACTATACGGAATTAAAATATTGTTAGTTACCATTGTTGATAATCCGATAGACGAAACAACAATCATTGAAATAGCAGCAGAAAATCCGCCAAGGAATACCAAAACAGTCAATATTTTATTATCAAACAATTGAGGAATTAACAAGGAATAGGTATCGGAGTTTACTTCTTGTCCATCAAATAAAATATTACCACCCCATGCAATTGGATATACAAAAATATTAAATAGTAATAAATACAAAGGAAATAACCAAACAGCAGTATTTACGTGACCTTCGCGATTGTTTTCTACTACAGAAACATGAAATTGTCGCGGCAATAAAAAGATGGCAAACATAGATAGTAGGCAAAGTAAAAACCAATTAATGGCTTGAGGCAATCCTCCAATGGTATTTTTCGCTTGAAAATCTTTTAAAAGACTGGCTTTTTGATAAATGTCATCAAAACCATCAAAAACAAAAAACGTAACATACACACCAATAATTACAAAAAATACTAATTTCAGTATGCTTTCCATTGCAACAGCGGTTACAATTCCTTTTCTTTTTACCGAAGCATCTGCGTAACGCGTTCCGTAATAAGAAGCGAATAAAGCCAATGCAATAGCCACATAAGTAGTGATATCATCAAAAATAAAAGAATTTACGGGTGTGTTTGAAACCACATGAAAGGTTTCTGTGATGGCTTTTAACTGCAAAGAAATATAAGGAATGATACCGGTTAAACATATTACAGTTACAATAGCCCCTAAGAAACGACTATTTCCATATCGTAATGAAATAAAATCGGCAATACTTGCAATTTTATTTACACGGGAAATTCGAATAATTTTTTTAAGAATTAAAATCCAAGATGGCGCAATAATAATGGGTCCTAAGTAAATTGGCAAAAAACTCAATCCATAATCAGCCGCTACTCCAACGCTACCATAATACGTCCAGGCAGTACAATAGACTGCTAAAGACAAAGAATAAACATACGGATTGTTTGTCCATTTGCTATCATTGTTTTTTTCTGCCCAATGTGCGATATAAAACAAAATGGCCAAATAAAGGGATAATATTATAAGTAAAAAAATACTATTCATTGTAACGAATCATTATAACTAATGAAATTAATATAGAAAGCAGCCAAGTAGAAAAAATAAAAATATAACTACTTGGAAATCCAAATATACTTTTAGAAGAATCAAACAATAAAATAATTGGCATATTGAGACAAATGAGTAATACCATCGAAACAATTACTAATTTTTGTTGGTGTCTTTTTTTCATGTATTGGCATTGTTAAAAGTTTTAAAAATACAGATTAATTTGAAAATAGTCAAATATTTAGATGTAATATTTTACAATTAAAAAAACCATCCCTAAAAATAGAGATGGTTTTTAACATTTATTATTAAAATTAAGTAGATCCGATTAGTTATCGTATTCACCTGATAAACAATATTTACCGAAAGTAAATAATCCGTATGCAATAAGTGGACACAATACAAAAGTATATATGATAGCTGGAACTAATTTTTCTCCGCCTTCTTTCCACATACCTAACGCTTGATTGATAAATAAGTAATATACTGCAACAGCACCAATAGCTATCCATACAATCCCTAAAATTCTTTTTATTTTATTCATTTTGTTATGTTTTTAAAGTTATTAATCGTGTGCGTTTTTATCGTTTGATTTTAAGTAAACCACTCCAATAATTAAACAAACTCCTGCTACAATAATTGGGTACCAAAGTCCTTCTAAGTATGGCTTGTCAAATGGTAACGCATCTCCTGCTTCTTTTGCAATGTCATTTGCTTTTTTAGCATTTAACGCTAAGAAAGTAGCTACTGCTGGTAACAGTCCACCAAATATACCGTTTCCAACGTGGTAAGGTAAACTCATAGAAGTATATCTAATTTTTGCTGGGAACATTTCTACTAAGAATGCCGCAATAGGTCCGTAAACCATTGTTACAAACAATACTTGAATGAAAACCATCCAAATTAAATGCCATTTGATGTCATCTGTAATATTTTTAGATACTTCTGTACCATGTTTTAAACTCACACCTGCCGGATGACATTTAGCACCTGAACCTTCTGTGAACGATTTTAATTCTACAGCAGCTAATGTATCAACTTTTGCAGGTTTTTCATCTGGTTTTAAACTGTTTTTAAGTTTAATAGTATTTACAGTTACAACAGAATCTTTAGTAGTATTAAATTTAATCCAAACTTCATTTTTAGCATTTGCTTTCGCGTCAAATTCTATTGCTTTTGCAGCATAAACCGTATCAATTGTAGTATAATGGAATTTTGCTCCTGTATTATATAACGAATCTGATTTTGTGGCAACAAGAATTTTTGTATTCTTAACTGTTGGATCTTTTTTGTCTGCAGCTGTTTTAATTTCTGCTAATGGTGCACCAATTACTTTACAGCTATCGATAACTAATGTGTTACCATTTGCTTTCATTGATTTTTCACTTGCAGATTCATACATTGAAGTATAAATTGGTCGATAAGCTAAAATAGCAATTAACATACCTGCCATCATAATCCATTTTCTGCTCATTTTATCAGATAACCATCCAAATAATACAAAGAAAGGTGTTCCTAATGCTAATGAAACCAACATAATGTTATCGGCAATATCTTTATCAATACTCATTGTTTTTTCAATGAAACTCATGGCGTAAAACTGACCTGTATACCAAACAACTCCTTGCCCCATTGTAGCTCCAAATAAAGCTAATAATACAAATTTGAAGTTTAATTTATTTCCAAAACTTTCCTTTAATGGATTTGTAGATACCTTACCTTCCTCTTTTACTTTAGTAAATACTGGCGATTCATGCATGTTTTTTCTAATCACGTAAGAGATCAAAATCATTAAGATAGAAACCCAAAACGGAATTCTCCAACCCCAATCAACAAAGTCTTCTTTAGACAAAGAGTGTCTTGTGATGTAAATTACAATTAAAGATATAAATAATCCTAATGTAGCTGTAGTTTGAATCCAAGACGTAAAGAAACCTCTTCGGTCTGTTGGCGAATGCTCTGCAACATAAGTGGCCGCACCACCATATTCTCCACCTAAAGCTAAACCTTGTAATAATCTTAAAACAAGAACTAATAAAGGTGCGAAAAATCCGATTGTTTCATAAGAAGGCACACAACCAATTAAAAAAGTAGCACCACCCATTAATAAAAGTGTCACCATGAACGTATATTTACGTCCAATTAAATCACCTAATCTTCCAAAAAATAACGCTCCGAATGGACGTACTACAAATCCTGCAGCAAATGTTGCTAACGTAGATAAGAATGCTGCAGTTGGATTATCTGGTGGGAAAAATTTTGTAGAAAGTAATGTTGCTAAACTTCCAAAGATATAGAAATCGTACCATTCAATCATTGTACCCATTGAGGAAGCGGAAATCACTTTCCAAATTCCAGTTGTCTTTTTATCGCTCATATTTTATTGTATTTAATTAATTTTAAAATTTAGAATGCATATACACAAGAAATCATAAATCTCATATTAGATACATCTTTTTTGTTTAAGTTAGCAGTTCCATTTCCGTTAGCATTTAAATCACCCCAAGTAGCTCCAGTATATTCAATTTCTGGTGTTACTCTGAACTTGTTTTGTTTGAAATCAACTCTTCCAGAAATACGCATTACCTGATCTACTACTCTACTACCAGAAACGCCTCTTACAAAATATGAAGGTATTTCACCAGCATCTGATGTTTTAGAAGTTCCATCGTTAGTTGTCATTCCGAAGAATAATCCTGGTGCAACTTTTTTGTTATTACTTGCAATATCAATCCAGTATGAAGTCGTTTTGTTACCTTCAAATTTCATAGGTTGTCCTGCTGATGCATATCCTGTAAAACCACCTAACATCACTAAATTATACATGTTTTTACCCCTAATTCCATATGCTTTTACAGAAAACTTATCATTTGAATATTTAAAATATCCTACAATAGAAGTACTATTTACAGTTTCTGTAGTTACAGCTTTAGTAGTAGGAGTAACATTATATTCCGTAAGTGGTTGTAACGATTTGTATTCTGCACCTAAACCAGCAATCCAATTTTTGTTTTTAAATTGTAATTGACCATGTAATGTAGGAATGGCAGAATTTATTGATGCTGCATTTTGTGTTGCACCAGTAGCAGCAGCAGTTGTAAATTCTCTTTCTTTATAAGCGGTAAGTGCTCCTGAGAATTTTTTTGTGAAATTTTGTTTTACTCTAACTTGAGATGCCCATCCAAAAGGATTAAACATAATACCTGTACTAAAATTAGCTACACCTGGGAAAACTTCTGGAATAAACGTTGGGTACCAAGTTTGTCCCATTGTTAATGACGTTTTAGACCAATCCATGTTGATGTATGCATGACGTAAACGTAACAATCCAACAGATGCTTCTGTATTTCCGAAGAAATCACCTTCTAATGTTCCTGAAATTTTAGCGCCCCAAACATTTGGACCTTTTACTTTAGTTCCCAAACGAGAAACTACTGAAAGAAAGTTTGATGCACCTGTGTCGTTTAAATCGGCACCATTAACATCTAAAGCTTCATCTAATGGATATAAGTTCAGATTATACTCTCTTACTTGAGCTGATTTTCGGGAATCCCAAATGTAATCAGTTCTAATAAAGCCATACCAGCTTACATCCCACTCTTTTTCTGCTGGAGCAGTTGATGCTGCTGGAGCAGATGTTGTTTGTGAAAACCCGCAATAGGTAGCCGCCACACAACATAAGGTAATTAATTTTTTCATAATTTAATATAGTTTGTATTTGATTAGTGGTGCCAAATTCTAAAAAATAGTAAAACAAAAAAATTTTAATATATATAATTGTAAAGCAGTATAGTTAATCTTTAAATCGTTCCCATTTAATTAGCATAAACTTGTCACCAAGTTCGGTAATTATCATTCCTGCACCGGATAACATTTCTTTATTTTTAAGAAATTCTACCAATTCTAAATGATTAAAAATTTTGTAAGTAGGATGGTAATTAGAATTTTCAGGTTTTTTTATTTTAAATTCTTTAACCCAATTGCTAATTGAAACGTGAGATACGCCAATAATGCGTTCAATCTCTCTAAAACTTAATCCTTCGAGATATAATTGTAAGGCTTTCGTTACGTAATAATCGTCAATTTTTTTACCTAATTTATTGACGCTGAAAAAATAATTGCATGGTTTACACAAATAACGTTGTCTGTTTTTAACAATTCCGCTCTTTACGATCTGATTATTTTGACATTTTGGACAGGCTAAAATTTCCATATATATAAATTTTGCATAAATATACTAAATTAGCAATATAATAAAATAGAATTCCTATTTTTTTTATATTATTTTTTCATTTCCCCTAAAAAACAAGAGAAATAATTATATAAAACATAAAAAAAGCGTAACAAGTACGCTTTTACATTTTTCAAATGTACTATATTTTATTAAAAAGCTATCAATTCTTTTAAAGCTATTTCAAAACGAGTTTTTGGTAAATATTGATCTTCAATAGCTTTCACAAACGGAATTGGGGTTTCTAAACTTCCAACTCGTCTTACAGGTGCGTCTAAATATTCGAAACAATTTTCCATTATTAAAGCCGAAATATCGCTTGAAATTCCACCAAACAAGGTGTCTTCTTGCAGTATAATACATTTTCCAGTTTTCTTAACCGAAGTATAAATAGTATCTAAATCTATAGGTTGAAGCGTTCTTAAGTCAATTACATCTGCAGCTACTTCTGGGTTCTTAGCTAACGTTTCTAATGCCCAGTGCACGCCTGCTCCAAATGAAATAACAGTAACATCCTTACCTTCTCTTAATAAAGCCGCCTTACCTAAAGGAATCGTATAATAATCTGTCGGAACGTCTTGATGAATACTTCTATATAATTGTTTGTGTTCAAAAAACAAAACCGGATTTGGATCGTTAATTGCTGTATTTAAAAGCCCTTTAACATCATACGGAAAAGCAGGATACACCACTTTTAATCCAGGTGTTTTGGTAAACCAAGCTTCATTGGTTTGTGAATGAAAAGGTCCTGCTTGCGTACCGCCTCCACAAGGCATACGCACCACCACATCTGCTTTTTCATTCCATCGGTAATGTTGTTTGGCTAATAAATTGACTATCGGATTAAATCCTGTTGAAACGAAATCAGCAAATTGCATTTCAACAATAGCTTTACATCCGTTTATGGATAAACCCATTCCGGTTGAGACTACAGCACTTTCGCAAATTGGGGTATTTCGCACACGTTCTTTACCAAATTCAGCCACAAAACCATCTGTAATTTTAAAAGCACCTCCATATTCTGCTATGTCCTGGCCCATAATTACTGAATTCGGGTAACGTTGCATGGATTGTCGTAACGATTGTGAAATCGCATCGATAAATCGAATGTTTTCGGTTGCTTCCGATGGGTTGATTTCTTGATGAATATAAGGTGCATAAACATCGTTTAACTCTTCTTCTAAATTAGCGACTACTTCTTCTGCAGCTTGAGTAATTGCCCAATGTTCGTCTATTTCTGCTTTAATAGCTTCTCGAATTTGAGTATCTTCTCTTTCATACAAAACATCGGTGGCGATTAAATATTTTCTATAATTTTCAATTGGATCTTTTTCTGCCCAAATATCCATTAATTCTTGAGGTACATATTTCGTACCACTCGCCTCTTCATGTCCACGCATTCTGAAAGTTAAAAACTCTAACAAAACAGGACGAGGATTGGAAATCATTGATGCTTTTAATTCTGAAATTTTATGGTAAACTTCTAAAATATTATTACCATCAATACTATGGCTTTCCATACCGTAACCTATGCCTTTATCCGCTAAGTTTTCACAACGATACTGTTCGTTAGTTGGTGTAGAAAGTCCGTAACCGTTATTTTCAATAACGAACAACACAGGTAAATCCCAAACCGCTGCAATATTTAACGCTTCATGAAAATCACCTTCAGAAGTAGCGCCTTCACCAGTAAAAACAGCAGTTACTTTACCATTTTTCTTTAATTTATTCGCCAAGGCAATTCCGTCAGCTACACCTAATTGCGGACCCAAATGCGAAATCATTCCAATAATTTTATATTCTTGAGTGCCGAAATGAAAACTTCTATCTCTACCCTTGGTAAAGCCGGTTTTCTTTCCTTGCCACTGTGAAAATAATCGGTGTAAAGGAATATCACGCGAGGTGAATACGCCTAAATTTCTATGCATTGGCAAAATGTATTCGTCTGCATCTAAAGCACACGTAATTCCTACAGAAATAGCTTCTTGTCCGATACCTGAAAACCATTTTGACACTTTACCCTGTCGTAACAAAATGAGCATTTTTTCCTCGATTAGTCGGGGTTTAACTAATTTTTTATATAAAGTAAGTAACGTTTCGTTGCTAATATCTTGTCTATCAAAAATCATAGGTTGTAGGTGTCAAATTTTCTTCAAAAGTAGTAAAAATAACATTTTAAATGAATTTTGTTAGAATAATAATTATTGTAATTTTTTATACCTATTTAAAGTTTCCTGTAAAAAGTCCCTGTAATAAATATAGTCTATAGTATTAGTTTTACTTTTAGTTAGTTTTGAAATTAAAGCAAACCAATCATCTCTATCTAGATTCATAACATTAGTTTTTTTTGAATTATTAAAATAACTAAATAATAATTTCATATTTTCTTTACTCTCGCTTTTGTTTTTGTTACCAAAGACTATTTTATCATGTCTCAAAGATATCTTTGTGCCTAAAACGTGATTAATTTTACCTTGCTTTAAATCATTAAATATCAAATCATATATTTTATCAAAACTGTCTGAAGACAAATTTGAATTTAAATTTGGGGTTCTAGCATTTACTATTTGACTAATTGCTTCAAAATCTTCATTTTGCTTTTCATTTTTAACTTTAAGATTAATATTTTTTTTAGTATTTTGTAAAGCTTCAATTTGTTTATATTGACTATCGATTTGTTTTTTTAATGAAGTAATTTGCAAACCATTTTTTTTACAATAAATATTAATTCGAAACAACAAAAAAAGTATAATAATTATACATAATATTAGAATTAAATTTATGTTTTCTTGTTCAAAAATAAGGTGGAATGATTTCATATTTTTTATGATTTATTTTTAATAATGTATTAAATCTGAAAAATTAATAGTTTTCATTATTTTATTAATTCTAATTGTTACCCATTAAAATAGGCTTTAACTCTAAAACTTTTAAGTCATACTCTTCTTTAGTTATAACACCTAAATCTAATAGTTGCTTCATTTCTTTTACTTTTTCAATCGCAGCTTCCTTTGTATATTTATATTCTGGAATTGTAAGCGGTAGTAAAATATCTTCAGATGAAATATTTTTAAACTCTCCATCATAAATAATTTGGTTGTCGTTGTCTTTTATTGTCAAATAAGTTAACCTTGAATATTCTCCAATAGCTTCCCTATTCATATTTAAAAATAAATATTCAGTAGCATTATTGTCAGATTCAAGCATATTAGTTTTATCAGTAATTACTTTAAATTTATTACTTTTTTCAAGGATTTTAATTATTTCATTTTTATTTTCTTCGGGCATCCAACCAATAATGTTATCTATTACAATTGATTTATATTTAGAATCATTGTTCATTAATATATCTGTTTTTATCTTTTTAAATTTATCGCTTAATTCATTGCTTCTTTTTATATTTTCCTCAACTGTTAATATTGGATTATTATTTTCATCTACTAACGTAAATACTATAACTGCTTTAGGCAAAACCCCAAAACTTTGTTTAAATGTTTCTGTAGAATTAATCAAATACTTTTTACCAATTTTAGTTGTGAAATTTGAAATACCTTCATTGGCTCTTTCAACTAACCTTTTTGTACCAACAAAACCTGAAGAACCTACTTCAGTAACTTTGTAAGCACCCTTTCCTAAATAAATAAATCCAGCTTGATTCATTTGAGCTGACATACTTGCAGATAAAGAGTTTGCAACATTATTTACAGAAGAACTAATATTATTTTGTGTATTTTGAAGGTGCTGAGCTGACTGAGTATCTATTGCAGTTTTTGGGTTAGTATAGGCATCATCTTTCTTTTTTACTTCATAAGTAGTTCCATTAGCATTTGTGCTTTTTGGTGTTACAGTATATGATTGTCCGAAAGTTAATTGACATAACGAAGCCATGAAAATTAAATTGGTTTTAAAAATGTTTATCATAATTTATTAATTATCTTGTTTATTATTGATTCTTTAGTTATTATTTTAAGTTTTAGTTAGTATTATTTTTTTATCCATATTATTGATAAGGATTTTTTGTCAATCTCACTTATTAAAGATAATTCTATTTCTTCAAGTTCTGGTGTATTTGGACCTTGGTTATTGACATTTGAACAAAATTCAAATAACTCATTTTCATGTTGAATTTGTTCTAATTCATTTTCTATATGCTGAACGATTTCGCTTGGGGTGTTTTTATCGTTCCATATTAACTCTACTAATTGATAACCTTCTATTGGAAAGTCAATTGAAATATTAAGATTATTAATGATATTATTAATTTCTTTATTTTCAGATGATTTTACATCTTCAAAAAAAGATTCAATAGAAACATACTCAATTTCATAATCAACCCATTTACAATAAGCACTTAATACGCCACTAAATTGATAATTTTTATAAGTACCATCAAAAACAAATGGAATTGAAACTGAATTTTTTTTAAATCCTAAGCGAATATCAAAACTACTTATGCTATAGTTTTTCAAATAATGTTCTATAGTTCTTAAAAAATCATTTCTATTATTAACTTTATTAAAAACCAATGAGCCATATTCAAAATTCTCACTTTTACTTTTGCTCTGTATGTCTTTTTTACTCATAAAATTATTTTGTAATTTCTTTATGTTTTCAAATATAATAAATTTAACGACTATGATGTACAATTCTAATTAATAAACCATTAACATCAAAAAAGTAACAATTTCCGATTACATTGCCTTTAAATACTGGAATTATACTTTTTATCGTTCCGACTGAATGATACATAACTACAACATCATTTATTCGTTCTAACTTTTCTTGCCAAAAAGCATCTCCCTCCTCAGTTAGATTAAAGTCAAAAGCTTTTAATAATATAAAAACAGCAGGCTTATTTTTGTTTTGCCTGTAAAATGATTTAAATCGCTTTACATTTCTAATTACCTTACCTTGTTCGTCATCATTTAAATACCTTATAAGGTAATTTTTAAAAGTTATCATAATCATTATTTATTAGGGTTAACAGCTGTTTTTTATAAAATAATATATTATTTTGTGTATATTATCAATATGCTCTCGTATTTACTTTGTATATGAATATAGTGCTTTAAAAATTAAAACAACACTTTCATAATATCTGTATACGATTTTAATTCTCCATCATGAATATACATTGTGATTTTTTGTTTTTTGTTTGTTTTAGGTAATTGGGCAAAATCGGATTCTTTGAAATAAACAAGTTTGTTTTCTTTAGTTAAACCCCATAAAACATTTTTGCCATTTGGATTATAGGTGACATTTTTAGTGTATCGAAATAACGCATTACTACCCTTATCAACTAAAACTACACTTGGTAAAGTAACTCTCGTACCATTGTCATCAATATATGATGGAATCACTGTGCCTCCTGTTGGATAACTAGTAGGATAGTCACAATTAACAAATCCAAATTCATTAATTTCTAGAGTTCTGATTATTTTTTCAGCACCGTTTAATTTTTTAATGTCATTTTTTCTATATTCAGTAACAAGAGCATAATAATCTGTCCAGGGCTTTTTTAATAAATCGCGTTGTTTTAATAATTTATCATATTTAATTTTATACAATCTTAATGCAGCATTGTAATCTTTACCCTCTTCAAAAGCTAAATAACATTCACATTTATTTTCTTTTATAAAACTGCCCAATTTTAAAATTGAAACCACTTCATAAATTCCATTTTTCAAAGGTCTTACAATCATTTTCTGTGCATTTGATATTTTACAAGTGGCTACATTTACAGGCTCAAATAAAATATTATTATATTCCTCAATTTCAGGAAATAATCTTGTGTCGTCTTTAATTTTAAAAGAAGCTACTGTAGCTACTTTTGGCATTGGTGGAATTTCAGGAAGCGATTCAAGTTCAGAAGCTTCAGAAACAACTTCAATCTTATCTTTTCCTTTGTCAATCCATGTACCTGTTTTAGCATCCAAATCATATAAATTAAAGTCTTTTGATTTAGTCCAACTCAATACATCAACTTTTATTTTATTTTCTTTATTAACAAATACTTGTAAACCATTATTTGAAGCGTTTATTTCAACCATTCCACCTGATTCAAATGCTTTTTCAATTCCATTTTCAGTATAGTTCATAGGAAAACCAGCAAGATAAAAATCCAAAGGATTATAAAATTCTCTAAAAGAAACTGTAACTTTACTCTGTACTACTTTTCCGTCTTTATCTAAAAAAGCATTTGCAGGAATGTTAATTTTTGCTCCTCCTTTCGAAACTAGAACATTCGACTGACTTGGATTAATTTCAAATTTTTGAAATGGAATATCCAATTCTGGTAAGGGCGGTTGAATCAAAACAGAGGTTTTAACTTTTTCAGTTGTTTTTGATGCAACTGCATCTTTTTTAGCACAACTTCTAATACTTAGAAATAGTAGTAATAACGCGCTAGCTAATACAATAATCTTCGTTTGGGTTTTCATAATTAAAAAATTAGGTTAATAATAGTTTGGTTTTGCATTTCCGTGTAACTGATATCTAATAAGAAAGGATGATTCAGTATATTATTATTAAGTAATTTTTTAATTCATAGAAGGACTTTTCTTAGTTAGATAATATAAAAACGAATAAAATGTTAAAATATTGTTGTAAAAATATAGTAATTGTTAATTAGCTTAATTTTTGTTAAATAATTTGTTTTATAGTAGTTATACTCTGAAAAAAGAAAAAAGTTACAAAAGTTCTAAAAAAAATGAATAATAAATTAATTATAAACGTTATTAAGCAAAACATAAATGCATTATCATACTATTCTCGTATTTACTTTGTAAATGATTTAATTTAATTATAAAACATACTAAAAACAAAAATAATCAACCTCAAAAATAGTTTTTTGACAATCCTATTTATAGTACTATCTTTGCTGTATTAAAATATATTACAGATGTCATTACGATACAGATTAGCATTTTATTTATTCGGATTATTAATTGGATTTTACTTTGTTGGTGAATTTTTATCTGCAAAAGCGACTTCAAGAGGCGTAACCTTTTGTTATTTTCCAAATTGCAGGGTTATAAAAGACATAAGAAGCAAACCTTTTAAAACATCTGCAGCAGTGGATAGCATTTTTGCTAAAAACACAACCACTATGAAAGCCATAGATGAAGCGATTTCTAATGGTGATGTAGATTTTTCAAAAAGCAATATTCCATACAAAAGTGGAAAAAAATACATCATTGAATCTCAATTGGCTGAAAATAAAAAAGTTACTCTTACAATTATAAATGAAACAAATAAAGTTATTTTAGAGGATATACAATTTAATTAATTATTTATATTTTTTTTCTTGCAAATGTAATATTTGAGTGTATATTTGCAATCCTATCGAGAAAATAAAACAAAAATAGGGCAATTAGCTCAGTTGGTTCAGAGCACCTCGTTTACACCGAGGGGGTCGGGGGTTCGAACCCCTCATTGCCCACAAAAAAAACAGATTCAATTTCTTGAATCTGTTTTTTTTTAAATAATTTAAAACTTAAAAAGTCCGTATTTTACTATACAATATAAGGCTCTAAATCCGTCTTTCCAGCCAATTTTCTTTCCTTCTTCGTAGGTTCTTCCATAATAGGATATGCCTACTTCATAGATTCTGATTTTTGGTATTCTAGATATTTTAGCGGTTATTTCTGGTTCAAAACCAAATCTTTTTTCTTTTAGTACTAATTTTTGAATACTTTCTGTACGAAACATTTTGTAACACGTTTCCATATCCGTTAAGTTCAAATTTGTAAAAATATTTGATAGCGTGGTTAAAAACTTATTTCCAAGGGTATGCCAAAAAAACAATATTCTATGTGGATTGCCACCCATAAATCTGGAACCGTAAACCACATCTGCATAACCGTCGATTATGGGTTGTAATAATAAATTATATTCATTTGGATCGTATTCTAAATCTGCGTCTTGAATAATGGTAAAATCACCAGTTGCTTCTTTTATTCCAGTATGTAGCGCCGCACCTTTTCCTTGATTGTAACTATGCTTAAAATATTGAATAGTTACAGTAGGATTTTGTTCGATGTAATTAGTTATCGCTTCTTCTGTATTGTCGTTAGAAAAATCGTTTACAATAATAATTTCTTTTTCAATTTCTTGTAACAAATTAACTTGTTTGATTTTATCTAAAATCAAATGGATGGTTTTTCCTTCATTATATGCAGGAATAATTATGGATAATTTTTTCACAATTATATTTTTTTTTTAATTGAATTAAATAATAATAGTTTAAAGTTTCGGGACGCGTCTCTTCTAATAAAAAAGATAATTTTAGTCTGGTTATTGGATAGTCAGCGAATTTTATTTTTTTTACAATATCATATTTTTGCTTGACCAATTGAAGTCGTTCTTCATTTATATAAAACCAACTTGATTGATTTACTGTTTCAATTGCATCAATACTGATGGTTTTATTTTTTGTGTTTTTCGAATAAAAATTAAAGGCGTGTGATTGTTCATCTATTAAATAAACAGAAGCAGTAGCCTTATTATTTGTTACCCATTTTCCTGCCATAGAATCGGCTTGAAATGATAGTAATTTCGGATAAAAAACAAAACTTAAAAACAAATTTAAAACTATAACATAACTTATTAATTTTAGTGTTCCAGACATTTTAATTGTATTCCTAAAATACAATAATAACAACTGCAACACTATTAAAAAAATAATAATACTATTAAATTCTTTGAAAAACAGTAGCGGATACACAAATAAAATAACGAATACCAAACAACCAAATGCAACATAAATTTTATTCCAAATTTTATATTGAATACTTGTAATTTTATCAAAATAGCTAGCACAAATGATACTTGCAAATGGCAAGGTAACAAAAATATAATGTGGCAATTTATATTTTGACAAAGACAATAATATAAAAAGTACTAAAAAACCACTAAGCGTTATAATTTCAGGAAGATTTTCGGTTTTTTTGAGAATACTATTTTTGATTTTAAGAAATAATCCGGCATATAAAACCAGAATCCAAGGGAAAAAATCCCAACTTATAGATCCAATAAAAAAGTGCCAAGGCAAACCATTGTCCCATACACTTTCACCTGTGATACGACCAAAACTTTGCAACCAATAATAAAAATATAAGCCACTTTGATTTTGTTTTCCATTAATAATTTTTTCAGGATGTAAATCAAATTGTTGGTATAATCCATAAGACATGGGAAGTAACAACAAAGCCACAACTACTAAAAAAACTATCCAATTTATATTAAAAATTTGTTTCCAATCTTTTTTATAAAGTAATTGCAATCCAATAGGCATTAAAACGGCTATGATACCAATTGGTCCTTTGGAAAGCATCGCAAACGCTGTAAAGACAGCACCAAATACTAAATATTTAATTTTATTGGTAAAAAAGTATTCTACCAATAACCAAATAGATATGATGACGCTTGAAGTTAGTAATCCATCTGTTCTTACGTCGTTTGTCATTTGATAAAAAGCTTGACAAGTTGCGAAAATTAGTGTTGCATTTTTAGCAATTTCGTGATTATAATACCGAATGGATACTTTATAAACAGCAAATAAAGAAAGAAGTAACATCAAAAATGTACCCATTTTATATGCAAAATTGCATACCCCAAAAAGACCCATACTTACACTGGAAATCCAAAATAAAAGTGGTGGTTTGTCTAGATAATCCGTTTGCATATCAGTAACTTGCAAATACGAATTATTAGTTAGCATTTCAAACGCAATTGATGCATATTGAGCCGCATCTATTTTCATTATATCAATAAAAAGATTATTGATATAAATGATCAAGATAATTATAAAAAGTAGCTTCTCAACTTTAGAAAAGTGGTTCAATAAATTGCGCACAAACAAGAAATATATTTTTTTATAATTAAAAACCAGGCTGTTAATTAAATTTTTGGTTTGGTTTAGCTACCGTTAATTTAATAAAATTCAAATGTAACACATTAACAGCTAAAAACAAAAAAAATATAATGACTTGACAATTCTGAAGTTCCGATTATACTGCTTTGGGAGATTTATTTCTGCTGATTTTTTTTTAATGCGAAACGTATATTTTTCCCAAAAAATCCCTGAATAGGATTTTCAGAATTAGAATTTGTTAGGTTTTTTGTTAGAAAAGAAACGCCAAAATTTAGCGTTTGGTTCTTCTATCAAAAGCGAAAGGAATTGAGTACGAGCAGAGGGAACAATTTAAAAGAGATGGTGTATAGATACTCCGTAGATACTCCATAGATAGTGTATGGATAGTGTATGTAAAGTATATGAAGCGTGGCTGAAAACCAAAAAATCGGTATTTGTAGATAAAATGTAAGAAGATTGGTATAAAAATATAAAAAAGATACTGTTCTTTGAAGTGCACAAGCATTATGGCAACCTTAAAACTTATTAGTCTTTAAGTTGCCTTGCTACAAAGTCAGGATACTTTGCGTAGCGGAAGTGGAGGAATAAAATAAAAATTATTTTTCTTCCTTATTCTTCATATCTTTTAGTGTGGGATAATTTTCTTCTCTTTGTTTTTTACCAGAATAAAAAATATTCCACATTGTAAAAAAAACGTAAACTATAAAAATTATACCACCTGTAATAAAAAATCCTATACTCATGATGATCTTCTTTGTCGGATTACTAATGCAAATAATAATATCGTACCTGGCCAATGCGCGGAATATAGCGCTTCTTCGCTTCTACCTAACAAACCTAATGTAATTGAATATAACATACAAATAAATGCTAATATTACCGGATACCATTTTAGAACAAATGCCTTCATTTTATTTTTATTTTAATTATTTTTATAAAATTAATATTTTATTTTGATATTCATGTTAAAAAATTGTGAATCTTAGATAAAAAAAATCATTTCTATTAAATAAAATCTATGACGATTGGTGTAACAAAGTGAAATCAGCCAAAACCATAGCGGCTAATGCTTCTACTATGGGCACTGCTCTTGGCACTACACAAGCATCATGTCTTCCTTTGCCTTGTTGGTCTTTAAGTTTTCCGTCTTGGGTTAGAACTTCTTGTTGTTGTAATAGTGTAGCAACAGGTTTAAAAGCCACTCGAAAATAAATATCCATACCGTTACTTATCCCGCCTTGTATGCCACCAGACAAATTGGTTTTGGTACTGCCGTCTTCGTTAAATAAATCGTTGTGCGCACTGCCTTTCATTTCAGCAGCACAAAATCCTGAGCCATACTCAAACCCTTTTACCGCGTTTATAGATAGCATGGCTTTGCCCAGTTGGGCTTGTAATTTATCAAAAACAGGTTCGCCCAAACCAATGGGTACATTTTGTATTACACAAGTAATGGTGCCACCAACGGTATCGCCTTGCTTTTTTATTTCGGTGATGTAGTCTTCCATTTTAGCTGCTGTAGCTTCATCCGGACATCGAACTGCATTGCTCTCAATTTTGGTAAAATCTAAATCTTGGTAAGGTTTGTCAATATAAATAGTTCCAACAGAAGAAACAAAGGCAGTGATTTTAATCTTAGGTATAATTTGTTTGGCAATGGCACCAGCCACTACCCAATTCACCGTTTCGCGTGCCGAACTTCTTCCACCGCCTCGATAATCTCTATTTCCGTATTTTTTATCGTAGGTAAAATCAGCGTGACTAGGACGAAACGTATCTTTTAACTGATCATAATCTTGGGACTTCTGATTTTCATTATCAATCATAAATCCAATAGGCGTTCCTGTGGTTTTTCCTTCAAAAATACCAGACAAAAATTGTACCGTATCGCTTTCTTTTCGCTGAGAAACCAGTTTAGATTGCCCTGGCTTTCTTCGATCTAATTCTGATTGAACAAAATTCAAATCAATAGCAATATTAGATGGACAACCATCAATAATACCACCATAAGCCAAGCCGTGCGACTCGCCAAAAGTTGTTAATGTAAAACGTGTTCCTATTGAATTTGCCATTTAAAATGTTTTTAGCAATCATTAATAGTTACAAAAATATCGAATGTTTTTTTTATATTAGCAAAAAATTTATAAAATGAAAAAAATAGTATTTGCAATCTTAAGTTTAAGTTTGGTTTCTTGTGCGGTAGAAGGTCTAGAAAGTACAATTGGTGACAACTCAAACAACCCAAACAACTCAAACAATTCTACTACATTTACAGATGCCTTACCATTAAATACTGGAAACTATTGGACGTATGATGTGGTAGGTGCAACCAATACAAGAGATTCTTTATATATTTTTGGCAACGAAACAGTTGGGGCACACACCTATAAAAAATTTAAAAACAGAAACAATATTGCAACTGGTTTTTATTGCACTTCATTAAATAACAACAACGTAAGAAAAGAAGCTGGAAAATTACTTTTAACTGGAAATTTAAGTGTATTACAAGGTATAACGCTACCAACCGGAGTAGATTTAAGTGTAACCGATTTTATTATATTTAAAGAAAGTGCAACAAATGGTGAAATTTTATCTGAAAAAACAGGTACTTTTCAACAAACTATTAGCAGTTTACCCATTACAATTGAATACCGATTAAGATCTATTGGTGGAGAAAGTTTTGCCTCGTACACCTCACCAAATAATGATGTGTATCCAAATGTGAAATCTACTAAAATAGTGGTAAATTTAAAAATAACGTCTACGCAAACTGTTGCAGGATTTCCTATTACTTTAAATATTTTACCGCAACAAGATGTGGTGGTTTCCACGCAATACCTTTCCAAAAACATTGGTATAGTGTATACAAAAACAAATACCAATTTTAGTTTAAACGCTACAATAGCGGCTCAAATTGGACTGCCTGTGACCAACTCGCAAGTGCAAGAAGAATTTTTAGATACGTATAATGTTAATTAACTAAAATCGTTTTGTTTTTTGGTACTAATACGAAAAGATAAGGCGACGTAAATGCATCGGTTACAATTTCATTTTTTTCAGGACCAATTTCTTTTAAGATAATTTGTGCGGTAGTGGCTGTAAAAAGAACGTCTGCTATATCAATATCATAGCCACCTGTGGTTTTTTCACCTAAAAAACAAGCCACTAAATCGTACTTTTCTAAATCAATTGCTAACAATTTACCAAAAGACTCTTCTTCTACATTTAAAGTGGTGATTAACGCATTAAATTCTTCATAGTTTTTAATTATTTGGGTAGATTTTTCCTTCTTCCCACCTATTTGACTTTTAAATACCACTTCGTACTTGTCTTTTTCTTTCGCAACAACTTGCTGAGCTGGTTTACAAGACAAAAACAGCAAACAAACACCAATAAGTGACACTATATTTTTAAACATTTTCATAATTAAGAATCTAAATTAATAGCTTTATTATACAACTCTTCATACAAAGGAAGAATATTTTTGATGTCGAATTTTTTAGCTACTTCAAATGCCGCTTTTTTAAACTGAAGTAACGTGTCTTCTGATTGTAAAATAGAAATGGCATTTTTACTCATGCTTTCCACATCGCCAACAGCACTTAAATAACCTGAAACACCTTCTTCATTTACTTCAGGAATACCGCCAGAGTTACTTGATATTACTGGCACACTAAACGCCATAGCTTCCAATGCTGCCAAACCAAAACTTTCTGTTTCAGAAGGCAATAAAAACAAATCAGAATACTTTAAAATTTGATTAATGTCGTTACTGTTTCCAAAGAAAATTACTTTATCTGAAATGCCTAAATCTTCACATAGTTTCTCGGCAACAATTTTCTCAGGTCCTTCGCCTACCATCATTAATTTAGAAGGAATTTCTTTCTGAATGTTATAAAAAACCTTTACTACATCAGGAATATTTTTTACTTTTCTAAAGTTAGATATATGTGTAATTATTTTTTCATCAGTCGAAGCTAAAACAGAACGCTGACAAATGGATTTATTATCTAACAATGTTTCTTGAATTTCAATAAAATTCGGTATGACATGAATTTCTTTATTAATATCAAACAAACGATACGTAGCTTCTCGTAAACTACTGGAAACACTGGTTACAAAGTCGGATTTGTTGATACTAAATGTCACCGCACTTTTATAAAACGGATGATTTCCAACTAAAGTAATGTCGGTACCATGAAGTGTAGTAATCATGGGAAGAGAAATACCTTCTTCGGCTAGCATTTTTTTTGCCATATAGCCTGCGTACGCATGAGGAATGGCATAATGCACGTGCAATACATCTATTTTATGAAGTTTCACCATGTCGACCAATTTACTAGACAAGGCCAATTCATAAGGCTGATAGTGAAACAATGGATAGTTAGGAACATTTACTTCATGAAAATAAATATTCGGATTTAATAATGATAATCGCACAGGCTGCTTATAGGTGATGAAATGAATTTCATGTCCTTTTTTTGCTAGTTCTAAGCCTAACTCTGTGGCCACTACGCCACTCCCACCAAAGGTAGGATAACAAACCATTGCTATTTTCATTTATTTATGTTGTTGAAACGCCAAATCATTTTAAATGTGACTTGACATTTATTTTATTATTATTTTTTATTTACAAATGCAACTTCATAAGTTTCAATCCAATCTTGAACTGAAATTTTTGTAACCAATTCACCCAACAATTCAAACGGAATTTCATCGAATTTATTAAATCGAATACAACTTTTACCCATATCTAATTTGCGAGTGCTGTGTTTTGGGTATTCCGCAACAAACCAATCGTAAAGGTCTTTATTGGCATACATTCCCATATGATAGAAATTAATACTATTTTTTTGTGATGCAAATGTGATAAAAGGCAATGGATCAGCTGGTTTACAATGATATCCTTTTGGATAAATTGTATGTGGAACATAATACCCAATCATACCATAATTCATACCTTCTTCGAAACCATTTGGTATGTTTTTAAGCAGTGTAGTTCGAAGCAATTCCATAGGCTTTTTTCTATCTTCTGGAAGATTATTCATATATTCTTCCACAGTTTTTGCAGCTGAAGTCATAATTAATCCGTTATCGATTCGTAAATTACTTTCTGTATATTTTCTCTAATATTTAATTTTGATAATTTATTAATATTTCCATCGGGATAACTCCTATTTGATAGAAAAATATAAATTAAATCCTTTTCAGGATCTGCCCAAACCATTGTTCCAGTAAATCCCGTATGTCCAAAACTTGCTTTTGAAGCACATCCACAAGTAGGACCTTCGCCACTAATTTGAGGTTTGTCAAAACCAGCACCTCGCCTATTTCCAGTTGAACAAAAGTAACAAGTATTAAATGCATCAAACGTATCTTTTGAAAAATAAGTATGCCCTCCGTACGTTCCTTTTTGTAAATACATTTGCATAATTTTTGCCACATCTAACGAATTAGAAAACAATCCAGCATGCCCACCAACACCGCCCTGCATAGCCGCAGCCATATCATGCACATACCCTTGAATGGTATCGTATCGATAATACGAATCAATTTCGGAAGGCATAATGGTTGGCAACTCAAATTTATCTAATGGATTATAGGTTGTAGAATTTGCTCCTAATAGCTTATAAAAATTATCATCAGAAAGTTTATCCAAGGTTTTATGATGAAATTTCTCTAAATATTCTTTAAATAAAATAAAAGCATAATCGCTGTATTTGTATTGTTTAGTAGGCAATAAAGGTGCTTCTTTAATGATATTCATAATCGTATCTGTATAATCTTTTCGCAAATATAAATTAGTAGCTACTTTTAACGGAAAACTTTCAGAAGGTGAAGCTTGATAGTATTTTTGACTTGGTTTTTTTAAAGAATCTAACGTATTTAAATAAAAAGGCGTCCAAGCTGGTAATTTAGCTTGATGTGTTAACATATCTAAAACCGTAATATCCGCTTTATTAGAATTTTTAAAATCAGGAAGTAATTGCGATAACGTACTGTTGAATGAAAAATTCCCTTTTTCGTAATCTTTCATTAAATTAGGTAGTGTACTTAAGACTTTTGTTAGTGAGGCCAAATCATACAAATCGGTATTTTTTACCTTCTGAATGGTTTCATAAGTAGGTGAACCAAACGCTTTTCTGTACACCACTTTTCCTTTTCTTGCTACCAATATTTGCATTCCTGGCGTTACTTTATTTTTAATTGCCGAAGTGGCCATTTCATCAATTTTTTCCAAAATCTCAGAATTCATTTGTACTTGTTCAGGGAATGCAAAGCCTAATCTGTTTAGATTTTTGGTTGACATTCCATCTAAAGCACTAAAATTTTTCTTTATTGAAACAGGTAAAACACCTTTTGCTTCATTGGCGCCAAACAAAATTTCTGCAGCTACAAGTTGAGAAAATGAGTTGTTTTGATATGCCTCAATTAAGCCTTCCGTTTCTTCAAAAGTTGGAATTCTTAATAACGAATACGGTTTGGTAAAAAAGGTAACAATGGTTTTACTATGTTTCGAAATTTTATCAATCCAATTGATTTCGTTAAACGTCATTTCGTTTTTCTTCCAAATGCCTTCTGGTTTGTGGTAGCCAACAATAACTTTAGAATACCCATCAATTTCAACTAAAAGCGAATCTAAATTTTTAGTCGTAATGACATCAATTTGGGCGTATTCTTTAAGTTTTTCTATGTACGTTGTGGCATCACCATCACCAATTTTTACGTAGGCTATTTTCTCTTTATCAAGTCTTTTGATTGGAATAATATCATCTTCATTTTTTAGAACTGTTACTGCACTTTCAAACATTTCTAAATTTAATGCTTTATATTCTTTTTTATTTAAATCGGCATATAAATTTTCAAATTCAATTGGACAATAATTATTTAATCCGGCTTTGTATTTGTATTTTAATATTTTCTTTACAGAATACGCCAATCGTGCTTCTGTAAATAAACTATCTGCAAACGCTTGTTTAAACTTTTCAATGGCTACAGGTACATTTTCTGCAAATAGTAATACATCATTCCCAGCTAAAAAGGCAGCTAAATCTATGTCTCCCGGTTGTTTAAAATTACTTGCCCCTTTCATATTTAAGGCATCTGTAAAAATTAGTCCTTCAAATTTTAATTGATTTTTTAATATATCCGTTACTACTTTTTCAGATAACGAAGAAGGAAAGTTTTCTCGAGGTTCGATACTTGGCACGTTTAAATGCGCTACCATCACACTCGCTAATCCATTTTTAATAAGTTCTTTATACGGATATAACTCTACTTCCTCTATCCTATCTCTGGAAAAATCAACAGTAGGCAAGGCGTGATGCGAATCTGTTGAAGTGTCACCATGACCAGGAAAATGTTTAGCCGTAGCAAAAACACCATAAGATTGCAACCCACGCATATAAGCCACTGCTTTTGCAGTCACATTTTCTTTAGTTTCACCAAAAGAACGATTTCCTATAATTGGATTTTTAGGATTGGTATTAATATCCACAACGGGACCAAAAGTAAAATGAATACCCATTCGTTTGGATTGATCCGCCATTTGCATACCCATTTTTTCAAGTAAAGAATTATCTTTAATAGCACCTAAAGTCATATTCCACGGATAAGTATGTGTCGAATCTATTCGCATACTCAAACCCCATTCTGCATCAATTCCAATAAGCATTAGGATTTTAGATTTTGCTTGAAAACGATTCGTTAATTTAGCTTGTCTATTTGGACCTCCTTGAAAAAATATTAATCCTCCAATTTTATATTTGGTAATTAATTTATCTAAATCTTGAGCATGTGCTTCATTCTTATTGGAGTAGGCTGCAATCATAAACAATTGCCCAACTTTTTCTTCAAAAGAAAGAGAATTGTATGTACTATCTACCCAAACTTGTTGGGATTGCGTGTTTATTTTGTTTTGCGCAAAACCTAACGTAGTGAGAAATAAAGTGATATATATATAATGCTTCATGAAATGTAAATAAATAAAAAAACCATCAAAATTTCTATTTTCTGATGATTTTCAAAGTTAGTTATTTTTTTAGAAAAATCTACTATGCCAACTTTCTTCAGCAGGAACTTCCCAAAATTCTTCAAATTCACCTTTCGTATTTATCAAATTATTGAAAACAATAGTTTTTGAAGTAACGGCTTTTTCCTTTGCCATTTTTTTGAAATCGATAAGTGTTTTATGTGCGATGTGTTCTCCCATTTTGTAGGTAACATTCATTTTGTCAAGTAATTCTATTTGAAATTCTTGTTCCAATTGTTGAATAAAATGTACTGAAGCATCTATAGAACAACCCGTGGCGTTTTGCACTTCTTGATTGACAGCAAAAATAATAAATCGGTTATATTTTAAAAGAAAAGAAGCTTCTAAACTTGTGCCGTGAGCAGCCCAATTCTCAACAAATTCTTGACATTTGGTAGTTATAGAAGTTACTTCATCGTCAGTTAATTTTCTGTTCGATTGGTAAATCCAAATTTTTGAATCTTCTGGTAAATTTTCGAATGGTGTGTACATAATTTGATTTTAAAAAGTGGAAACAAATCCAAAACCTACATTTTTCTCATTGTAATAGGGTAAAAATGAGATTTTTTTATTACTTGTTTCACTATTTTTTGTTAATATTTTATCAATTCTTGGGAATAACCAATAAGCAAGTTTTGCGCTTAAAATTCCTATTCCTGCACCAGCGGCAACATCTGACAACCAATGACGGTTATTAATCATTCTATAAGCACCTGTTCCAGCGGCTACAAAATAGCCAGATATTCCATACCAGTAGGAAACATCTTTGTATTCTTGATATAATAACTCTGCACCCATAAAAGCAGTAGCTGTATGCCCTGATGGAAAAGAATGGAAACTACTTCCATCGGGTCTTTCAATATGTGATATTTTTTTTATTGAAGCTACAGAAATCCCCATTATTAAGGAAGCAGTTGAGACAATAATAGCTTTATCTCTCATCTTATTCTTACCTGAAACGCCAACAATATCTAGAATAAATATTGATGCTAATGGTGCGTATTGAGAAAAATCATCAATTGTGGTTTTAAATTTAATATGTTCTTTAACTTCTGCTTTTAACTCCGTATTGTAAAACTTTAGTTGTCCGTTATCTGTAGCTAAAACGCCATAACTGATTAGTATTGCAGGAATAATTAAGGCTTTTGGATTAAATTTCATATCCTTTTTAGAATTAAAATTTATAGAATCAGAAATAACATTAGTATTTACTTGTTGCCCTAAAAAAAATGTAGTGTAAATAAAAAACATCAAAGGCAAAAGGATTCTTTTCATTTCAATTAAAGTTATAAATCCTGAGCATTAGCAATTAATTCTGCAATATCCATTACCTGAACGGAGCCTTCTTTTTCTTTATTTTTGATACCATCAGTTAGCATGGTGTTACAAAATGGACAACCAGCCGCAATAATTTCAGGTTGCGTTTCTAAAGCATCTTCTGTTCTCTCGATATTGATGTCTTTATTACCTTTTTCCGGTTCTTTAAACATTTGTGCACCACCAGCCCCACAACATAAACCGTTGGCTCGAGAACGTTTCATCTCAACTAATTCCGCATCTAATTTTTGGATTAAATCCCTTGGCGCTTCGTAGATATTGTTAGCACGACCTAAATAACAAGGGTCGTGAAACGTAATGCGTTTTCCTTTAAATTGTCCGCCTTCAATAGTTAATCGTCCTGAATCTAATAATGATTTTAGAAATTCTGTGTGATGTACGACTTCATATTTTCCACCTAATTCTGGATACTCATTTTTAATCGTATTGAAACAATGTGGACAAGCGGTAACTATTTTTTTTACTTCATACGCATTCATGACTTCAATATTCATCATGGCTTGCATTTGAAATAAAAATTCATTTCCAGCACGTTTTGCAGGATCACCTGTACAACTTTCTTCTGTACCTAAAACGGCAAAAGGAACGTTGGCTCTATTTAATATTTTAACAAACGCTTTTGTTATTTTTTTGGCTCTATCATCAAAACTTCCCGAACAACCTACCCAAAATAAAACTTCAGGAGTTTGTCCTTGTGCCATCATTTCGGCCATTGTAGGTACTACTAAATTTTCTGACATATTATTTATGGTTTACGCTATTTTCTAACAAAATTATTATATACAAAGTAAATTAATTACTCAATTCATCATCAAAAACCTGAATGGTTACATCCTTATCAATTAAATCTGTAAACTTTCCATTGTATCGTGTGGCTTTTACTAAATGATTATCAATCCAGTGGTAATTTCCGCCACGAGGCTTACCCATTACCATTCCATGATATTTAAAGCCGTGTTGCTTTAACCAAGCTTCAGTAACGTCTCTATGTGATTGGGTACGAGACGTGAAAAAGAATATAACATGACCTTCATCATACCATTTATTTAATGTTACCAACGCATCAGGATATACATTTGCCGTTGCCATTCTTTCTGGTTCTTCATTTGGAATATCATCGCAAACGGTTCCATCGATATCAATAAGGTAATTTTTTATTCCTTCAGGTAAAACAGGACTTAAATGTTCCCCATTAACTTTTAATTCTTGTAATTTTCCGTCTATTTCTTCTTTTTTCATGCTTTGGTGTTGTTGTTCAATTTGTATTTGATATTGTTATTGTTATCGAAATTCTTACGCTTCGTTTCTCCAGTTCACCCTATCTTGTTGGTTGTATTGCCATGGTGCGCCGTTATTTTCAATGTTGGTCATTACGGCATTTAATTCCATTGGTGCGGCACTTTGTTCCATAACTAAATAACGTCTCATATCCATAATAATAGATAATGGACTAATATTGATTGGACATTCTTCCACGCAAGCGTTACAAGATGTGCACGCCCAAAGTTCTTCAGTTGTAATATAGTCGTTTAATAACGATTTATTATCTGGAATAAAAATACCTTTATTGGCATCAATATTTTTTCCAACTTCTTCTAATCTATCACGCGTATCCATCATGATTTTACGAGGTGATAATTTTTTACCAGTAGTATTTGCTGGACAAGCTGAAGTACAACGCCCACATTCTGTACATGTATAGGCATTTAATAATTGAACCCAATTTAAATCTTGAACATCAGATGCACCAAATTTTGCTGGAACCGAATCTGGATTAGCAGGAGCAGTAAACGGATCGGCATTTGGATCCATCATTAATTTTACTTCGTTTGTTACACTTTCTAAGTTATCGAATTTTCCTTTTGCATTTAAATCGGAAAAATAAGTATTAGGAAACGCTAATAAAATATGTAAATGTTTAGAAAAATATAAATAATTTAAGAAAGCTAGTACCATCAATAAATGACCCCACCATCCTACTCGTTCTAAAATATGTAAAGCACTTTCACTCATCCCACCAAATAAAGCAGGACCTAAATATTTCGAAATTGAAAAGTTAAATGAACCAATTCCTTCATAATGAGATTTTCCTAACGAATATAATACTTCATCTGTTCCATTCATTGTGAAAATACAAGTTACTAAAACTATTTCCATAATTAATATTAAGTTGGCGTCTTTGGTTGGCCAACCTAACATTTCTGCTTTATTGAATCGTGGTAACTTTAATAAATTTCTTCTGGATAAAAAAGCTAAAGTAGCCACTAAAGCCAATAAAGTAAGAATTTCAATAAAGCTGATTAAAAACGTATAAAATCCACCTAAACCTGTTTTAAAAAAACGGTGTGTTCCGAAAAGTCCGTCAACAATAATTTCTAATAATTCAATTTGAGTGATAATAAATGCCGCATATAAGGTAAAATGCAGTATAGCAGGAATAGGTCTTGTGAACATTTTTTTCTGTCCTAAGGCAATCAATGCCATATTTTTCCAACGTGCTGAAACATTATCAGTTCGGTTTATATTCTGACCTAATTTAATATTTCGTATTATTTTTTTTACATTTTTTACAAAAAAGCCAACGCCTACAAAAAGGGTAATTGCAAAAATAACATTAGGTAAAAAACTCATAAATTTAGTTTTTAGGTTGTTCTATATTTGGTTCTGATGCAGGTTTAACGTATGGTTTGTTTTTCTTTCCGAAAACACTAACATTTACATATCGAGTAGGATTTAATCGTAAATCTTGCAAAAGTAATTCCAATTCTTTTGAGGTTTTGATTAGATTGGTATACATGGCATCATCGTTTAATAATTTTCCCATTGAACCTTTGCCTTGTTCTAAATTAGCCATAATTCCGTTAACATTGGTTAAAGTAGCTTCTAGTTTTTTGACTGTTTCGCCTAAATTGGCTTCTTCTAAGGAAGTAGTCATAGTTTTTAAATTACCAGATGTTTTTTCAAAATTAGATAAAGTCGTATTTAGTTTCGATTTGTTTTCTGATAAAATTTCATTCGCATTTTTTGAAATTTGACTAAATTCCGACATTGTCAATTCTAAAGAAGCAATAGAAGCTTTTAATTTTTGTTGCGTCGAAGCGTCTAAAGTGGCATTTAAATTTTCGATTAATTTATTCGCATTTTCTAATAAAACTACCACTTTATCTTTTACTGGTCCGATTTGATTTGCTAATTCGTCAGTTAATGCTAATTTATTTGATGCTTTAAGCGTATTACCAGATTGCGTATAATTTGTATCTGAAAAATTATTTATAATGGCTATTTCTCTTCCTCCAATTAAACCAGAATCCATAATTTGAGCCACACTAGATTTTGCAATTTGAATTTGTTCGTTTGTAATTACTAATTCTACTTTCATTTTACCATCTGGTAATATTTCAATAGCATTTACTTTCCCTATAATCAATCCGTTTATGGTTACTGGTGCCGCTTCAACTAAACCTGCCACATTATCATATACAGCATATAATTTAGTACTCGTATCAAATAAATTTTTACCTTTTAGAAACGCAAAACCCCAGTAAAATAGAACTATAGATAAAATAACTAATACGGCAACTTTAATTTCTTTTGTAATTTTCATAAGGGCTACATTTCTTTTTACTACTGTTTTTTAAAAAATGAAATACATTTTTTAATGATACAAAAATAACATTATTTATTTGATTGCCTCGCTTAATTTAATTTTTTTACCATTTCTTAAAGGTACAATAAATGAAGATGAGTAGCCTTTTTCTTTTGCTTCTTCTAGCAATTGTTTTGCCTTTGTATACGATGTTGTATTACCATAAAAATATTTATAAATGGTATTTTCTTTTTCAACGGAAATAGCACTTAATCCTTTAAAATTTTTAGGTAATGTTTCTAAATTTTTAGCACTTGCCGATATTTGAATTTTAAAAGTTACACCTTCAATAGCCGATTTATTTTCAGTTGTTTGCTTTGGATCTAATTTCTTCGGGTCTGCTTTTTTAGGATCTTCTTTTTTAGCAATTGGCTTTTTAGATTCCTCCTTTTTAACAGTAGTTGCTGTTTCTGTTTTAAAAAAATCATCTCGATATCCTAAAATAGCTTTCGAAATGGCTTCTGCCAATTTATTTTGTCCCTCTTCCGAGTTTAAAAAAGCACCTTCAGGTTTGTTAGATACAAATCCCATTTCAATAAGTACACGCGGCATAATTATTTTTCGTAAGACTAAAAAGCCGGCTTGTTTTACGCCTCTATTTTTACTAGTTGTAAATTTTGTAAACGCTTGTTGAACTTTCCCTGCAATATCAATACTTTGTTGAATATTTTCTTCTTGCATTATAGAAATTCCCATCACCGATTCGGGCGATTTTGGATCAAAACCATCATATTTAATTTTATAATCGCTTTCTAATGTTACTACGGCATTTTCCTTTTTGGCAACTTCTAAATTGGCGGCATTTCGGGTAACCCCCATTACATAGGTTTCATTTCCTGATGCTTCTTGATTGTCATTTGCATTACAATGCATAGAAACAAATAAATGTCCTTTTGATCGATTAGCAATATTGGCTCGTTCGTTTAATTCGATAAAAACATCGGTTTTTCTGGTATAAACTACTTCTATATTTGATTCTTTAGCTAAAATATCTCCTACTTTAAGAACTATATTAAGCGAAATTTTCTTTTCTATATTTCCATGATAGGTGGCGCCGTAATCTTTACCTCCATGTCCTGCATCTAAAACTACTTTGAATTTTTTAGTTTGTGCTTGAAATGAAATTGTGAATAAAAGTAAAAATAATATTTGTATGTTTTTTTTCATTTTGTTAATTTGGTGCAACAATAAAAGCTGATTTATATCCTTTTAACTTGGCTTCTGCTAATAATTTTTTACAAGATTCTAAGCTTCCTTGTCCATAATAATATTTAAATCCTCCATTAACTTCTGCGACAGTAACATTGGTTAACCCATTAAAGTTTTCAGGTGTTAAATCTAATTTTTTAGTACTAAAACTAATTTGTACTTTATATGCTGACTCAGCAGGTATAAATGGTTCTGGAGCTAAATCATCAACTTTTAATGAATCCACAACAGTTTCCACAACAGGCAATTCTTCAACAAATACTGGTTCTTTAATTTGCAATACGTTAGGAATTGTATTTGATCCTTTAAGATTATTTTTATATTCAATAATTGAGCGTGCAATAATTTGAGAGTAATTTGATTTACCTTCTTCTGATTTCATATATTTGGATTCTTGTAGATTACTTAAAAATCCTAACTCTATTAAAACACCGGGCATTACAGTGGCATCTAGCACCCAAAGTGGCTGCTGGTGCATACCCAAATCTTTTCTGTTTAATGAATTTTTAAAATAACTTTGAACTCCACTTGCAAAATTGATACTTTGCATTAACGTTTCTTCTTGCATAATACGCAAGCCAATTTGTGTATTTGGATTATTCGGATCAAAACCTTCATATTTTTCTTTAAAATTATCTTCTAAAGAAATTACAGCATTTTCAGCTTTTGCAATTTCAAAATTCATACCAGCACGAGACAATCCCATAACTAAAGTCATCGCACCATATGGTTTTGGTGATACAGATGAATTACAGTGTACTGAAACAAATAAGTCTGCCTCAAAATCATTAGCAATTTTTGCTCTATCTTTTAAAGGAATAAAAACATCTGTAGATCGGGTATATTTTATATTAAAATCTGGATAAGCTTCTAAGATTTTGCCAATTCTTAAAACCACATCCAAAGCAATCAGTTTTTCAATACACCCATTTTTTGCTGCACCAGGGTCTTTGCCACCATGGCCAGCGTCTAAAACTACTTTAAATTTCTTTTCTTGTGCTATAGAAAAGAAAGAGATGCAGATAAATATAATTACGAGTATTTTCTTCATATTTGATAAATTATTTTCAGTTGTTTCAAATACGTTATAATTTTATTAAATACTAAATTTTAACAAAAAATATACGTAAGTTTGACCGTTCAAAAACCGAACCATTTTTTACAAAAATAGTATTTATAGATTTGAGTACAAAGATTAATCATATCGTTTTTTTATTTTTTTTTCTAATTGTTAGTAATTTAGAAATTTATAGTCAAACCACCTTTCCAAAAGATAGCGTGCAACTCAATGTAAATGAATTAGTTGCAACAAAAACAGCTATTAAAAAAGACACAACAAAAAAACCATTATTAGAAGGTATTGTAAATCGTAAAGCTAAAGATTATGAACGATTAGACCAAAGAAAAAAAAGACTAACATTATATAACGAAGCAGAACTTCATTACCAAGATTTCATTTTAAAATCTGGAATTATTGTTTTAGACTACGAAAAAAACGAAGTGTATGCTGGAAGATTAAAAGATAGTGCTGGTGTTTATTCTCAATTTCCATATTTCAAACAAGGTGAAAACATAATCGAACCCGATTCGATACGATTTAATACAAAAACTGGAAAAGCACAAATTTGGAATACTCGAAGCAAACAAGGAGAAATGTTTCTGAAATCTGAAGTTTCAAAAAGAGAAAATGATTCCGTTATCTTTTTTAAAAAAGCACGATTTACCACTTCAACAAACGTTGAAAAACCAGAATTTTATTTTTTAGCTTACAAAGCTAAATTGGTACCAAAAAAGAAATTTGTAACCGGTTTAACGCATATGTACATAGCAGATGTGCCAACTCCTATTGGTGTTCCTTTTTCCTTTTTTCCAATGACTGATAAAAATACCTCGGGAGTAATTATGCCTACACCTGGACAAAATAATGATCGTGGATATTTTTTACAAAACGGAGGCTATTATTTTGCATTAAGCGATTATTATGATTTGGCCCTTTTAGGAGATTATTACACTAACGGAAGTTATGCGCTTCGTTCTGAAACAACCTATGCCAAAAAATACAAATTTAACGGGAACTTTCAAGTAAGGTATGAAAATCAGGTATTGGGCGAAAAAGGATTTCCAGGATATGCTAGAACCAATCAATATAATATACAATGGTCGCATAGTCAAGATGCAAAAGCTTCTGCAAATTCTAGATTTTCGTCTTCCGTAAATTTCGGAAGTAGTAAATATTTTCGGCAATCTATTAATTTAGTAAATGTAGGTTCTAATTTGAATAACACGTTAAGTTCTTCCATAAGTTATTCTAAAACAGTGCCAATTGTGCCATTAGTAAATTTTTCTGTAGCCGTAACGCACAATCAAAACACCAATACGGAAATTGTAAATTTAACGTTACCATCATTTAATGCTAGTTTAGATAGAATTTTTCCATTTGCCACTCAAGATGGAATAAAAAAAGGAATTTTTCAGAATATTAATTTTCAATATGGATTAAGAGGTGATAATAGAATTTCAACTAAAGAAGAATTTCTGTTTAAATCTCAAATGTTTGATACTGCATTAGCTGGAATAGCACATACTATTCCAATTACTACAAATTTTAAAATTTTTAAGCATTTTAGTGTTTCAGCAGGTACTGCATTTGCTGAAAATTGGGTATTTAATACCAATGAAAAAATATTTAATACTACCACTAATAAAGTAGAAATAGTTAGAAAAAATGGTTTTGATTCGTATCGAACATACAATTTTTCTACAAGTATAGGGACTACTATTTATGGAACGTATACGTTTAAAGAAACAAATAAAATTCAAGCCATAAGACATTTAATTCGACCAAGTATTTCTTATGGTTACACGCCAAGCTTTGAGCGCTACTACGACCAATATCAGGATAATTTAGGAAATTATATAAGTTATAGTAGATTTGAAAATACTTTGTTGGGTGCACCCGGATTAGGTATTTCAAATTCAATTGGTATTGGTATTTCCAATTCATTAGAAGCAAAAGTATTAGATGCGGCGAGTAAAAAAGGAGAAACTAAGAAAATATCCTTATTTAATCAGTTTAATTTTTCAACAAGTTATAATTTAACCGCTGAAGAATTTAAATTAGAGCCCATTAACTTTATTGGAGGAACTACTTTATTGGATAATAAATTAGGCGTAAATTTCGGAGCGCGTTTTGACCCCTATGATTTAGACAGTAATAACCAAAGAATAAATGAATTTAGTATAAACAATGGAAATGGTTTAGCTAGAATGACTAGTTCTAACATTACCTTAAATTATACTGTTAGTAGCAATGAACTTGGTGGCAAAAAAGAATCTAAACAAACAGTTCAAAATGGAGGTCGTAAAGATGATTTATTTGGAGCCGCTTCAGATTTAAGTAATCAAGATGAAAGTTTGTTTAAAAAGGATGATGCAAAAAATGAACAATCAGAATTGTTTAATTATAAATTTCCTTGGGATTTACAAATAGCCTATTCTTTAACGTATAGTAATAATGCAAGTCAACGTGAAATAACTACAAATTCTGTAATGGTTTCTGGTAATATTGATATGGCTGTAAAATGGAAAATGGGATTCTCATCAGGTTATGATTTTGCACAAAAAGGAATTTCTTTTACTCAACTTCGATTTGAAAGAGATTTAGAAAGCTGGCGAATGAGTTTTAGCATTGTGCCAATTGGTGTATATCAATCGTGGAATTTCTTTATTGGAATTAAATCTTCAATGTTAAGTGATATCAAATGGGATAAACGAAATTTACCTGATCCAAGATTGAGATAAGTAAATTCAAGTAAAAAGTAGAAAGTAAAAAGTAGAAAGTAGAAAAAATGAAAAAAATAATATTTACAGAAAAAGCGCCAGCACCAATTGGGCCATATAATCAAGCTGTTTTGGTAGGTAATATGTTATATACTTCAGGACAAATTGCCATTAACCCATTAACAAACGAACTGGTTTTAGAAGACATAGAAACCGAAACCAAACAAGTTATGGAAAACTTAAAAACGGTTTTAGAAGCTGCAGAAATGACTTTTGAAAACGTAATAAAAGTGTCTATTTTTATTAGCGACATGAATAACTTTTCAAAAATAAATACTATTTATGGTGCTTATTTTAATGAAGCAACTGCACCTGCAAGAGAAACCGTTCAAGTGGCAGGTTTACCAAAAAATGTAAATGTCGAAATTTCAGCTATTGCGGTTAGATAATGTTTTTATTATAAAAGTCGTTCTATTGCAATGAAGTTATCAATATACGAAGGCATTATAATTAAAGTAACTCGGTACATTCTACTATTATCTGGATCGGTTAAATGATATATAATTGTATCACCCGCTGAATTAAAGCCCCAACCAAAAAGAGAACCGCTAGGACTGGTTGAATAAGTTATTGCGGTATCTGTTCTACTGCCATAAATCGTATTGCTAGTATTATTGTATTTTCCCTCAACAAAAAGATTTACTGTCCCAGAGACCGTTGCTATCGAAAGTCCTCTTTGGCCTGATGTTGTAACAGAAAATTTCAAATTATCGAAGGTTAAAAAAGTTCCGGCAGTAACGCGGCCTACTAGTTTCGTGGATACATTCCCTGTTGGATCTCCAATGTTTAACTTACCAGTCATATTCACATTTCCACTATTATCAATTCTTAATCGCTCAGTACTGCATATTCCGGTGATATTGACCACCCAATTCCAATTTAAAGTGACCACCTGA
>NZ_JBBALQ010000006.1:78171-123274 GCF_040402955.1 Flavobacterium sp. | reverse complement strand
TTTTTAAAGACCACTAGGCAAAAAGATATAGCGAAGAGCAGGAAATAGCTGCTAAAAAAACTATACCTATATATATTGTAGGAAATATTGGATTGTATTATCTTTGCACCTCAATAAAAAATAAACCATGATTAAAGTTACTTTACCCGATGGATCGGTAAGAGAGTTTTCGCAAGGCGTAACTCCGATGGATGTTGCTAAAAATATTAGCGAAGGATTTGCTAGAAATGTGATTTCGGCTAATTATAATAACACAACGATAGAAACATCTACTCCGTTAACCACTGACGGTACGCTTACTTTATATACATGGAATGACAAGGAAGGAAAGAAAGCATTTTGGCATTCGACTTCACACGTAATGGCGCAAACGCTAGAAGAAATGTTTCCTGGAATTAAATTAACGCTTGGGCCAGCTATTGATAATGGGTTTTACTATGACGTAGATTTTGGAGACAATAAAATTACGGATGCTGATTTTAAAAAGATTGAAGACCGTGTTTTAGAAATTTCAAGAGAAAAACACGAATTTAAAATGCGTGCTGTAACTAAAGCTGAAGCACTAGATAAATATAAAGACAACGAATATAAAACAGAATTAATTTCTAATTTAGAAGACGGTACCATTACTTTTTGTGATCATGCTACGTTTACAGATTTATGTCGTGGTGGACACATTCCGAATACAGGAATAATTAAGGCTGTAAAAATAATGAGTATTGCTGGTGCGTATTGGCGTGGTGATGAAAAAAACAAACAATTAACACGTGTTTACGGAACTTCTTTTCCAAAACAAAAAGATTTGACGGACTATTTAGAATTTATAGAAGAAGCTAAAAGACGTGATCATAGAAAGTTAGGTAAAGAATTGGATTTATTCCATTTTTCGCAACGTGTTGGACAAGGCTTGCCATTATGGCTTCCAAAAGGAGCTGCTTTGCGCGATCGATTAGAGCAATTTTTAAAGAAAGCTCAAAAGAAAGCAGGATACGAACAAGTGGTTACGCCTCATATTGGACAGAAAGAATTATATGTTACTTCTGGGCATTATGCTAAATATGGTGCAGATAGTTTTCAACCGATAACGACTCCAGCTGAAGGCGAAGAGTTTTTGTTGAAACCTATGAACTGCCCGCATCACTGTGAAATATACAACTCTAGACCTTGGTCGTACAAAGATTTACCGAAACGTTATGCCGAATTTGGTACTGTTTATAGATACGAACAATCTGGAGAATTACATGGTTTGACTCGTGTAAGAGGATTTACTCAAGATGATGCACATATTTTCTGTATGCCAGATCAATTGGATGCAGAATTTAAAAACGTAATTAATTTAGTACTTTATGTATTTGGTTCATTAGGATTTGAAAACTTTACAGCGCAAGTTTCTGTTAGAGATTTAAACAATCCAGAAAAATATATAGGTAGCGTTGAAAACTGGGAAAAAGCTGAAAATGCTATTATTAGTGCTGCGAAAGACAAAGGTTTAAATTACGTTATTGAAGCTGGCGAAGCTGCATTTTATGGTCCTAAGTTAGACTTTATGGTTAAAGATGCATTAGGAAGAAGTTGGCAATTAGGAACTATACAAGTAGATTACAACTTACCAGAACGTTTTGAACTGTCTTATAAAGGTGCTGATGACAAATTACATCGACCTGTAATGATTCATAGAGCGCCGTTTGGTTCTATGGAACGATTTATAGCGATTTTATTAGAACATACTGCAGGAAATTTCCCGCTTTGGTTGATTCCAGAACAGGCAATTATATTAAGTTTAAGTGAGAAATATGAAAAATATGCAAAAAAAGTTTTAGATTTGCTAGAAATTCACGAAATTCGCGCCCTAATTGATAATAGAAACGAGACAATAGGTAAGAAAATTAGAGAAGCTGAAATGCAAAAAATGCCATTTATGCTTATTGTTGGTGAAGAAGAAGAGAAAAACGGTACCATTTCTGTACGTCGAAACGGGCAAGAAGGAAAAGGAAATATTACAGTTACAATTGAAGAATTTGCAAAAATTGTAAATGAAGAAATAAGCAAAACATTGAAACAATTTTAAAGTTTAACTAAAATTACAGAGTCATAGCAATTAGAAGAGGAAGAGGGAGTTACACTCCTAGAGTAGAAAAAGTAGCCGCACATCGTATTAACAATTTAATTAGAGGTGTAGCTGAAGTACGATTAGTAGGTGAAAATATTGAACCAGGTGTATACAAAATGACCGATGCATTGCGATTTGCAGAGGAACAAGAAGTAGACTTAGTTGAAATTTCACCAAACGCAGACCCACCTGTTTGTAAATTGATGGATTATGGAAAATTCTTGTACCAACAAAAGAAAAGGGAAAAAGAATTAAAAGCAAAATCTAGTCAGGTTGTAATTAAGGAAATTCGTTTTGGACCTCAAACTGATGAACATGATTATGAATTTAAGAAAAAAAATGCTTTAAAATTTTTACAAGAAGGTTCAAAATTAAAGGCATTTGTATTTTTTAAAGGACGTTCAATTATCTATAAAGAGCAAGGACAAATTTTATTATTACGTTTGGCTCAAGATTTAGAAGAATACGGAAAAGTAGAAAGTATGCCTGTTTTAGAAGGAAAACGTATGATTATATACATTGCTTCTAAGAAAAAAGTAAAATAAAGCTATAAGCAATATGCAATAAGCAATATGCAATCAAATGCCTAATGTTTACTGCCTAACGTTTAAAGCCATCAAGATAGTAAGTAAGAATAAATTAAATACCTAGGAAAAAATGCCTAAAATGAAAACAAAATCTAGTGCCAAGAAACGATTTAAAGTTACTGGTTCTGGAAAGATCAAAAGAAAACACGCTTTTAAGAGTCACATTTTGACAAAAAAATCTAAAAAACGTAAATTAGCTTTAACTCACTCTGGTTTAGTTCATAAGACAGATGAGAAAAGCATTAAACAACAATTAAATATTAAATAGCCCCAAGTCATTCCTACAAAAAGTAGATGATGAAAAAAGGAAAATTTATTTAATTCATTGTTTGGTTAAAACTAATTAATAACCCTGGAGTGGGCAGACTTCGACAGGCTCAGCCTGACAACAGAAGTTGAAAGTACTAATAAAGTCGCCTTACTACAAAAAACATTTAAAATTATGCCAAGAGCAGTAAATTCAGTAGCTACAAGAGCTAAAAGAAAAAGAGTATTAAAACAAGCAAAAGGATTCTTCGGAAGACGTAAAAACGTTTGGACAGTCGCTAAAAATGCGGTAGAAAAAGCAATGTGCTATGCCTACCGTGATAGAAAGCAAAAGAAAAGAAATTTCCGTGCGTTATGGATTATGCGTATTAACGCTGGTGCAAGACAATACGGAATGAGCTATTCTCAGTTTATGGGTAAAGTAAAAGCTAACAACATCGAATTGAACCGTAAAGTTCTTGCCGATTTAGCTATGAACCACTCAGAAGCATTTGCAACTATCGTAAATAAAGTGAAATAATCAACGTTTAATCATATTTATATCTTACTTATACAAAATCCCAATCGAAAGGTTGGGATTTTTTGTATCTTATCATAATGTAAATCCGTATTATTAATTGTAAATTTGCGACTTACAAGAATATATGGAAAACAATGAAACAAACCTTTCTTTTGAAGGTTTACACCCAAGAAACAAACATATTGGCAGATATGACTTTGCACAATTAATTAAAACGCATCCCGATTTAAACTTACATTTATTTTTAAATAAAGCAGGAGAAAAGTCAATTGATTTTTCAAATCCAATTGCTGTAAAAGCCTTAAATAAGGCGTTGTTAATGCATTTTTACAATTTAGAATACTGGAACATCCCTAAAACCAACTTATGCCCTCCTATTCCTGGAAGAGCCGAATACATTCATCATATTGCAGATGTATTAGCTGCTTCAAATGGCGGCGTGGTTCCAACCGGAAATGCCGTTAGAATTTTAGATATTGGCGTAGGTGCGAATTGTATTTATCCAATTATTGGAAATCATGAGTATGGTTGGACATTTGTAGGAACCGAAGTGGACAAACAATCTTTACTATCTGCAGAAACCATTTTAAGTAAAAATCCAAAACTAAATGAAAACGTAACCGTCCGATTTAATGATAACAAACGAAATGTTTTAAAATACATTTTAGAATCGGAAGAAGTTTTTGATTTTGTAATTTGTAATCCACCTTTTCATAGTTCTGCAGAAGAAGCTGCAAAAGGTTCGTTACGAAAAAATAAAAACTTAGGTCAGAAAGTAGCTGACAAACCTGTTTTAAATTTCAGTGGGCAGAATAACGAATTATGGTGCGAAGGTGGTGAATTGGCTTTTGTAACCAATATGATTTATGAAAGTGTTCACTTTAAAAGTCAATGTAAATGGTTTAGTGCCATTGTTTCTAAAAAAACAAACTTGAAACCCTTGTATAAACAAATGAAAAAAGTAGAAGTTAAGAACAGTACTACGCTTCATTTAACAAACGGAAACAAAACTACACAAATTATTTGCTGGCAGTTTTAATATATAAAAAGGGCTACCATTTTGGCAGCCCTTTTTATTATAAATTTATTACTAATCGGAAACCTTCTCCGTGTATGTTTAATATTTCTACACGGTCATCTAATTTTAGATATTTTCTTAGTTTGGCGATGTATACGTCCATACTTCTTGAAGTAAAATAATTATCATCTCTCCAAATTTTTGTTAATGCTAGTTCTCTTGGCATTAAATCATTTTCATGAAGGGCTAACATTTTTAATAATTCAGATTCTTTTGGAGATAATTTAATTGGATCTTGATTATCAAAAGTTAAAAATCGCAATTTCGAATTTAAATGAAATTTACCAATAGTGAACTCAAAAATAGTGGAATCTGGTTTTGTTTCAGATGCTTTTCTTTGAATTATGGCTTTGATTTTCATCAATAACACTTCTGAATCGAACGGTTTGTTTAAATAATCGTCGGCTCCTACTTTATAACCTTTTAAAACATCTTCTTTTAATGTTTTTGCTGTTAAAAAGATAATTGGCACTTCTGTATTTCTTTCTCTAATTTCTCGCGCTAATGTGTACCCATCTTTATATGGCATCATTACGTCTAAAATACACAAATCATAGGTGTCTTTTTTAAACTTCTCGAAACCTTCCATTCCGTTTTTAGCTAATGTAACTTCGAAATCATTTAATGATAAATAATCTCTTAAGACCGAACCAAAATTTGGGTCATCTTCTACTAACAATATTTTTTTTGCTTCCATAACTTAATTTATTAATGGCAATTTAATTATAAATGTACTTCCTTTTCCTTTTTCACTTTCAACAAAAATCTCACCATTGTGGTCTTCGATAATTTGTTTTACATAAGCCAAACCAAGCCCGTGACCTTTTACATTGTGTAAGTCACCCGTGTGTTCTCTAAAAAATTTTTCAAAAACCTTTTTTTGCACGGCTTTTGTCATTCCAATTCCGTTATCTTCTATTTTAATAACAACATAATCTTTAATATTATCCGTAAACACGTTAATTATTGGTTTTTCTACCGAATACTTCATGGCGTTATCCAAAATATTAACCAAAACATTTGTAAAATGTACATCATTTAAAAGCACAGTAGTTCTATTGGCATTAAAATGAGTATGTATTTCCCCTTCTCTATCTTCTAAAATTAAACTCACATGATCAATTGCATCTTCAATAAAATCTGTTATTTCTTGGGGTTCTTTATCAATATTTAATTCGTTTCTTTCTAATTTAGAAATTCTAAGTACGTTTTCAACTTGGGCATGCATTCGTTTGTTTTCATCCTTAATCATTTGAAGGTATTTTTGTACCTTTTCTTTATCATCAATAATTTTCGGATTCTTAATGGCATCTAAAGCTAAATTTATCGTTGCAATTGGTGTTTTAAATTCATGTGTCATGTTGTTTATGAAATCCGTTTTAATTTCAGAAATTTGTTTTTGCATGATTAACTGTTTTAAAGCACTGGTGTAGGTTACTAAAATTATAACTACGAATAACAGAGTTAAAATTGTCATCGGCAACATTGACGAGAATACAAAATTTGTTTTATTTGGAAATCTAAGTAATAATTTATAATCTGATTTACCTTCGGCATCTAATAAAATAGGTACACTACACATGGTGCATTTATCATATCTAAACTCTTCTGATTTTATTTTTGTAGCTAAACCATTTTTATATACTGCAAACTCATAAGGTGTTTTTAATTCTGATTTGTATAATTCAAAATTCAAAACATCATTTACCAATTTTGAAGAAATCCTTTTATGAATTTGTCTTTGCGAAACAATATCTCTAAACAAAAGTTCAAATTGAACTCGGTCTAAAACGCCTAATCTGCCATTTTTTTGAATAGTTACATTAGGTTTTACACCCATATTAGTTTCGCTACCTTCTAAAGAATTATCTTTATAAATTTGGGTTTTTCTTTTGGCTTGAAAATCTCTAACTTTTATAGCACTTGCGTTTTTATCAAAGAACGATCCATCAATACCAAAATCTTCAGGAATAATTGTATTAGAATAAATTAAAACTTCTTTTGTATTTGAATCTTTTTCATAGTAAAAAAGTTGTTTTAATTGGTCCTGCATAGGTTCTTTTCCAGTACTGTCTTTAAATTTTTTATAAGAGGTATAGAAATCAACCATTTCTTTATTATTTAGCTTTTCAGAAACATTACTTAAAACCACTAATGCGTGGTGTTTAAATTGATCGTCATTTTTTTGAAACGAACTGTTAATCCAGTACAGTTGGACTAGGATAATTCCTATCAAAGAAATACTCATTAAAAAAACTAATATGATAAATCTTGTTTTATTCATTACAGCAAAGTTAAGGTGGAACTAACAACAAGCGAAATAATTAACCTATAATTAACAATTATGTTAAAATTTAAATATTATTTAATTTTTTTATTAAAATATCGATAAATTCATACGTTTTCTCTAAATTTTCATTTTCAATAACATATGTCGCTAATCTAATTTTCTGTTCTTCAGGAAGTTGGTTTTGAATTATCTGTAAAATATTATCTTTTGACGTTTTATCTCTTTCCAAAACACGTTGAATTCGGGTTTCTAAAGGCGCTGTAACTAAAATAGTGGCATCACAATAATCTTGCCCATTCGTTTCAAATAAAATGGCTACTTCTTTAATTATAAAAGGAGCATCTTTATTTTTTTTCAACCAATTTTCAAAATCAAGAGTTACTTTGGGATGAATAATTGAGTTGAGTTGAGCTAATTTATTTTTGTCCTTAAACACCAATTCACGAATAAATTCTCTATTTAGTTGACTGTTATCTAAAATTACGTTTTCTGAAAAAAGTGCTTGAACCTGTTGAATAACTGCTTTAGTATTCATTATTTCTTTTGCAGCTTCATCGGCAATATAAACAGGAATTCCTTTTGAAGCAAAATACTTTGCAACAGTGGTTTTTCCGGATCCAATTCCGCCAGTAAGTCCAATTATTTTTGTCATTTTATTTCTTAAAAAATAGTTTTGGAAAGGCTATTTCAGGTTGTTGTTTTAAAATATGAATTTTAAGATATGAAAGTAAAAATCCTTTTCCATATCCATAAAACTGAATTACGCTTGCTACCAAACTATATAAAGCGATTTCAATAGATTTATTTTGAAATAACGAAGAAAAAAACAACAGTATAAAATAAAAAACATACACATAAAAAAAGTAAGGAAAGTTGAAAATTACAAGTAAAGCAGAAAACAAAAATCCTACTAAAAACAAAGTTGGAAACCAAAATGTAATTTTAGTAAATTCTGGATACCAAGAGTTTAATATTGGTCTTGCTAAACCGAATTTATTTACTTGCGTATAAAATTTATTCCAATCTATTCTTCGTTTATGATATACAAAAGCTTTGGAAATTAATTTTGTTTTGTACCCTAATTTCCATAATCGAATAGACAAATCAGGATCTTCACCTGGATGTATATTACCGAAACCTTTTGATGCTTCAAATGCTTTTTTTGATAAGCCCATATTAAAACTTCTGGGCTGAAATTTATCAAGTTTTTCACTTCCGCCTCTAATGCCACCAGTAGTTAGGAAAGAAGTCATGGTGAAATTTATAGCTTTCTGTATATTTGAAAAAGAATCCAATGCCGCATCTGGGCCACCAAAACAATCCACAAAATCTCTTTTTAATTCTTCATCAACAATTTGTAAGTAATTGGGTGGAATAATACAATCTGAGTCTAAAATGATAAAATAATCACCTTTAGCCATTTTCATTCCATAATTTCTAGAATCTCCTGGACCTGAATTGGGTTTAAAATAATAACTAACATTTAAAGCTACATATTTTTGAATTACATGTTCACAAGTAATTGTAGAACCATCTTCAATAATTACTATTTCATAATTAGCCGAATAGGTTTGTTTCGATAAACTTTCTAAAAGTTCATCAATTTCATCAGGCCTATTAAAAATAGGTATAATTAAAGAAAATAGCATGGTTATTTTTTATAAAAACAAAGATATATATAAAAACAAAAAAGTCCCGATAAATCGGGACTTTTAAGTAAAAAATTATATTTAAATAATTATTCTTTAATCACTTTAATAGAGTGTACTATATCATCAACAGTTACATTAACAATATAAACTCCGGCATTTAAAGCAGACATATCAACTTGTACATCATTTGTAGTTGCTTTTGCATTTACAACTTCTTGACCTAATACGTTAATTACTTTTACATTACTAATAGCTGTTTTGTATGATAAATTCAATACATCTTTTACAGGATTTGGATACGCTACAAAGTTTGAAGTATCAAATGAATTTGAACCTAACGTTGTATCTACTGTGAAATCAAGTGTTACACCATATGCGCCACTGTAACATGGAGCTGGTGGAACTTGACCAGAATCTGCAGTTCCAATTCTCATTCTGTGTGCTCCTGTAGGTGCCGTTAATGGCATTAAGAAAGAAGCATCAACTGTATTTGGATTTATAGCAGTACAAGCAATACCTGTTTTTACTAATTCACCTGCATCATTGAAATCAAAATCATTATTGAAGTCAATCCAGATATTAATGTCATAATCATATCCAGTTGCAAAAGTAAGTTGAACGTTAGTATTTGTACCTGGTTCAACTGCCACAGCTGTAGCTGAATTGTTAGCATACATTACATCAGCAATAACAAACGGAGTTGTGCCAACTGTTGCATTTGTAATTCCTGTTCCATCATTAGAAGTTGGAACTGAAGCACAATAACATCCTGTAGCTACTGTAGTAAATGATTGTATAGCACAACCAGTAGCAGAACCTGCTCCACTGAATGGAACCACTTTCCAGAAATACTGAGTATTTACATTTCCTGAGAAAGAATAATTGGTAGCACTTACAGACACCGCATTAGCAATATCTGTTCCACCTGATGTAGTTCCAATAGTTACATAATAACCTGTAGCATCTTGTGTTGCAGACCAAGATAATTGATTAGCAAAGTTACCACAAGTTGCATTTGGTGTTGCAGTTAAACCTGTTGCACAAGACGGAATAATATTTGGTGTTACTTTTAATTCAAAATCATCGAAAGAAGCATACCATGGTCCAAAACTTGCTTCATTTACACGTACTGCAAAATAGTACACACCAGAAGTTGTTGGCGCAAATGAACGTGTAATTTTAGTATATGGCTGAGCTATATATGAAGATCCCGTTCCTGGAATAGGATACGAAGCTCCTAATTGAGTAGCTCCTGTTGAATTTTGATTTGAATTTACAAAGTAATCAACAACCCAAGTAGTACCATTATCTCCTTGAATAAATGAAGAGAAATCATAAGATGTACCAGCAGTTAATTGGAAACCAGGTGTCCACATAAATTCATTAGTTGCACCATAAGCATCTCTAATAAAATTAGTTCCCGTGTTAGAAGTACTCCAAGTATCATTTGTATTTCTTGAAGCCCAATCACCGTTTTGTTTAAACCAACAACTAGGGAAATCAGTAGAACTCACCGTAGTTAATCCTTCAAAACCTTCCATCCAAGGTAAAGTTGTAATAGCAGAACATTGTGTAGTGAATGTTTGAACTGACCACACACTAAATGAACCTGAACCACAATTTGCTCTTACATATAAAAAGTAAGGTGTTTGAGGTGTTAAACCTGTTAATGCTACAAAAGCTGTTGTAACTGCTGTACCCACACCTGTTGGTGGTGTAGCAGATGTTGAAACAACATATTGGTAACCAGCTGTAGCACCTGACATTACATCCCAAGATGAAGCTGCACCAGTAGCCGTTACACTAGAAACCACAACATTTGTTGGTTGAGGACATGAAGGTGATAAACGAATTTCGAAATTATCAAAACTAAAATCAATATCTGAAGAACCATCTGCAGTACCTTCAACTGCTCTATAGGCAAAACGAACCGTTTGACCACTGTAGGCATCTAAATCAATAATATTAGGAACACCTGCTGGAGATGGTACGTTAGTATTATTATATGTATACAAAGTAGTCCAGTTTGTTAATCCTGATGTAGAAGTACTAATTAATACTTCTACAAAATCATCTGCTTCCCAATTGGTTACAGCTGTAGTAGCGGCATAATTTGCTGCGGCTGCATCAAATTTTAATTCCCAACCAGTTGCAGGAATTGTAAATTGCGGAGATACAATCCAGTCATTAGCTGAGGCAACAAATAAGTTATACTTAACAGCACCTGTGGTTCCGTTATTTCCTAAACCATCTTCATACCAACTATTTGTTCCAAATGTTGCTGGTCCAGTAGTTAAGTTACCATTATCTCCTCTTAACCAACAAACTGATGGCAATACGATGTTAAATGGCTCCACATGAGGCAATGTAGTAATTGGCGCACATGCCGTTGTGAAAGTAATTGGACCAAACCAAGGACTTGCATCTGTAGTAGAACAAATGGCTCTTACAAAAACATAGTACTGAATTGATGGAAGCAATCCTGTAGTAACTTGCGCAAAAGTTGCAGTTACTGCAGTTCCTGCTGCTGTTGGAGGTGTATTTGTTGTAGAAATTACATACTGATACCCTAATGCTGGTACTGTAGCCGGAGCATCCCACGAAATATCTACCGAAGAAGACGTTACGTTAGCACTTACTAAAGCAGATGGATCTGGACAAGTAGGAATTGCTTCCCAAACAAAATCATCAAAATATAATGTACCTGCAACTGTTCCATTGTGTTTCATTGCAGGGAAATCTGAATACGTTCCAGCTGGTGGTGCATAGACAAAATCAGCAAAAACATTTGATGCCGGAGTAAATGAAGATAATGATACGAATGTCGAAACATCATTTGCATCTGTTAAATAACCAAATTCCACTGTTGAAAATATAGTTGTAGAACTTGAACGAAGTTTAAATTTCAAACGATGTGTTCCTGCTCCTAAATTTGAAACCGGTTGCATACGCATTGTTGGTGCACCTGTAGTTGAACCATAGAAATAAAGCACGTTTGGTGCCGATGGCGTAGGTGTGGTAGTTGAAGTATAACAAGAACCTGCAGTACCTAATTTTATCCAACATGCTGGCATACCTGAAGGTAACGACGAAGCTGTAACACCATCAAAATTTTGAGAAAACGCTGTTACGTTAGCACATAAAGTCGTAAAAGTAACTGGACCAGCCCATGGACTAGCCTGTGTTGTAGAACAGATAGAACGTACAAATACATATTGTGCTGCATTTGGCGTTAAACCAGTTAAAGAAGCAAATGTATTTGTAGTTGCAGTTCCTGCTACTGTAGGAACTGTATTTGTTGTAGAAACAAAATATTCATATCCTACTGCCGGAGCTGTAGCTGGAGCATCCCATGAAATTATTGCAGTTGAAGCGCCTACTTGAGCAAATACAATTGCAGATGGGTCTGAACATAAAGGAACTGGTTCCCAAGCAAAATCATCTAAATATAATGTACCTGAAACAGATCCTGTATGTCTAATAGCCGGATAATCAGAATAGGTTCCAGCTGGTGGTGCATATACAAATTCAGCAAAAACATCATTTGTTGGAGTAATTGAAGTTAATGCTACAAATGTAGTTGCGTCATAAGGATTCGTTAAATAACCTACTTCTACAGCTGGTAAAATTGTAGTAGAACTAGAACGCATTTTAAACTTCATACGATGTGTTCCTGCTCCTAAATTAGAAACCGGTTGCATACGCATTGTTGGTGCAGAAGTAGTTGAACCATAGAAATAAACTACGTTTGGTGCAGAAGGCGTTGGTGTAGTAGTTGAAGTATAACAAGAACCTAATGCTCCTACTTTTTCCCAACAAGAAGGCATCGCTGAAGAAGCTTGACCATCAAAATTTTGTGTAAATGCGGTTACATTAGCACATAATGTTTTAAATGTAATAGGTCCAGACCAAGTACTAACATCTGAAGTAGCACAATTAGAACGTACCCATACATAATATGTAGTGTTTCCAGTAAGTGCTGATAAACCAGTTGTAACTATACCTGCAGCAACAGAACCTGTTGGAGTAACTGTACTTAATGGATCAGTACTTGAAGTACTTACATAATAATCGTATCCATTAGCTGGTGTAGAAGTTGAAGCTGCCCATGAAAGTGTAGCTGTATTAGCTGCAACATTCGTAGCTATCATACTACTCCATAGAGGTGCTTCACAAGTTGGTATTGCCTCGATTTTATAGTTATCATATGCTACATAAAAATCTCCAGCAATCCAGTTAGAAGTAACTTTTATTCTAATTGACTGACCTGTATACGCTGCTAAATTTAAAGCGTAGGTTTGCCATCCTGCTATACCGTTATTTGGCTCTGTGACTACATCTGTAAACGTAGTACCATTATTTGTAGAAACAGCAATAATCATGTTAAAACTACTGGCAACAGTAGTCCCGTAAGGAGATGAATAATCATTCGCTTTGTAATTAAAAACAAATCTGTGATTAGCAGGTACTGGTGCAAAAATTGGTGTAACAAAATTTCCAGTTGAAGTTGATGTTCCTGAAAATAAATTTTTATAAATATAATTACTTGCTAAAGCAGGATTAATTTGAACTAAAGTATTATTTATAGTAAAACCTGTACTTGCCCAGTTAGCCGGTACAGTAGTAGTAGCAAATCCCTCAGACCATGGAATAGCCACAAGAGGTATTGTTGTTACTGTACTAGCATTTGAAACTGAAGTGGCATTAAAGTAATAACTAAATGGTGTAGCCGAACCACATCTTAAGTATTGAATTACTTTTACATAATATTGCGTATTTGGTAGTAAACCAGTTACAGTAACTGAAGCACCTGTATTATCATATACAATTTGTTGTCCTGTTCCTGCGTAAGCAGTAGCAGCTGTAAATGCTGCAGCTGATCCATTAACTGGATCAACAATTGGTGCATCACTAACATACACCACACGTCTGTTTCCATCCGAGTTGGTCCAGTTAGCAGTAAATCCTAATTGAGTAATATTTGTATAGTTTAACACTGTGGCTTGTCCTACTGGAGCAGCCGCTGGATTAACTGTTACTACATTTGAATAAGAAAATAAGGTACTACCTGTACAGGTAATTTTACATCTGTAGTACACGGTTGCTGTTCCTGCAAACAATGGCGCCGCATAAACCATAGTGGTAGCAGAAGTACCTGTAGCATTTGCCCAATTTGTATTATCTGCTGACGTTTCCCATTGAAAAGTTAACCCTGTAAAACCTTCACTGTTTCCAGTTAAAGTTAATGCTGTAGGTGTAGTACTTGCACATAAATTTTGAACCGCAGGTGTAACTGTACCCGCAACTGGCGCACCTGTACAAACTACTGGTGGTGTATAAGTGTATACCAAACCATTAGTAGGCATACCTGGGGTAGCTACTGAAGTGTTGTATGCCTGTGTTGAACTATTTGCCGTACCGTTAGTTGATGCCGTAAATAATTGAGTTGATGAATTAAGTCTTGTTTTAAAATCAGTTACTGCTGCCCCTCTTAAACCAATCTGAGCAGTTCCAGAAATAGCCGTAGAACCTATTGCGTATCCATTAGATCCATACACCATTTTAATTTGGTTGGTAGTTTCCGCCAAACGAATTTGGAAATTCATAAATGGAATTTCAAAAATACTAGTAGAACTATTTGGTCTCCAATTTTTATATTGAATTACCAATTCTCTGTTGGGAGCTGTACCTACCACTTCATACCTTACTTCTCCTGTAATTAAACTAGTCACAAAAGGACCAGAGGTGTTTGCACCCCAGGCAGAAATAGCTCCTGCGTAAGTTGTTGTAGTAGAAATTGGTGTAGTTGTTGTTCCTAGCGGTGCTGTAGCACCGAAAGTAATGAACCCATTACTACTTACATTACATCCTGTGTAGTCAATTCCATTAAAATTGAAGTTAAAAGGAATAGTAGCGGTTGCTAAATTCCAAATCTGCGAATCAAAAGTTGAAGTAGCAGTTGAAGTACCTAAAATTGTACCTCCAGTGATTTCCGAGTAAGTTTGATTGCTTTGAGCAAAGCTGTACAAATTTACTTGGGCCTGGATTTGCAAACACGTGAAGAGTGCTAAAAGCCAGAAAGTAATTTTTTTCATAATTAAGTTATTTTAGTTTGTATTACAAATAAAAGAAAATTAAATTGATTATTACATAGCAATTTATTAACAATCCGATAAACTGTAAAAAAAATCGTTAAAATGCTTATTTTGTTTAAAATCATTTGTTTTTAACAAATTAGCATTAAAAAGTAATATTTATAAAATAAAAAAAGTCCCGATAAATCGGGACTTTTAAGTAAAAAATTATATTTAAATAATTATTCTTTAATCACTTTAATAGAGTGTACTATATCATCAACAGTTACATTAACAATATAAACTCCGGCATTTAAAGCAGACATATCAACTTGTACATCATTTGTAGTTGCTTTTGCATTTACAACTTCTTGACCTAATACGTTAATTACTTTTACATTACTAATAGCTGTTTTGTATGATAAATTCAATACATCTTTTACAGGATTTGGATACGCTACAAAGTTTGAAGTATCAAATGAATTTGAACCTAACGTTGTATCTACAGTGAAATCAAGTGTTACACCATATGCACCACTGTAACATGGAGCTGGTGGAACTTGACCGTCATCTGCAGTTCCAATTCTCATTCTGTGTACTCCTGTAGGTGCCGTTAATGGCATTAAGAATGAAGCATCAACAGTATTTGGATTTACATTAGTACAAGCTATACCTGTTTTAACTAATTCACCCGCATCATTGAAATCGAAATCATTATTGAAGTCAATCCAGATATTAATATCATATGTATAACCTGTTGCAAAAACAAGTTGCACATTAGTATTTGTACCTGGTTCAACCGCCACAGCAGTTGCTGTATTGTTAACATACATTACATCAGCAATAACAAACGGAGATGTACCAACAGTTGCATTAGTAATACCAGAACCATCATTAGATGTTGGTACTGAAGGACAATAACATCCTGTAGCTACTGTTGTAAATGATTGTATAGCACAACCAGTTGCAGATCCAGCTCCACTAAATGGAACCACTTTCCAGAAATACTGCGTATTAATAGTTCCTAAGAAAGAATAATTGTTTGCACTAACTGAAACCGCATTAGCAATATCAGTTCCACCTGAAGTAGTTCCAATAGTTACATAATAACCTGTAGCATCAGTAACTGGTGCCCAAGACAATTGATTTGCGAAGTTACCACAAGTAGTATTTGGCGTTGCTTGTAATCCAGTAGCACAAGCTGGGATAACGTTTGGTGTTACTTTTAATTCAACATAATCAAATGCTACATAATTTGGAGCAAAATTTGGTTGATTTACTCTAAATGCAAAATAATACACTCCAGAAGTAGTTGGAACAAAAGTACGTGTAATTTTAGCATATGGTTGAATGGCTAAAGTACCTGTTCCAGGAACATTATAAGTAGCTCCTAATTGAGTAGCGCCTGTAGAAATTTGACTAGAATTTACAAAATAATCTACAACCCATCCAGAACCACCATCACCTTGAATCCAAGAAGAAAAATCATAAGAAGTTCCTGCAGTTAATTGAAAACCTGGCGACCACATGAATTCATTTGTTGCAGACCATGCATCTCTTAAATATTTTGTACCCGAGTGTGCCGTGTTATCAAAAGTAGCATCTGAAGTTGTGTAATCTCCATTTTCTTCAGACCAACACGGCGGAAAAGCCGGTGTAGTCACAGATTCAAAACCTTCCGTCCAAGGTAAAGCTGTAACAGGCACACAAGCAGTTAAGAATGAAACTGGACCAACCCATGGACTAGCATCTGAAGTTGAACAAATTGATCTAACAAATATGTAATATGCCGTTTGTGGCGTTAAACCCGACACTGAAACATATATATTTGTCACTGCAGTTCCAGCTGTTGTTGGTAATGTAGCAGATGTAGAAATTACATATTGATAACCATTTGCCGGAGCACTAGTAGGTGCTGTCCATGAAACATCTACTCCAGTAGAAGTAATGTTTGCATATACTAAGGCTGTTGGTTCCGCACAAGACGGAATTGGCTCCCAAACCACATCATCAATCAACAAACTATTTGTTGGATTTCCGGTATGTCTGAATGCTGGATAGTCTGAGTACGTTCCAACAGGAGGTGAAAATGACATATTCTCATAGGTCAATGTTGCAGCAGTCATCGTAGTTAATGGCACAAATGTAGTTGCATCCATTGGATTCGTTAAGTAACCGAATTCAATTATACCACCAGTTGACCAGCTACCTCTAATTTTTAATTTTAATCTATGTGTTCCAGCTCCTAAATTAGAAACAGGCTGCATTTTAACTACTGCCAAGTCTGTAGTTGACCAAGATGCCATATACAAAACATTTGGTGTAGAATTAGCATTGAAATTATCTAAATAGGCAGAGCCACCTGTACCCAATTTTCCCCAACATATTGGGAAGCCAGGTAAAGTTACTGCATCAAAATTTTGAACAAAACTAGTAACTGAAGCACAAGCTGTGGTAAAATTTATTGAAGTAGACCAAGGACTGAATGCACCTGATCCACAATTTGCTCTTACAAATATATAATAGGTTGTAGCTGGTGTTAAGCCAGATAAAACTGCAAAAGTATTAGTTGTTGCAGTACCTGCTGCAGGAGGTAATGTATTTGTTGTAGAAGCAAAATACTCATACCCTGCTGAAGGCACTGGAGAAGTTGGATCCCAAGAAATTGAAGCACCTGTAGAGGTAATCGAAGCTGATACTAATGCTAATGGTTCAATACAAGATGGCGTTAAACGAATTTGTAAATTATCTACGGAAAATTCAAAATCAGCAGTTCCATTTGTGGTTCCTTCAACAACTCTATATGCAAATCTAACTGTTTGACCAGAGTAAGCATCTAAATCTATAATATTAACAGAACCAGTATTTGAAGGAACATTTGAGGCATTAAAAGTTGACAAAACAGTCCAGTTTGTTGTACCTATTGAACTAACTAAGACTTCCACTGAATCATCTGATTCCCAATCTGTAACTGCTGTAGTAGCACCATAATTTGCAGCTGCAGCGTCAAATTTTAATTCATAACCAGTAGCTGGTATTGTAAATTGAGGAGAAATAATCCAATCATTTGCATTTGCTTGCCATATGTTATAAACAAAAGATCCTGTGGAACCTACATTTGCAAATCCATCTTCGTAGAAATTATTTGAACCAAATGTTGCAGGTCCTGCTGTAATGTCTCCATTATCGCCTTTCATCCAACATGCATTTGGTAAAAAAACATCAAATGGTTCAACACTAGGATATGTGGTGATTGCTCCACAAGTAGTAAACGAACTTTCAGTACATCCTGTAGCTTGCCCATTTGCATTATAAGGAAAAACCTTTACGTAATGAGTAGTTCCGGCGGAAAGTGCACCTAAATTATAACTAGTCACATTTCCAACATCAAACATATTTAAAACATTAGTCCCTCCAGATGTGGTACCAACACTTAATTTGTAACCACTAGGAATACCAGGAGCTACATTCCAAGATACTGTTGAACTTGAAATATTTGTAGCGCCACTAACTGGTGTTGATAAAACAGTACAAGAAGGTGGTAATGCTGTAACCTGTGTAGCAGAAAAGTTATCTAAATAAATATCGTAGTCTCCTGAAACCCAAGTAAACAAAAATCTTATTTTAATATCAGATCCACTTGGTAAACTTGCTGCAGGAATCACATTTGAAAAAGTAGCACATGTATTTGCAACTACATGATTTGTATCATTAATTGTAAAAAAAGTAGTCCATGCTACGCCATTGTTAATTGAATATTGAACTTGAATATTACCCCAACCAGAGGCAGTAGCAGCAGTTGAATTCCAATCTTCAATTTTGTAATCAAAAGAAACTGTTAAATTAGTTCCGTTGGAACCCGCTACTTGATTAGGAGAAACTATTTCACCTGTAGCACTTGAAGAATACAAATTGTCTATATACGAATTTACAGAACACGATTCAGTTCCTGTTACATATCCAAAACCTATACTAGTCCATCCAGTAGGAAGATTTGTTGAAGAATTAAAATTTTCAACAACATTAACTTGAGCAGTCATTTGCCAACATGTAAATAAGGCAAATAACCAAAGTGTAATTTTTTTCATATTAATATGATTTAGGTTAATTAATTAAGTAAATAAACAAAAAAAAAATGATTTGCATAAACATTTGTTAAATAGTCGATTAAAAGATAAAAAATACCGGTGAAAAACAAAAAAATCCCGACGAATCGAGATTTTTTATCATTAAATTGATGTTTTTTTATTTGATACTAGGTACAAAAACCATTTCTGATGTTTCTGCCTGATAATCTACACCTTCAAAACCGAAGCCAAATAAACTATCAAAATCTTTTTTATAACCTGCTAAATCACCAATTTCTGATAAATTTTCAGTTGTGGCCACTTTCCATAATTTAGCAACTTGTTCTTGCACGTCACTGCGCATTTCCCAATCGTCAATTCTAATTCTTCCTTTTTCATCTGTTGAAATGGCGTTTCCACTATATAATCTTTCTGAATACAAACGTTGCATTTGCTCAATACAACCTTCGTGAATACCTTCTGCTTTCATGGTTTTATACAATAATGAAATGTATAATGGAATTACTGGTATAGCTGAACTTGCCTGTGTTACCAATGCTTTATTTACAGAAACGTATGCTTTACAATTTACACTTTCCAATTGTTTTGTTATTTCAAAAGCAGTAGCTTCTAAATGATCTTTTGCACGACCAATTGTTCCTTTTCTATATACCGCTTCAGTAACTTCTGGTCCGATATAAGAATACGCTAACGTCATGGCGTCATTTGCTAAAACGCCTGCGTCTTTCAAAGCATTCATCCACATTGACCAATCTTCACCACCCATAACCACAACTGTATTATCAATATCCTCTTGATTTGCTGGTTCGATAGAAACTTCTGAAACATTTCCAGTATGAAAATCAACGGTTTTGTTTGAGAATTTTCCACCAATTGGTTTTAAAGTAGAACGGTGTAAAACCCCAGTAACAGGATGCATACGAACTGGTGAAGCCAAACTATATATAACCAAATCTACTTGACCTAAATCTTTTTTAATAATATCAATCGTTTGCTGTTTTACTTCATTTGAAAAAGCATCACCATTTATGCTTTTTGCATATAATCCCGCTTTTTCTGCTTCCATTTCAAAAGAAGCCGAATTATAATATCCTGGAGTAGCTGTTTTTCCTTCACTTGGTTCTTTTTCAAAAAACACACCAATAGTAGCAGCATCACAACCGAATGCACTAGTAATTCTTGACGCCAAACCAAAACCTGTTGAAGCACCAATTACTAAAACTTTTTTTGCACCCTCAATTTTTCCTTTTGATTTTAAATAGTCAATTTGATTTTTTACATTTTTTACACAACCGTCTGGATGAGCTGTTAAACATATAAATCCACGCATTCTTGGTTCGATAATCATAATTTTATATTTTTATTATTGTTGTATTTATAAACTTGATACAAAAGTATACATTTTAATTTAATAATGTTTTAGCATGTGATAGTGCCGATTCGGTAATTTGTTTACCTGATAACATTTCTGCAATTTCTATTACTCGTTCTTCTGAAGTTAGTTTTACAATTTTTGAAATGGTATTGTCTGCGATAGTCTCTTTTGAAACTTTATATTGTGAAACGCCTTTTGAAGCAATTTGAGGCAAATGTGTAATCGCAAAAACTTGACGGTTGGCACTCATTTTTTTCATAATTTCTCCCATTTTTAATGCGATTTCTCCAGACACACCAGTATCTATCTCATCAAATAAAATGGTAGGTAATTTTGAAAAATCAGCTAAAATAGCTTTAATAGCCAACATAATTCTTGACATTTCACCACCTGACGCTACTTTTTTAAACGACCCCAAACTGATTCCTTTATTAGCCGAAAACAAAAGTTCTAATTCATCTGTTCCGTTAAAAAGAAAAGAATTTGAAGTATTCAATTCCATTTTAAATTGCGAATCGGGCATACCTAATTCATACAAAATAGCAGAAATTTTAGATACAAATACAGGAATGGCTTCACTCCTATTTTTAGATATTGTATTAGAAATGGAAGTCAAATCAATTGTTTTTTGACTTAAATAATCCTTTAACTGAATTATTTTTTCTTCTAAATTGTCTACTAAAAGTACTTTTTCTGAAAGCTGATTTTGTAATTCTAACAAGACTTCTATTGAAGTGACTTGATGTTTCTTTTGTAAATCGTAAATAACTTGCAATCGGTTTAAAATAAATTCTAATCGTTCTGGATTATACGTATTTTTTTCAGCTAAATGGAATGTGGTATCTGTAATATCTTCTAATTCAATTAATGCAGAATGCAATCTTTCAAAAACTTCTGAATACGAGGATGAAAAGCCAGCAATTTTTTGCAATGCGTTTTTACAATCTTTAATCGAAGTAATAAATCCAAATTGCTCATCATTAGCACTAGAAACCAATTTAATTAGCGTTTCTGTAATTAATTCAGAATTATTTAAACTCAATAATTCTCCTTCTAATTCCGATTGTTCATCCGGTTTTAAATTTACTTGTTCTAATTCATTTAACAAGTGTAAATTGTATTCTTGCGCGGTTAATAGTGCATTTTTATTCGAAATTGCCTGTTCTAATTCTTTAGATTTTAGTCTAAAATCGGATAATAAAATGGTGTATTCATTTAGATTTTGGGCATTCGAACCCATTGCATCTAAAATAGAAATCTGATAATTTTGCTGTTCCAATTCACGCGTTTGATGTTGTGAATGAATGTCTATTAAATTTTCTGCTAAAAGTTGTAATTCTGATAAGTTAACGGGTGTATCATTTATAAAAGCACGAGATTTACCAGTTGGCAAAATTTCTCTTCTAATAATAGTTGTGTTTTCGTAATCTAAATCATTCGCTTCAAAGAGTGATTTCAAATTGTATTTTGAGATTTCAAAACTGGCTTCTACAACGCATTTTTTTTCTTTATCTTTTAGGGAAGATAAATCGGCACGATTTCCCATAATTAAACCTAAAGCACCTAATAATATTGATTTTCCCGCACCTGTTTCACCTGTTATGGTAGCAAACTGATTGGAAAAATTAATATTAAGCTGCTCAATTAAGGCATAATTTTGAACTGATAAAGATAAAAGCATATTACCTTATTTTATTCCATTTGGAAGAATTTAACGGAGAAATGGTAGCTAAATTTTCTCTAACTTTAACTGTATCGATACCTGGACCACCATTAAAAATATCTACTAATTCATCAGTTTTAACATCAAAAAAAGTTCTTGCTAAAAGCGAATTTGGTCTAACTTTGTGTAACTTAAGTAAGGTGTCTAAAGCATTGGCTACGCCTAATTTCCCTAGTTTTAAATCGTCAGCCATTTTATCCAATCCATTAATGTGATATTGGTATAAAGTTTCTCTGTAAGGGTCAAAAGTATTTGACATTAAATCTGAAATAAGATTGAATCTTGTCGTTTTTTTACCCGTTTGCACCCAACCTGAAAACCCACTTGATTGTGCCACATTGGTAATGTTTAAAGCTGTTTCATAAGAATCTGTTCCGCCTTTATCTGAAAAAGTATCTGCGTCAGAAGCGATAATAATATTGGCATAAAACGACAAAACTGAAACTAAGTTTGAAGTAAATGCATTTTGATCATAAATTAAGTTTTCAAATTCAATGTATTTAAAACTAAAATCCTTATCATTTATATTTAGAATTGGAGTAGTAAATGTGCTATTATAAACGGGTCGCGAAGAGTTTACTTGCAACGACGCTTCGAAATTATTGCTTTCAAATTTAGTTACGATGAAGAAAAAAGAACAATTTATTTTTTCATTTTGTTTCACTCCTTTTTCAGAAAATTTAGTATTATTCAAAAAATCGAAAACCTGTTTTTCTAAGTTCTTAAAAATTTGAGGATTTACACTTGTAACTTGATCCGTATTTATAGATACAATAGCTTTTAATTCTTGTGAATTCGCAAAAAAAACACTTAAAAAAAGGAATACTAAAAATTTAATTCGCATATTTTTTTACAATTAGGTTAACAATATCTACGGCAACTAATTCTTTTGATTTTAACGGAATATCAAATATATTAAAATCTTTATCAATAAATGTAACTTTATTTGTTGGTTTTACAAATCCAGCACCTTCATCGTTTAAAGAATTCAAGACAATAACATCTAAATTCTTTTTTAAGATTTTACTTTTGGCATTTTCAATCTCATTTTCCGTTTCTAATGCAAATCCGATTAAAAATTGGTTCATTTTAATTTGACCTAAAGATAATAAAATATCTTGATTCTTTTCCAATTCTATAGTAAACGTAGCTTCATCCTTTTTTATTTTCTGAGAAGCAATATTTTTTGGTTTATAATCGGCAACAGCTGCTGCTGCAATTACCACATCAGTATTTTCAAAATAATTATGACAGGCAGCAAACATTTCATCAGCTGAAGTAACTCTTATAACTGTTATTAAACTATTTTGCAATTGCAAATGAGTTGGACCTGAAACCAAAATAACTTCTGCACCTAAATTGGCGGCTGCTTGAGCAATTTCGTAACCCATTTTTCCTGTAGAATGATTGCCTATAAATCGAACTGGATCTATGGCTTCGTATGTAGGACCTGCAGTTACTAAAACTTTTTTACCTTTTAGTGGTAATTTACTTTCGATATCTTTTTCAATAAATTGAAGTATGTTTTCAGGCTCGGCCATTCTTCCTTCACCACTTAATCCACTGGCTAATTCGCCGCTTTCAGCAGGAATTATTGTATTTCCAAAACCTTTTAAAGTTTCGAAATTCATTATAGTTGTGGGATGAATGTACATATCTAAATCCATTGCTGGAGCAAAATATACTGGGCATTTTGCAGATAAATAAGTAGCCAAAAGCAAGTTATCGCAAGTGCCCGATGCCATTTTAGAAAGCGTATTGGCTGTAGCTGGAGCAATAAGCATAAAATCGGCCCAAAGTGCTAATTCTACGTGGTTGTTCCAAGTTGCATTTTCATCCTCTTTATTGTAAAAAGTAGAAAATACAGGATTTTTTGAAAGTGTAGACAAAGTTAAGGGTGTAACAAAATCAACAGAAGCAGGTGTCATGACTACTTGTACATGTGCACCTGCTTTTATGAGTAATCTAACTAATGAGGCTGTTTTATAAGCTGCAATTCCGCCAGAAATTCCTAGCAAAACATTTTTACCTTTTAAAACAGACATTAATTAAAGTATAAATTATTTAGTATCTCTATGATAAATTTTATCTTCTAGCCATTCTTGTACAGCTAAAGCGTGTGGCTTAGGTAATTTTTCGTAGTATTTAGAAACTTCAATTTGTTCTTTATTTTCGAAAACTTCTTCTAAACTATCATTATAAGTAGCAAATTCGTCAAGCTTATCTAATAATTCTTTTTTAATTTCAGAATTAATTTGATTGGCTCTTCTAGCTATTATAGTAATTGCTTCATATACATTTCCAGTTGGTTCTTCAATTACACTTTTGTTGTAAGTTATTGTGTTTACTGGAGCATTTGTTTTCTTTAAATCCATAATAATGATTAATTTATATATTGTTTCAATTCTTTATCTACCGTTTCAAGCATTTTATTTGATTTCTCTAAATACTTGGTATCTGCTTTAAATTTAACTAAATTTTGGTAATACGTTTTAGCAGAATTTAATCTTTCTTGTTTTTTTGAAGGAATACTATTTGTTGCTAATTTGTACATCGCATCAAATTTATAAAACAGAGCATCTTCTTTATATTTTGAACCTGGAAAATTAAAAACAAAATTATCTAGCGCTACAATAGCTGCATTGTAATCTCTTGTAAATTCGCCAATTGTATTGTATTGTTTTGCGATTTCAAATGCTTTTAATTCTAATTTTTCAGATAATATCTTTACAATTTCATTTGCTCTTGGTAAAAAAGTAGAATTTGGATATTTATTAACAAATACTTGTATTTTACTCAATGCTTTATCTGTATCTACTTGATCTAAACTATAAATTGGTGATACTTTGCTGTAACATTCTGCTCCAAAAAACGCTGCTTCTTCAGCCAGTGGACTTCTTGGATAACTACTTGCAAATCTTTCAAACTCATAAGAAGCAGAAATATATTGTTTGGTATTGTATAATGCCTGGGCGTAATTGTAAAAAACTGTTTCTCCTTGTGGCTTTGCTCTTAATGCAGAAGCAAATTGCTCAAATAATCTAATTGCTTTAGAATACTTTTTCTTTTCTATTTGTTCTGTAAACACTTTTGTTTTGAATTCTACATCATCTGACTTCATCGCTTTTTGATAAGAAGTACAAGACGAAATAGAAAGTACTACTAAAAGTATATATATAAATTTGTTCATATTTGATGTTTCATTATGCCTTTTTGCAGCTTGAAAAAGGAACTGCAAATGTAGCTATATTTTTACGTTTTACAAAAAAGATTTTTATTCTAAATTTTTAATGAAATTAGACAGTCTTCCAGACAAATTTTCGTCTACATTTACCAATGGCAAACGTACGGTGTTTTCAGATAAACCTAAGTATTTAAAGACTTCTTTAACACCTGCAGGATTTCCTTGTTCGAAAATCATATCAATAGAATCGGCTAATTTATAATGTAAATTATAGGCTTCATCTACTTTTTTGTTTAACCCTAATCGAACCATTTCCGAGAATTCTCTTGGAAAACCTTCTCCAATTACAGAAATTACACCCGATCCTCCAGCTAAAACCATAGGTAACGTAATCATATCGTCACCAGAAATCACTAAAAACCCTTCTGGTTTGGTTTGAATTAACTTCATTGCTTGCACAATATCGCCAGCAGCTTCTTTAATTCCAATGATATTTTTAAAATCGTTAGCTAATCGTATCACAGTAGCAGGCAACATGTTACTAGCTGTTCTTCCTGGTACGTTATAAACAATAATTGGTATTGGCGATGCTTCGGAAACAGCTTTAAAATGCTGGTAAATTCCTTCTTGTGTAGGTTTGTTATAATATGGTGAAACCGACAAAACAGCAGCAAAATTTGACAAATCTCTTGACTTTAATTCTTCAACTACTTTTGCCGTATTGTTGCCTCCTACTCCCAAAACCATTGGTACTCTGCCATTATTTGCTACAACAATTGTTTTTATAACTACTTCTTTTTCTTCTGCATTTAACGTAGCGCTTTCTGCAGTAGTTCCTAGTATCACTAAATATTCTACGCCTCCTTCAATTACAAAGTTTGTAATTCTTGTTAACGCATCTGTATCAACAGAAAAATCTTTCTTAAAAGGCGTTACCAAAGCTACACCAGTTCCTATTAATGATTGCATATTATATTTTTTTAAGTATTTTTAAATATTTAAATAATTCAGAGATAAATTCCGAATAATTTTCAGCAAAAGTATTGATTACTAAATGATTAACTCGCTTGTCGATGGTTTGAAAACCTACTTTAAATTTTGCTCTTGAACTTCTTGTAACCAAAAGCAAAGTTGGTTTTTGAATGTCGTAATAACTGATTAACATATCAAAAGATTGTTCGGTAAAATCAGTAACCCTTTCGCTCTTAAACAAACCTCCAAACGATATATCCTTTCTGAAAAAATAATCAAATTTTTCAAGAATTGTTTTTCTGTTTTTATTTACAAACGACAAAATTTCAATGTTTTCTCTTAAAATTCCGTGTTTCACAATTTCCTCAATCAACTCTTCTTGATTTGTAAAATAATTGGCATCAATCAAAACACCAACTTTAACTATCTTATTTGAAGACAACTGAAGTTGATAGTTTTTTAATTTACTATTTACCTTTCTTTTAAGAAAAAAATCCTTTACTATTTTATAAATCATTGCAACTTTACATCTTTGACAAAATTAAAGCAATCTAATTGAATATATCACAGCCAAAAGTAAAAATACGAAACTTCTTTACATAATTTTTGTTACAACTTTAACATTATTTACTATTGTATTTTGTAAAAAGAAAAAATCTCATAATTATTTAACTGATGAAAAAAAATGTAGTGGTTTAATTCTTAGCTATTTATCATTTTTTGAAATTGGTATTCGTCAATAATTTCAATTTTTAATTGGTTGGCTTTTTCTAATTTAGCAGGTCCCATATTGGCTCCGGCAATAACATAATTGGTTTTCGCAGAAATAGAACTTCCTACTTTTCCGCCATAATCTTCGATGGCTTTTTTCAAATCGTCTCGAGAGAAAACTTCAAAAACACCAGAAACAACAAATATTTTTCCTTCTAAAATATTGGAAACAGCTGTTGAAATCTCATTTAATTCAAACTGAATACCTACTGCTTTTAATTTATTTATTATAGCTTTGTTATCTGAATTCTGGAAGAAATCCATAACACTTTGTGCAATTCGTTCTCCTATTTCATCAACTGTAACTAAATCTAATAAATTCGCTTCAGCTAATGCGTCTATATTTTTATAATGTTTAGCTAATTTTTTAGCCACTGTTTCACCCACATAACGTATACCTAATGCATACAAAACTCGATCGAATGTAATTGCTTTTGAATTTTGAATTCCTGAAATTAGATTATCGGCAGATTTATCCGCCATTCTCTCCAAAACCACAATTTGTTCTTTTTTCAAATCATATAAATCGGCATAATTTTTTACCAGACCGGCATTATATAATAAAGCGACAGTTTCACCACCTAAACCATCTATATCCATTGCTTTTCTGGTAATAAAATGCTGAATTCTTCCAATAATTTGAGGAGGACATCCATAAAAATTTGGACAATAATGATTTGCTTCTCCTTCACTTCTTGTCAATTTCGTATCACATTCTGGACAATTTGAAATATAAATGGTAGGATTTTCTTGATTTCCTCTTTTAGACACACCAATTATTTTTGGAATAATTTCGCCTCCTTTTTCAACAAAAACCTCATCGTTTACACGAATATCTAACTTAGAAATTTGATCTGCATTATGCAAAGATGCTCGTTTTACGATAGTTCCAGCTAATTGAACAGGTTCTAAATTTGCCACTGGGGTTATTGCTCCCGTTCGACCAACTTGGTAAGATATAGATTGCAAAACTGTACTTACTTGTTCAGCTTTAAATTTATATGCCATAGCCCAACGAGGTGATTTTGCAGTATAACCTAATTCTTCTTGAAAATGAATGTTGTTTATTTTCACAACTACTCCGTCGGTTTCGTAGGGTAAATTGTGTCTGTTTTTATCCCAAAATTCAATGAACTCAAAAACTTCGTCGATATTATTAGCTAATTTACTTTGATTTGGTACTTTAAAACCTAATTTTCTCGACAATTCTAAACTTTCATATTGGGTTTTAATTGCTAAATTATTACCAATCATTCCGTATAACAAACATTCCAATGGACGTTTTGCCACTTCGGCACTATCTTGTAATTTTAAACTTCCTGAAGCTGTATTTCTTGGATTTGAATAAGGTGTTTCACCAATTTCAATTAAGTCTTGATTCATTTTCTCAAAACCTGCGAAAGGCAAAATGATTTCCCCACGAATATCAAATTTCTCAGGAAAGCCTGCGTTTAATTCTAACGGAACAGATTTTATTGTTTTAATATTTTGAGTTACATCATCGCCTTTAAAACCATCACCACGTGTTACTGCACGAACTAATTTTCCGTTTTCATAAGAGATACTTATCGAAGCACCATCATATTTTAATTCGCAAGTAAATTCTAAATCAACATCACCTAAAATTTTCTGACATCTTGTTTGCCAATCTAACAAATCCTCTTTAGAATAGGAATTGTCTAAAGAATACATTCTATATTCGTGTTCAACTGTATTAAAATTCTTCGTAACAGATCCACCGACACGTTGCGTTGGTGAATTTTCATCGAAAAAAGAAGGGTTGGCCAATTCTAAATCTTGTAATTGTTTTAATTTTACATCAAAATCAAAATCAGAAATCGTAGGATTGTCCAACACATAATAATTGTAATTATGCAAATTTAATTCTGCTCTTAAAGACTGAATAGTTTCTAAAACACTCATATTACGATACCTTAATTAATGCAGTTAATTTTATATATAAATCGCCTTTGCTAATAATACCTCCGTTTTCAATTATTTTAAAAACTTCTTCATTACGATTTTCGGCAACTTCTTTGTTTCCTGTTTGAATAGTAACTACATCTGAAAAAAGATTATTTCCTAACCATTCTAACCCTTCTGTAGTAAAAAAATCAACAGAATCTTCTGAAGTATTAACTATTATTGATTCTAAAAAGGTATCGTGACATTTAAAAAGAAATATGTGATTTTTTGAAAAATGATCTACAAAACGAACATTTGTGATGGCTTTATCCCAAATTAAATCAGAAAATACATCAATTTCTTGCAAAGCAATTTCTGGAGAATTATCTTTAAGTTCATCCCATTCTTTTTTATCAATAGTTTGTGTAGCTAAAAAAGTGATAAACTCAGGATGAAGTTCTTCTAATTGTTCTTTTGTTAATCGGGTATATTTCATTTACGAATATTTAGTATCAAAACTTAAAGTTCCGTAAAAATAAAAAAAGCGTTGCAATTGCAACGCTTTTTTTTAAGAAATATTTTAAATAAAATTATGCTTTTTCAGCAACAATTTCATAAGCTAAATCAATGATAACTTCTCTGTGTAAACGGATAGTAGCATTGTATTTACCTGTTCTTTTAATGATACCAGAAGTAATAAATTTTCTGTCAATTGACTGTCCGTTTGCTTCTAAAGCATGAGCTATATCTGCATTAGTAATCGATCCGAATAATTTTTCACCACCTGCTTTTGCAGTAATTTTTATCTCTAAAGCTTTGATTGCTTCTGCAGTTGCTTTAGCGTCTGCTACAACTTTCGCTTCTTTGTGAGCTTTTTGTTTTAAATTTTCAGCTAAAACTTTTTTAGCAGAAGAAGTTGCTAAAATAGCTGCTCCTTGAGGAATTAAGAAATTACGACCGTAACCATTTTTTACAGTTACCACATCATCTTTAAAACCTAAATTTTGAACGTCTTGTTTTAAAATTAGTTCCATTTTGTTGTCCTTTATTTTTATAAGTTAGCTCCAGTTTAATTGGAGCAACAAATGATTAGTATTATTTTAATAAATCCGCCACGTAAGGCATTAAAGCTAAATGACGCGCTCTTTTAACAGCCACAGAAACTTTTCTTTGAAATTTTAAAGAAGTACCTGTTAAACGTCTTGGTAAAATTTTACCTTGCTCATTTACAAACTTTAATAAAAAGTCGCCATCTTTATAATCGATATACTTGATACCTGATTTTTTAAAACGACAATATTTTTTTTGCTTGTTAGTATCAATATTTAAAGGAGTAAGATATCTGATATCTCCCTCTTTTTTACCGTTGTTAGCTATTGACATGATTAGTTTGCTTTAGTTTTTAATTTTTCTCTTCTTCTTTCTGCCCAAGAAATAGCATGTTTATCTAAAGAAACAGTTAAGAATCTCATGATTCTCTCATCTCTTCTTAATTCAGTTTCCAAAGAAATGATTAATTCAGCTGGAGCTTGGTACTCAAATAAATGGTAAAAACCACTTTTTTTGTGTTGGATTTCATAGGCTAATTTCTTTAAGCCCCAATCCTCTTTTGATACCATTTTGGCACCCTTAGAAGTAAGAAAATCTTCAAATTTGCTTACTGTTTCCTTTACCTGAACATCAGATAAAACGGGATTCAAAATGAAAACAGTTTCGTAATTTTTCATTTGTACGTATTTTTTAAATTGGGTGCAAAGATATACAATTATATTTAATTTACAAATTCGTTAAAAAGTATTTATTTTTATTACAATATTAGTTTTCTGTTGTTTTTTTGTATATTTTTATAGTATTAATTAAATAAATTTTTAGTTTTACAAAAATTAGTTTTAAATCATTACATCATTTTAAATGTAATAAATACCAACGTATGAAATTAAACACAATTGTTGTTGATGACAGCTCTATTCAACGTATTACTATTGCTAAATTAATCTCCGAACATCCTAACTTAAAATTAGGTGGCGATTTTTCAAACGCATTAGAAGCTAAGAATTATATTACAAATAATGCTGTTGATTTAATTTTCTTAGATATAGAAATGCCCCACATTACAGGTTTTGATTTAATTGATGGTTTAAAAATTAAGCCATTAATTGTATTTATTACTTCAAAAGCGGATTATGCAGTAAAAGCGTTTGATTATTCTGCGTTAGATTTTTTACAAAAACCCATCAAAAAAACTCGTTTTTTGGTTGCTGCAAAAAAAGCAATGGAAATGCACCATTTAAAACATGATCAAACGCATGACGAAAACGGGGCACATTTAATTATTAAAAGTAATCTTAAAAAAATAAAAGTTTACACTTCACATATAAAATGGATAGAAGCTTTTGGTGACTACATAAAAGTAGTTACTTACGAAGACACTTACCTAGTATTATCTACTATGAAATCATTTGAAATAGAACTTCCGAAAGATAATTTTCTTAGAATTCATAAATCGTACATTATTAATTTAGATAAAGTAGATCGTTTTAATAGCAAACAAGTGGAAATAAACGGAGAAAAAATTCCGTTAAGTAGAAATAAAAAAGAAGAAATTATTGCTTTTTTGGAAAAATATTAAACAACTATTTTTATCTATCTGAATTTATTTAAAAATCTGAAACAAGTTCAAATTGACATTAATTTTTAGAAAATTACTAATAATCCACATTAATAGTTGTTTTTATTGCTCGATATTGTGAAGTAGCTTCAAAACTTACTAATGCTTTTTTAATTATTTTTTTAGTTCCAATAAGATTTGTATTATTTGGAATTTTAATTAGAATTGTTCTGATATATTCATTTCTAATTCTGTTAATAGCTGGTTCTTCTGGTCCTAAAACAGGTACTGCAATATTTTGTTTTAACACATTATATAACCAAGTAGCTCCTTCACGAAGTTTTTCGTAATCACGATGTTTCAATTTTATTTGTAACAAACGAAAGTATGGCGGATATTGAAAATTACGTCTTTCGTATAATTGCTCATTAAACATCGCTGTATAATTATTATTCACCACTTGCTGAATCGTATTATGCATTGGATTATAGGTTTGAATCACAACGCTCCCTTTTTTTGCTTTTCTACCAGAACGCCCAGCTACTTGAACCATCATTTGATACGCTCGTTCATAAGCGCGATAATAGGGCTGATTTAATAAATTATCTGCATTTAAAATCCCAACTAAAGTCACGTTTTCAAAATCTAAACCTTTGGCTAACATTTGTGTGCCAACTAAAATATCAATTTCCTGATTTTTAAAGGCGTCAATCATTTTTTCAAAAGCAAATTTTCCACGAGTGGTATCTTGATCCATTCGCGCAATTCGTTTCTCAGGAAATAGCTTTATCAATTCTAATTCTACTTGCTCCGTACCAAAACCTTTCGCAGAAATATCTAACGAATTACAAGCGTGACAATGTGTTGGTTTTGCCATACTGTGTCCGCAATAATGGCATTTTAAGTGATTTTTAAATTTGTAATATGTTAAACTCACATCGCAACTTGGACATTGAGGCACGTGTCCGCAAGTAGTACATTCAATATATGGCGAATATCCTCTGCGATTTTGAAATAGCATTATTTGTTCCTTATTTGCTGATGTTTTGTGCATTCTTTCTAATAATTCATCGGAAAAATGACCATCCATTCGTTTGCGGAAATATTTATCTTTTAAGTCGATTAAATGAATTTCAGGCAAAACCACATTATTAAATCGGGTAAACATTTCAATTAAACCATATTTATTGGTTTTGGCATTATGATACGATTCTAAACTTGGCGTTGCACTTCCTAATAAAACTTTTGCATTATGAAACTTTGCCAAAACAATAGCCGCATCTCGGGCGTGATAACGTGGTGCTGGATCTTGTTGTTTATACGTAGCTTCGTGTTCTTCATCAACCACAATTAAACCTAAGTTAGAAAACGGTAAAAACAAGGCACTTCGCACACCTAAAACGACTTTTGCTTTTTCAGAATTTTGCAACACATGATTGTAAACTTCCACACGTTCATTTGAATTATATTTCGAATGAAAAACCGCAATCTGGTTTCCAAAATAAGCAGATAATCGTTGTACTAATTGTGTAGTCAAGGCAATTTCTGGTAATAAAAACATTACTTGTTTGTCTTGTTGCAAAAATTCTTCAATTAGTTTTATATAAACTTCCGTTTTACCAGAAGCGGTAACGCCGTATAATAAATTAACTTCAAATTGCGTGAATTTATCTTTAATAGTTTCTAAAACTAGAGCTTGAGATTCGCTTAATTTGATTTCATAATCGGCTTCTTTTTCAAATGTAACTCGGTCGGTATTGATATAATATTCTTCGAAAATATTTTTGTCAACTAAAGATTTAATTACTGCTGCACTTACTCCGGAAGTTTCGATTAATAATTTTGCAGGAATTGGCTTTTTCTCAGTCGCTTGCAATTGAAAATACGACAAAACAATTTCTTTTTGCTTTTTTGCTTTACCTAATATTTCAAGTAATTCTTGCAATTTTTCTGGTTGCAGAAATTCTTCTTGAAGTTTTATATATTTTACTAATTTGGGTTTGTAATTGTCTTGAACTTCATCTTGTATTGACAATAATCCTTTAGCTAACAAGCTTTGAACAATTGGAATTACATTTTTCTTATTTAAAATCTGAGAAATTTCTGAAATCGTAATGGATGATTTATTTTCTAAAGCTTCTAAAACTAAAAATTCTTCATCCGTAGCCAATGTTTTGTCCGATTCTGTATGCGAAGCAGAAATCATCGTTTCGCTTTCTAAAATCAATCCGGAAGGTAAAGCCGATTTAAAAACTTCTCCAATCGAACACATATAATACGAGGCAATCCAATGCCAATGTTTTAGTTGAATTTCATTTACAATAGGAACCTCATCAATAATTTGGCTGATTTCTTTAGCTTCGTACAAAACAGGAGGATTGGTATGCTTTTCTACAACTAAAGCCGTATACACTTTTGTTTTCCCAAAAGGTACTGTAACACGCATTCCTGGTTGCAAAAACTTATATTCTTCCACATTTACGGAATACGTAAACGTTTTATCAAGATTTAAAGGAAGAATGACGTTGATGAAGTACATTTTTTTTAAAGGTATAGGGTATTGGGTGTTGGGGTTAAAAATAAATAAATCTTTTACTTTAACCTTTTTACTTTAACTAATCCAACTTCTCGGTTAATTTACTAAATACTGATTTTGCATCTTTACCTTCGTATAAAATTTGATATACCGCATCAATAATAGGTGTTTTGGCTTTATATTCTAAGTTTAGATTGTAAGCACTTTTTACAGCGTAATACCCTTCAGCTACCATACTCATTTCCATTTGAGCTGATTTTACAGTGTAGCCCTTCCCTATCATATTTCCAAACATTCGGTTTCTTGAAAAAACGGAATATCCCGTTACTAACAAATCGCCCAAATATGCCGAGTCGTTAATATTACGTTTCATTTTGTGCACTTTTCGAATGAATTTTTTCATTTCACGAATGGCGTTACTCATTAAAACGGCTTGAAAGTTATCTCCATAACCTAAACCGTGAGCAATACCAGCCGCAATAGAATAAATATTCTTTAAAACCGCTGCATATTCGGTTCCAACAATATCATCAGACGTTTTGGTTTTTATATAATACGATGCCAAATTTTTAGCTACATATTTTGCCTTTTTTTCATCAGAACAAGCAATAGTTAAATACGATAATCGCTCTAATGCTACTTCTTCTGCATGACATGGTCCGGTGATTACTCCAATATTATCGTATGGAATAGAAAATGTTTCATGAAAATGTTCGCCTACAATTAAACTAGTTTCTGGTACAATTCCTTTTATAGCAGAAAAAATTATTTTTCCTTCTAAAGATGCAGTCATTTTTTCTAATTCCGCACTTAAAAAAGCAGATGGAATAGCAAAAATGATAATGTCTGCAAATTTAATTGCTTCATTAATATCGTTTGTTAGTTGTAATTTATTAGTATCAAATGCCACAGAACTTAAATAATTTGGATTATGTTTTTGCTGCTTCAAATACTCCAAAGCATAAGTACTACGCATGTACCAAGCTATTTTTTCTTGATTTTCACATAACATTTTGGCTAGTGCTGTTGCCCAACTTCCACCTCCTATAACTGCAAATTTTTTATTGCTTTCCATCTTCTAAAATTATGAAGTTCAAAAATACACTTTTGGATGGCAATATGCAATAGTAAAAATCATTAGCAATAAATTCCTAAAAAAAAATAATTTTGAAAATATTTAAAATAAAATCGAAAAAACTGTTAATTATTTGTGAAGATGTATTTTCTGGCACGACTATTGAAAATAATCTTATATCGATTAAAAAATAATAAAAGTAGTTTAGTTAGTAGTTTTTTTTGCAAAAAGCGTCTCAAGGAGAAATTCTTGGACGCTTTTTTTTACTTTTCACCAAAATTAAACACATAGGTACATAGAAAGTGTTATGATAATTTGAGTAGCTTTGCAATACATAGAAAACATAGATTCTCTAACTTTTAACTTTATTACTTTGCTACTTTGTTACTATGTTACTTTTTACTTCCTTTAATAACTCATTTCAACAATTTCTCTTACTTTTTCTAAAGTAATATTTTGTTTTTCCCCTAAAGCTTTCCAACCTCTTTCTTCAAAGCGATTTACAATGAAATTGGCGGTGTCGGAATAATTTGTAGTTGCTTCAGAAAGTTTCGTTTCCATTCCCATTTCTTGTAAGAATGAAACCAATTTCACTATAGCTTTTTCAGCAATTTCTTCCGTTGAATTTCCTTTTATATTAAACACTCTTTCGCCAAATTGCACCAATTTTTCTTTTTTAGAATCAAACATCACTCGATATAAATTAGGACCTATAATCGCTAATGTTCTTGCATGGTCAATTCCGTACAAAGCAGTTAATTCATGACCAATCATGTGTGTCGCCCAATCTGACGCAACTCCTTTTTGTATTAAACCATTTAAAGCCATTGTAGCACACCACATAAAGTTTGATGCTAATTTATAATCGGTAGGATTTTCAACTACTTTTGGACCTATTTCAACTAATGTTTGTAATATACCTTCTGAAATCCGGTCTTGTAACATTGCCTCTTGCGGATACGTTAAATATTGCTCTAAAACATGTGTGAAGGCATCTACCACTCCGTTTTGAAGTTGCCATTTAGGTAACGATTGAATTACTGTTGGATCACAAATTGAAAATTTAGGAAACAGAGCACTTCCTCCTAAGGTTAGTTTTTCTTGTGTGGCATTAATGGTAATAACAGCTCCCGAATTCATTTCTGAACCTGTAGCGGGTAATGTTAAGATTGTTCCGAATGGAATTACTTTTGAAATATCTTTAAATAAAATTCTGTTTTTTAAAATATCAACTGCATTTCCTTCATAATTAACAGCTCCAGAAATAAATTTTACACCATCTATAACACTTCCACCGCCAACAGCTAAAATAAAAGTGATTTTTTCGGTACGAATAATTTCTACGGCTTTCATTAAGGTTTCAAAACGCGGATTGGGTTCTATACCACCAAATTCAATAACTTCAAAATCTTTTAAGTGTTCCGTAACTTGCTCATGAATGCTATTTTTAAAAATACTTCCACCACCATACGCTAAAAGAACTTTTGCATTGGCTGGAAGTAATGAAGCTAATTTTTCTATTTGATTTTTACCAAAAATATAATTGGTAGGATTGTATAACTCGAAGTTTAACATGATATATTTATTTAGTTAACAAAGATACTACTTAAAGCACAGCACAAATGGTAAAGGAATGTTAAGATGAATTAAATTTATATTTTACCAAATAGATGCAAATCTTATAAACAAGATAATAAAAGGAATATAATTAATAAAAATCCATAAAAAATCAAACTTAGTTTTTGACTTAATTCTCTTATACATAATAATTCCATTGAAAATAGACCAAAAAATACTACCATAGAAAACTATAAGAAAAAACAAACTCAAATAAAGATAAATCCAAGTGCCTCTAAAATGTTCAGACAGTATTCTTACAAATATTGAAATAATACACAATATGTAAATAATTAATGTATTTTTCTTTGTTCTTTGCAATTGAAAAAAAGCTTTTTTCATATAATCCTACTTCTTATAAAACAAATTATGTTCAACATATTCCCAAACTTTATGAGGTAGCATAGGAATTACATTTTTATTGTTTTTAATATTTTCACGAATAAATGTTGATGATAATTCGATAACTGGCGCTCCAACTCGGTGAATTTTTGTATGATTGACAAATTGTTTGTCTATTTCACCAGAATTTAATCGTGGATATACATAAATGTGATGATGTTGTAAGATAGCTTCGTAGTTTTTCCATTTATGAAGTGAATTTAAATTGTCTTCACCCATTATTAAAGAAAATTCGTAATTAGGATGTTTCTCTTGCAAATGCACCAAGGTGTTAATTGTATAATTTGGTTGTGGTAATTTAAACTCAATATTAGATGGTTTAATTTTAGGGAAATCTTCAGTTGCCAAATGCACCAGGTGTAAACGATGGTAATCGTCTAACATAGTGTTTTTTTGTTTGTGTGGATTGTGTGGTGTTACTACCAGCCAAATTTGATCTAAATCCGAATGCTCCGCCATGTGATTGGCAATAATTAAATGCCCAATATGTATGGGATTAAACGTTCCGAAATATAAACCTATTTTCATTTTTTTGTTGTTTCGCAGAGATACACAAAGTTTATTCGAAAAGTTTCGCAAAAAATAAATTTTGTGTTACTCTTTGAATCTTTGCGTAACTCTGTGTAATATCTATTTATTCACAAATTCCTTAACTAAATTATACGCATCAACTTTGGCAACATCTAAATCGTAATTTTTGATTATTGTATCAAATTGTGGCGCTGTGGCTAATTCTACCGATGCTTTTGCAATTCGCATATTTATTTTATCGTCGCTTTCTGTAGAACGCTTTTTTAATCTAATTTTTAACTCGTCAATACTTGGTGGTTTCACAAAAACTGCCAATGTTTTTTGCTTGAATTTCGATTTTATTCGCAATCCACCTGCTACATCAATATCAAAAATTACGTTTTTACCTTTTGCCCAAATACGTTCGACTTCGCTTTTTAATGTACCATAGAAATTATCTCTATAAACCTCTTCCCATTCCACGAAATCTTCCGCTTTAATGTGTTTTTTAAATTCTTCTAAAGAAATAAAATAATAATCTTTGCCGTGCACTTCTTCGCCTCTTGGTTCACGTGTGGTGCAAGAAATAGAAAATTCTAAATTTAAATCTTCCTGTTCTAATAAATGTCTTACTATAGTTGTTTTTCCTGACCCTGACGGAGCTGAGAAAACTAATAATTTTCCTTGATTCATTTTTTTAAGCTTTTGGCTTTAAGCAATATGCTATAAGCTTGTAATATAGTTTTTAAATTGCCTAAAGCCTAATGCTTATGGCATATAATTTTAAAGAACATTCAATACTTGCTCTTTAATTTTTTCTAACTCATCTTTCATCATTACAACCAATTTTTGCATTTCTGCGTGGTTTGATTTGGACCCCATTGTGTTGATTTCTCTACCCATTTCTTGAGTGATAAAACCTAATTTTCTTCCATTGGCTTCACTTCCGTTTAACGTTTGCAAGAAATAATCTAAATGATTGGTTAAACGAACTTTTTCTTCAGTAATATCTAATTTTTCTAAATAATAAATTAGTTCTTGCTCAAAACGATTCGTATCAACATTTACTTTTAACTCGTCAATAGCCGTTTGTAAACGTTCTTTAATGTTATTTACTCTTTCAGGATCTAAAATTAATGCCTGATTCATATAATTTCTAATATTTTCAATACGTAACGTAAATTCTTTTTCTAAAGAAGCGCCTTCCAATTTTCTAAAAGACAACATATTTTCAATCGCTTCATCAATTACGGTTTGAATTTGTTTCCATTCATTTTCGTCTATTTCTTCACGTTCCGTTTTCATCGTATCCGGCATACGAATTGCCAATTTCATCAATTCTGTATCGTCAGCGTTTGGTAAAATAGCTTTTAACTGAGCCATATATGCTATTACAATTGGCGCATTTATCTTAGATGAAGTATCTTCTCCAGTTACCTCAACATATAATGAAAAATCGACTTTTCCTCTTTCCAGTTTAAGCGCTAAAAGATTTCTTAAAGCCAATTCGTTTTCTCTATAAACAGAAGGCATACGCGTATTTAAATCGAGTCCTTTACTATTTAAAGATTTAACTTCTACTGTAATTTTTTTGGTTGATACTTGCAAACTTGCTTTACCAAAACCGGTCATTGATAATATCATATATTTTTTTCTAATAAAGTGTAAAGATAAGTTTTTTTAGTGATTAGTAAAAAGTGAATAGTGATTAGTCGTTTCGAGTCCCTTTCTTTTTATGAATCACCAAATAAACCCCAACAAAAATTAATATTGCAGAAACTATTTTTACTACATTCAAATTGTCTTTTCCTAAACCAATAGCAAAAATTGTAGCAAAAAAAGGTTGCAAATAAATAAAAACAGCGACTGTTGTTGGTTTTAAATTTCGCATCGAAATTAAGTTTAGCAAATACGTTAAAAAGGTAGAAAAAACAACTACAAAACCAATTTTCAAACTAACATCTAAAGGGATTTCGTTCCAGTTTACCACTTGTAACTCATTATATCCAAAAGGTAATACCATAAAAAAACCAAACAAATAAATGTATTTTACAAACGTAAATGCGTTGTATTTATCCATTAACTTCTTTACAAAAATTAGGTAAAAGGCATATGAAACCGCATTTACAAATACTAATACATTTCCTAAAGTGGCATTTGGTGCATTATTTAAATCTTTACCATATAAAATTAAGGTTATTGTGCCTGCTAATCCTAAAAGTATACCAATAACTTTTTTCGATTGCATGCTTTCTTTCATAAGTATAGCAGAAAGCACTAAAACAATCATAGGAGTAGTTACCATTAAAACGGCCCCCATAATTGGTGAGGTATAACTTAATCCTTTAAAAAAAGTTAGCATATTGAAAGCAACACCAAAAAAAGCACAAGCGGCAATGCGAAAAAAATCGTTTTTTGCTATTTTTTCTTTAGGTCCGAGAAAAGAAACCAACCAAAATAATATGGTAGCACCGGCAACTCGCATTACAATAAATCCATAAGCATCAACATACTTTGGCATTACATCTTTAGCTACGGTAAAAGTTACTCCATAAATAATTGCTACAATCCAAGCACAAACTAAAGCCCAAGACCTACTATTCATTATTTAAAGCCTTTTGCAATTTTAATATATTTGGCTGACTATTTCCTATGAAAATTTCATTTTCTAACACCACAACTGGGCGACTCAAAAAGGTATAATGTTCCAGAATATAATTTTTATAATCGGCTTCTGTTAGAGATAAATTTTTTAATCCTTTTTCTTTATATAATTGCGCTTTTTTACTAAAAAGAGCTTCGTAACTACCAGAAAGCTGGTGCATAAATTCTAATTCTGCTACGGTGATAGGATTTTGACGAATATCGTGAAACTCTAAATTTGAATTTGAAGGCAATGACTTAATTATTTTTCTGCAAGTATCGCAAGAAGCGAGGTAATATATTTTTCGCATATGTGTTGAATTGGTCTTAAAAAAAATAAATTTAAAACACAAAGGTAAGAAAGTTATTTTTGTTGCAATGTTTTGCGTTTTATTTTAAAACACAAAAATCGGATATAAAAATCCGATTTTTGTATAAATATGTACCAAAAAGTTAGTGTTTCCTAGCTAAATATCTTTCCGCATCTAAGGCTGCCATACAACCTGTTCCTGCAGCCGTTATAGCTTGTCTGTACACATGATCTGCAGCATCGCCACCTACAAAAACACCTGGTACATTTGTTTTGGAAGTGCCTGGTACATTAATAATATAACCTGTTTCGTCTAATGTTATATAATCTGCAAAAATATCTGTATTTGGTTTATGACCAATCGCTACGAAAAATCCAGTTGCTGAAATCTCAAAATCTTCATTTGTAGTTTTGTTTTTAGCTTTAACGCCTGTAACCACTTGTCCATCGCCTAATACTTCTACCGTATCATGATTCATTAAAATAGTAATATTTTCGGTATTTTTTACACGTTGTTCCATAATTTTTGAAGCTCTAAATTTTTCACTTCTAACCAGCATGGTAACTTTTTTACATAATTTAGATAAATAATGTGCTTCTTCACAAGCACTATCTCCAGCTCCAACAATAACTACTTCTTGGTTTCTATAGAAAAATCCATCACATATCGCGCAAGCGGAAACACCACCACCCGTTTGAAGATAATGTTGTTCTGAAGGTAAACCTAAATATTTTGCTGTGGCACCAGTTGAAATAATAACCGTATTAGCATGAATTTCTTTTGTATCATTGATCCAAATTTTATGTGGTTCAGCACTAAAATCTACTTTTGTTGCCCAACCGTCACGAACATCAGTTCCAAAACGTTGTGCCTGCTTTTGTAAACCAATCATCATTTCAGGACCAGTAATTCCTTCAGGATTTCCTGGCCAGTTTTCTACTTCATTCGTGGTTGTTAATTGGCCTCCTGGTTGTGTTCCTTGGTATAAAACAGGATTCATATTTGCTCTAGCTGCATATATTGCTGCAGTATATCCTGCTGGACCAGAACCTATTATTAGGCATTTTACTTTTTCTATTTCGTTTGACATTATGATTAATTTTAATTCTAAGCAAAAATAGTAAATTCAAAAAACATTTTTTCCTTTATCATTTAATTCGATAAACTATTTATCAACAATCGTAATTTTCAATAATAAAAGTTTTAAATATTGATTACTTTTGTTTTTTAAAAACTCACATTATGATTTATAAGTTTAGAGCCATTTTAGACAATGAAGAAGATATCTTTAGAGATATTGCTATTGATTCAAAAGACAGCTTAGAAGATTTTCACAATGCTTTAGTAAATGCTTTTGGTTTTGATGGATCCGAAGTAGGTGCTTTTTATACTTGTGGTGACGATTGGGCATGGCACGAAGAGGATGGCATTCCTATGTTTGACACAGGTGATATTCCAGGTGAAATAAAAACAATGGCAGAATATAAATTAGACGATTTAGTGCACGAACAAAATACTAAATTAGTATATGTTTACGATTTATTCTCTATGTGGACCTTTTTCGTAGAATTAGCTGCTATTGAAACAAATAAAGAAGATGTAAATTATCCTGCATTATTGTTTTCTCACGGAATTTTACCCGACGAAGCTACAACAAGTGGTTTTAGAGGCGGCGATTTAGAAAACGAAGATTTGTTTAATGAGTTTGAAGATGATTTAGACGAAGATGATTTGGATGCCTATGGTGATTCTGAATCATACGAAGATCAAGGCTTTGAAGAAAATTGGAATTAGTTTATTTAGCCAATGTGCTAATGCGGCGATGTGCCAATTAAAAAACTAAATAAAAATTAATAATTACAGTTAATTGACGCATTGTCAAATTGACTTATTGACACATTAAAATGATAAACTTATTTAATACACACTTAGAAAACCTTTCTATACACCGAGTTGGTAATAAACACAAAGAAGAACAAATTTTTCTTTCCGAAAATCCGTACACGTTGAATGACGAAATTATGCCAATTTTGAAAGAGTATTTTTTTAAAGCTTTTCGCGAAAAAGAAGAAAATTACTATCAATTTGCACATGAGGTAGATTTAGAATACAATGAAATGTTCAATTTAGCTACCGAAGTATTTAATAAACCAAGTGAAATTCATAACGTTTCAAAAAAAATTACACAACATTTATTTGAACAATCCAACCATCCACACATTAAAAGTGGTGAAGTATATATTGCTTATTTAACTAATGTTTCTATTGATAATAATGTAGTAGATGCGATTGGTGTTTTTAAAAGTGAAATTAAAACCGACTTCTTACAATTTCAAGAAAACGGAAGTAACCTAGAAATGATTTTACAAGACGGAATCAACTTAAACAAGTTAGATAAAGGTTGTTTGATTTTCAATTACAAAAAAGAGGAAGGTTACAAAATATTAACCGTTGATAGCAATAGATATGATGCGCGTTACTGGTTAGAGCATTTTTTAAGTGTCGATGTTTTTCAAGATGAAACATTTATGACTAAGAAATACTTACAGTTTTGCAAAGATTTTGCAAAAGAAGTTGTTTTACCTGCAGAAGATAAAAAGGAAGAAGTATTATTTATGAATCGCGCGGTAAATCATTTTGCGAAAAACGACGAATTTGAAGAAACGGCATTCTTAAATGATGTAATTAACAACCCCGATTTAATTCCAGAATTCAGAAATTATAAAGTAGACAAAGGAGCAAAATATAGCATTGAAGATGTTTCTAATTTTCCAATAGCCAATGCTGCTGTAACAGATATTCGTAGAAAACTTAAAAATGTAATTGAATTAGATACTCATATACAAATAAAGTTAGACTTCATAAACCCAGAAAGTGCAGAAAAATTTGTAGAAAAAGGGTGGGATGAAGAAAAACAAATGTATTATTACTTGGTTTATTTTAACAAAGAAAGTAAATCATAATTATAAAAAAATCCTCAATTACTTATAATTGAGGATTTTTTTTACATTTCAAAAAATAAGGGTTCTATCATAGTTCTATCGGCAACCGCTTCTACTCGATCTGAAATTTTATTACAAAAAATCAAACGTTGCGATTTAGAAATACTTTCTGACATTCGATTTGTTTTGGCATCTAATCGAAGTTTAAACAAAATATCAGAATCATCAACGACAAACATAAGCAATCTATTTACATCAAAACCTGCAGTAGCAAACATTAAATCTAAGCGATTAGGCGTTCCAATTAAAACATCTATCCCTAAAGAAATTTGATTTTTATCCCAATCCATATCGCCTTTATCGTGTGCGCCATAAACTCGTAATTGTGTGTATCGATTGTATTTTTTAAACATGTCAACCATTTCCAAAACTTTCTCTTTTGTTTCAACCACAATTAAAGCTCTTGGCGATTCCATTATTGGTTTTTCCAATCGTTGAATCACATTTAATACAATTGTTGTTGATTTTCCAGATTTTTTATCGGATTGAATTACAGCATCCGCACCACTTTTTATAGTTGAAAACGTTTCTTGTTGCATTTCATTCGCTTCGGTTAAGCCGTTTTCGATTAATGCTTCCTGTAAAAGTGGGTTTATTTTTTTTAATTGCATTTTATTTAGCGTTTTGCCGTAAACTTTAAGCTATTGGCTGATTTTATTTAGAAGCGAACAAAGTTACATCATTTTCAGAGATTTCACTTCCTCCTAAGATAATTAAACGCTCTACTACATTTCTTAGTTCACGAATATTTCCCGTCCAATCGTATTCTTGTAATAACTTCACTGCTTGTTTAGAAAATATTTTTACCGAACTACCTTGTTCTTCAGAAATTTTCAAAGCGAAATGGGCAATCAACATAGGAATATCCTCACGTCTATCATTTAATACTGGAACTTTTATTAAAATTACAGCTAATCTATGGTACAAATCTTCTCTAAAACGACCTTCAGCTATTTCTGTTTTCAAATCTTTATTAGTTGCGGCAATCACACGAACATCAACTTTTATATCTTTATCCGCGCCAACTCTTTGAATCAAATTTTCTTGCAAAGCACGTAAAACCTTAGCTTGTGCCGACAAACTCATGTCGCCAATTTCATCTAAAAAAATAGTGCCGCCGTTTGCTGCTTCAAATTTCCCAGCTCTATCTTTTACAGCAGATGTAAAAGCACCTTTTACGTGTCCAAATAATTCGCTTTCAATTAATTCTGAAGGTATAGCAGCACAATTTACTTCAATAATGGCTTGTTGAGCACGATTACTTTTTTCGTGTAATTGATGCGCAACTAACTCTTTACCTGTTCCGTTTGGACCTGTAATTAAAACTCTAGCATCCGTTTGTGCTACTTTATCAATCATAGTTTTAATACGTGAAATGGCTTCACTTTCACCTATCATTTCGTAGTTTTTAGATACTTTTTTCTTAAGAATTTTATTTTCTACAACCAATTGCTTTTTATCTAAAGCATTTCTAACAGTATTTAACAATCGGTTTAAATCTGGTGGTTTCGAAATATAATCAAACGCACCTAAACGCATCGTTTGAATGGCAGTTTCTAAATCGCCGTGACCTGAAATCATCACCATTGGAATTTCAGGTTTCATTTTTTTAACTGCTTCAAGCACCTCAACCCCATCCATTTTTGGCATTTTAATATCGCACAAAATCAAATCGAAATCTTCGTTTTTTACCAATTCAATTCCTTGTAAACCGTCTTCAGCTTCTTGCACCAAATACGTATCATTTTCTTCCGATAAAATTTTATTTAAAACGCGTCTAATTGGCGCTTCGTCTTCTATGAT